>JBHJOA010000021.1:0-163470 GCA_050330205.1 Kiloniellaceae bacterium
ACCCGCGACGCGGCCAGCGACACCGCCGGCGGCGACGCCGAGCTGCTCGCCGTGCATGTGAGGGAGAGCTGAGCCATGGCACGTGGTTTCGGCTTCACCGAAGGCGCCGGTTCCGGCGATCGGGTCGTGACCTCCTTCACCGCCCACGCGCCACAGCGGAGTTATGGGATATGGGCATATCGCTCAAGCGGCGGTTCAACAATTGGGCGCTTGTTTGAAAAGCGAAACTTCGGCACGCAGGTGGAGTTGCTTCATCACGACAGCGTGAATGAGGTGATCGTCTATGAGCGTGACTACACCATACAACGCGGTCGCTGGGTAATCCCAATCAACCCCCTTGGAACATGGACTCATTTTGGCGTGTCATATGACTCGAGTTCCTTGAGCAACGTTGCTGACTTCTACGTAAACGGAGCTCTGCAAACGGCAGTTGAGTATGACGCGCCGGCTGGTTCTCCTCTATCCAACGCCGATGCGTACCACGTGGGCAATAGAGGAGATGGTAATCGTAACTATCCAGGACGACTCGCTGAGTTCGCGGTATGGAACCGAATCTTGGCGGCCGAAGAATGGACAGCGATTGCGAGAGGCTTCTCGCCTCTATGTTTTGCAAGGTCTCTGGTCTGCCATATCCCTCTAATTCGGGAAGCGACTGATTCTGTAGGTGCGGCTGCAACAGTCGTTGGCGGATCGGCCCGTAGTCACCCACGTCTTCTCTATCCAGCTTCCAGTATTCATTTCTAAGAGCTTCAGAGTAGTGCGGCTCGGGGTCACAACGCGATCAAGCTCGTCACTTCGAGTCTTGTAGTCGGCTTCCATTACCAACCCACAAGGAGTCTTCCAATGGCGCGACCGGTGTTGCGGCTGCCTTTTGTGGTGGCCGGAGTGTGCTTTGCCGCTGCGGGGCTGTCGGCGGCGGCGGGGGCGGCGACCCTAGTCTGCTTTCCGCGGAAGGACGTCTTCGCGCGGCTGGAGTCCGAGCTTGGCGAGCGGCCATCTTTCGCGGGGGTGACGACCGCCGGCGCCCTCTTCGAGGTGCTGGTCGGCCCGGACGGGAGTTTCACCGCCTTTCTCAGTTTCCCGGACGGCCTGACCTGCCCGGTGGCGGCGGGCGAGGGTTGGCGGGCGGCACCTTTGCCGCAGCCGGACCCGGAGGCTTGAGATGGCCATCGATGCCGCGGAAGACCCCGTCGCCCGCGAACAGGCGGCAAGCGCCCACCAGAAGATCGACGGCCACGAAGACCGCTGCAGCGAGCGCTGGCGCGAGGCGCGCGACGAGATGAAGGACCTGCGCCAGCGCATCTTCGAAACCCGCATCGCCATGGAGCAGGGCCACCGGCGGCTGACCGGCTGGATCATCTGCGGGCAGGGCAGCGTGATCCTGCTGCTCGCCGGTTTCCTGCTGACGAAGTCGATTTAGCTTCCCGCACCGGTTTCCGGCTTTCCTTTCCCGCAACATCAACAGCCCTGGAGAGATCATGTTCACCGCCTACGACAAGGCGGCGGCCGCCGCTATCGGTGCCGCCCTCACGACGGTCATCGCCGCGCTCACCTCCCTCGACAGCGAGGTGGTCGGCGCCATCGGCACGCTGCTGACCTCCGGCCTGGTCTGGCTGGTGCCCAACAAGCGACAGGAGGCCTGACCGCATGGCCGGATATCGCCCCCTGCGGTGGCTCGCCGGCCTTGCCGGTCTGCTGCTGCTCGCTGGCTGCGCCACCTTCGGCCCCACCGGCCAGCAGAGCCTGGAAGTGAGTTCGCGGGCCGCCGGCGCCGAGGCGTCCTATTCGCCCTTCAACTGGTCGCCGCCCAACTATGCCGGCATGACGGCCGGGCGCATCGTCTATCCCGGCCCGGACGGCGGCGCGCCGGTGGTCGCCGAATGGCTGTCCGGAAAGGAAGCGGAAAGCGCCACCATCACCTTCGCGACGCCGGACGGCAACGTCGTGACCTACAGTGCCGGGGGACTGAGGGCCTTCGAGGGACAGCTGGCCCGGGCCGAGGTGGAACGCGACCTCGCGGCCCAGCTTTCCGGCCTTTGGGAGAACGTCGCCCCCGAGATCCGCGGTGGCCTGGTCGACGCCATCTGCCTTTACGTGACCAAGGGGCTCTGCCGCTGACGGGGGAGCCGCCGGCCAGCCCCTGGACGTCCATAATTTTCCGCCCTGCACGGCGGAATCCGCAGGTTCTGCAATCTAAGATTGCGTCGGTTCTTCGCAACAAGCTACGAAATCAACCAGTTTCGGGAGGCCCGAGCTATAGTTGAGATCACAGCCGAAGTTCTCTAACACATGAGGCGTAGCTCAATAAGAGGGGGCCTGGTGAAAATAAATGCAATTCGCAAGTGTATACATGCGAGACGATAAGTTTTTTGCGCGGGGCCTTGCACAAAGTGTGGCTGGCACCCTCTTCGCTACTGATCTATGTATCGTCATATCGACGACTAGCACTGATGATGAATTGGGTAGATCAATTGAAGTGGCCCTCCAGGCGTTTCGGCAGAACATGCAATATCCAGGCGCAAACTATAAAAACAGTTCGTTGCTGGATGCTGCGGATGTGAAATCATGGGCAGTGTTCATGCGAGGATCCCAGCATTTGAGGGTCGAGCGAACGGGACATGTATTGAATCTCGTGCCGAGCATAAACAAGGGTAAGTTTGGATTCGCAGATGTTCCATCGGCAATTGTGGAGTTCATCCCGAAATCGGAGGGTGAACTCGGTGAGCGCGTCCGCGGACTCCTCTATCACCCTCCACTAGATGAGCCGAGATAGCTGTGACCTGCTTTCCGGTAGACCGGATTGTTTTGATTTAGAGAGAGAGCAGGAAAAACTGTGTCAGTCTGTGCCGCAATCCTGTGCTGTCGTGCATTATTCCGCGTTGTTGGACACTTTCCACTTGCGCACCCCCCAGGCAAAACGTTAGGAAATCTGCACTTTTCCGGGCGAGGACAGGTGGCCGAGTGGCTGAAGGCGCTCCCCTGCTAAGGGAGTATGGGGTCAAAAGCTCCATCGAGGGTTCGAATCCCTCCCTGTCCGCCATCCTCGCTGCAATTTTCGATAGATAATCAAGGCCTCGCAGTCGCGTGCCGGTAGCTGCCGGCGCGGCCTGTATTAACGGTCGGTTTGCGCTATTTCCCCTGCCGAACTGCGCAATCTCGCCGCCTTCACGATGTCTTAGGAAACGGCCTTCATACTTGCTTCAGGAATGCGGTGAGGATAGGTTAGCGGTGTCTTAAGTACGAAGTTTCAATCAAGAAGACCGCCCGGTTGCCCGGAGCGGCTTTGGGGAAACTCAACAGGCACCGACCGGCGCTTCCCGCGATCGCCAGAGCATTGAGGTCGCAGCAGCGCTGACAGCGCGATCCGAGCGTTGCAAACCGGAGAGTTCCGGTCCGGAACGTCTCATGCGCGAAGGGGAGGACGTGCCACGCGATGTGGAGTAGCGTGAGGGCCAGGGTCGCCGACCTTCTGGACAGGGCATTCGTGCCGCGCGAGATGATTCTCCGCGCGAACGACCGCACGACGGTCATTCGCCTTCCGGTCCGCACGCAAAAGCTCCTCGCCCTTGCGGCGGCCGGCCTGCTGGGATGGACCTTTCTCACCACCGGCGGCTTCGTGGTCCAGGAACTGGTCATCGCCGGCAAGAACCGCGAAATCGAGGAGCAGAAGCTCGCCTACTTCGATCTGCTGAGCGAGGTCTCCGAGTACCACAATCAGTTCGCCCGGATCACGCAGAACCTGGAGAGCAACCAGACCTTCCTGCTGTCGATGCTCGAAAGCGGCGCCGAGGCCGAGGCCGACATCGCGGCCATCGAGCAGCGCCTGAAGGACAGCAAGACCGAGCAGGAACGGGTGACCGTGGCCAGCGGCGGCCTGCGCGAGAAGCTGCAGCGCTTCGAGAGCGATCTCCACGAGATCGTCGGCCGCAACCTGCAGCTCCGCGCGCAGGTCGATTCCATGCGCGACGTCCTTTCGGAGACCAATGCCGAAAAGAACCGGGTCGCGCAGGCACGGGAGAAGCTCGGCGAGCGGCTGCAGCAGGTCGAAGACGCGCTGGCGCAGGCGACGGACGAGAAGCGCGGCCTGGAACTGACGGTCGCCGAACTCCGCGGCGACATTGCCCGCTACCGCACGGAGCTGGCCGCCGCCGACACCATCCAATCCGACTTCAAGGGCGAGATCGCGGCGCTGGTCACACAACTGTCGGTCGCCGAAGAGCGGCGCGACGGGCTCGAGCGCCAGGTCGCCGGCCTTGAGGACTCGCTGGACACGGCGATGCACCGCAGCGGCGAACTGCAGGACGATCGCGAAGACCTTCGCACCGAGGTCGCCGAATTGCGCCAGCGCATGGTGGACATGCGCGAAGCTCAGCACGACATCGTGCAGAGCCTGCGCGAGCGCACCGAGTTCAGCGTCGACACCATCGAGCGGACGGTCGCCATGACCGGCCTCAAGCTCGACGACCTGCTGGCCTCGCTCGGCGACCAGGGCAGCTCGCAGGGCGGCCCCTTCGTCGCCGGCGACTATACCGGTGAGTTCGACGGCGATGCCGAACTCGAGATGGCGCTTTCGCTCCTCGACCTCAGGCTCAGCCGCTGGTCCGCGCTGCAGCGCGTCATGCGCACCCTGCCGCTGAGCGTGCCCCTCGAGCAGTATCAGCTGAGCAGCGGTTTCGGTACGCGAACCGACCCCCTCAACGGGCGCAAGGCGTCCCACCGCGGGCTCGACTTCCGCGCCCCGGTCGGAGCGACCATTTATGCCACAGCACCGGGGAAGGTGGTGTTCGCCGGCTGGAACGGGCCCTTTGGGCGGATGATCGAGATCGACCACGGCCACGGCATCCGCACGCGCTACGCGCATCTCAAAAAGATTCTTGTCAAATCAGGGCAGACGGTGGCTAATCGCGAGAAGATCGGGGAGGTCGGCTCGTCCGGCCGAAGCACCGGTCCGCATCTGCACTATGAAGTGCGCTACAAGGGCGTTCCGTTAAACCCCCAGAAGTTCCTCACGGCAGGTAAGCATGTTTTCAAAGACTAAAGACAGCACGAGCACCGCTGAGTCGCATAGTTCGACCTCGTCTTCGGAGCCGAAGCGCAGCACCGCCCAGAGCGGCGTTCCGTCGATCATCAGCGCGGACCTGCGCATTACCGGCAACCTGAAGAGCGATGGCGATATTCAGGTCGACGGCCACGTTGAAGGCGACATCGACAGTGCCACCCTGACGGTCGGCGAAGGCGCCCACGTCAAGGGCCACATCAGCTGCGAGAGCGTCCGCGTCTGCGGCACGGTCGACGGAGCGGTGAAGGCGAAGTCGGTGGTGATGGCGAAGACGGCCCGGGTCATCGGCGACATCATCCACGACAGCCTGGCGATCGAAGCCGGCGCCTTCATCGAAGGCAACATCAAGCGCCTGGAAGGCGCGGGCCGCGCCTCGACCGTGTCGAGTGCCGCGTCGACATCGTCATCTTCGTCGTCGCCGAGCACGTCTTCGTCCGCCGCCGCCAGCGGTTCGTCGGGCGGTACGGCCGCGGCGAAGCCCCTGGCGAGCTGAGGAAGCTTCCTCAGCCTTCCCCGGCCAGGACGGCCCGGTACAGCTCAGCGTCCACGTTGCCGCCGGAGAGGGTGAGTCCGATCACCCGGCCGGCGGCTTCGATCTTGCCTGCCAGCACCGCGGCGAGGCAGACGGCACCGCCCGGCTCCACCACCAGTTTCAGCGTGCGGAACGCAAAGCGCATCGCCTCGCGCACTTCGGCGTCGGTGACGCTCAAGCCGCCGGCGACACGCGTGCGGTTGATCGAGAAGGTGAGATCGCCCGGCCGCGGCGACAGCAGGGCATCGCAGATCGACGGCTGGGCCGCGCCGTGCGGGAGCGGCTGCCCGGCCTCGAGCGACAGCCGGGTGTCGTCATAGCCGGCAGGCTCGACGGTGTAGACGCGGGTTCGCGGCGACAGCGCCTCGAGCGCCAGGGCCACCCCGGCCGTCAGGCCGCCACCGCCGCAACACACCAGCATCGTATCGAGGGCAGCCTGCTTCCCGGTGGCCTGCTCGAAGACTTCCATGCCGCAGGTGCCCTGTCCGGCAATCACTCCAGGGTCGTCGTAGGGCGGCACCAGGGTCGCGCCGCGCTCGGCCGCGATGGCGGCCCCGATCTCTTCGCGAGACTCCTTGACGCGGTCATAGAGAACCACCTCGGCGCCGTAGCCCCGCGTGTTCGCGACCTTGATCGCCGGGGCGTCGGACGGCATCACGATCACCGCCGGCAGGCCGAGCAGGGCCGCCGCCGCGGCCACGCCCTGGGCATGGTTGCCGGAGGAATATGCGACCACGCCGCCGGGCCGATCCGGCGCCGGGATCTGGCTGATGCGGTTGTAGGCGCCGCGGAACTTGAACGAGCCGGTGCGCTGCAGCGTTTCCGCCTTCAAAAGAATGCGGCCGCCGAGGCGCTCGTTGAGGGCCGGCGATTCGAGCAGCGGAGTCCGGACGGCGAAGCCGCTCAGGCGTTGCGCCGCCGCGCGGATGTCGTCGAAGGTCGGCACCGCCGCCGCCGTGGCGGCCTCGGCCGTTCCAGTCATCTGGGTCATGGTTCTCTCTCGGCTGTCGATCGCCGTTTATAGGCCCTATCGGCCCCCGTGGGCCAGCGGCCACTGCGCCGGATCAGGCGGCGAGGCCGAGCAAGGGCGGAAGCTCGTCCAGCCGGTGGATGACGGTCGCGAAGTCCCCCGGCAGGCGGTCGGGCTCGCGGTGGAAACGGTTGATCCAGGCGACCTTGAAGCCGAAGTGCGCGGCCGCCCTGGCGTCCCAGCAGTTGCTGGAGAGAAAGCACACTTCGTCCGGGACTACGCCGAGGCGGTCGCCGACCAGTCGGTAGACGCGGGCGTCCGGCTTGTAGATCCCCACCTCCTCGACGGAGAGAACGTCGTCGAGCAACCCGGAGAGGCCTGCCGAGGCAACGGCCGCGTCGAGCATGCGGGGGTTGCCGTTGGAGAGGATGGCATTGGTGAAGCCCGCGGCCTTCAGCGCCTCGAGGGTCGCCGCCGCCTCCTCGTAGGCGTCGAGGGAGAGGTAGAGGGCCATCAGCTTGTCGTGGAGCGCCGGGTCCCGCACGTCCGAGGCGGCGAGGGCGAAGGAAAGGCTGTCGGAGGTCACCTGCCAGAACTCGGCATGGGTGCCCATCAGGCTGCGCAGCCAGGTGTACTCGAGCTGCTTCTGGCGCCACAGCTCGGAGACCTGTCCGGCCTTGTCGCCGAGCGTCTGGCCGCCGCGGCGCACGGCCGAGTGGACGTCGAAGAGGGTGCCGTAGGCATCGAAGACGCAGGCACGCACGCGTTCGAAGCCGACAAGGCGACCGCTTGGCATGGCTGGGGAATCCTCTTTTGCTGGTTCGATCGGGTTTGCGCCCAGGCCGCCTTCGGGCGTCAGGTGCCGGCCGGTGGAATCTGCAGCGTCCACTGCGCCTCCTGCTGGGAACTGCCGTCGCGATAGACGACGAGGCTCTCCAGGATGCGCTGCACATAGTTGCGGGTCTCGCTGAAGGGAATGCGCTCGATCCAGTCGATCGGATTGACCGCTGGATCGCGCGGGTCGCCATAGAGGGCGATCCAACGCTCGGCGCGCGACGGCCCGGCGTTGTAGGCCGCCAGCGCCAGGATATAGGAGCCGCGGAAGCGGTTGAGCAGCTCGGCGAGGTAGGCCTGGCCGAGGCGGATGTTGTAGTCGGGGTCGCTGGTCAGGCGCTCGCGGCTGGACGGCAGGCCCATGCGCTGCGCCGTCTGGCGGGCCGTCGCCGGCATCAGCTGCATGAGGCCCAGGGCGCCGGCGGGGCTGTGGGCCTTGGGATAGAACTCGCTCTCCTGGCGCATCACGGCGAGCACCAGCGCCGGCTCCGGTGCCGGCCCGATCGGCAGAGCCCGCCGCGGATACAGCAAGGGGTGCAGGTCGAACCCCTGCCTGCGGGCCGCCTTGGCGGTGCGCAGCGCGACGTCCTGGCGGCCCTGTTCCTTCGCCAGTTCGATGAGCAGGCGATAGTCGTCGAGATCTTCGGCATCCTGGCGCAGGCGGGCGACGAAGAGATCCATCAGGCGGTTCTGCTCGAGCGCGCCCATCAGGCGGGCCGCGGCCACTGTCTCCTTGGCCTCGAAGGCCGCGCGCTTGGCGGCGGGAATCACCAGCAGGGCAGTCGCCGGAGGCGTCCACTCGACGCCGATACGCTGGGCGGCCAGCTGTCCGTAGAATGTCGACGGATAGATGGCGGCGGCCTCGTACCAGCGCCGGGCCTCGTCGAGCCGTCCCAGTTCGGCGGCCGCCTCGCCGGCCCAGAAGGCGCCCCGCGATTTGCTGATCTCCGAAGTGGTGCCGTTGTGCAGGCGCACGAAGTGCTCGAAGGCCGCCTGCGGCCTGGAAAGGTATTTCAGCGCCATCCACCCGGCCTGCCACTCGCCGTCGGCGAAGGGGGTGCCCTCGCTGTGGCCGTGGCGGGCGCTCATGCGGTAGGCGAGCGCGTAGTCGTTGTTGTCGATGGCACGCCAGACCACCCAGTTGCGCAGGCGCCACCAGGCCGTCGCCCGGGGAACCTCCGCCGGAACCGCGTCGAGCAGTTCCACGACACCCTCGAAGCGGCCGCGCCGCTGGCGCCAGACGGCGCGTTCGAAGATCAGTCCGGGGTCGTTCTGCAGGCTCGCCGGGACGCGTCCGATGAGGGCGTCGACGCCGGGCCGGTTCTCGATGAGGGTGATCCGCGCGCGGGCGAGGGCGGCCGGCCCCGACGGGACCCGCTGAATCTGACGCTGCGCCGGGGCCACCCGCTGGTCCCAGAGCAGCCGGTCGAGCCGGGCGATATCGTCCTCAGCGGTGAGCAAGGACTTGAAGCGGGTGCGGAAGACGCTCTCCTCCGCCGACTCGAAGTCCACGTTCACCCAGTAGGCGCGGGCGACCCGGCGCGCGTCGTCCTGACGGCCGCTGTCCCAGAGGGCGGAAACGTGGCGCAGCGCCCCTTTGCCGGTGATCGCCGGGCGGTTCCCGAACCAGGCCAGCACCTCGGCAGGGGAGAAGGCCTGGGGCAGCAACTCTTCGCCATTGCGGTGAAGGCCGAACAGTCCGGGCCAGTCGGGGTTCGCCTGGAGGAAGTCCGAAATCTCGCCGAAGCTCCGCCCGGTATTGCGGCGGCCGAGATCCAGCCAGGTGACGATCTTGGCGGCCAGGGGGTGCGAGCCCTGCTGGGCCATGGCCGCGCCGCGCTCGAAGTAGCCGTCCTCGATCAGCGTCAGGGCCGCGGTGTAGAGCCGGCGGTCCGCATCTGAAAGGCCCTCGACCGTCGCCGCGCGTACCGTCTGCGCAGGCAAGGCGGCGGCCAGATGGAACAGCAGGATGACAAATACGGCCGAATAGCGCTTGCCAACGTGCAGGGTCACCGCAGTCTCCGTCTGCCCTCGGGATGCCTGCCGAGGGTAATGTGAGCGGCGGGTCGCCTGCAAGCGACGCCTGGGCCCCGGCAACTTGCCCCGGCTCACGCCAGCGGCTATGGTCGCCGCTCACCGGGCCTGCCGTAGGCTGCGGAAAACGTACGGATTCAGGGATCTCAACAATGTCCGGCCCCATGTTCTCGGGCTCCATCACCGCGCTCATCACACCTTTTCGTGATGGGCGGCTGGATGAAGATGCCTTTCAGCGCTTTGTAGAGTGGCAGATCGAAGAGGGGACGAGCGCGCTGGTTTCCTGCGGGACGACCGGAGAGTCGCCGACCCTGTCCCACGAGGAAGACATGCGGGTGACGGCGCTCTGCATCGAGGCCGCCAAAGGCCGGGTACCGGTGATCGCGGGGACCGGCTCGAACTCCACCGAGGAAGCGATCCTGTTGACGCGCCACGCCAAGGCGGCCGGCGCCGATGCGGCCCTGATCGTCACGCCCTATTACAACAAGCCGACGCAGGAAGGCCTCTACCAGCACTACCGGGCGATCCACGAGGCGGTGGATATTCCCATCTTGATCTACAATATCCCGGGGCGCTGCATCGTCGACATGTCGGTCGAGACCATGGCGCGGCTGGCCGAGTTGCCCAACGTCGTCGGCGTGAAGGATGCCACGGCGGACCTGACCCGGCCGGCCAAGACCCGCGCCGCGATCGGCCGCGACTTCGCGCAGCTATCGGGTGAGGACGCCACCGTGGTTCCGTTCCTGGCCCAGGGAGGCCACGGCTGCATTTCAGTGACGTCCAACGTGGCGCCGCGGCTCTGTGCCGAACTGCACGCGGCCTGGCAGCGCCGCGACCTGGACCTGGTGGAGGAGTTGAACGACCGCCTGATGCCCCTGCACGAAGCCCTGTTCATCGAATCGAACCCGGCGCCGGTGAAGTACGCCGCCAAGCTGCTCGGCCACTGCGAGGACGAGGTGCGCCTGCCCCTGGTCCGCGTGCGGCCCGAAACGCAGACGCGGGTGCGCTCGGCCATGGTCCACGCCGGTCTCGTCAACTAGGCCTGCGGGAACACCAGGCGATGAAGGCGGGCGCGAAGCAGATCGCGGCCCAGAACCGGCGGGCACGCCACGACTATCGGATCGAGGAGCGCTTCGAGGCCGGGCTGGTGCTCACCGGCAGCGAGGTCAAGTCGCTGCGCGGAGGGCGTGCGTCGATCGGCGAGGCCTACGTGACGGAACGCAGCGGCGAGCTGTTCCTGCAGGGCGCTCACATCCCGGAATACATGGCCGCGACCCGCAACAACCACGAGCCGCGCCGTCTGCGCAAGCTGCTGGTGCATCGCCGGGAACTGGCCAAGCTGATCGGCCAGGTGCGCCGCGAAGGCTACACCCTGATTCCGCTGTCGATCTACTTCAACGAGCGGGGCATCGCCAAGCTGGAGGTCGGCCTGGCGCGCGGCAAGCGCAAGGTCGACAAGCGCGAGGACATCAAGTCGCGCGACTGGGAACGCCGCAAGTCACGGCTGTTGCGCGAGCGCGGATAGGCGCCTGCGGATGCCGGCGAAGACATCCTCGAACATTGCCTCGGTCAGGCGCCCGGTGTTGGTGTTGTAGCGCGAGCAGTGGTAGCTGTCGGCAACCGTCAGGCCGTCGATCTCGTGCAGGGCGCCGTGGCGGAAGGGGAAGGCGCTCTTGCGGGCGCCGAGGGTGGTCAGCACCGCGCCGTGCGACAGGCTGCCGAGGCAGAGGACGATCCGCAAACGGGGCATCGCCGCGATCTCCGCCGCCAGGAACGGGCGGCAACTGCCGACCTCCGCCCCGACCGGCTTGTTCTCCGGCGGCACGCAGCGCACGGCGTTGGTGACCCGGCAGTCGACCAGCTTCAGGCCGTCGTCCGCGCGCCGGCCGTAGCGCCCTTCGGCAAAGCCGAACTTCAGGAAGGTGCTGTAGAGAAGGTCGCCGGCGTAGTCGCCGGTGAACGGCCGGCCGGTTTGGTTGGCCCCCTTGAGACCCGGGGCCAGGCCGACGACCAGCAGGCGGGCCTGCAGCGGGCCGAAGGCGGCGACCGGGGCGTTGTGGAAGTCCGGGTAGGCCGAGCGGTTGGCGCGCCGGAACTCGACAAGGCGCGGACAGAGGGCGCAGTCGGCCGGCGGCTCTACGGGCAGCATCGACAGGCCTGGCCGCTAGACGGCCTCGTCCTCGTAGTAGTCGTCCTCCTCGACGAAGCGGTCCTCTTCGTAGCCGTCCTGGCGCAGACGGCCGCCGCTGCGCGACCTGTCGCCCGGCAACTGGCGGGCGATCAGCGACTGCAGGTCGGCCAGATCGACGAAGATGTCGGCCTGACGGCGCAGCTCGTCGGCGATCATGGGCGGCTGTGAGCGCAGGGTCGAGACTACGGTGACGCGGCGGCCGCGCCGCTGAACCGCCTCGACCAGGCGGCGGAAGTCGCCGTCGCCGGAGAACAGCACGATATGGTCCAGGTGCTCCACCATCTCCAAGACATCGATGGCGAGTTCGATGTCCATGTTGCCCTTGACCTTGCGGCGGCCGGTGGCGTCGGTGAACTCCTTGGTCGGCTTCGTGACCATGGTGTAGCCGTTGTAGTCGAGCCAGTCGACCAGTGGCCGGATCGGGGAATACTCCTGATCGTCCACCAGGGCGGTGTAGTAGAGCGCCCGCACGAGGTTGCAGCGGCTCGAAAAGACTTCCAACAAATTCTTGTAATCTATATCAAAACCAAGTGACCGGGCCGTCGCATAGAGATTTGCGCCGTCGATGAACATCGCGACCCGTTCCTGACTGTAGAACTTCATCTTTTTTCCTTCGACAAACCGGCGCGCGGCAATGGCATCGCCAGCCCAACAAGGTTATCGATTTGCTGTTGAACCCTACCAGCTGTAATGCGAACCGGAGGCGCGCGATGAAATCATGAATTGCGATGTCGACCGTCGAAATCCGAGCGGCCATGCCGGTTGCGCAAGCGTTGCATTATCCTTTGAGGGGGCAGTGGGGGAAACATGATTCTTGTCGGGCTCGGTTCGAATCTGATCACCGAGCGTCATTCGACTTCAGTTCAAGTCTTAGAATCGGCAATTAATTCATTGGCACAGAAGGGAATTCTTGTTGATGAAATTTCTTCCTGGTATCGCAGCGCCCCGGTCCCGGCCTCGGACCAGCCCTGGTTCGTGAATGCGGTGGCCCGCGTTTCCACAGGCCTCGCCCCGGCCGATCTCCTTCAGGTTCTGCACCAGGTAGAGGCTGAATACGGTCGTGTGCGAAACCTGCCCAACGACAGCCGCACCCTGGACCTCGATCTGCTGGCCTATGGGGATGCCATCATAAGCGACCCGCGGGGCCTTGTGTTGCCGCACCCGCGGCTGGCCGAGCGGGCTTTCGTGCTGCTGCCATTGGCCGAGGTCGCCCCGGATTGGCGCCATCCGGTGACCGGGCGGACGGCCGCAGAAATGCTGGAAACCCTGCCGGCGGGGCAGCAGGTCGAGAAAATGGCCTGAACGGCGCCGGGGATCGCCGAAACCAGCGGCTTTGGGGTTGCGCTGGCCCCGGCCGTCCACATATATTCCACCGCCGTCGCGGCCCCGGTTTGGGCCGCGCTCCCGTATTAGTAGAAAGCATATTACATGGCGCGCGTAACTGTCGAAGATTGCGTACTCAGGGTTCCCAACCGCTTCGAGCTGGTCATGATGGCCGCGCAGCGGGCGAGGGACATTTCTTCCGGCGCGCCGCTGACCGTCGATCGCGACAACGACAAGAACCCCGTCGTCGCGCTGCGGGAAATCGCTGACGATGCCGTCAGCCTGGACAGCCTGGGCAATGCCCTGGTGCAGAGTCTGCAGAAGCAGAGCGAGCAGGATGAACCGGAGGAAGACATCGTCGAGTTCGACGCGCCGGTCATGCCCACCGCCGCCGACCAGGACCTGATGCAGGAAGAAGCTCTCCCGGCCCCCGACGCGGATGAGCTTTCCGACGACGACGAGGACGAGTGACCGGCCGCTGGGCCTGACGGGCTCCACCTGTCGACGAGTCCGGATTTCACGCCGGAAAAACATGTACTTGGCGCCCCGTACCCGGGCGCGTATGATTAGAATCGTTTTAATCTGGGTGCTGGCGGGAGCCAATAGTCGGGCGCAGCATGATCCGGCAGTTTGAACTGGTCGAACGGGTCAAGTCCTACGATCCGGGCGCGGACGAGGATGCGCTCAACCGCGCCTACGTGTTTGCCATGAAGGCGCATGGGTCCCAGAAGCGGGCTTCCGGGGATCCCTACTTCTCCCATCCGATCGAGGTCGCCGGCATTCTCACCGACCTCAAGCTCGACGATTCCTCCATCATCACGGCATTGCTGCACGACGTCGTCGAGGACACCGTCGCGACGCTTGACGACGTCGAGACGATGTTCGGCAAGGAAATCGCCCGGCTGGTGGACGGCGTGACCAAGCTGGGCCGCCTGGAGCTGCAGTCCGAGGAAACCAAGCACGCGGAGAACTTCCGTAAGCTCCTGGTGGCCATGTCGGAGGACATCCGCGTGCTGCTGGTGAAGCTGGCGGACCGGCTGCACAACATGCAGACCCTGCACTTCATCGCGTCGCCCGAGAAGCGCCGGCGGATCGCCAGGGAAACCATGGATATCTACGCCCCGCTTGCCGAGCGCATCGGCATGCACGGCTTCAAGGACCAGCTGGAAGACCTCGCTTTCGGCGAACTCAACAAGGACGGGCGCGATTCCGTCCTCGCCCGGCTGGATTTCCTGCGCGGCCAGGGCCAGGACCTCTCCGAGCGCATCATCGGCGAGCTGCACCAGCGCCTGAAGGAAGAGGGCATCTCGGCCACGGTCTCCGGCCGCATGAAGACGCCGTACTCGGTCTGGCGCAAGATGCAGCGCAAGAACATCACCTTCGAGCAGCTCTCCGACATCATGGCGTTTCGCGTCGTGGTCTCGTCGCTGGGCGACTGCTATCACGCGCTGGGGCTGCTTCATAGCCGCTACCCGGTCGTGCCGGGGCGCTTCAAGGACTACATCTCGACACCGAAGCCGAACGGCTACCGCTCGCTGCATACGACCATCATCGGGCCCGAGCGCCACCGCATCGAGGTGCAGATCCGCACCCTGGACATGCACGAGGTGGCCGAATACGGCGTTGCCGCCCACTGGATCTACAAGCAGGAGAATCCGCAGGTCGAAGGCCGGCAATACCGCTGGATGCGCGAACTGCTCGACATCCTGGAGCACGCCGACAACCCCGAAGAGTTTCTGGAACACACCAAGTTGGAGATGTTCCAGGACCAGGTGTTCTGCTTTACGCCCAAGGGTGCTGTGATCGCGCTGCCGAGCGGCGCGACGCCTGTCGACTTCGCTTATGCCGTCCACTCGGAGGTCGGCGATACCTGCGTCGGGGCAAAGGTCAACGGCCGTATGGTCCAGTTGCGCATCGCCCTGCAGAACGGTGACCAGGTCGAGATCATCACGTCCAAGGCGCAGACACCGTCACCGGACTGGGAACAGTTCGTCGTCAGCGGCAAGGCCAAGGCCCGCGTGCGGCGTTTCGTGCGTCTGAAGCAACGCGAACAGTACATGGAGCTGGGCCGGCAGATCCTGCAGAAGTCCTTCCGCCAGGAAGGCTACGAGATGACCGAGAAGGGTCTCGACTCTGTCGTCAAGCGGTTCAAATGCGACACCGTCGGCGATCTCTGCGCGGCCGTCGGCCAGGGCCATTTCACCGGCCGCGAGGTCGTTCACGCGGTCTATCCGGGCACCAAGGCGGATGCCAAGGTTCAGAAGGTCGTCCCGATCGCGCGGGCCCGAGCCAAGCAGGGCAAGGGCTGGGAAACCTCTGTCCCCATCAAGGGGCTGATCCCCGGCATGGCGGTCCACTACGCCCATTGTTGCCACCCGCTGCCGGGCGACCGGATAGTCGGCATCGTCACGACGGGCAAGGGCGTCACCGTCCACACCATCGACTGCGATACCCTGGAGAGCTTCCAGGCCACGCCGGAACGCTGGGTCGATCTGTCCTGGGACGTGGATGATGGCCTGGAGCAACGGATCGGCCGGCTGCACGTTATCGTTGCGAACGAGCCGGGCAGCCTCGGGAGCCTTTCCACGATCATCGGCAAGAATCATGGGAACATCAGCAACCTCAAGATTACGAACCGTTCAATAGACTTCTTCGAGATGTTGATCGATGTCGAAGTAACGAGTGTCAAACATTTGACAAATATTATCGCCGCACTGCGCGCCATGCCGGTAATCACCTCCGTGGAGCGGGCGCGTGGTTAAGAAAGACGCCAACTTCGCCGGGTAGACTGCAAGGATGTTCAAGCGCCGGATCCCTCTTCCTCTCCTCAAGCGCGCCGGAGGCTTCGTCTGGCCGCGCGGCGGCTGGCGGCGATCGGGCGCCTATGTGGCGCACCGGCTGCGCCGACTGCCGGGAACGCCCTATCGGATCGCCGCCGGCTTCGCCAGCGGCGCCGCGGTTTCCTTCACGCCGTTCATCGGCCTGCACTTCGTCCTGGCAGCGGGACTGGCCGTCCTGGTCCGGGGCAACCTCATCGCCGCGGCGATCGGCACCGTGGTCGGCAATCCCTGGACCTTCCCGTTCATCTGGTTCTGGATCTACACGTTGGGGCATTGGGTCCTGGGCGGCCGCTATCTCTTGACAGGGCCGACGGATGACCTTTCATTCCAGGAGATATTCGACAGGCCGTTCGAAATCCTGTTGCCCATGACCGTCGGCGGCGTTCCGACGGCGGTGGTGGCCTGGTTCGTATTCTTCTGGCCGCTGCAGCGAACCGTCGCCGAGTATCAAAGGGCGCGGCGGCGGCGGCTACGCAAGCGGCTGGAGCGCCTGGGCGAGGCCGACGGCGGCGGCCGGTCGCGGGGCGAACAGGTCGACCAAGCGGACGACACGAGAAAGGTCGAGAATCAGCGATGACCGGATATCTGCGCCTCGGAGTCAACATCGACCACGTCGCGACCATCCGCAACGCGCGCGGTGGCGGCCATCCGGATCCCGTGAAGGCGGCGCGCCTGGCCGCCGCGGCCGGGGCCGACGGCATCACGGCGCACCTGCGCGAAGACCGCCGGCATATCTCCGACGACGACATCGCACGCCTGACCGGCGAGATCGACCTGCCGCTGAACCTGGAAATGGCGGCCACGGAGGAGATGCTGGCCATCGCCTTGCGGCACCGCCCGCACGCCGCCTGCATCGTGCCGGAGCGGCGCGAGGAGCGAACCACGGAAGGCGGACTGGACGCCGCCGGCGGGCACAACCACCTGCAGCCCTTCGTCGACAGGCTGGCCGCCGCGGGGTCCCGCGTGTCCCTGTTCATCGAGCCCGATCCGTTGCAGCTGGAGGCGTCGAGGCGGCTGGGCGTGCCGGTGGTGGAACTGCATACCGGTGCTTTCTGCGACGCCTTCCTGGACGACCCGGAGGGCGAGCGCACGAAGGCCTGCCTGGAGCGCATTCGCCAGGCCGCCCGCCTGGCGGAAGACCTTGGGATCGAGTGCCACGCCGGCCACGGACTTACCTTCGATACCGTGGGAGCAGTGGCGGCGATTCCGACCATCGCCGAGTTGAATATCGGCCATTTCCTCATTGGCGAGGCGATTTTCAGTGGCCTCGACAGCGCCATCCGGCGCATGCGCGCCCTGATGAACGAAGCGCGCGCCGAAGCCGGCGCGGCGCGCCGCGCCTAGTCGCCCGGTCCACCGGCGGAGCAACGTCATTGATTATCGGCCTGGGCAGCGACCTGATCGATATCAGGCGCATAGAGAAAACCCTGGAACGCTTCGGCGACCGCTTCACCGAGCGCGTCTTCACCGACGTGGAGCGGCAGAAGTCCGATCGCCGGGCCCAGCGCGCCGCGAGCTATGCCAAGCGCTTCGCCGCCAAGGAGGCCTGCGCCAAGGCCCTGGGGACGGGCGTGCCGCGGCGCGGGGTCCACTGGCGCGACCTGGGAGTGGTGAATCTTCCCAGCGGCAAGCCCACCATGGAGCTGAAGCGGGGCGCAGCGTTGCGCTTGGCTGAACTGACGCCAGCGGGTATGAAGGCGCAGATTGACGTTACCATTACGGACGACTATCCCCTGGCCCAGGTTATCGTCATCATCTCGGCGCTGCCGAACGATGACTGAGGCCCCGGCCCGAGGGGCGAGGCGTGCCGGCGCGCCGGACCCTGGCCGCCCGGCAAACAGCGATGAAGATGGAAAGTTTGATGCTTGACCGGAAGCCGGACGCCGATCCCAAGAGCAAGGCATCGAAGGGTGCGACCGACAGCGAACAGGGCGGAAGCGCTTGGATGGAGACGCTGCGTACCGTCGTCATCGCGGTCCTGATCGCCGTCGGCGTGCGGACCTTCGCCTACGAGCCCTTCAACATCCCCTCGAGTTCCATGGAACCGACCTTACTGGTCGGCGACTACCTCTTCGTCTCCAAGCTGTCCTACGGCTACAGCCGCCACTCGCTGCCTTTCGGCCTGCCGCTGTTCTCCGGACGGGTCCTGTTCAGCGAGCCGGAAAGAGGCGACGTCGCGGTGTTCACCCATCCCCGCGACAATTCGACCGACTACATCAAGCGCATCGTCGGGTTGCCGGGCGACACGATCGAGGTACGCGACGGTGTCCTTCACATCAATGACGCGCCTGTGGCACGCGAGCTGCTTTCGGCATCGGAAGAGGCCGCGCTGGGGTATGGCGCGTCCGGTGGATTGCTCTACTACGAGACCCTTCCGGACGGTCGCCGTCACCTGATCCGTGTATTGAATGATCGAAGCAGCTACGGTCCCGTGGTGGTGCGCGACGGCCATTTCTTCGCCATGGGCGACAACCGGGACAACAGTGCCGACAGCCGTGCCCCGAGCGTCGGGCAGGTGCCCTTCGAGAACCTGGTCGGGCGCGCCGAGATTCTGTTCTTTTCGCACGACGGCTCCAGTTCCTGGTGGCAGTTCTGGTCGTGGCCCAGCGCCATCCGTTTCGGGCGAATCTTCGATGCCATCGAGTAGACAGCGGCCCGGCGCCGATACCGAAGGCGGCCGGGGCAGGGCGCTGTCGCGATTGCAGGAACGACTGAACCACAGCTTCGCCAATCCGGCGCTGCTCGAACGGGCATTGACCCATCCCTCGGTCTCGGCCGACCGGGATCACCGCGGCGGCGACTACGAGCGGCTCGAATTCCTCGGCGACCGGGTGTTGGGCCTGGTGGTCGCCGAAAACCTCTTCACCAGGTTTCCCGGAGAAGCCGAGGGCCTGCTGGCGCGCCGCCTGGCCAAACTCGTCGCCAAGGAAACCCTGGCCGCCGTAGCCGAGGATCTCGATCTCGGCAGCTTCATGCGTCTGGCCATGGGAGAAGACGAACAGCAGGGGCGAAGCAATCCCGGCCTGTTGTCCGACGTCTGCGAAGCGGTCATTGCGGCACTTTACCTCGACGGCGGCCTGCCCGCGGCCAAGCGGTTCATCGACGCCGCGTGGACGACGCACATCGAGGCGGATCGCGAGGCCCCCTCGGACCCCAAGACGGAACTGCAGGAGTGGGCCCAGGCACGCGGCCTGCCGCTGCCGCGCTACAGCGAGATCGACCGCCAGGGACCACCGCACGACCCGGTGTTCACCATTCGCGTCGACGTCGAGGGCCAGATACCGCTGACCGGGCGCGGCCGCTCCAAGCGGGCGGCGGAACAGGAAGCCGCAACCCAGCTTCTCGCGGTGGTGAAGGGACGATCCGCATGACTGCAGGCGACGGCGTAAAGCGCTGCGGTTTCGTCGCCGTCGTCGGCGCCCCCAACGCCGGCAAGTCGACGCTGGTGAACCGTCTGGTCGGCGCCAAGGTATCCATCGTCACCCACAAGGTGCAGACCACCCGGACGCGGATCCGCGGCATCGCGATGCAGGGCGACAGCCAGATCGTCCTCATCGACACGCCGGGCATCTTCACGGCCAAGCGGCGCCTGGAGCGCGCCATGGTGCAGGCCGCCTGGGCCGGCGTCGAGGACGCCGACGTGGTGCTGGCGATCCACGACGCCGGTCGCCGGCAGATTCCGGAAGAGACGCTGCAGGTGATCGACGGTCTGGCCGAGACCCGCTGCGAGCTGGTGCTGGTATTGAACAAGGTCGACCTGGTGAAGCGCGAGCGGCTGCTGGAAATGGCGGCCGAGCTGTCGGCGCGCGGCCGCTTCGCGAAGGTGTTCATGATCTCCGCCCTGAACGGCGACGGCGTGGCGGACCTGCTGGATTACCTGGCGACCCGAATGCCCGAGGGGCCCTGGCTGTTCCCCGAGGACCAGCTCTCCGACATCTCCCTGCGCATGTTGGCGGCGGAGATCACCCGCGAGAAGCTGTTCCTCAATCTGCACCAGGAAGTTCCCTATGCGCTGACGGTGGAAACCGAGAGCTGGGAGGAGTTCAAGGATGGCTCCGCGCGCGTCGAGCAGACGATCTACGTCGGCCGCGATCAGCACAAGGCGATCTGCCTCGGCAAGGGCGGCAAGACCATCCGCATGGTGCGCGAGGCCGCCCAGAAGGAGATGGAAGAGGCCTTCGGGCACCCGGTTCATCTCTTCCTTTTCGTGAAGGTGCGGGAGAACTGGATCAACGATCCGGAACGCTATCGCAACCTGGGCCTGGAGTTCGATGCCTGACGCCGCCGCAACCGGGCCGGCCCCGTCATGAAATGGGAGGACGAGGCGGTCATCCTGTCGGTCCGCCCGCACGGCGAGACCTCCGCCATCGTGCAACTGCTGACCCGGGCGCAGGGACGGCACGCGGGCTTGGTGCGCGGGGGGCAGGGTTCGCGCCGGCGCGGCATCTATCAGGCCGGTAACCTGGTGACGGCGAGCTGGAGCGGGCGCCTGCCCGAGCATCTCGGCACGCTGGAGTGCGAACTGGTGCGTTCCTACGCAGCAGGGGTGATGGACGACGCCGACCGCCTGGCGGCGCTCAGCGCCGCCGCGGCGGTCTGCGAGGGGGCGATGCCGGAGCGACAGCCTCATCCGGCGTGTTTCGAGGGCCTGCTGGCGCTGCTCGACTCCCTGGAGGGCGACCACTGGGCGGAAGTCTACGTACGCTGGGAACTGGCCCTGCTCGCCGAGCTCGGTTTCGGCCTCGATCTGTCGGGCTGCGCGGCGGGCGGTGACAACGACCAGTTGGCCTACGTCAGCCCGCGCTCCGGCCGAGCGGTGTCGCTCTCCGGCGGTGCGCCCTTCAAGGAGAAGCTGCTCGCCCTGCCGGCCTTCCTGATCGGCCGCGGCGAAGGGGGACGGCAAGCGGTAGCCGAGGGGCTGGCCCTCACCGGGTTTTTCCTTGAGCGGCACCTCTTCCATCCTCATGATATGCCGCTGCCGGCCGCCCGGCAGCGCCTGGAGCAGCGTTTCACGGGGCCCGTCCGCCCCTCCGAGGCCGCACCGGGCAAGCCCTGACAGAGCACTTCCCGGTTCCATCCGTTACCGATGTCTCAGAACGCTACAGCCCCGGTCGTCGTCGTGGGTGCCGGCATCGTCGGTGTCTGCTGCGCCCTCTATCTGCAGCGTGACGGCCGGCAGGTGATCCTTGTCGACCGCGGCGAGCCGGGGGAGGGCACGTCCTTCGGCAACGGCTCGATCATCACCGAAGAGGCCGTGGTGCCGGTGCAGACGCCGGGCGTCGCGCGCCAGGTGCCCGGCATGCTGGCTGACCCTCTGGGGCCGCTGGCCATCCGTTGGTCTTACCTTCCGCGGATCGCGCCCTGGCTGTTCCACTTCATCCGGGCCAGTTCGCCGGGGCGCGTGGAGGAAATCTCGGTGGCTCTGCGCCAGTTGCTCGACGGCGCGCGGGCTGCTTACGACCCCTTGCTCGAGGCCGCCGGCATCCGCGACATGATCCGGCGCAGCGGCTGGGTGTCTGTCTACGAGACGGAAGCCGGTTTCCGCAGCTACGCGCCGAAACTGGAACTGCAGCGCCGGCGCGGGGTCAAGCTGGAGGTGCTGGGGCCGGAAGAATTGCGGCAGCTTGAACCCGGCCTGGCGCCGATCTTCCACCGCGCCGTGTTCTACCCGGAGGTCTCGCACACGGTGGACAACTTCCGCTTCGTGCAGGAGCTGGCGGCGGCCTTCGTGCGGCAGGGCGGCGAGATCCGCCGCGCGGCGGTCGTCGGCTTCGAGCAAGGCGAGGGAGAGGTGCGGACGGTGGTGACCGAGGCGGGGCCGATACCCTGCGGCGGCTGTGTCATCGCCGCCGGCGCCTGGTCCAAGGTGCTGACGGCGATGCTGGGGTGCCGCCCGCCGCTGGACACCGAGCGCGGCTATCACCTCACCCTGCCGCACGCGGCCGGCAGCCTGCGCCTGCCGGTCTATTCCACCGAGCGCGGCTTCGTCTGCACACCGCTGGACCAAGGCCTGCGGATCGCCGGCACGGTGGAGCTGGGTGGCCTCGAGGCGGCGCCAAACTGGCAGCGCGCCGAGGTGCTGTACCGGAACGCCAGCCGCTGGTTGCCGGGCCTCGACCGCCGCGACGAGAGCCGCTGGATGGGCTACCGCCCGTCGATGCCGGACTCGCTGCCGGTGATCGGGCCGTCGCCGCGGCACCGCAACGCGATCTTCGCCTTCGGCCATGGCCACGTGGGGTTGAGTCTCGGCGCACGCACCGGCGCACTGGTCGCCGCCCTGCTGGCCGGGCGCGATCCGGGCCTCGACATGAGCCCCTACCGGCCCGACCGCTTCTAGTCTTCCTTGGTTTTCCTGGCTATCTGTTGCCTTCGGGGGGATGATCGCTACTATATCTGGTAGCAGTTTTCCGGAGTCGCAATCGCTTCCATGGCCGCCCTGCCTGCCGGTGAAATTCGTGACGTGAAGCTCTCCGACGCCCTGTCGGAGCGCTATCTCTCCTATGCCCTGTCGACCATCATGGCGCGCTCGCTGCCCGACGTGCGCGACGGCTTGAAGCCGGTGCACCGGCGCCTGCTCTACGCCATGCGCCAGTTGCGCCTCGACCCCGGCTCCGGCTTCAAGAAGTCGGCTCGCGTGGTCGGCGACGTCATCGGCAAGTTCCACCCGCACGGCGACCAGGCCATCTACGACGCGCTGGTGCGCCTGGCCCAGGACTTCTCCCTGCGCTTTCCGTTGATCGACGGACAGGGAAACTTCGGCAACATCGACGGCGATAACGCCGCGGCCATGCGCTACACCGAAGCGCGCCTGACGGAGGTCGCCGGCGCCCTTCTGGACGGTATCGACGAGGACGCTGTCGACTTCCGGCCGACCTACGACGGCGAGGCCGAGGAGCCGGTGGTGCTGCCGGGCGGCTTCCCAAACCTGCTGGCCAACGGCTCCCAGGGCATTGCCGTCGGCATGGCGACCTCGATTCCGCCGCATAACGTCGGCGAGATCTGCGAAGCGCTGCTGCACGTGATCAAGGCACCGAACGCCACCATCGACAAGCTGGCGGATCTCATGCCGGGGCCCGATTTCCCGACCGGCGGCGTTCTCGTCGAGTCCCGGGAGAACATCGTCGAGGCCTACAGAACCGGGCGGGGATCGTTCCGCCTGCGCGCCCGCTGGGAGGTCGAGAAGATCAAGGGCGGCGGCTTCCAGGTCGTCGTCACCGAGATTCCGTTCCAGGTCCAGAAGTCCCGCCTGATCGAGAAGATCGCCGAGCTGCTGCTGGCCAAGAAGCTGAACATGCTGGCCGACATCCGCGACGAGTCGACCGATGACGTGCGCCTGGTGCTGGAGCCCAAGAGCCGCAACGTCGACCCCGAAGTGCTCATGGAATCGCTGTTCCGGCAGACCGATCTTGAGACCCGCTTCGGGCTCAACATGAACGTGCTGGACGCCGACAACACGCCCCGGGTGATGAACCTGCGCGAGGTGCTGCGCGCCTTCCTCGACCATCGCCACGAAGTGCTGAAGCGCCAGACGCAGCATCGCCTCGACAAGATCGCCCATCGCCTGGAGGTCCTCGAGGGCTACCTGGTCGCCTACCTCAACATCGACGAGGTGATCCGCATCATCCGCGAGGAAGACGATCCCAAGGCGAAGATGATGAAACGGTGGAAGCTGAGCGACCTGCAGGCCGAAGCCATCCTCAATATGCGCCTGCGGGCCCTGCGCAAGCTGGAGGAGATCACCATCCGCGAGGAGCATTCTGCCTTGTCCAAGGAGCAGAAGGACCTCAAGCAGCTGATGAAGAACGAGAGCCGGCGGTGGTCGGTGATCGGCGATCAGGTCAGGGACATCAAGGCCCGTTTCGGCCAGAAGACGCCGCTGGGCAAGCGGCGCACGGACATCGGCGAGGTGCCCTCCGACGTGGTGATCCCGCTCGAGGCCGTGGTGGAGCGCGAGCCGGTCACTGTGCTCTGCTCGGCCAAGGGCTGGGTGCGTGCTCTCAGGGGCCACCAGGAAGACGTTTCCGACGCCAAGTACAAGGAAGGCGACCGCGAACGCTTCGTCGTCCACGCCGAGACCACGGACAAGCTGCTGGTCTTCGCCACCAACGGGCGCTTCTACACCCTGGGGGTCGACAAGCTGCCGGGCGGGCGCGGCTTCGGCGAGCCGCTGCGCCTGATGATGGGGCTGCCCAACGACCAGGACATCGTGGCGGTGTTCGTCCACGAACCGGGCCGCAGGTTGCTGGTGGCGTCCTCCGACGGCCGCGGTTTCCTGGTGCCGGAGGACGAGGTTGTCGCTCAGACCAAGAACGGCAAGCAGGTGCTCAACCCCGGCCAGGGGGTCGAGGCGGCCGTCTGCCGGCCGGTCGAGGGGGATCATGTGGCGGTTATCGGCGACAACCGCAAACTGCTGCTGTTCCCGCTGGCGGAGGTGCCCGAGATGACGCGGGGCAGGGGCGTCATCCTGCAGAAATACAAGGACGGCGGGCTCTCCGACGCCAAGACCTTCAACCGCAAGGAGGGCCTGACCTGGGCGGCCGGGGCGGCGCGGACCCGGACGGAGACAGACCTGCGGCCCTGGCTGGGCAAGCGGGCCCAGGCCGGCCGCCTGCCGCCGACGGGCTTCCCGCGATCCAACAAATTCGCCTGATTCCCGGCATTTCCCGTTGTCGCCGCCGCCGCCGCGGCCTATAAGCCCCGACGACGATAAAACCAACAAGCTTTGAACGGGAAGGCCGGGGGGCATCTCCGGCAGGCAAGCAGGCAGGGTGAGGTCAGCGGGCCCAGTGATCCCTGAAGACGCAGCGGGGCGTGCCGCCGGGCGGCCGCCAGCCTCTTCGGGTGTGCAGGTCGTGCGGACCGGGACCTCGGGACTGGGGATCTGACGTCAACGTGAGCGCGCTCGTCGCCTTCGTCAATCTGGTCGACCGCATCAACGAACGCATCGGTCGCGGGGTCGCCTGGCTCACGCTGCTGATGGTGTTGATCACCTTCGCCGTCGTCATCCTGCGCTACGTCTACTCGATCGGCTGGGTCTGGCTTCAGGAGTCCTACGTCTGGCTCCACGGTATCGTCTTCATGCTCGGTGCCGGGTATACTCTGCTGCACAACGCCCATGTCAGGGTCGATATCTTCTATCGGCCGAACAGCGTCCGCTACAAGGCGATCATCGACCTTGCCGGCGCGCTCCTGCTGCTGCTGCCGCTCGTCGCCGTGGTGATCTTCGTGAGCCACGACTACGTTCTCGACTCCTGGCGGCGCCTCGAGGTCTCCCGCGAAGCCGGCGGACTTCCCGGGCTGTTCCTCCTGAAGAGCGTGATCCTGCTGTTCTGCCTGCTGATCGGGCTCCAGGGGCTGTCGCTGGCGGCCAGGAGCTTCCTGGTACTGATCGGCCATCCGGAGTTTCAGCCGGAAGACGAAGAAGCGGGACCGATCTAGGAGATGGATCCGGCACTGCTCGGAGAGATTCTCTCCCTCGTCATGTTCGCGACCGCCTGCGTCGTGCTGCTGCTGGGATTCCCGGTCGCCTTCACCCTCGGCGGCGTGGCGCTGGCCTTCGCCTTCCTCGGCCTCGGGCTCGGCATCTTCGACATGCGTCTGCTGGGCGGGCTGGCGTCCCGCTATTTCGGCGTCATGGTGAACGAGCTGCTGGTGGCGGTACCGCTCTTCGTCTTCATGGGCGTGATGCTGGAGCGCTCGCGGATCGCCGAACAGCTGCTCGAAACCATGGGCCTGATGTTCGGCAAGCTGCGCGGCGGCCTCGGGCTCTCGGTGATCTTCGTCGGCATGCTGCTCGGGGCCTCCACGGGTATCGTCGGCGCGACGGTGGTGACCATGGGGCTGCTGTCGCTGCCCTCCATGCTGAAAGCCGGTTACGACCCGAAGATCGCCTGCGGCACCATCTGCGCCTCCGGCACCCTGGGGCAGATCATCCCGCCGTCGATCGTGCTGGTGCTGCTGGGCGATATCCTGCAGGGCGCCAACACGCAGGCGCAACTGGCGCTGGGCAACTTCGCGCCGGACCCGGTGTCGGTGATCGACCTCTTCGCCGGCGCCTTCCTGCCCGGCATCATGCTGGTCGGGCTCTATATGCTGTGGATCGTCTTCGTCGGCCTGGTGAGACCGGAATCCTGCCCGCCGGTGGAGCGCAGAGCCGGCGATACGGAGCGGCTGGGCCCGCGCATCCTGCGCGTGCTGGTGCCGCCGGCCGCTCTCATCGTGCTGGTCCTGGGATCGATCCTGTTCGGGCTGGCGACGCCGACGGAGGCGGCCTCGATCGGCTGCATCGGCGCCCTGCTGCTGGCCGGGCGCGCCGTGGCGGGAGGCGAGGCTCAGGGCTGGCCCGTCTACCTGGCCGGAGGCTGCATGGTGGCGCTGGTTCCGCTGGTCACCAACTTCGACCTGCGCATGCAGCGCAGCGTCGTGCCCTTTGAGGATGCGGTGGCAGCGATCGTCGCGGGAGTCTGCATCTTGGCCATGGCCATCGGCGTCGGCGTCTCCCTGATGCGCGTCCATCGCAGCGGCATCCTGACCGAGGTGATGCAGACGACGGTGAAGATCTCCGCCATGGTCTTCATCATCCTGCTCGGTGCCTCGGTGTTCTCCCTGGTCTTCCGCGGCCTCGGCGGCGACAAGATCGTCGAGGACGTGCTGACTTCCATGCCCGGCGGCGCTTTCGGGGCGATGCTGGTGGTCATGGCGCTGATGTTCGTCATGGGCTTCTTTCTGGACTTCATCGAGATCGTTTTCGTGGTGGTGCCGATCGTCGGCCCGGTCCTGCTCATGATGGGGCTGGACCCCATCTGGCTCGGCGTCATGATTGCGGTCAACCTGCAGACGTCGTTCCTGACGCCGCCCTTCGGCTTCGCGCTGTTCTACCTGCGCGGTGTCGCGCCGCCTTCCGTGACCACCATGAGCATCTACCGCGGTATCATTCCTTTCGTGATCATCCAGATCATCGGCCTAATCCTGATCGCCGCCTTCCCCGACGTGGCCACCTGGCTGCCTAAGGTCCTGTTCAGGTAGGCGGAACCGTCGCGTCTGCCAACGCTTCCGAAGTTGACGTCGTCAAAGAAAAGGCCGGCGGGGATTCCCCGCCGGCCTCTTTTTTTTGTGCCCGCGCGCAGCGGGCAGATCATGCCAAGAGGTCTATTCGATCCATTTGAAGGGCAGCCCGCGGGCATTGTAGAAGGCCTGCTCGGAAACCCTCGCGTAGGCGATCGACTGCCGGCGGAAGGCCACGATCGAGTCCATGACTTCGCGACTGAGCGGATCGGCCGCGGCCATGTCGCCCATGACCTGTCCCGACAGCGCACCCAGTGCGTTCAATACCTCGTCGGGGAACTTCTTCAGCACGACGCCATGCTCGCTGACCAGGGTGTTCAGCGCGCCGTTGTTTTTGGCCACGAACTCGTTCAGCACGAAGCTGTTGGCATAGGCGTTGGCGGCGGTGACGACTGCCTTCAGGTCGTCCGTCAGGCTGTTCCAGGCCGTGAGGTTGATAAAATTGTCGAGCAGCGTGGCCGGCTCGTGCCAGCCCGGGTAGTAGTAGAACTTGGCGCTTTTGTAGAGGCCGAACGCCAGGTCGTTGTAAGGACCGACCCACTCCGTCGCGTCGATGGCGCCGGACTGCAGCGCCGGCGGGATCTCGCCGCCGGGAAGGTTCACGACATTGCCGCCGGCCGCCTTGACCACCGCGCCGCCGAGGCCCGGGATGCGCATCTTCAGGCCCTTGAAGTCTTCCAGGGAATTGATTTCCTTGTTGAACCAGCCACCGGCCTGGACACCGGTATTGCCGGAGGCGAAGAACTTGCAGCCCAGTTCGCCGTAGATCTTGTCGGCGAGTTCCTGGCCGCCGCCGAACTGCAGCCAGGCGTTCTGTTCCTGCGCGTTCAGTCCGAAGGGCATCGAGGCAATGAACTGGGTGGCCGATACCTTGCCCTGCCAGTAGTAGGGGGCGCCGTGGCCCATCTCCAGGGTCCCGCTGGAGACGGCGTCCATGGTCTCGAACGGCGGCACGATCTCGCCGCCGCCGAAAACCTCCACCGTCAGCTTGCCCCCAGAAGCGGCGCCGATGTACTCCGCCAGGGCGTTCGCACCGGTGCCGAGGCCCGGGAAGTTCTTGGGCCAGGTCGTTTGCATGCGCCAACGCATCAGGCCTTGCGAGATCGCCGGTGCCGGGAAGCTCGAGGCGGCGACGGCGGTTGCCGCGGTCGCGGTCGCGGCCCGCTTCATGAATTGACGACGTTTCATTCCCATCCTCCCTGAAGTGGCCTTTCAGGCCATCGTGTTGACGTCAGGGCCTTCCCAGTCGGCCCGGCGGCGGACTCTCCATATGCTTCCGACAACCTGCAGCAGGATAGGCGCGGTCGCTTGTGCGCGCAACTGAGGCGATCAATCCGCCGGATTTTTCTCCGGCAGCCGATACCAGCCATCCGCCCCGAGGCCCTCCAGAGGGCGGAAGCGCGTCTTGTAGGCCATCTTGCGGCTGCGCTCGATCCAATAGCCGAGGTAGACATGCGCCGCTCCAGCGCGCCTGGCCGCGTCGATCAGGGAGAGGATCACGTAGCTCCCAAGGGAGCGGCGGACCTCAGCTGGTTCGAAGAATGCGTAGACCGCCGAAGGGCCGTCGGCCAGCCAGTCCAGCAGACAGACCGCAAGCAGGTCGCCCTCGGCCCCGCGATACTCGGCGAGCCGGGTATCGATGTCGCTCGACTCAACCATGTCGCGGTACTCTTGCTCGGTCATGCCGGCCATCTCGCCGTCGCCATGCCGGGATTCGATGTAGCGGTGAAAGAGGTCGAACTGCTCGGTCGTCGACCGGGCCGGGACGAACCTCATGGTGAGGTCGTCGTTGGTGCGCAGGATGCGCCGGAGGGAGCGGCCGGGAGAAAAGCTATCGACCACCACGCGAACCGGTGTGCAGGCATTGCAGCCGCTGCAAGCCGGCCGGTAGGCGAAGCGGTGGCTGCGCCGGAAGCCCGCCAGGGTTAGGGCCTCATAGGTTTGCTGGGCCTGTGGGCCGCTGATCTCCGTCAGCAGCTTCCTCTCCCGCCGGCCCGGCAGGTAGGGGCAGGCGTTGGGCTCCAGAACATAGTAGTTCTGCAGCGGGCCAAAGGCCGCCGGCTCGGCCGACGGCAGCCCATCGGTGGTGCGCTCCGCTCTCATACGGATAATCTGCTCGGCTCCGGCCCCGAGGTCCAGTGCCGCGTTGGCACGCTCCGGTCGTGGCAGGCATGCCGGCCTGGGCTGGCCGGGGGAAACCTACTCGGCGCTCTGCGCAGCATCTGAGGACACCGGGTAGCCGAAATAGGCGGCGCCCAGCGCGCCGTGGATACGGTTGAGCTTCAATTGAATCCAGTCGATGAACTCGTGCATCCCTTTGTCGATCACATGGTCGATGGTGATCTCGTCGAGCACGCTGCGGAGTTCGTCGAGATCCTCCAGGGCATCGGCCCCGCCAATCAGGCGGTAGCCGGACCGCAGCTGCGTCAGGCGGTTCGAGATGTCGTGCACGCAGGCACGTACCGAGCGCGGGAAGCGGCTGTCGAACAGCAGGAACCCGGCGACGTTGGTCGAAGGCATGCCGCTGGGGTGGACACGGCGGAAGGCGTGGTACCCGGCCGCCGAGCGAAGCACCGCGTTCCAGTGGCTGACATCGAGCGCGGACCCGGCCGCCTCCCGGGCCGGCATCAGCAGATGGTACTTCACGTCGAGGAGTCGCGTCGTCTGGTCGGCACGCTCGATGCAGCGGCCGATCTGGTAGAAGAACCACCCTTCATCGCGGTAGAAGGTTCCCTCGGTGATACCGGTATGAGTCTGGCAGGCTTCCTTCACCTGGTTGCAGAAGCGTGCGAGCCGCGGCTCGCTGAGCTCTTCGCGCGAAACGCTCTTCAGGTTGTTCGAAAATATGTTGAGCTGGATCCACATCTCCGTGGAGATCAGCGGACGGAGGGTGCGAGCGTTGCCGCGTGCCTGGTTCACCGCCGAGATGATCGAGGTGATGTTGCGCTGGTCCAGGGTATAGAAATAGAGCACGGCATCGGCTTCCGGTTCTCCGTGCTCCGCGAGAAAGCGCTCCTCGTCGCGGTAGAGCTGCAGGATCGAGCGCCAGTTCTGCCAGCCGCGGCTGTCCCGGCTGAAGGTCTCGTTGACGTCGAGGATGCGTGCGAGATTCTCCGCGCGCTCGACGAAGCGCGCCATCCAGTAGATCGCCTCCGCGTAGCGTGACAGCAGTCTATTCAAGGACCCAGGTATCCTTAGAGCCCCCGCCCTGGGAGGAGTTGACGATGATCGACCCTTCCGTGAGGGCGACACGGGTGAGCCCGCCCGGCAGCACCCAGGTCGATCTTCCGGTTACCGCGAAGGGGCGAAGGTCGACATGGCGGGGCTTGATGCCGCCGTCAGTCACCGTCGGGCAGACCGAGAGATTGACCATCGGCTGGGCGATGTAGTTGGCAGGGTCCGCCAGAAGCTCTGCCCGGCATTTCTCCAGTTCGCGCTTGCTGGCGCGCGGCCCGATAGTGATGCCGTAACCCCCGGCTTCGCCGACTGGTTTCACCACCAGCTTGTCCAGATTGTCGAGCGTATAGGCGAGGCCTTCGGGCTCGCGGCAGATATGCGTCTCCACGTTGTCGAGGATCGGCTCCTCGTCCAGGTAGTACTTGATGACGCGTGGCATGTAGGCATAGACGGCCTTGTCATCGGCGACGCCCGTACCGATAGCGTTCGCCAGGGAGACATTGCCTTTGGCGTAGGCCTGCATCAGCCCGGCGACGCCGAGAACACTGTCCGGATCGAACGCCGTCGGGTCGAGAAACTCGTCGTTGACCCGGCGATAGATCACGTGCACGGGATCGAGCCCGTTGATGGTCTTCATATAGACTCTGTCGTCGTCGACCACGAGGTCGCTGCCCTCGACCAGGGGAACGCCCATCTCACGGGCCAGGAAGATGTGCTCGAAGTAGGCGGAGTTGTAGGTGCCTGGGGAAAGCAGTACGACCTGTGGATGGGTGACCCCCGCCGGCGCGGTCTCGGCCAGCGCCTCGTGGAGCTTCTGGCCATAGTTCGACACCGGCCGGATGCCGATCTGTCGCATGAGGTCGGGAAAACTGCGCTGCATGAGATGGCGGTTCTCCACCACGTAGGAAACCCCGGATGGGCAGCGCGCATTGTCCTCCAGCACGACGAACTTGCCGTCGTCGCCGCGCACGAGATCGGTGCCGTTGATGTGCACATAGGTGCCCTGGGGCACATCGACGCCTTCCATCAGCTCGCAGTAGTTCTTGTTCCCGAGCACCAGGTCGCGGGGGATCACGCCGTCATTCAGGATCTTCCGGTCGTGGTAGATGTCCCAGAGAAAGTGATTGAGGGCCGTGACACGCTGCGTCACGCCGCGTTCGATGGTATGCCAGTCCGCAGGCGAGATGACGCGGGGAATGACGTCGAACGGCAGGATACGGTCGATGACGTCTTTCTGGGTATAGACCGTGAAGGTGATGCCGAAGCTGTAGAGTTCAAGTTCGGCGTCGCGCGCCCTCCCGCGCAGAACCTCCAGATTGAGGCGGTTCAGGCGCTCCCGAATGGCCGCCGTATGCTCGGCGCTTTCGTCCGCGCCGCCCAGCATCTCGCAGTAGTAGCCGTCCGGGTCGTAGGCTGCCAGCGGACCGGCGGCCGAGAGGGCGGTACTTTCCAAATGAAACGCTCCCTGTTGCCTCAAGCCCCTGCTTTTACGCCTGCCGTTCGAGCATTTTTTCGTTTGAATGCGTGCCGTTGCCGGCGGCGTTCTCCTGTCGGCTCCAATTATTGCAGGGTTTCAAGGCCTCTGGCCAGCCTGCAATGCAGGATCGCTCGACGAGGCGGGCCCGAGGCCGGGCCCGGTCACCGTTCCACGCTGCGGACGACCAGGGTGTTGGCGAGGATGTCGTGGAGGGCGCGCCCGCGGTCGTTGAGCAGCACGACGATCAGCACCAGCCAGGCGGTCAGGCTCACGGTCACGTAGAACAGCAGCACGACCAGTACCGCCTGCAGGGGCTCGACCGGGCGGCCGCTCCAGTCCCGCAGCTCCAGGCCGAACAGGCGCATTCCCGGCGTGGCGCCGCGGCGGGCGATGAAGAAGCTGTGGTACAGCAGCGGCCAGAGCGCCATGAAAACGATGGCCAGGGGCGTCAGCAACCCGAACGACAGGATGCCGATGAGGGAGAGGGCGAAGCCGAGGCAAAGGCCGAGCACGGCGATGATCACGATGTCGACGAGGTAGGCGATGCTGCGGCGCAGGATCGTGCCAGCGTAAAGCTGTGGCGCCGAGGAGGGGCTCGGCGGCAGGCCCTGCCAGGGCAGCGGCCTGGCGCGATCTGTATCGTCGTGGGCTGACATGCGGCCAGACTAGGCCGGACGCTCCCGTCGCCGCAAGCCGCGGCTGGAGCGCCGCGCTCTGCTGTTGCTCAGTTGTCCGACTGGTAGAGGGGCGTTTCGCCCTGGGGCGCCTGGCGGAGCAGCACGATGGAGATGCGGCGGTTGCGGGGCGACCTCGGCTCCTCGGGGATGAAATGCTCCTGGTCGGCGCGGCCGACGACCGAGGCGATACGCGATTCCGGCAGGCCGGCAGCCAGCAGGGCGCGGCGGCTGGAGTTGGCGCGATCGGTCGACAGTTCCCAGTTGGAATAGTCCTTGCCGCTCGCATAGGGCGTCGAATCCGTGTGCCCCTTGATGGCGACGGGATTGTCGAGCTTCTTGATGGCATCCGACACCAGCGCCAGCAGGCGCTGGGTGTGTTCGAACATGTTGGCCGAACCGGAGGCGAACATCGACCGGCCCTCCTGGTCGATGATCTGGATGCGCAGGCCCTCGGGGGTCTGGTCGACGATGAGGTTCCTGGCGAAGTCCTGGAGGTCGGGAACCGATTCCAGCGCATGGCGCAGTTCCGTCTCGGCCTGCTCGAAGCGCTCCCGCTCCAGCTCCCGGGCAAGCTCGTCGACGGCGTCACGGTCGACGGACTCGCCTGCGGCCTCCTCGGCGTCCGCGAGTTGCTGGCTGTCCAGGGCACCGTCGGTCGGCTGCTCGGTCTGAGACTGCGAGTCTTCCTTTGCGCCGGGAAGGGAGACCGTGATGCCGATCGGCGAGGTATCGTTCACCATGGCGCCGTCGGTGATCATGCTGCGGCCGCCCATCACTCCCCCCGAGCCGCTCGGGCTCTCGGAGACGCTGTCGGGCGTAAAGGTGGTGACCGGCGAGAAGTACTCGGCGATACCCTTCTTCTGCTCTTCGGTGGTTGCGTTGAGCAGCCACAGCAGCAGGAAGAAGGCCATCATCGCGGTGACGAAGTCGGCGTAGGCGACCTTCCAGGCGCCACCGTGATGACCGTGGCCGCCGCCCTTCTTGATCTTCTTGATGATGATGATCGGTGCGTCGTCGTTCGCTGCCGCCATGACGGTCGCCTGACGCTATGCCGGCGGCGGCAGGGCGCCGACCGCGTCCTCGACCTCGTAGAAGGTCGGGCGTTCGTGGGAGTCCAGGGCCTTGCGGGCGAATTCCACGGAGACCGCCGGCGGCGAGCCGTGCAGGTGCGCAAGTATGGCCGCCTTGATGCAGTAGAGGTATTTGATCTCGAGGTCGTAGACCGCCTGCGCCTTCGCCGCCACCGGGCCGACGCAGCCGTAGGAGACCCAGACGCCGAGGAAGGTGCCGACGAGGGCGCCGCCGATGAGCTTGCCCAGGATCTCGGGCGGTTCGGTAATCGACCCCATGGTCTTGATGACGCCGAGCACGGCGGCGACGATGCCCAGCGCCGGCAAGCCGTCGGCCATGGTGCGCAGGGCATGCGCGACTTCCAGGTGCTCGTGATGGATGACCTCGATCTCGGCATCCATCAGGGTTTCCATCTCATGGGGGTTGTCGGAGCCGAGGGTCAGCATGCGAAGGTAGTCGCACATGAAGGTGACCGCGGTCTCATTGGCCATGACGCCGGGAAACTGGGCGAAGAGGGCGGAGTCCTGGGGATTCTCGATGTGCTGTTCGAGGCCAAGGTTGCCTTTGGTCTTGGCGACCTTCAGGATCTGGTAGAGCAGGCTTATGAGTTCGATGTAATTGTCTTTGCTGTACTGCGACCCCTTCAGCGTCTTGCTGATGGCGCTGCCGGTCGCTTTGAGCACGGTGGAGGTATTGGCGACGACGTAGGCGCCGATGGCGGCGCCGATGATGATCACCACCTCGAACGGCTGCCAGAGCACGGCCAGCTTGCCGCCCATCGCCGCGTAACCGCCGAGGGTGCTAGCGACAACGATCAGAAGACCAACAATCAGCCCCATGGAGCCCCAATCCGCGCGATATCAGCCGCCGGACAGTCCGTCTGCCGGAAGCGGTCTCTGAAGGTCGCCGATTTGAGTTAAGAAGTGGTTTAGCCTGATCCCGCAAAAGGCGGAAATTGTTGGTTTGTGTTGGCTTTTGTGGTGGTGCCGGCTTTAATATCCGGGCCGCCGGGAGTGCCCCCGCGGGCCCGCCCGGGACGCGCCCGGGACGCGCCCGAGACCCGCCCGAGACCCGCCCGAGACCTGGATTCCCCATGATGTTCGATTCCTTTGCGTTCCGTCGCGCCCTGGGCCGTTTTGCGACCGGTGTAACCGTGGTCACGGCGCGCGACCCCTCTGGCGTCAACCAGGGCATCACCATCAACTCCTTTTCCTCGGTCTCGCTGGAGCCGCCGCTGATCCTGTTCTGCCTCGACAGGGAGGCCTTCAGCTTCGACAGCTTCTGTAAGGCGGAGCGCTTCGCCGTCAACGTCCTCGGCGCCGGGCAGCACGAACTCTCGGTCCGCTTCTCGACGGCCGCGACCGACAAGTGGGAGGGGGTCGGCTACGATCTCTGGACCGGCGACCTGCCGGTGCTGCAGGGCTGTCTGGCCAACATGGGTTGCCGGCACGAGCATCTCTACGAGGGCGGCGACCACGTCATCATCGTCGGCCGGGTGGAACGCCTCCAGGTCGCCGGAGAGGGCGATCCGCTGATCTACTTCCAGAGCGGCTACCGCACGATCGGCCCTTCGGTCTGAGCCCGGCGCCCTCAGGCGAGGGCGTTGGCCAGGTCGGCGATCAGGTCGTCCTCGCCTTCGATGCCGACGGAGAGGCGCACCAGGCCGTCGCCGATGCCGAGGGAGGCGCGGATTTCCGGCGGGATGGAGGCGTGGGTCATGATCGCCGGGTGCTCGATCAGGCTCTCGACGCCGCCCAGGCTCTCGGCCAGGGCGAAGATCTCGACCCGCTCCAGGAACCGCCGCGCCTGGTCGAGGCCGCCCTTCAGGAAGGCGGTGACCATGCCGCCCGGCGCATCCATCTGCTGCCCGGCGAGGGCATGCTGGGGATGGCTCGGCAGGCCGGGATAGAGGACCTTCTCCACCTTGGGATGATGCTCCAGGTATTCCGCGACGGCCTGGGCGTTGGTGCAGTGGCGTTCCATGCGCAGGGCGAGGGTCTTCAGGCCGCGCAGGGCGAGAAAGCTGTCGAAGGGCCCCTGGACGGCGCCGACGGCGTTCTGCAGGAAGGTCAGGCGCTCGGCGAGCTCGGCGTTGTCGCCGACGACCAGCACGCCGCCGACCATGTCGGAATGGCCGTTGAGGTACTTCGTGGCCGAGTGCATCACCGCGTCGAAACCGAGCTCGAGCGGGCGCTGCACCCAGGGCGTGGCGAAGGTGTTGTCGCAGGCGGCGACGATGCCGCGTTTCCGCGCCACCTCGGCGACGGCCTCGAGGTCGACCAGCTTGAGCAGCGGATTGGTCGGCGTCTCCACCCAGATCAGACGGGTCTCCGGGCGGATGGCGGCTTCCAGGTCGGCGATCCGCGTCATGTCGACGAAGGAGAAGTCGAGCCCCGCCGAGCGCCGGCGCACGCCCTCGAAGAGGCGATAGGAGCCGCCGTAGAGATCGTCCATGGCGATCACATGGCTGCCGCTGTCGAAGCATTCCAGCAGGGTGGCGATGGCAGAGAGGCCGGAAGCGAAGGCGTAGCCGCGCTCGCCGCTCTCCAGGTCGGCGATGCAGCGTTCGTAGGCCATGCGCGTCGGATTCTGCGAGCGGCTGTACTCGTAGCCCTTGTGGACGCCGGGGCTGTCCTGGACGTAGGTCGAGGTCGCGTAGATCGGTGGCATGATGGCGCCGGTCGACGGATCCGGGGACTGCCCGGCGTGGATCACGCGGGTGGCGAAGGCCGGCCTGTTGCGGGTCCTCGGGGAATCGGGCATGGCGTCTATCGCATCCTTCGGCGAAGGTGGTTGAGCAGGTCGATACGGGTGATCAGGCCGAGGAAGGTATCGCCCTCGAAGACGATGGCGACGCGGTCCTTGGCGAAGATCGGCAGCAGGGCTTCCATCGGCTGATCGGCGTCGACGGTTTCCAGGTTCCGGGTCATGGCGCCGGAGATCGGGTCCTTGAAGCGGCTGTCGTCGTGGAAGACCTTCAGCAGGATGTCGCTCTCGTCGATGATGCCGACCACCTTGCCGTCGCCGTCGAGGACGGGAAGCTGCGAGATGTCGTAGAGCTTCATGCGGCCGTAGGCGATCAGCAGGTTGTCGTCGGCGCTGACCGTCACCGTGCCGCGCTCGTCGTGGCGGCGGCTGATGAGGTCGCGCAGGTCGCCCTTGCGCTCGCGATCGATGAATCCCTGGTCGATCATCCAGTAGTCGTTGAACATCTTGGAGAGGTACTTGTTGCCGCTGTCGCAGACCAGGGTGACGACCCGCTTCGGCGTGGTCTGCTCGCGGCAGTAGCGCAGGGCGGCGGCGATCAGGGTACCGGAAGAGGAGCCGGCCAGGATGCCCTCCCGCTGCAGCAGTTCGCGCGCCGTCAGCAGGGCTTCCTTGTCGCCGATCTCGTAGGCCTTGCGGACCCGCGACAGATCGGCGACGTCGGGCAGGAAATCCTCGCCGATGCCTTCGACGATCCAGCTGCCGACCTCCTTGCGCAGGTGGCCGGTCTCGACGTACTCGGCCAGGATCGAGCCCTTGGGGTCGGCCAGCACCATCTCGGTCTTGTCGGAGACCTTGGCGAAGAACCGCGACAGCCCGGCGATGGTGCCGCCGGAGCCGACGCCGCAGACCATGGCATCGACGTCGTGCTCCATCTGCTCCCAGATCTCCGGCCCGGTGGTGGTCTCGTGGGCCAGCGGGTTGGCCGGATTGCCGAACTGGTTGACGAAGATGGCGCCGGTTTCGCCGGCGATGCGCAGGGCCATGTCCTGGTAGTATTCCGGATGGCCCTTGCCGACGTCGGAACGGGTCAGGATCACCTCGGTGCCGAGGGCGCGGAGGTGGAAGATCTTCTCCTGCGCCATCTTGTCCGGCACCACCAGGGACAGGCGATAGCCCTTCTGGGCGGCGACCAGGGCGAGGCCGAGGCCGGTATTGCCTGCCGTGGCCTCGATGAGGCGGCCGCCGGGCTTCAGGCTGCCGTCGCGCTCGGCCGCCTCGATCATCGACTTGCCGATGCGGTCCTTGATGGACCCGCCGGGATTCTCGCTCTCGAGCTTCAGGAACAGGCGGCAGGGTCCGGTATCCATGCGGGACACCTCGACCATCGGGGTGCTGCCTATACGGTCCAGGACGTTGTGATAGACGGCGCCGGTCGGGGCCATGGGAGCTCCTCCAAGTCTGCGCGGCGACTGCTGCCGCTATCCCCTAAGGGATGGCGGGGCGCGGTGCAACAGATGGATGAGGAGAACCCCTTTTTTGGCCGGCAGGTCAGGCGCCGTCGGTGGAATGTGCGGACAGCGCCCGGGTCGGGAATCCGTGCTGGTCCAGGCTGGCGATGATCTCCTTCACATGCTCGGCATTGCGCGTCTCCAGCACCACGTCGACGTCGGCGCGCTTGGCCGGAACGTCGTAGAACAGGCGCTGGTGGTAGACCTCGATGATGTTGGCGCCGCTGCGGCCGATGACGTCGGCGATCCGGGCCAGCACGCCCGGCTGGTCGACGATGCCGATACGCAGGCGCACCATGCGGCCGTCGCGCACCAGGCCGCGCGCGAGCACCCCCGAGAGCAACCGCACGTCGATATTGCCGCCGCAGATCACCGTGGCGACCTTGCGCCCGGCGAAGCGCTCCGGATCGGCGAGGATGGCGGCGACGCCGGCGGCGCCGGCGCCCTCGGCGACGATCTTCTGCTCCTCCACCAGGCGCACGATGGCGGTCTCGATGACGCTCTCCGGCACGATGGCGATGTCGTCGACCAGGCGGGAGATGATCTCCTGCGTCAGCTTGCCCGGGTTCTTCACGGCGATGCCGTCCGCCAGGCTGCTGCCGCCGGGAAGCTCGCCGCGCCCCTTCAGGGCGTTGAGCATCGAGGGATAGAGTTCCGTCTCGACGCCGACCACGTGGACCTCCGGGTTGGCGTCCTTGGCAGCGAGGGAGATGCCGGAGATCAGCCCGCCGCCGCCGATCGGCACGACGATGGTGTCGACGTCGGGCAGGTCGGCCATGATCTCCAGCCCGATGGTGCCCTGGCCGGCGATCACGTCCGGGTCGTCGTAGGGGTGAACGAAGGTCAGGCCCTCGTCCGCGGCGATCTTGCGCGCCGCCTGGGCGGAGGCGTCCAGGGTGTCGCCGGTCAGCACCACCTTGGCGCCGAAGGACCTGGTCCGCTCGACTTTGGAGAAGGGCGCGAACTCGGGCATGACGATGGTCGTTGGGATGCCGAGGCGCTGGGCGTGGTAGGCCACGCCCTGGGCATGGTTGCCGGCCGACATGGCGATGACGCCGCGCCGCGCCTCCTCCGGCGTCAGCCGGGACAGCCGGATGTAGGCACCTCGGTCCTTGAAGGAGCCGGTGCGCTGCAGGTTCTCCAGCTTCAGGTGGAGCTCGCAGCCGAGCACCTCGGACATGCGCGCGGCGGGCACCAGCGGCGTGCGGATCACCTGGCCTTCAAGGTGCCGGGCGGCCGCCCGGATGTCGTCGATAGTCGTGGTCACTGTCGGATCCCCCGGGTGAGACGCCGGACTTGGCGCCGGCGGGCATGATGTCAGGCTATTGTTGTGCCGGCAGCAGGCTAAGCTGTTCTGCCACCGCCCAGGATTCGGGAGCCAGCGACACCGACTGTCCGTCGCGCCAGCGCGTGACCAGGCTGCCGTAGAGGCGGGAGAGGGGATTGCCCGCCTGACCGGTCGCGATCATGAAGCGGGAGCGGTCGAGGTCCTGGAGGTCGTAGACGGCGCGGAATCCGGCCCCGTGGACGTTCTCGAAGCGGGTCTCGGAACTGCCGCCGAGCCGTGCGGAGGCGCGGTTCACCGTGTCGTTGCCGCCGTCGGTCTCGATGCCGTAGGTGACGAGATCGCGGAGGACTGGAATCCGGCTGAACAGCGGGTGGGCGAAGCGCGCCCTGTGGGCGTCGCCCCAGCGCCAGCCGGACATGTCGCGGCCGAAGCGCTCGGTCAGGTGGTCGAGCGCAAGCTCCAGGGCCTTGGCGATCTGGTCGTCGCAGGTCTCTATTTCCGGCGTGGTGACGTCGTCGCACCAGATGCTTTCCTCGGCGATCAGACGCTCCACGGTGTAGATGCCGCCGTCCAGGTATTCGAGATAACCGGATCCCAGTTCGTCGGCCAGAATCGCCTGGCCCAGTGCCCACACCCAGGCCTGCAGGATCAGCGATTCGGGGGCGTTGCGGTGCATCCGGCGGTCCCAGCCGCGCAGCCGGGCGACGGCTTCGCGGGCGCGCCCCTGGGCCGGGGCGGCGGCGAGCAGGCGCGGCAGAATGCGGTTCGCGGAGTTGGCGACGATATCCTGCTGCAGGATCAGGGAGTCGGCGAGACTGTGGCTGCCGGCGCTGTCGCCGAGCACGGCGGCGATGCGCTCGGCCCGGTAGGGCGGCGGCCAGTCGACGGCGATGAGGTGCGGGAAGTTGTCCGGCACGATCTTGTTGTTGGCGTTGATGATGAGGCCGCTGCGCGGATTGTTCGAGCGTGGCAGCTCCTCGAAGGGCACGAAGCCGATCCAGTCGAACTCGCCGCTCCAGCCCGGCACCGGGTGCTGGCCGTTGCCGTTGCGGCGGACGGGGACGCGGGCCGGGGCCATGAAGCCGGTATTGCCCTCGACGTCGGCGAAGACGATGTTCTGCTGCGGCGAGTGGAATTGCCGCAGGGACTCGCGGAACACCACGGTGTTCTCCGCCCGGTTCATCCTGTAGAAGGCGTCGGCGGTGCCGTCGTCGGGGCGCAGCGCCGGCCAGGCCAGCGCGAGCACGGCGCCGGCCTCGCTCGATCCCTGCGGGACGACGTCGCTCATCACCGGGCCGTGCCGCGTCTCGCGCACGATCAGGCGAAGGGACTCGCCGCCGCTGATGCGGATGAACTCGTCGCGCACTTGGAAGGGTTCGCTGCCTTCCGGCGTCAGGTAGTGGTCGGGATCGTCCGGAGAAAGCCGCTCGATGAAGAAGTCCTGGGTGTCGCTGTGCGTCGTGGTCAGCCCCCAGGCGACCTTCCCGTTGTGGCCGAGCAGCATGAACGGCACGCCCGGCGCGGTCGCGCCGACAAGGGTCAGGCCCGGCGCTTCGAGGCGGGCCAGGAACCAGGTTCCGGGGGCATCCAGGGGCAGGTGCGGATCGTTGGCCAGGATCGGACCGCCGCTGGCGGTACGCTTGCCGTCCAGCACCCAGGCGTTGGAGGCGCCGGTCGACACCAGGGACGACGGCAGCAGGTCGGCGAGCCGGCTCGCGGTCTCATGGTCGATCAGATCCCGGAGCTGGGCGAGGGTCACCGGTGAGTCGGCCGGGTAGCCGGGCCAGAGCTCGGCGATCTGCTCGGCGCTGAAGCGGCCGGCGAGACGGGCGCGGCTCAACTCGTCGCGCCAGTTGTCCGAGAGCCTGAGCGCCATCAGGCGGCCCCACAGCAGGGAATCCGTCGCGCTCCAGGGCTCCGGTTCGTAGCGCAGGATCTGGAACTCCGGCGGCAGCGGGCCGGATCGGTTGGCCAGGAACCCGTTGACGCCGTCGGCATAGGCCTGCAGCGCCGCTTTGGTGTCGTCCGAGAGGAACTGCAGGTTGGCCTCGGCCTGCTGGCGGAAGCCGAGGGTGCGGAAGAAGCGGTCGTGGCCGAGGGTCGCCCGGCCCATGACCTCCGAGAGCCGGCCGGATGCCGTCCGACGCATGAAATCCATCTGCCACAGGCGCTCCTGGGCATGCACGAAGCCGAGCGCGCGGTAGAGGTCGAGTTCGTTGGCGGCCTGGATCCGGACCATGCCGTCGCCGTTGCGGCGCACGGTCACCGGCGCCTCCAGCGCGGCCATGCGAACCTCGCCCGCCACCTTGGGCAGGGAACCGCGCATCCACAGATAGGTCCCGCCGCCGGCAAGAATGGCCAGGGCGAGCAATCCTCCAAGGACGATCGCCAGGACGCGCCGAATCGCTCTCATATCCCCTTATACCGCCTTTGCCCGGCCGTTCGCTGTGGCCATTTGTCGAATATCCTGTCCGCCGACAATGCCAGCCAAGACCTTGACATATCCTTTCGCCGGGAAGGGACCAGGGCGCAGGTTGCAGGGCGGCGGTCTTGACCTGAATCATTCCGGTGGGGTTCTGCGTCGGTTATCCCATATTATGGCATAGCCCCGGGCGGAAGCGGCCCGGTGGCCGGAGGAGTTTTTTGAAAGACCTTACGAAACTGTGGCCCGTCCTGCTCGCTGCGTTGCTGCTGCTGGGGTTTCTCTACAGCATGCGGGAAATGACGGCGCCGCCGCTGGCACCGGCCGAGGTGGCCTACAGCGAGTTCAAGCAGTTGCTGCGCGACGGCCGCGTCGCCGAGATCCGCCTGGCCGAGCGCAGCGCCACCGCGACCCTGAAGCAGGCCGCCGGCGACATCGACGGCGGCCAGAAGATCCGCGCGAACCTGCCGGCTCTCAGCGATCCTGACCTCATGCCTTTGATCGAGTCCAGCGGCGCGGTGATTGCCGTCGACCCGCCCAGCGAGGATCGCGGCGGCTGGTTTCTGACGCTGCTGCCCTGGCTGATCTTTCTCGGCATCTACTTCTGGTTCTGGAACCGCATGCAGAGCAATCTGGCCGGCCGCTTCGGCGGCCGCGATCCCTCTGACTTCCTGGCCGGTTCCGCCAGCCGCGAAGTCAAGCGCCAGAAGCGCGTCACCTTCGCCGACGTCGCCGGGCAGGAGAACGCCAAGCGCGAGGTCGCCGAGCTGGTGGACTTCCTGCGCGATCCGCAGCGCTACCAGCGCCTCGGCGCCGAGCCGCCGCGCGGCGTGCTGCTGATGGGTCCGCCGGGCACCGGCAAGACGCTGCTGGCGCGCGCCCTGGCGGGTGAGGCGGACGTGAATTTCTATCACACCTCCGCATCCGAGTTCATCGAGATGTTCGTCGGCGTCGGCGCCTCGCGGGTACGCAAGATGTTCGAGGAGGCGAAGAAGCGCGCGCCCAGCATCATCTTCATCGACGAACTGGACGCGGTTGGTCGGGTGCGCGGCACTGGCCTGGGCGGCGGCAACGATGAGCGCGAGCAGACGCTGAACCAGATCCTCTCGGAAATGGACGGCTTCAGCGGGCACGAGGCCGTGATCGTGCTGGCGGCGACCAACCGTCCCGACGTGCTGGATCCGGCGCTGCTGCGCCCCGGCCGCTTCGACCGCCACGTCACCCTGGAACTGCCCGACCGCGAGGCGCGGGAAGCCATCCTCAAGGTGCATACCCGAAAGATGCCGGTGGCCTCCGACGTCAACCTCGCGGTCCTGGCCAGCGCGACGCCGGGTTTCTCCGGTGCCGACCTGAAGAACCTGGTCAACGAGGCGGCAATGGCGGCGGCGCGCGCCGACAAGTCCGCCATCGACATGCATGACTTCGAGGAGATGCGCGACAAGGTGCTGATGGGCACCGTGCGCAGCCTGGCGATTCATCCCGAGGAGAAGCACCGCCTGGCCGTGCACGAGGCCGGCCACACCGTGGTGGCGCACTTCCTGCCGACCGCCGATCCGCTTTACAAGGTGACCATCATTCCGCGCGGCCGCTCCCTCGGCGGCACCCACATGCTGCCGGAGGAGGAGCGCCACACCCTGCCGGAGGACTACCTGAAGGACCGCCTGGCGGTGATGCTGGCGGGCCGCACGGCGGAGAAGCTGGTGCTCGGCAATGTCAGCTCCGGGGCCGACGACGACATCAAGAAGGCGACGCAGATGGCGCGGGCCATGGTGGCGCGCTGGGGCATGTCGGAGGAGATCGGCCCCGTCGACCTGCGCCAGAGCGAGGATCATCCCTTCCTCGGCCGCGAGATCGCCCAGCCGCGCCGCTTCAGCGAAACCACGGCGCACGACGTCGACGCGGCGGTGTCCGACCTGCTGCGCGAGGCTGAGTCGCGGGCGCGGGAGATCATCGAGGCCCACAAGGCCGGCATGAAAGTGCTGGTGCGGCGCCTGGAGGAGAAGGAAACCCTCGGCGCCGAGGAGATCGCCGCCTGTCTGGCCGACGCCACCGCGCAAGGCTCGGCGGCGTAGCGCCTTCTCAGGCGGCCGAGCTGAAGCTGTCCTTGAAGCGCTCGCGCAGCAGGTTCTTCTGCACCTTGCCCATGGTGTTGCGCGGCAGCTCGTCGACGAAGAAGACCTTCTTCGGCACCTTGAAGTTGGCCAGTTCCGCCTTGGCGGTCGCCTGGACCGCCTCTGCCGTCACCGCCGCGCCGCTGCCGTCACGCTTCACCACCGCCACCACGGCTTCGCCGAAATCGGGGTGTGGCACGCCGATCACGGCGCTTTCCTGGACGCCGGCGATGAGGTCGATGCAAAGCTCGATCTCCTTCGGGTAGACGTTGAAGCCGCCGGAGATGATGAGATCCTTGGCGCGGCCGACGATGTGGACATAGCCGCGCGCGTCGATCATCGCCACGTCGCCGGTGATGAAGAAGCCGTCGGGACGGAACTCCGCGGCGGTCTTGTCCGGCTGGCGCCAGTAGCCGCGGAAGACGTTGGGCCCCTTTACCTCCAGCACGCCGACCTCGCCCTGGGGCAGGGGGCTGCCGTCCTCGTCGGTGACGCGGACCTCGACGCCGGGCAGGGGAAAGCCGACCGTGCCGGCGATACGCTCGCCTTCGAGCGGGTTCGAGGTGTTCATCGTCGTCTCGGTCATGCCGTAACGCTCGAGGATGCGGTGACCGGTGCGCTCCTCGAAGGCCTTGAAGGTGTCGGCCAGCAGCGGCGCCGATCCCGAGATGAAGAGGCGGATGCCGGCGCAGGCTTCGCGGTTGAGGCGCGGGCTCGCCAGCAGGCGGGTGTAGAAGGTGGGAACCCCCATCATCGCCGTGGCGCGCGGCAGCAGGTCGATCACGGTATCGGCATCGAAGCGGTTCAGGAACAGCATGCGGCTGCCGCTCAGCAGCACGCAGTGGGTGGCGACGAAGAGGCCGTGGGTATGGAACATCGGCAGCGCGTGAATCAGCACGTCGTCGGCCGTGAAGCCCCAGTAGTCGCGCAGGGTCAGACTGTTGGAGCCGAGATTGGCATGGCTCAGCATGGCGCCCTTGGAGCGCCCGGTGGTGCCGCTGGTGTAGAGGATGGCGGCCAGGTCGTCGGGGTCGCGGGCGACCACGGGAACTTCCGGGTCGAGGCCGCGGCTGCGCTCCACGACGCTGCCGTCGCCGGCCTCTCCCAGGGTCAGCACCGTCGGGACACCCGCCTTGTCCGCCACCTGGCGCAGGGCCGCCTCGTTCTCCGGCGCGCAGACCAGCACACGCGGCTCGGCGTCCTCCAGGAAATAGGCGACCTCGCCGCCCTTGTAGGCGGTGTTGAGCGGCAGGTAGACGGCCCCGCAGCGCAGCACCGCGAGATAGAGCAGCAGCGCTTCCGGCGACTTCTCGATCTGCGCGGCCACGCGGTCGCCCGGCTGTACGCCGCAGTCGAGCAGCAGGCGGGCCACGCGGCCGGCGCCGGCCTCGAGGTCGGCATAGCTGATCCGCCGGCCGTCCGCCAACTCCAGGACCGTCTGGGCGCGGTCGGTGGGGAAGTGTTGTCGAAGCAGATCGTAGAGGTTGGTCATCGGTCGCCTGGTATGCCTGGGCCGCCGCTAAAATCGCTCAGGCGGTCATGGCATGGACGTAGGATTCCGGCAAGGCCGAGATGAGGTCGGTGAAGAGGTCGCCCTGGATCGTCACGTGGTGAGTCATGGCCGCGGCCGCTGCCTCCGCGTCGCCCTTCAGGATGGCCTCCACCACCGCCCGGTGCTCGTTCCAGGATCGCATGATGCGGCCGGGATGCTGCAGCTGGAAACGCCGGTAGGGCGACAGGCGGTTGCGCATGCCGCGCGTGGTCTCTTCCAGGAAGCTGTTGTGTGAGCCCGCATAGACTTCTTCATGGAAGCAGCGGTTGGCATCGTAGTAGGCATGGGCCTCGCCGCGCTCGGCCAGGTCGCGGCAGCCTTCGTGCACCTCGGCAAGGCGCCGGCGTTCCTCCGCCGTCATGCGCCGCGCGGCGAGGCGGGCGCAGAACGACTCCAGTTCCGCCATCACCTCGAACATGTGCAGCAGCTGCGTCACCGTGACGGTCGCGACCACCGCGCCCTGACGCGGACGCAGCACCACGAGATCGGCCGCCGCCAGCTCGCGCAGGGCCTCGCGCACCGGCGTGCGCGACACGCCGAAGTGTTCGGCCAGCCGGCTCTCGTCCAGACGGGCGCCGGGCGGGCGTTGGCCGGAAAGAATCTCCTCCTCCAGGCGATCGCGCAGATCCTGCGCCAAGGGTGCGGCTTTCGGTTTCATGGTTCGAAGTATAGGCGCATGCAGAAGAGTCCCGCAAGCATGCACAGTGATGAAAATTGTATGCAAGACTGGACAGCTTGCGAAGGCGGGGGTAGTGTTTTGCTCAGAACAAAGCGTCGGGGGGTCTGCCTTGCAGTCTCCCGTCGAGGAATAAGCAACCGGGAGGAACCAGGAATGTCCAAGTCAATTCGTGCTCTGATTTCCACGACGGCGATGGTCGTGGCGGTCTCCGTGGCCGGCTCGGCCATGGCGGCGGACGTGAATCTGAAGGCATCGCACCAGTGGCCGGGCGGCAAGGGCGACGCGCGCGACGAGATGGTGCAGATCATCGCCCGCGAGGCGTCCGCGGCGGGCGTCGGCCTGAATATCCAGGTCTATCCCGGCGCCTCGCTGTTCAAGCCCGCCGAGCAGTGGAACGCCATGGTGAGGGGCCAGCTGGACATCTCGGCCTTCCCGCTCGACTACGCCAGCGGCCGCCATCCGCAGTTCAGCGCCACGCTGATGCCGGGCCTCGTGAAGAACCACGATCACGCCCTGCGCCTCAACGATTCGCCCTTCATGGCGGACATCAAGAAGATCATCGAAGACGCAGGTGTCGTGGTGCTGGCCGACGCCTGGCTGGCCGGCGGCTTCGCGTCGACGAAGAACTGCATCCTCGGGCCTGAGTCCATGAAGGGGCAGGTGACGCGCGCGGCCGGCCCGGCCTTCGAGCAGATGCTGGTCGGGGCCGGTGCCTCGATCTCGTCGATGCCGTCGTCGGAAATCTATACCGGCCTGCAGACCGGCGTGCTGGACGCGGCCAACACCAGCTCCGGCAGCTTCGTATCCTTCCGCCTCTACGAGCAGGTGAAGTGCCTGACCGAGCCGGGCGACCACGCCCTCTGGTTCATGTACGAGCCGATCCTGATGTCGAAGAGCAGCTGGGACAAGCTGAACGAAGCGCAGCAGAAGGCTTTGCTGGAGGCCGGCAAGAAGTCCGAGGACTACATGGTGGGGCAGGTCAAGGGGCTCGATGAGAAGATGGTCGAGGTCTTCAAGGAGGCCGGCGTGGAGGTCGTCAAGATGTCGGCCGAGGATGCCGCCGCCTGGCGTGCCATCGCGCAGGAGACTTCCTACAAGATCTTCGCCGAGCAGGTTCCCGGCGGCGCCGAGCTGATCGAGAAGGCGCTGGCCGTCGAGTAACGGCGTTCCGCCGAACTCAGGGGGCGCCGGAGCCGAAAGCCGCCGGCGCCCCCATTGCTTGACCCATCGTTTGCCCCATCGCTTGCCGGGCGCCGCTGTCCGGGGCATCGTGACTCCTGATCGCTTCCAACGTCGAGGCTGCCTTGGAATTTTTCATCGCGACCGTGCGCCGGCTCTCGCAAGCCTGCGGCGTGCTCTCCGCCCTGACCCTGGCGGCGGCCGTGCTGGTGGTCTGCCAGATGGTGGTGCTGCGCTACCTGCTGAACCAGTCGACGGTCTGGCAGACCGAGTTCGCGGTCTACAGCATCGTCGGTGCCACCCTGATCGGTAGTCCCTACGTGCTGCTGCGCCGCGGGCACGTGAACGTCGACCTGCTGCCGCTCTACCTGCCGCACCGGGCGCGGATGGTGCTGGCCTTCCTGGCCTCGTTCCTGGCCCTGGCTTTCTGCGGCTTGCTGACCTATAGCGGTGCCGAGATGTGGCTCGATGCCTGGCGCGGCAACTGGAAGACCAGCTCGATCTGGGGCCTGCCGCTGTGGATCGCCTACGCGCCGATCCCGCTCGGCATCGGCCTGCTCTGCCTGCAGTATGTCGCCGACATCCTCTGCCTCGCCACCGGCCGCGCCATGCCCTTCGGCATGGATCCGGAGATGCGGCCATGAGCCCGCTGGAACTCGGCGGCCTCATCGCGGTGATCACCATCGCGGTGCTGGCGACCGGCATCCCCATTGCCTTCGGTCTCGGCATCGTCGCACTCGGCTTTTTGGTCGCCATCGACGGCTGGGGCAGCATCGGCATCGTCGCCGATACCTTCTTCGGCGGCCTGGCGGACTTCGCCCTGGTGTCAATCCCGATGTTCGTGCTGATGGGCGCGGCGGTGGCTTCCTCGCCCGCCGGCAAGGACCTCTACGAAGCGCTCGAGCGCTGGCTGTACCGGGTGCCCGGCGGCCTCATCATCTCCAACATCGGCGCCTGCTCGATCTTCGCGGCGCTCTCCGGCTCCTCGCCGGCGACCTGCGCGGCCATCGGCAAGATGGGTATCCCGGAGATGCGCCAGCGCGGCTATCCCGACGGCCTCGCCACCGGGGCGATCGCCGCCGGCGGCACCCTCGGCATCCTGATTCCGCCTTCGGTCACCATGATCGTCTACGGCATCGCCACCGAGACCTCGATCGGCCGGCTGTTCATCGCCGGCCTGCTGCCCGGCCTCATGCTGACCTGCCTGTTCATGGCCTGGGCGCTGTATGCCGCCTGGCGCGGCGGCTACCGCTTCAAGCTCGGCGACGTCGGCTACAGCCTGCGCCAGAAGCTGGCGATCCTGCCCCGTGTCCTGCCGTTTCTCGCCATCGTCGCCGGCGTGCTCTATGTGCTCTACGGCGGCATCGCCACGCCGTCGGAGGCCGCGGGCGTGGGGGCGCTGTTCTGCATCCTGCTGGTGGTGGTGGTCTACGGTATCTTCCTGCGCAGCTGGTCGCCGCTGCGGGTGTGGGAGATCCTCGGTGACACCATGCGCGAGTCGGTGATGATCCTGATGATCATCGGCGCCTCGGCCCTGTTCAGCTACACCCTGTCGAGCCTCTTCGTGACCCAGTCGATCGCCGCCTGGATCGTCGACCTGGATGTCAACCGCTGGGTCCTGATGGCGATGATCAACGTGTTCCTGCTGGTCTGCGGCTTCTTCCTGCCGCCGGTCGCGGTGATCCTGATGACGGCGCCGATCCTGCTGCCCATCGTGACCTCCGTCGGCTTCGATCCCTACTGGTTCGCCGTCATCCTCACCATCAACATGGAAATCGGATTGATTACGCCGCCGGTGGGCCTAAATCTCTACGTCATCAACGGCATCGCGCCCGACATCTCGCTGCAGACCATCCTCAAGGGGGCCTTGCCTTTCATGATCGCGATGGCGCTGGGGATCGTTCTGCTCTGCGTGTTCCCGGCGATTGCGACCTGGCTGCCCGATTTCATCATGGGGCCGGCCATCTAGGGAAGTTGGAGGATGACCGAGGTACCGCAGGAGAACCTGGTCGGACGTACGCTGTCGAACCTGGCTTCGGCTTGGCGCGACATCGCCCAGTCGGCCGCGCGCACCGTCGGCATCGCCAAGGCGCCGGTCTCCACCGAGCCCGACGCCCTGAAGCGGCTGATGCGCGACTGCCTGGAGGCGCGCGGCGGCGAGGTGTCGGCGCGCATGCGCGCCGCCGAGCTGGGGCGCATCTACCTGGAGCAGGACGCCGAGGGGCGCGAGCGCTTCCTGACGGTCCTGGCGCGGGAGTTCGCGGTGTCGTCCGAGGCCGTCGATGCGGCCGTCGCCGGCTACCAGTCGGCGCTGACGGACGCCGAGCGCCTGGTGGCCGAGGCGGCGCTGCGGCGCGCGCTGCAGCCGCCGCGTCTGCGCCTGCTGACCCAGTTCAATGCCCTGCCCGAGGGGGTGAAGTTCCTGGTCGACCTGCGCGCCGACATCCTGGCGCTACGCAGCGACGATCCCTACCTGAAGGGCCTCGACGACGATCTGCGCGAGTTGCTGCTGTCGTGGTTCGACACCGGCTTCCTCGATCTGCGCGCCATCGACTGGAACTCGCCGGCCGCGCTCCTGGAGAAGCTGGTGGCCTACGAGGCGGTGCACCAGATCACCTCCTGGCAGGATCTCCGCAACCGGCTGGATTCAGACCGCCGCTGCTATGCGCTGTTCCATCCGCGCATGCCCGATGAGCCGCTGGCCTTCGTCGAGGTGGCCCTGGTCCGGGGCATGGCGGGTTCGATCCAGGCGCTGCTCGACGAGAAGGCGCCGGAAATGGACCCGCAGCAGGCCGATGCGGCGATCTTCTATTCCATCTCCAACACCCAGAAGGGGCTGAAGCAGATCTCCTTCGGCGACTATCTCATCAAGCGGGTGGTGCAGACGCTGTCGCGCGAGTTTCCCCGCCTAAAGATCTTCGCCACGCTGTCGCCGATCCCCGGCTTCCGGCGCTGGCTGGAAGCGCTGCCGGAGGACGATCTGGCGGCGGCCTTCGCGCCGGAGGATCTCGCCGAACTGCCGGCCCTCGGCAAGGATCGCGGCCTGAAGACCGTGATCGCCGACCTTGTCGGCGGCGGCGGTGCCGCGCCCGAGGGGGTGAGGGGCCTGCAGCGGCCCCTGACGGGGCTGGCGGCACGCTATCTGGCGACCAAGCGTGATGACGGCCAGCCGCTCGACCCGGTGGCCCGCTTTCACCTGCGCAACGGCGCGCGGATCGAGCGGCTGAACTGGCTGGGCGATGCCTCCGGAAACGGCATGGCACAGTCCTGCGGCCTGATGGTCAACTACCGCTACGTGGTGGACGAAATCGAAGCGAACCACGAGGGCTACATGAAGGACGGCCAGATCGCCCTCGGCCCGGAAATGCGCGGCCTGCTGCGCTCGCTGCGGGATGCCTCGGGCGCGCGGCTGCGCGTCGACTGACGGCCGGCGGCGGGTTTTTCTCCATACTTGCCCTTGTGGCCGCCGCCCCGGCTTTCTATAGATGGGGCTCTCTATAGAGAGACCGGGACTTCCCGGCACGGTTCACACAGGCACAGGTGGCGCGCAGTGGCGGTTGACAAAGGCCAGTTCACCGACGTGGCGGCGGTGGCCCGGGCGCTGCGGCCGAGCTATCCGGTCTATTGCGTCAGGCCCGACGTGCTGGCGGCCGGGGCGCGCCGCTTCATCAGCCAGTTTCCCGGCACCGTCCTCTACGCCGTGAAGTGCAATCCGCACCCGCTGGTCCTCGGCGCCCTCTACAAGGGCGGCATCCGCCATTTCGACACCGCCTCGCTGACCGAGATCGCCCAGGTCTCCGACAGCTTCGACGACGCGCATACCTACTTCATGCACCCGGTGAAGGCGCGCGCGGTGATCAAGTCCGCCTATCAGGTCTACGGCGTGCGCCACTTCGTGGTCGACCACATCGACGAGCTGAACAAGGTGGTGGAGGAGGTCGGCGCCGCGGGCAACACCATCATCGTGCGGGTCAACACCCCGCCGGCGGACGACACGCTCTATCACCTTGCCGCCAAGTTCGGCGCCACCCCCGAGGCGGCGGCGGAACTGATGGCGGCGGCGAGCGCCAAGGGCTGCGCGGTGGGGCTCGCCTTCCATGTCGGCTCCCAGTGCCGCAGCCCGGAGGCCTATCTCTCGGCCCTCGACCTGCTCGGCCAGGTGATCGCGAAGGCGGGGGTGGCGCCGGTCTGCGTCGACGTCGGCGGCGGCTTCCCGGCCGCCTACGGCGACCGCCCGGTGCCGGCCCTGGACGACTACATGGCGGCCATCCGCCGCGGCCTGAAGCAGCTGAAGCTCAGTCCCACGGTGGAGGTCTTCGCCGAGCCCGGGCGCGCGCTGGTGGCCCAGGGCTGCTCGCTGCTGACCCAGGTGCAGCTGCGCAAGGACGACCGCCTCTACATCAACGACGGCATCTACGGCAGCCTGTCGGAGATGAACACCGTCGCCATCCGCCTGCCGGCGCGGGTGATCCGCCTCGATGGGGCGGTTTCCGCGAGCCTGGCCGAGTTCTCCCTCAACGGCCCGACCTGCGATTCCCTCGACGTCCTGCCGGGCACCTTCGCGCTGCCCGACGACGTGCGCGAGGGCGACTGGATCGAGATCGACCAGGTCGGCGCCTATTCCAACGCCCTGGCCACCCGCTTCAACGGCTTCCACCCGGAAACCTTCGTCCAGGTCTTCGACGCCCCGCCGGCCCTGGCGGCCGCCTGAGCGGGCATGGAGGGCCCCCGCCAGGACAGCCTTTCCTGCCTGTCGAGGACCGGGTTCCACCGGATCGCCTACCGCGAGTCCGGTCCGCCTCACGACGTGTCGGTCGTCTGCCTGCACGGCCTCGCCCGCAACGCCCGCGACTTCGACAGCCTGGCGGCGGCGCTGGCCGGCGACGGCCGCCGCGCGGTCTGCGCCGACATGGCCGGGCGCGGCGACAGCGGCTGGCTGCGCGACCCCACGGCCTACGGCTATCCGCAGTACCTCGCCGACACCGCGGCGCTGATCGCCCGCCTCGGCTGCCGGCAGGTGGACATCGTCGGCACCTCCATGGGCGGCCTGATCGGTATGATGATGGCGGCGCTGCCCGACAATCCCGTCCGCCGCCTGGTGATCAACGACGTCGGCCCCTTTATTCCCAAGGCGGCGCTGGAGCGTATTCTGCGCTATCTCGGCCGCGACCCGCGCTTCGAAGACCTCGCCGCCGCCGAGGCCATTTTCCGCGAGATCTACCGGCCCTTCGGCGACCTCAGCGACGCGCAGTGGCGCCACCTCACGGAGACCTCGCTGCGGCGCGACGGCGGCGGCTGGCGCCTGCACTACGATCCGCGCATCGCCGAACCGCTGCAGCAGGCGGAGCTCGCCGACGTCGACCTCTGGGCGGTCTGGGACGCCGTCGCCTGCCCGGTGCTGGTGCTGCGCGGTGCCGAGTCGGACCTGCTGCTGGCGGAGACGGCGGCGGAGATGGCCCGGCGCGGCCCCAGGGCGGAGTTCATCGAGTTTCCCGGCTGCGGCCATGCGCCGGCGCTGCTGGGGCCGGCGCAGATCGACCCGATCCGCCGCTGGCTGGCCCGCGGATGACGGCCCGGGCGCCCGCCGTGTCGCCGGGCGGGCTGCTCGATGCCGCCGCCTTCCGGCCGCGCGTTCCCTGGCTCGGCGGCGACCTGCAGACCCTGCGCAACTTCATCAGGCGGCCGTATCACGATCTGGCGCCTTGGCCGGCCCGCCGCCTCGAACTGGCCCTGCGCGACGGCAGCGGCGACCGCCTGGTGGGCAGCCTGCACGGTGTCGGCCGCGACGCTGGGCCGGGGGGCGGGCCGGGGGGCAAGCCGGGAGGGCGTGGCCTCGTCGTGCTGCTGCACGGCCTCACCGGCTGCGAGGACAGCCTCTACCTGCGTGCCTCGGCCGTGCATTTCCTGACGCGCGGCTACAGCGTGCTGCGCCTCAACCTGCGCGGCGCGGGACCATCGCGTCCGCTCTGCGGCGACCAGTATCACGCCGGGCGCAGCGGCGACCTGCGCGACGCCCTGCTGGCGCTGCGACAGGACGCTGGCGTCGACTTCGACAGCGGCCTTCATCTCATGGGCTACTCTCTCGGTGCCAACATGCTGCTGCGCTTTCTCGCCGAGGACGCGGCCGATTTCCCGCTGCGCGCCGCCGTTGCCGTCTCGACGCCCATCGACCTCAAGGCCACGCAGCGGCGCCTCATGCAGCCGCGCAACCGGGTCTATCACCGCTACCTGCTGACGCGCATGCGCGCGGAGGCCCTGGCGACGCCGCGCGAGCTGACGCCGGCCGAGCGCGCCGCCATCCGCAGCGCCGATTCCGTCTTCGCCTACGACGAGCAGGTGATCGCCCCGCGCAACGGCTTCGCCGGCGCCGACGACTACTACGCCCAGTGCTCCGGCCTGCGCTTCCTGCCGGCGATCAAGACACCGACCCTGCTGCTGCAGGCCCGCGACGACCCCTGGATCCCCGCCGCCGCCTACGAGGGCTTCGACTGGACCGCGCAGCCGGCGCTGACGCTGCTGCTCACCGAGAGCGGCGGGCACGTCGGCTTCCATGGGCGCGACCGCAGCGCGGCCTGGCACGACCTCGCGGCGGAGGTGTTCTTCGAGCGCGCGGCCGCCGCGAGTTGACACTCCCTCTTCAATCCGCCGAGGCCACCTGCAGCTTGCCGGCGACGCCGTGCCTGTCGATCAGGCCGGAGATCAGCCCGCTCTCCCGCGCCTCCGCCAGGAAGGCCTGCACGAAGGCCTTCAGGGCCGCGTTGCCGGGCCGGGTGCCGACGGCCTGGCGCACCGCGGTGTAGCGGCCCTCCAGGATCCGCGATCCCGGCAGCGCCGCCTGCGTCTTCTGCAGTGCCGGCAGCAGTCCCGCCAGGGCGTCCAGTTTCTCCGTGGTGAGGAGCTCGACGGCGCCGCCGTGCCCCTTTGCCCGCTGCAGGGTCGCGTGCCGCAGCGTGCGGCTGAGATAGAGGTCGTAGGCCGCCCGCTGCGAGACGGCGATGCGCAGGCCCGGGCGGTCGACCTCGTCGATGGACTGCAAGGGCGAGCCCGCCGGCACGAGATAGGTGGCGTCGATCTCGACGTAGGCACCGCAGAAGTCGATGGTCTCGGCGCGCTCCGGCTCCTCGGCGATCAGCGCGATGTCCCAGGCGTCGCGCGCCACCGCGTCGGCAACCTCTCCCGGGGAGGCGAAGGTGACCAGCGAAACCGCCACGCCGAGCCGTTCGGCGAGCGCCGCCGCCACGTCCGGGGCGACGCCTTGCGGTTCGCCTTTCGGCCCTCTGCCCGTCACCAGCAGCGAGTTCCCCAGGTTGATGCCGGCGCGCAGTTGGCCGGGGACGGAGAGTTCGGATCGTGCATCGTCGGGCATGGCGGCTTCTCGCTCCGGGCAGGCGGGGAAGGGGCGCGGCGACGATGCTGAGTCGCCGCTCCTTGATGAATTGAAAGTTCGGGGTTACTTCCAGACAGCGTTCGCGCGCTCCTCAATTTCGGAGCAAACCGCGAGGATTTCCGCAAAGGGTCTGGGTTCTGAATAGAACATTCCAGCAGTTGCCATTGCGGCATAGTCTTCTTCCAGCGCAAGTCGCGCATCGCCATTTGGCACAAGACGCAGAGAGCCGGTGACAGCGGCCTCGTAGTCGACGACCGTTCCATCGACGGCCTTTTCTCTGAAGAACATGGCCTTGTGCTTGGCGACGGTTGCGGCCACTTCCTTGTCTCGAAGGGCAGAGTCGAGGTGCTCGGTTTGAGCAAGCGCCGCAAGGTCGTGCCAGTGGCGCGCAAACCGCGAGTTCTTTAACTGCCCTTGGGCGCAGAAGACATGTGCGGCAGTGGCCTTCTCCCAAAATGTGCGCTCAATTTTCATGACGCGTGGCCGGGCGACCGGAAAGGCGACGCTCGGGACGTGAGCCGCCGCATCGCATGTAACTTCGTGAACTGTTATGGGCTCGCCAGTCGACCTGGCTCCAAATTCCAACATGACCTCGGACCTGACGTATCCGCCTTCGTCAAAGAGCCCGGGCCGATAGTCGACGAACAGCCGATCCTCCGGTTCTTGTCTTAAGGCGGCCGTGAGTCCTCGCGCGTCAATGGACGACTGAAGCAGTGGTCTGACCGTGTCGGCGATCCATTGTGGCAAACGCTCTCTGATTTTCTCGGCCCATTTCTGACTCTGACTGCGGCTTCGGGGAAGGCCGTCGCCGTCGCCGGTCATCTCAGGAATGATCGATCGGATGTCGTAGGTCAGATCGATGTCCTCGGAAAACCGATCGATTGCGCGATAGACCTTCGACAGCGACGTTCCGCCTTTGAAGGACAGATGTCGGCCTATCTCATTCTCGAACAGCACTGACAAGGCCCAGACAAGCCAGACGTCCTTCTCGAGGGTGTTTTCGTCGCGCCCGGAAGCCTGAGCGGCGGTCGCCAGGACTTCCTTTCTGTCGGCCGCCGTAAGCTCGAGATACTGCTCAGTTGGCACCGGCCGTTGCCTCGCTGACGGCCTTGGCCATCCACGAAGGAAGGGCCGGGCGCGCAGACATAAGCGCCTGCCATTCGTCAGCCGGCAGCTTGTTCTTCAGTTCGGACGAAACGGCCGGCGCATGGCTTTCTCCAAACCAGGCAAGTGCGCGGATCGCCTGCCCGGCGGGTCGATTGGCCATCTGCATCTGCCACTTCGGCACATGCCGGATCTCGAGTGACTGGGCCCCGAGTTGGAACTTACGGCTCCGGCCGGCCGTCACGTAGACAGGGCGAACAGGGACCTGCGACGTCAAGCCAAGCCGGTTCGCCGCAGCGGCGCCGTGAGGTTCCACAGGCTCGCCAAAAACGCGAGCCAGCGACCTGGCCACGGCGTGCGGCGAGGGCGGCCTGGCTCCAAACCGGCTCTCCACGGGGGCGACATAAATCCCTCTGGCCACGCGGATCAGCGCGCCGCTCCGGCAAAGCCTTGCCAGCGCTTGATCGACCGCGGCCCTGCTGCCGAACTGCAGCAGTTCCTTGGCGGTGACAACCATGCCTTCTGGCAGGGCCCTGGCGTAGCCCAGAATTTTTTCGTTCACAGCCATGGGGTTTACTCCGTTTGTCAGAAGACATAGTATTATTTCTGACAACAGTCAAGCGGCAAGTCGGCCCCGCGAATGCCAGAAACCCCTGAAAAATCTATTTTTAACAGTAAGTTACCCTCGCAGCTCGGCTGGCAATCCCGCGATACCGGCAGTGCCGCTTGCGTCTTTTGCAGCGCCGGGAGCAGTTCCGCCAGGGCATCCAGATTTTCCGAGGTGAAGACTTCGAGGGCGCCGCCGTATCCCGTCACCCGCTGCAGGATCGCGTGCCGCAGCGTGCGGCGGAGATAACGGCTTCTCGCTCCGGGCAGGCGGGGAAAGGGGCGCGGCGACGAGGCGCGATCGGACGACGGACTTCAACGTCCGTGCATGCAAAATCATCCACGACCCAACAGAAAGGCCGGTCCCCGCGCGGGGGCCGGCCTCTTTTTTTGTGCCTGCGATTTGGCGGTGGCGGTCAGGCGCCGGGCTGCTTCACCAGGCGCAGGTAGGGTTTCTTCTCGTCCCAGCCGCCGGGGAACATCTCCTTGGCCTGCTCGTTGTTCACCGCCGGGACGATGATGCAGTCCTCGCCCTGCTTCCAGTTCACCGGCGTGGCGACCTTGTGCTTGGCGGTGAGCTGCAGCGAGTCGATCACGCGCAGCACCTCGTCGAAGTTGCGGCCGGTACTCATCGGGTAGGTGATCATCAGCTTGATCTGCTTGTCGGGGCCGATGACGTAGACGTTGCGCACCGTCGCGTTGTCGGCGGCGGTACGGCCCTTCGCGCCGCCGGCGGTATCGGCCGGCAGCATGCCATAGAGCTTCACGACCTCCAGGTCGGGGTCGCCGATCATCGGATAGTTCGGCGCCGTGCCCTGGGTCTCCTCGATGTCCTTGGCCCAGCGCTTGTGATCTTCCACGGAATCGACGGAGATGCCGATGACCTTCACGTTGCGCTTGTCGAACTCCGGCTTCAGCCGGGCCACATAGCCGAGTTCGGTGGTGCAGACCGGCGTGAAGTCCTTGGGGTGGGAGAACAGCACGGCCCAGCTGTCGCCGATCCAGTCGTGGAACTTGATCTTGCCCTCGGTGGTCTCGGCGGTGAAATCCGGAGCCGTTTGGTTCAATTGCAACGCCATCGGTTTATCCTCCTTGCTTGTCGTTTGCCTCGATCTGAAAGATGGGGTCTGGCCGGCGCGCCGCAAGGGTCGGCGGCCGAGCGCGGCGCCGACGCCACCGTGCGGGCGACGCGTGTCAGGCTTCGTTCAGCAGTCCGGCGACCTCGACGGCCGCGTAGGTGAGAACCGCGTCGGCGCCGGCCCGCTTGAAGGCCATCAGGCTCTCCAGCAGGGCACGGTCGTTGTCGAGCCAGCCGTTCAGCGCGGCGGCCTTCAGCATCGCGTACTCGCCGCTCACCTGGTAGGCCAGGGTCGGCACCGCGAAGCTGTCCTTCACCCGGCGGATGATGTCGAGGTAGGGCAGCCCCGGCTTGATCATCACCATGTCGGCGCCCTCCTGCAGGTCGAGGGCGACCTCGCGTAGCGCCTCGTCGCTGTTGGCGGGATCCAACTGGTAGGTCTTCTTGTCGCCGACCAGGCGGCTACCGGAGCCGACGGCCTCGCGGAACGGGCCGTAGAAGCAGCTCGCGTACTTCGCCGCGTAGGCGAGGATCGCGACGTCCTCGAAGCCGGCGGCGTCGAGAGCCTGGCGGATGGCGCCGATGCGCCCGTCCATCATGTCCGAGGGGGCCACCACGTCGCAGCCGGCCTGCGCCTGCACCACGGCCTGGCGGCACAGCAGCTCCACCGACTCGTCGTTGAGGATGCGGCCGTCGCGCAGCAGGCCGTCGTGGCCGTCGCTGTTGTAGGGGTCGAGGGCGACGTCGCAAATGATGCCGATGTCGGGGAAGTCCCGCTTCACCGCGCGCACGGCGCGGCACACCAGGTTCTCCGGGTTGAGCGCCTCGCCCGCGTCGGGCGTCTTCAGGTGCTGATCGGTGTAGGGGAACAGCGCGACGGCACCGATGCCGAGCTCGCCGGCGGCGCCGACGGCATCGCCCAGGCAGTCGAGGCCGAGGCGGTCGACTCCCGGCATCGCCTCGATGGCCTGGCGGCCGTTGCCGTCATGCACGAAGACCGGCCAAATCAGGTCCTCGGCGCCGAGGCGGTTCTCCGCCACCAGCCGCCGCAGCCAGGCCGCGCTGCGGTTGCGCCGCAGGCGGACCTGCGGATAGGCGCCCAGCGCCTCCGGACGGCGGGGGGCGGGCGCCGCCGCTTCGCGCGGCGCGACCGGGCGCAGGGGCTGGGCTCCCTTGCGGATCATGTCGGTCATCTTCTCTCCCGCCGCTGCCGGCGCCACATCACCATTTCCAGGTCACCGACCGCAAGTCTAGGCGCCGGGTCATTGGACAACAAGGGGCCGTGCCCCCTGGTGGGTCGGCTCCTGGAGCCTCATCTCATCGAGAACCGATTCGGTAGTGACGACCCGGGCGTATTCGCCGCTCAGCACCGCCAGGCTGAGGGCATGGACGTCCTCCGCCGGCCAGCGGCGGCCGTCGAGGTCGACCACGTCGACGCTGGCCGTGGCGTCGGCCACCAGCCAGGTGTCGAAGCCGAGGTTGGCGGCCATGCGCACCGTCGCGTCCACCGAGTTGTGCAGCAGCACGCCGGCCACCACCACGGCCGTCACGCCGCGGTCGCGCAGGCTGGCTTCCAGGCCGGTGTCGATGAAGGCGTTGTTGGTCTGCTTCTGCACCACGGTTTCGCCGGCGCCGGGGCGCAGCGCCGCCTTGAAGTCGCAGCCGGGCTGCCCCGGGCGGTAGGGGGAGGCGGGGTCGCGCGAGAGGTGCTGGACGTGCACCACCGGACGCCGCGCCGCACGCCAGGCGGCGAGCAGCGCCGCCGCGCGCGCTTCCGCCTGCGGGTTGTTGCGCCGGCCCCAGATCGGGTCGTCGATTGCCAGCTGGAAATCGACGATCAAGAGGGCGGCCGTCAGGGCAGCGTGTTCCGCCGAATGCTGTGCCATGGCTGTTGCCTCCGCAATGACGGACGGCGGCGGCCCGCGCGGGCCGCCGCGTCGCGTCGCCTTGCGGCCTTTGGCCTATTCCGCCGCGGCGGCGCCGCGGGCGGCGGTCAGGGCCTGGTCGAGGTCGGCCAGGATGTCGTCGATGTGTTCGAGGCCGATCGACAGGCGCACGTAGCCCTCGGTGACGCCGGTGGCGAGCTGGTCTTCCGGCGACAGCTGCGAGTGCGTGGTCGAGGCCGGATGGATGGCCAGGCTGCGCGCGTCGCCGATGTTGGCGACGTGGTAGAACAGCTGCAGGGCGTCGATGAAGCGCCGCCCGGCGGCGAGCCCGCCGGCCAGCTCGAATCCCACCAGGCCGCCGTAGCCGCCGCTGAGGTAGGCGTCGGCGCGGCGCCGGCTTTCGCCGTCCTGCAGGCCGGGGAAGATGACCTTGGTGACGTCGGCGTGGCCGTCGAGATACTTCGCCACCTCGGCGGCGTTGCGGCAGTGCTCGCGCATGCGCAGCGGCAACGTCTCCAGTCCCTGCAGGAACAGGAAGGCGTTGAAGGGGCTGAGCGCGTAGCCGAGGTCGCGCTGCAGGGTCACCCTGGCCTTGAGGATGTAGGCAATGGGCCCCAGCGGTTTCACCGCTTCGGTCCACACGGCGCCGTGGTAGCTCGGGTCCGGCTGGTTCAGCCCGGGGAAGCGCGCGGCGTGCTTCTCCCAGTCGAACTTGCCGCCGTCGACGATGATGCCGCCGATCGAGGTGCCGTGGCCGCCGATGTACTTGGTGGTCGAGTAGACCACGATATGGGCGCCGTGCTTCAGCGGCTTGCAGAGGATCGGTGCCGCGGTGTTGTCGACGATCAGCGGCACGCCCAGCTCCTCGCCGATGGCGGCCACCTCGGCGATCGGGAAGACCTTCAGCTTCGGGTTCGGCAGCGTCTCGGCGTAGTAGGCGCGCGTGCGTTCATCGGTGGCGCGGCGGAAGTTCTCCGGGTCGCTCGGGTCGACGAAGCGCACCTCGATGCCCATGGTCTTGAAGGTGTTGGCGAAGAGGTTCCAGGTGCCGCCGTAGAGGTCGGTGGCGCTGACGATGTTGTCGCCGGTGCCGGCGATGTTCTGCACCGCCATGGCCGAGGCGGCCTGCCCGGAGGCCACCGCCAGGGCGGCGGCGCCGCCTTCCAGCGCCGTGACGCGCTGCTCCAGCACGTCGCAGGTCGGATTCATGATCCGCGTGTAGATGTTGCCGAGTTCCTTCAGCGCGAAGAGGTTCGCGGCATGTCCGGTATCGTGGAACTCGTAGGAGGTGGTCTGGTAGATCGGCACCGCGACGGATCCGGTGTGCGGGTCGCTGCGGTAGCCGGCGTGCAGGGCCAGGGTCTCCGGGTGGGTCGTGGACTTGATGTTCTTTGCCATGGTCTCGGCCTTTCGATTGAGCTTCTTTCTGCGTTCCTGTCTGCCCGAGGGGCCCCACCAGGGTCTGGCTTTTAGCTGTTGTTGACGCGGAGCAAGCTGCCCCTCAAATCGCCGCGGGCCCATTGTAGCGGCGGGCCGGACCGGAAAACAAAAAAACCGCCACGGCATGCCGGGCGGTCCTGGACCACTCGTTTAGCCGCATTTGTAACGCGCCCGCAAGCTGAGGACAAATCGGCGCGAGCGGCGATCAAAGCGCCGCACGGGCCGCTTTGTCAAGCGCCATGTCGGGCGAACGGCAACCACAACCTGCAATCTGCGGCTGGATTGCATGTTGACCTCGGCGGCGAATTCGCCGACAACTGATGCGATTACAGCGCCTTTTGCTCTTCAATCCCAGCGGGCCTCATTCTCGCCCGACCCGATTTAGAGACGCGTTCGATGACGTCGGAAGACTGCCTCGCCGAGTTGGCCTTCTATCGGCTGGACGACGGCGGATTCAGGGGCCGTGACGGCAGGGATTTCAGCGACTGGCCCGAGGTGCTGGCGACGCTGCACGGCTACTGGCTGTCGCGCTGCCAGGGGCGGCCGTTTCCGCCGCGCGCCGACATCGATCCCGTCGACATTCCGGCGCTGCTCGAATACCTCATGCTGGTGGACGTGCTGGACGAGCCGCTGGACTTCCGCTACCGCCTGGTCGGCGGTCACATCGTCGCGCAGACGGGGCGCAGCCTGCAGGGGCAGACCATGCGCGCGATGATTGCCGACGGCCATCCGCTGGAGCGGGCGCTGCAGGAGAAGGCCATGCGGGTCGGCGAGGAGGTCGTGCGGGGATCGGCACCGGTCTGCTTCGAGATGAACTACCCGGGATCGGAACCGGGCCGCAAGCGTTCCCTGCGGGGCGTTCTGCTTCCCCTCGGACAGCCGGCCGAAGTGCCCAACATACTGCTCGGCGGCATCAAGTTCGTCGCCTAGGCGTACCCGGGCGGGCCCGCATTGACACCCTCCGGCGGGCCTCTATCATCGCGGCTCGCCATTGCTCCACCACCTCCGCTTCCCCTCGGGCGCCCTGCCGATGAGATTCGACCTGAACGACGAGCAGCGCGCCTTTCAGGACATGGCGCGCGACTTCGCGAGCGAGGAGATCGCTCCCCATGCGGCCGCCTGGGACGAGGGGTCGGTGTTCCCGGTCGAGACCCTGCGCCGCGCCGCCGCGCTCGGGCTGGCGGGCATCTACGTGCGCGAAGCCTCGGGCGGCAGCGGCCTGACGCGCTTCGATGCGGCGGTGATCTTCGAGGAGCTGGCGGCGGCCTGTCCCTCGACGGCGGCCTACATCTCGATCCACAACATGGTCACCTGGATGATCGACCGCTTCGGCAGCGAGGCGCAGCGCCAGGCCTTCCTGCCGCGCCTGCTGACCATGGAGCACTTCGCCAGCTACTGCCTGACGGAGCCCGGCGCCGGCTCCGACGCGGCGTCGCTCAGCACCAGTGCCGAGCGCGACGGCGACGACTACCTGCTGAACGGCTCCAAGGCCTTCATCTCCGGCGGCGGGACCAGCGATCTCTACCTGGTCATGGGCCGCACCGGCGGACCGGGCGCCGAGGGCATCTCCGTCTTCATCGTGCCGAAGGACACGCCGGGCCTCTCCTTCGGCAAGCAGGAGCAGAAGATGGGCTGGCACAGCCAGCCGACGGCGGCGGTGATCTTCGATGATGCCCGCGTTCCTGCCGCCAACCGTCTCGGCGCCGAGGGGGCCGGGTTCCGCTTCGCCATGATGGGCCTGGACGGCGGCCGCGTGAACATCGCCGCCTGCTCCCTGGGCGGCGCGCGCGCCTGCCTCGAGGCCGCCCTGGTGCACCTCAAGGATCGCCAGCAGTTCGACCGGCCGCTGGCCGACTTCCAGGCCCTGCAGTTCAAGCTGGCCGACATGGCGACCGAACTCGACGCCGCCCGGCTGATGGTCTGGCGCGCCGCCCAGGCGCTCGACGACAACGCGCCGGACAAGACGCAGTTCTGCGCCATGGCCAAGCGCTTCGCCACCGACGCCGGCTTCAGGATCTGCGACGAGGCGCTGCAGCTGCACGGCGGCTACGGCTACATCAAGGAATATCCCATCGAGCGCTACTTCCGGGACCTGCGCGTGCACCAGATCCTGGAAGGCACCAACGAGATCATGCGCGTCATCATCGCCCGCAAGCTGCTCTCGCAGTAGTTCGGCCCAGGTAACCCAAGCGAGCATCCATGAACGAAACCGGGGACCTTCTCTTCGAAGTCCGGCACGGCGTCGGCTTCATCACCCTGAACCGGCCGCGGGCGCTGAACGCGCTGACCCTGGAGATGATCCGCGCCATCGCGCCGCAGCTCGTGGCCTGGCAGGAAGACTCCACCGTCAAGGCGGTGGTGATCCGCGGCGCCGGCGACCGCGCCTTCTGCGCCGGCGGCGACGTGCGCGCGGTCTGGGAGGCGGGGCGCGCCGGCGACCGCCTGACCGAGGTGTTCTTCCGCGAGGAATACCGCCTCAACCGCCTCATCCACGTCTTCGCCAAGCCCTACATCGCGCTGATCGACGGCATCACCATGGGCGGCGGCGTCGGCGTTTCGGTGCACGGCAGCCACCGTGTCGCCGGCGACCGCACCCTGCTGGCCATGCCGGAGGTCGGCATCGGCCTGTTTCCGGACGTCGGCGGTTCCTACTTCCTGCCGCGCCTGCCGGGGCGGCTCGGCCTGTTCCTGGCGCTGACCGGCTGGCGCCTCAAGGCGGCCGACGCCGTCTACTGCGGCCTCGCCACGGAATACGTGCCGAGCGCGCGCATGGACGAACTGGCGGCAGCCTTCACGGACCTGGACTGGAGCACGAACGACGCCGAGCTGCTGGTCGACGGCGCCATCGACCGCTTCACGGCCGATCCCGGAGAATCGGAACTGGAATCGCACCGCGAGCTCATCGACCGCTGCTTTTCCGCGCGCTCGGTGGAATCGATCCTGGCGGCGCTGGAGGCGTCCGGCGACGACTGGGCGGCGAAAGTGGCCGGCATCATGCGCAGGCAGTCGCCGACCAGCCTGAAGGTCACCTTCGCGCAGTTGGAGAAGGGGGCCGCCCTCGACTTCGACCAGGCCATGGTGCAGGAGTACCGGCTCAGCCAGGCCTTCATGGCCGGCGGCGATTTCTACGAGGGCATCCGCGCCGCGCTGATCGACAAGGACAACCGGCCGCAGTGGTCGCCGCCGGAGCTCGCGGCGGTGACGCCGGCGGCGGTGGAGGCGCACTTCCGCCCGCTCGGCGAGCGCGACCTGGTGTTCGCCTGAGAGCATCGCGCCCCGGCATCGCGCCCCGGCATTGCGCCGTCCTGCGGCCCTGCGGTATTGCCTGGGGCAACAACCACGCATTCACCTGGGGAGGCCGCCATGGCACGCATCGGATTTCTCGGCTTGGGCAACATGGGCTTGCCGATGGCCCGCAACCTCGCCAAGGCGGGTCACGAGATCGTCGGCTTCGACCTCGTGCCGGCGGCCCGCGAGGCGGCGGCCGCGGCCGGACTGGGCGTCGCCGAGGCCGCCCAGGGAGTGCTGGAGGGCGCCGAGGCGGTGGTCACCATGCTGCCGGCCGGCGCCCATGTGCGCGGCGCCTATCTCGGCGGGACCCAGCCCGGGGGCCAGGGCCTGCTGGCCGGCGCGGCGGCCGGGACCCTGTTCATCGACTGCTCGACCATCGACGTGGCGAGCGCGCGCGACGTCCACGCGGCGGCGGCGGAGCGCGGCCTGCCGATGCTCGACGCGCCGGTCTCCGGCGGCGTCGCCGGCGCCGAGGCCGGCACCCTGACCTTCATGGTCGGCGGACCGGCGGAGGCTTTCGCCCGCGGCCGGCCGCTGTTCGAGGCCATGGGCCGCAACATCGTCCACGCCGGCGGCCCCGGCAACGGCCAGGCGGCCAAGATCTGCAACAACATGATCCTCGGCATCTCCATGATCGCGGTGTCGGAGGCCTTTACCCTCGGCGAGAAGCTGGGCCTCGATCCCAAGGTCCTGTTCGACATCAGCTCCAAGGCCTCCGGGTCGTGCTGGGCCATGCTGAACCACAACCCGGTGCCGGGCATCGTCGAAACCTCGGCGGCCAACCGCGACTACAGGCCCGGCTTCGCGGCGGCGATGATGCACAAGGACCTGAAGCTGGCCCAGGCCGCCGCCGACCACGCCGGGGCGGCGACGCCGCTGGGGGCCGAGGCGGCGGCGCTCTATACCCTCTTCGTCAACGCCGGCAACGGCGGGCTCGACTATTCGGCCATCATCAAGCTGATCCAGGGCGCCCGGAGCTGACGCCGCCCAGTGGAGCCCGGGGTGGAGCCCGGACCTGTGACATTCCTGGTCGCGGCCAAAGAAATCATTAGATATCAGATAGATAGAGTGGTTTTCTGTTAAGTAAAGTTTAACGGGCTTGCCGTTAGTCTTTGCTACAAAGCCACCTGTTTCCGGCAACTGGTATCATGCGAGGGTAACGTGAACTCCAAGTATCTCGAACTGATCGGGCTGATCGAGCGGCTGCACCGCCAGTGTCTCGAGGTGATCAAGGCCGATCTCGACCGCCAGAGCATCCGCGACCTGAACAACGTCCAGGCGCTGATCCTGTTCAACATCGGCGAGGAAGAACTCTCCATCGGCGAGCTCACCCAGCGCGGCTACTACCTCGGCTCGAACGTCTCCTACAACGTGAAGAAGATGGTCGAGAACGGCTATCTGATCCAGGAGCGCTCGCCACACGACCGCCGCTCGTTCCATGTCCGCGCCGCGGCCAAGGGCGTCGACGTCTATCGCGCCCTCTCGGCGCTGTTCGACCAGCATTCGCTGCAGCTGAAGGACATCCAGCTGTCGGAGGAGGCGCTCGAGAACGCCAACCACGCGCTGCGCCGCGTGCAGCAGTTCTGGTCGACCCCGGCCAGCCTGGCGCGCAACCTCAGCCCCGCCGCCTGACGGAATTACCCCCGGGCGCGCTCCCTCCGCCTGGCGGGCGCGTCCACCCAGCACGCATCCCTCGCAAGTCCTACGAAAAGCCCCGGCCGGAAAACTGGCCGGGGCGTTTCGCGTTTCTGGGACGTGGCAGGACAGCCACTCTACCTGTCCTTGCCGGGCTTGCTGTACGTCCCGGAGGCATGGTTGACAGGTGTTCGCGGACATAGCTGACACCTGGACCCGCGGGTCAAACCCTACTGGATTCACACATCTGCCGACGGCTTCGCAGAGTCCATCGACATACGCTGCTGTCGCCCCGGGGCTTGACCCCGGGGCCCAATGCCGCCGCCGCAAGCCGACCACCTTTGCATGCTGGGCGCCCGGATGCGCCGCGGCGAGGCCAATGGGTCCCGCGAACAAGTCGCGGGACGACAGTCTTGGTATGGCGAGGGCGGGACACTCCTGCGAGCGATGAATGAGAATTGTAGAGTCAAGCCCGCGGGTGACAGGGGAAGGGGCGTGCCTGCGGTACGTTTGCCTTAGAAGAACGCCTGTATCCCCGTCTGGGCGCGTCCGAGGATGAGGGCGTGGACGTCGTGGGTGCCCTCGTAGGTGTTGACGGCCTCGAGGTTCATGACATGGCGGATGACGTGGTACTCGTCGGCGACGCCGTTGCCGCCGTGCATGTCGCGGGCGTGGCGGGCGATGTCCAGCGCCTTGCCGCAGGAATTGCGCTTGGCGAGCGAGATCGCCTCCGGCGCCGCCTTGCCGGCGTCCAGCAGGCGGCCGAGCTGCAGGCAGGCCTGCAGGCCGAGGGTGACCTCCGTCTGCATGTCGGCCAGTTTCTTCTGGATCAGCTGGTTGGCGGCCAGCGGGCGGCCGAACTGCTTGCGCTCCAGGGTGTAGCTGCGCGCGGCGTGCCAGCAGAACTCGGCCGCGCCCAGCGCCCCCCAGGAGATGCCGTAGCGCGCCTTGTTGAGGCAGCCGAAGGGCCCCTTGAGGCCGCTCACGTTGGGCAGCAGGTTCTCGTCCGGCACCAGGACGTCGTCCATGACGATCTCGCCGGTGATCGAGGCGCGCAGCGAGAACTTGCCCTCGATCTTGGGCGCCGAGAGGCCGCCCATGCCCTTTTCCAGGATGAAGCCGCGGATGCTGTCGCTGTCGTCCTTGGCCCAGACCACGAAGACGTCGGCGATGGGCGAGTTGGTGATCCACATCTTGGCGCCCTTCAGGCGCCAGCCGCCGTCGACCTTGCGGGCGCGGGTCTTCATGCCGCCGGGGTCGGAGCCGTGGTCGGGCTCGGTGAGGCCGAAGCAGCCGACCAGCTCGCCCGAGGCCAGCCTGGGCAGGTACTTGCGGCGCTGCTCCTCGCTGCCGTAGGCGTGGATCGGGTGCATCACCAGGCTCGACTGCACCGACATCGCCGAGCGGTAGCCGGAATCGACCCGCTCCACCTCGCGGGCGATCAGGCCGTAGCAGACGTGGTTGACCCCGGCGCCGCCGTATTCCTCCGGGATCGTCGCGCCCAGCAGGCCGAGCGCCCCCATCTCGGTCATGATCGACCGGTCGAAGATCTCGTGACGGTTGGCCTCCAGGATGCGCGGCATCAGCCGCTCCTGGCAGTAGGCCTGCGCCGCGTCGCGGATCATCCGCTCCTCCTCGCTCAGCTGCTCCTCCAGCAGCAGCGGATCGTCCCAGGCGAAGCGGGCCGGGCCGGAAGCGGGAGCGGAGGAGGGGCCGGAGGCGGCGGTGGCCTGGGACATGGCGGGGTCCTCTGAAGGAAGAGTGTCGGCCCGTTGGGGCGGTTCTGCCCCAGATATAGCGCAGAAAAGGAGGCGCCTAAAGCCATACCCGGGGCATGGGCGTCGGTCTCGCCGGGATGTCTTCCGGCTGTCATCGTTTCGCCACGGACCCCTGTTAACGGTTTGTTTGCCATAGCTGAATGAATATGAGTCCATGACACAGCCCCGTGAAATCATCTTCGAATTCCAGCGCGTCGGCGGATACGTGAAGGTTTCCGCCGTCGACACCCTGACCTCTGCCGAGGTGAGCATCGTCGGCCCGCCTTCGGCCGGCCAGGTGGAGCTGGAGCGGCTCGCCGCCCGCAAGCTGGAATACGTCCTCGCCAAGCGCGCCGCCGGCCAGCGCGGCGGCCTCATCGCCTGATCTTTCCGGCCCGGCCCGCCCGGCCTGCCTGATCCCCGCCCGGCCTGATACCGGATTCACGCATCTCGCCCACTCACCCAGATCGTCATCCCGGCCAAGCGAGCGTCAAGCGAGCGCGAGCCGGGACCTATGGTCGAGGCCGGACGCCAGCACTCGACATCGAAAACTGTCATTGCCGGGCTTGTCCCGGCAATCCATGGCCGTTTCCGGCCGTCCGGTGCGGGTGGCGCAATGGGCCCTCGGAACAAGTCCGAGGGTGACAGTGGGGGATGACGGCAACAGCGAGCGCGAGCCGGGACCTATGGTCGGATCGGTCTCCGCGCCTCGGCCTCGCTTTCTCTGCGTCACGGCTTCCATCGAGCGCGACGATCCCCAGTGGGATGACCTCTGGGGCGACCTCGGGAGCGGCCTCAGACGCTGATCCTCGTCACCGCCGTCCGACGTCGGAGACCCGCGGTTGGGCTTGGTGCCTGGCCTCTCCCATAGGTCCCGGCGCGCGCTCCCCCACTCCAACTAGGGGGCGCTCGCTTGGCCGGGATGACGGTCTGAGTGGAAGGCAGAGATGTCTGAACGCCATAGCCCGGCCTGACGGGCCGACCCGGCGCCTCTGCGACAGACTATGCCGCTCCTGGGGTGCCGCGACACCTTGTGGCGCCTTTTCAGGCCTCAGCGACATATGGTAGGGTCCGCGGGTTTTCCGAGTTAGGTGGGCGTTCCCTCAGTCATGGCATTCAAATCGATCGCGATCGCGGCCGATCACGCCGGTTTCGACCTCAAGGCGAAGCTGGTGGAGGAGCTGAAATCCTCGGGCTACGCGGTCCAGGACCTCGGTACCGACGACGCGACCACGTCCGTCGACTACCCGGATTTCGGCAGGGCGGTGGCCGAGGCGGTGGCCGCCGGCAAGGCCGACGCCGGGGTCGTCGTCTGCGGCACCGGCATCGGCATCTCCATCGCCGCCAACCGCGTGCCCGGCGTCCGCGCCGGGCTCTGCCACGACGTCACCTCGGCCCGGCTCTGCCGCGAGCACAACGATGCCAACGTGCTCGCCCTGGGGGCCCGCATGACGGGCGAACAGGTCGCCAGGGACTGCCTGCACACCTTCCTGACCACCGACTTCGCGGGCGACCGCCACGCCCGCCGTGTCCAGAAACTGGGCTGAACGCCCCTACGAGGAGTTGCACGCGACGATGACTGCTGCGAAGGCCGCCAAGACGCTCCCCCTGCAGGACGGCTTCTTTTCCGCCCATCTCAGTGAGACGGATCCCGCACTTGCCGAGGCGATCCGCGGCGAACTGCGCCGCCAGCAGGACCAGATCGAGTTGATCGCCTCGGAGAACGTGGTCTCCCTGGCGGTGCTCGAGGCCCAGGGTTCGGTCCTCACCAACAAGTACGCCGAGGGCTATCCGCACCGGCGCTACTACGGCGGCTGCGAGTTTGTCGACGTCGTCGAGGAACTGGCCATCGAGCGCGCCAAGCAGTTGTTCGGCTGCGAGTTCGCCAACGTGCAGCCGCACTCCGGCGCCCAGGCCAACCAGTGCGTGTCCCTGGCGCTGCTGCAGCCGGGCGACACCATCCTCGGCATGTCGCTTTCGGCCGGCGGCCACCTGACCCACGGCGCCAAGCCGAACCTCTCCGGCAAGTGGTTCAACGCCGTGCAGTACGGCGTGCGCCGCGACGACGGCCGCATCGACTACGACGAGGTCGAGCGCCTGGCGGTCGAGAACAAGCCGAAGCTCATCATCGCCGGCGGCTCGGCCTATCCGCGTTTCTTCGACTTCGAGCGCTTCCGGGCGATCGTCGACAAGGTCGGCGCTTATTTCATGGTCGACATGGCGCACTTCGCTGGCCTTGTCGCCGCCGGGGTGCATCCCAGCCCGCTGCCCCACGCCCACGTGGTCACCACCACCACCCACAAGACCCTGCGCGCGGGCCGCGGCGGCATGGTGCTGACCAACGATGCCGAGATCGGCAAGAAGATCAACTCGGCGGCCTTTCCGGGCCTGCAGGGCGGCCCGCTGATGCACGCCATCGCCTCCAAGGCGGCGGCCTTCGGCGAGGCGCTCAAGCCCGAGTTCAAGGTCTACGCCCAGGCGGTGGTGGACAACGCCAAGATGCTGGCGGCGGCGATGGTGGAGGAGGGCTTCGACGTGGTCAGCGGCGGCACCGACAACCACCTCATGTTGGTCGACCTGCGGCCGAAGAAGCTGACCGGCGTCGTCGCCGAGGAGAGCCTCGACCGCGCCGGCATCACCTGCAACAAGAACGGCATTCCCTTCGACCCGGAAAAACCGACGGTGACCTCGGGCATCCGTCTCGGCACGCCGGCCGCCACCACGCGCGGCTTCGGCACCGCCGAGTTCCGCCAGGTCGGCGCCTTCATCGGCCGTGTGCTCGACGGCCTCGCGAAGAACCCCGACGGCAATGCGAAGGTCGAGCAGGAAGTGCGGGAAGAGGTGAAGGCGCTGTGCCATCGCTTCCCGATCTACCAGGGTCTGGAGATCTAGGCGTAACGTAAGCGATCGCGCGGCGGCCGGGTTTGCGGCCGGCGCCGCGGGGAAGGAGAGGGGGCTCATGCGCTGTCCGTTTTGCGGTAACGAGGACACGCAGGTAAAGGACTCGCGGCCGACCGAGGACAACTCGGCGATCCGGCGGCGCCGGCAGTGCCCGAACTGCGGCGCCCGCTTCACCACCTTCGAGCGCGTGCAGCTGCGCGAGCTGACGGTGGTGAAGTCGACCGGCAAGCGCGAACCTTTCGACCGCGACAAGCTGCTGCGGTCCATGTCGCTGGCCCTGCAGAAACGCCAGGTCGACCCGGAACGTATCGAGCGGGTGGTGAACGGCATCGTCCGCCGCCTCGAATCCTCCGGCGAGTCGGAGATCCCGACCAAGCTGATCGGCGAGCTGGTGATGGATGCCCTGGCCACCCTGGATCAGGTGGCCTACGTGCGTTTTGCCTCCGTCTACCGCAATTTCCGGGAGGCCCGCGATTTCGAAGAGTTCATCGGCAAGCTCGGCGACGGGGACGACTGATCCCCGCGACGCCGGCTTCATGCGCGCGGCCCTGACGCTGGCCGCGCGGGGGCTCGGACGGGTCGCCCCCAATCCCGCCGTCGGCTGCCTGATCGTGAAGGACGGACGCGTGCTCGGCCGTGGCTGGACCCAGCCGGGCGGGCGCCCGCATGCCGAAACCGAGGCGCTGAGGCAGGCCGGTACCGCCGCCCGCGGCGCCACCGCCTACGTCACCCTGGAGCCCTGCGCCCATCACGGCGAGACGCCGCCCTGCGCCGACGCCCTCGCCGAGGCCGGCCTCGCCCGTGTGGTGGTGGCCCTGGGGGATCCGGACCCGCGGGTCGCCGGGCGCGGCCTGGAGATCCTGCGCCGCGCCGGCATCGCCGTCGAGGTCGGGGTCTGCCGCACCCAGGCCGAGCGGCTGAACGCCGGCTTCCTCAAACGCACCCGCGACGGCCGGCCGCTGGTGGTGCTGAAGCTGGCGACCTCGCTCGACGGCCGCATCGCCACCCACGGCGGCGACAGCCGCTGGATCACCGGGCCGCTGGCGCGCCGCCGGGCGCACCTGCTGCGCTCGCGCGCCGACGCCATCCTGGTCGGCAGCGGCACCGCGGTGGTCGACAACCCGCGCCTCGACGTGCGGCTGCCCGGCCTCGAGGACCGGCGGCCGCTGCGGATCGTGATGGACGGCCGCCTGCGCCTGCCGCTGACCCACGACCTGGTGGCGCGCGCCGGCGAGGTGCCGACCCTGCTGGTGACCCACGACGGCAACCCGCCGGCACGCCTGCACGCTTACCAGGACGCCGGCGTCGAGGTGGTGCAGGTGGCGACCGATGGCGACGGCCATGTTTCGCTGGAGGCCATGCTCGCCCTGCTCGGCGCGCGCGGTATCACCCGGCTGCTGGTCGAGGGCGGCGGCCACCTCGCGGCTTCGCTGCTGCGCGGCGGGCTGGTCGACCGCCTGGCCTGGTTCCGGGCGCCGCTGGTGATCGGCGGCGACGGCGTCGCCGCGGTCTCCGGTTTCGGCAGCGAGCGCCTCGACGCGGCGCCGCGCTTCCTGCAGATCGCCATGGCCGAACTGGGCCGCGACCGCATCGACATCTTCGCCTTGGATACCTAGTGATGAAACTCTGACGCTTGGTACCCAACGGCAGTAGCCGCTATAGGGTGGGAAGCGGAAGCTCGAGGCGAGCATGCAGGGTGGCCGCCATACGGACGGGGCGGTCATTTGCACCCGTCGCGAATATCCTGAGACCCGTTACGTCGAAAGATTTAGTCGCTAAAGTGCCCAAATCAGCAGGGTGAACACATGCAACGCGACAAGCTTTTTCTCTTGCGTCCGGATTTTGAAGATCCGGCCTATCCCGGTCAGCGGTTCTATTGCTGGCATTGCGCTCTCATGGAGGGAGTGTTGACCTCCTTTCCCGAGCTTGCCACGCAGCTCGATGTTGAGCGGATCGCATGGCCCCGGCCGAGGCGTCCTGCGGTCGATCTGGTCGGTGAGGAAAACCAATCCCTGCCCTTACTGGTATTGGCAGATGGCAGCACATCGCCCCACCTGACCGGCACCTATGAAGGTCGCGCCTTCATCTCCGAGAAAGACAAGATCCTCGCCGTTCTCTCTGAACGGCACGGCTTTCCTACCCCTCACCAGTAAGGCCGCCTGAAAGCAGATGACCGATATTGACATAGGACCAATCAGGGCTGCGACGGCCGAAGATGTACAGGCGATCATGGCCTTGCTGGCTCAACTGTCTTCAAGAGCAGACAGTTTTTCGCAGGCGGATTTGCAGGCGATTCTTGCGAACCCGTCGACAACGATCTTTGCAGCTCGCGCCGATGGCGCAGTAATCGGTATGACGACCGTGGTCGTCTTTCGTGTTGCGACGGGTATGCGTGCCTTCATTGATGACGTAGTGGTGATGGAAACGTACCGGAAGCGCCGTCTAGGCGAGGAGTTGGTGCGCGCCGCCATCAATCACGCTGCGTCTCTCGGGGTTGAAAAGATAGACCTGACCTCTCGGCCTTCTCGGGAGGCCGCCAATCGCCTGTATCAGCGAATGGGATTTGAACGCCGGCACACCAACGTCTACCGGCTGAGGCTTCCGAACAACGCAGATTCACTGGCATAGTTAGAGACTGGGGCATGTTGGCAAAAATCCTTGTCAGTGCCTGCCTTCTCGGCCGCCCTGTCCGCTACAACGGATCGGCCAAACCCGTTGCGCATCCCTTCCTGGAGCAATGGCGACGAGAGGGACGGCTTGTCACCATTTGTCCCGAACTGACTGTGGGGTTCAGTGTACCGCGTCCTCCGGCCGAGATTTCTCAGGGTCAATCTGGTCATGCGGTTCTCGCAGGAGCCGCGCGTGTGTTCGAGTCGACGGGCGCAGAAGTGACGGCTCAGTATATCGCTGGCGCACAGGCGGCCTTGGGGATCGCTCTCGAACACGACTGCAGGTTTGCCCTGTTGGTCGATGGAAGCCCGTCATGCGGCAGTGGCTTCATTTATGATGGCAGCTTCGCCGGCCGAAAGCATGACGGGGTTGGTGTAACAGCCGCCTTGCTCCGTGAACATGGCATAGAGATTTTCGCTGAAACGGAAATCGATGCCCTCCAATCTCGCTTGTCGCACAACTCTTAGTTTTGCGGCCGCTATGGGCTCAAAGCGGACGTGCTTTCGCATTTTGAGCGACGTTTCTGGTTTGGCAGTCCTGACCGCATTGCGTCGACAGGGCGGTCCGGCGCTGCCAAGGTGCTCGCATGGCAGATCTTGGCCTGACCGAACTCCGGCTCATGCAGGGCCTGGCCCAGCAGGTGACCGCACTGCGGCCGGAACTGCTGAACAGCGACGCGACCGTTGGTGAACTGGCCTGGGTCTGGGCCAAGGGGGTCGACGCGCTCAACCAGTTCTGGCAGCACCGGTTGTGGTTCGTCGGCGGCAGGCTGGCCGCTTGGGCGTGGGTGCACCTGCCTTACCGGGCCCCGCGCAGCGACGGGACGTTCCTTGAAGTCAAGGCGGCCAACGTGATTTGGCAGGTGCATCCGGACCGGCCGGAGCTGCTGACCGAAATCCTGGACTGGTACGACGACGTGGCGGGCGACGTCGACCGGTTGCTGACGGTGCAGTCCGCTGATGAACAGGCGCAAGCCGCCGTCGCCGCGCACGGCTACGAGTTCGACGCGGACACCGGTTCGGATAACGGGTCCTGGACGCAGTTCAATGTACGAGAGCTGACGGACCTGCCGGATCCGGTGCTGCCCAAGGGGTTCCGGTTTCTGGCGGCCGAGGACGTCACGGTGGCGGACGCGGTCAAGGCGCATCGGGACGCGTGGCATCCGTCCAGTTTCACCGAGGCGGCGTTCGAGCGGGTCCAGCGGACCTGGCCGTATCGGGCCGATCTGCATGCGCTGATCGAGGCACCGGACGGCACCTTGGCCGCGACCGCGATCATCTGGCTGGACGAGTCGACACAAACCGCTGAATTCGAGCCCGTTGGCACACACCGGGACTTCCGGCGACGGGGCTTGGGCACCGCGTTGCAGCTCTACGGCATGCACCTGGCCAGGGCGGCCGGCGCGAACCGCGTGCTGGTCGCCTGTCTTGGTGCGCCGGCGCACCCGGCCGCCCGGAACATGTACTGCGGCGTCGGCTTTCGCGAGTTGACTCGGGACCTGCCGCAGATCAAGGTCGCGAGATAATGCCCAATCGAGCCGTTCATCTTCTGCCCGGCAAGTGACTGCTTCGGGTCGTCTCCTGCCAGGCGGGGTGGGCACAAAGCGTCGGATTTTCACCTCTAGGTTAGCGCATGTTCACCGGCATCATCACGGACCTCGGCGCCGTCAGGGCGGTCGAGCCGCCGGGCGGCGCCGCCGTCGATACCCGCTTCGTCTTCGCCACCGGCTACGACACCGCGGCCATCGCCCGGGGCGCCTCCATCGCCTGTTCCGGGGTCTGTCTGACCCTGGTCGACAGCGGCCCGGGCTGGTTCGCCGCCGACGTCTCCGGCGAAACCCTGGCGCGCACCACCCTGGGGGCCTGGGCGGCGGGCACGCCGGTCAACTTCGAGCGGCCGCTGCGGCTGGGCGACGAGCTGGGCGGCCACATGGTCTCCGGCCACGTCGACGGTGTCGCTGTGCTGCGCGGACGGGAGGGCGAGGGGGGCTCGCTGCGCCTGACCTTCGAGGCGCCCGGGGAACTGGCGAAGTTTGTTGCCCCCAAGGGGTCGGTGGCGCTAGACGGTGTCTCGCTGACGGTGAACGAGGTCGAGGGCGCGGTCTTCGGGGTCAACATCATCCCCCATACCGCCGAGGCGACCACGCTCGGCGGCCTGCGGCCCGGCGACCGGGCGAACCTGGAAATCGACATGCTTGCGCGCTACCTTCAGCGACTGTTGTCCGCGCGCGACCAAGAGTAGGACCCCCATGGCAAAGTCAGAGGAACCCTGGCGCCTGAGCTTCAGCGAGATGGTCTCGCCGATCGAGGAAGTCATCGACGAGGCCCGCAACGGGCGCATGTTCATCCTCGTCGACGACGAATCGCGCGAGAACGAGGGCGACCTCGTGATCCCGGCGCAGATGGCGACGCCCGACGCCATCAACTTCATGGCGCGCTACGGCCGCGGCCTGATCTGCCTGGCGATGACCCGCCAGCGCATCGAGGAGCTCGGCCTGCCGCTGATGGCCAGCAAGAACGAGTCGCGCCACCAGACCGCCTTCACCGTCTCCATCGAGGCGCGCGAGGGCATCACCACCGGCATCTCGGCGCCCGACCGCGCGCGCACCGTGGCCGTCGCCATCGACCCCACCAAGGGGGCGGAGGACATCACCACACCGGGTCACGTCTTCCCGCTGGTGGCTCGCGACGGCGGCGTGCTGGTACGCACCGGCCACACCGAGGCGGCGGTCGACCTGGCGCGCCTCGCCGGGCTCACGCCGGCCGGCGTGATCTGCGAGATCATGAACGACGACGGCACCATGGCGCGCCGCGACGATCTCATCGCCTTCGCCCAGCGCCACGGCCTCAAGGTGGCGACCATCGCCGACCTCATCTCCTACCGGCGCCGCAACGACCACTTCGTCGAGCGCCGCCTGGAGAGTCGTTTCACCAGCCGCTACGGCGGCGACTTCCGCATGGCGATCTACGTCAACACGCTGAACTACGCCGAGCACGTGGCGCTGTGGAAGGGCAAGATCTCCGCCGACGAGCCGGTGCTGGTGCGCATGCACGCCATGAACGTGCTCGACGACGTGCTGGGCGACGGCTCCAGCGGCAAGGCCGGCGACCTGCAGCAGGCCATGCGCATGATCGGCGAGGCCGGGCGCGGCGTGGTGGTGCTGATCCGCGAGCCCTCCGCCGACGCCCTCTCGGCCTCGCTGCGCCGGCGCCTCGACGGCGAGGCGAAGGCCGGCAGCCAGCTGCGCGACTACGGCGTCGGCGCGCAGATCCTGCTCGACCTCGGGGTGCGCGACATGATCCTGCTGTCCAACACCCGCCGCACCATCGTCGGCCTCGAGGGCTACGGCCTCAAGGTCGTCGGGCAGCGCCCCATCGAGGCCTTCGGCAAGGCATGAGCGACAGCGACCACATCACGCCGCACGTCCTGGTCATCGAGGCCCGCTTCTACGAGGACATCGCCGACGCGCTCTACCAGGGCGCCGCCGCCGCGCTCGACGCCGGCGGCGTTACCCACGAGCGCGTCTCGGTGCCCGGCGTCTTCGAGATCCCGGCCGTCATCCGCATGGCGGTGCGCTCCATGGACTTCTTCGCCGGGCGCCGCCGCTTCGACGGCTACGTCGCGCTCGGCTGCGTGATCCGCGGCGAGACCACGCACTACGACTACGTCTGCAGCGAGAGCGCGCGCAAGCTGCAGGATCTCGCCTGCGAGCACACCCTGGCGCTGGGCTACGGCATCATCACCTGCGAGAATGCCGAGCAGGCCTGGGTGCGCGCCGCCGTGGATCAGAAGAACAAGGGCGGCGACGCCGCCGCGGCCTGCCTAGCGATGGTGGACGTGAAGCGCCGCTTTCACCTGTTTCCCCGTTGACCCGCAAGCGCGCAGAGGAACCGCCGACGTGAGCGACAGTCCGAAGACCGGCGGCCCCAAAAACGTCGACGCCAAGACCGGCGGCGCCAGGCCGAGGCGGCCGTCCGGCCTCAGCGCCGCGCGCCTGCTGGCCGTGCAGGCGCTCTACCAGCGCGCGCTCGGCGGCCAGAGCGCCGCCGAGGTGCTGCGCGAGTTCGCCCAGCACCGCATCGAAGAAGATGTCGACGGCCTCAAGCACGCCAAGGTGAACCGCGAACTGCTGGCCGAACTGGTCGAGGGCGTGGCCCGCGAGGAGGGCACCCTCGACGACATGCTGGCGGCGGTGCTCGACGAGGACTGGACCGTCGAGCGCCTGGAGATCCTGCTGCGCGCGCTGCTGCGCGCCGCCACCTTCGAGCTCTCCGAGCGTCTCGAGGTGCCGGCCCGCGTCGTCATCGCCGAGTACGTCGACCTCGCCAACGCCTTCTTCGACGGCCGCGAGACCGCCTTCGTGAACGGCATGCTCGACCGCCTGGCCCACGTGCTGCGTGCCGAGGAGTTCGGCGGGCCGGCGGACCTCTCCAAGCTGCGCTAGCTTATGGGAGCGTCCAGCGGTACCGGGCGCGCCGGCGAGTTCGAGCTGATCGAGCGCTACTTCGCGCCGCTGGCGGCACGGGCCGAGGGCGCCTTCGGCCTCCACAACGACGCCGCGGTGCTGCCGCTGGCCGCCGGCGAGCGGCTGGTGACCACCGTCGACACCATGATCCAGGGCCGCCACTTCCTCGACTGCCCGCCGGACCTGGTGGCGCGCAAGCTGCTGCGCATCAACCTCTCCGACCTGGCGGCGATGGGCGCGGTGCCCTTCGGCTACCTGCTCGCCACCGCCTGGCCGCTCGACATCGCCGAGTCCTGGATCGCCGCCTTCGCGGCCGGACTGGCCGAGGACCAGGCGATCTACGACGTCGCCCTCTTCGGCGGCGACACCACCGGCACGCCGGGCCCGATGACCCTCAGCCTCACCGCCTTCGGCAAGGTGTCCGGCGACCGGGTGCTGGACCGCGGCTCGCTCAGGCCGGGCGACGACCTCTACGTGACCGGCAGACTCGGCGACGCCTACCTCGGCCTGCGCGTCCTGCGCGGCGACCTGGAGGCCCTGCCCGAGCCGGCCCGCGCCGCCCTGGTCGGCCGCTACCGGCTCCCCGAGCCGCGGCTGGCGGTCGGGCAGGCGCTGCTGGCGCGCGGCCTCGCCCGCTCGGCCATCGACGTCTCCGACGGCCTCGCCGCCGACCTCGGCCACCTGCTGGCGGCCTCCGGCGTCGGCGCCGAGGTCGAGCTCGCCGCGGTGCCGGTAGGCGCTGCCGCCGAGGCGGCGCTGCAGGTGCTGGCGGCGCCGCGCCAGGCGGTGCTGGCCGGCGGCGACGACTACGAGCTGCTGTTCGCCGCCGGCCCCGACCAGGCCGCCGCGGTGACGGCGCTGGCCGGCGAGCTCGGCGTCGCCATCGCCCGCATCGGCCGCGTGCGCGCCGGCGGCGGGCTTGCGGTGCTGGACGCGGCGGGCCGCGAGGTCACGCTGGACAAGCCCGGCTGGACCCATTTCTGAGCGTCTTTCCAGGGCGTTAATCCTTAACGGCATCTTTACCCCGAGGCCCTAAGACGGGACCTTGGAATCGCCGTCTCCAGCCGGGACCGGGTGCCTTTGCGCGTCATCATCCTCATCGCCGTCGCCGTGTTCCTGCTGCTCGCGGGCGGCGGTGCCGCGTGGTGGTTCCTGATGGGACCGGGGGCCGAGCGCGCCGACGAGATGCTCGCCGAGATGAACCGGCCGGAGCCGGTGTTCCTGCCGGTCGACCCGCCGCTGGTGATTGCGCTGATCCAGGAAGGCGCGGTGACCCACCACGTCACCATGAGCCTCAACCTGCTGCTGACCGACGACGAGGACGCCCCGGCGGTCGCTCGCCGCATGCCGCTGCTGCGCGACGCCTTGCTGACCGAACTGCACGGCCTCTTCGCCCTGCGCGTGGTGCGCGACGCCGGCTTCGAGTCCGGGCTGGTGAAGGACCGCCTGATGCAGGTCTGCGACCGCCAACTCGGCGCCGGCGTGGTCAGCGAGATCCTGATGCGCGAGCTCGAGCGGCGCCAGCCGCCGCAGAGCTGAAAGCCCCCGCTGCCCGCCCGGCGCATGGCTGCCTTGCGGGCCTGAACGGGGGCAGGGCCGCAAAGGCGGCTTTCCTCGCCCGCCGGATCGCGTAGATTGCCGCCATGGACAAGGCGATTCCCGAGGCGACTCCCGAGACCTCCGACATGCGCAGCGTGGTGATCCTGGCGACCTGCCAGGCGCTGGGCATGAGCTGTCTCGCCCTGTCGATCACCATCACCGCGCTGGTCGGCAGCAGCCTGGCGCCGACGCCGACCCTGGCCACCCTGCCGCTGGCGCTGCAGTTCGTCGCCACCGCGGCGGTCACCATCCCGGCCTCGCTGCTGATGGGGCGCTACGGGCGGCGCGCCGGCTTCACCCTCGGCAGCCTGCTCGGCATCGCCGGCGGCGTGATCTCCTGCATCGCCGTGTTCCTCACCGATTTCTGGCTGTTCTGCCTCGGCGCCGCCTTCGTCGGCGCCTTCGCCACCCACGTCGCGCTCTACCGCTTCGCCGCCGCCGACGTCGCCGGGGCGTCGCACCGCAGCCGCGCCATCTCCTACGTCATGGTCGGCGGCGTGGTGGCGGCGGTGCTCGGGCCGGAGCTGGCCAAGTGGAGCAAGGACCTCTTCGCGCCGCTGCTGTTCGCCGGCGGCTATGCCGCCATCGCCGTGCTGGCTTTCCTGACCCTGGCGCTGGTGCAGTTCGCCGCGCTGCCGAAGCCGCTGTCCCGCAAGGACCGCAGCCGCGGCCGCCCGCTGGGCGAGATCGTCCGCCAGCCGGCCCTGATCGTCGCCGTGTTCTGCGCCATGGTCGCCTACGGCGCCATGAACCTCATCATGGTGTCGACGCCGCTGGCCATGGTGGCCTGCGAGCATCCCTTCGAGACGGCGGCCTTCGTCATTCAGTGGCACGTCGTCGGCATGTACGCGCCGTCCTTCGTCACCGGCCACATCATCCACCGCGTCGGCGCCCTGCCGGTGATCGCCGTCGGCGGCCTGCTGATCCTCGGCTGCGCGGCGATCAACCTCACCGGCGTCGAGGTGCTGCAGTTCTGGTCCGCCCTGCTGCTGCTGGGCATCGGCTGGAACTTCATGTTCGTCGGCGGCACCACCCTGCTCACCGAGACCTACCGGCCGGAGGAGCAGGCGCGGGTGCAGGCCTTCAACGAGTTCATGGTGTTCGGCACCACCGCCGCCACCGCCCTGGCCTCCGGCGCCGCCTTCACCACCCTCGGCTGGCAGGCGGTCAATCTCGGCATCGTCCTTCCGGTCATCGGCGCTACCGCCGCCGCCATCTGGCTGAGCCGCCGCCGGACCCCCGCGACCGCCGCCTGAACGGCCGGCCGGCCCGGTTTTCCGCGGCTTTCCTAACGGTTGCCATCCCCTGGCGATTCTGGCATTTTCCGCGCGATTTCGGGGCGCTGCGGTTCCGCAGCCGAGTCCTTTCACACGGCCCGTTCGCTGGCCAGCCTGCTTATCTTGAGGGAATCCCACATGGACATCGTGTTGATCTTGGTGCTTGTCTGCGGCGGACTGGCGCTGGCTTATGGCGCCTGGGCGGCGCAGTCGGTGCTTTCGGCCCCGGCCGGCAACGAGCGCATGCAGCAGATCGCCGGCGCCGTGCAGGAAGGCGCCAGGGCCTACCTGAACCGCCAGTACCGCACCATCGGCATGGTCGGTATCGTGGTCTTCGTCCTGCTTGCCGTGTTTCTCGGCATGAAGGAGGGCATCGGCTTCCTGATCGGCGCCGTGCTCTCCGGCGCCGCCGGCTACGTCGGCATGCACGTCTCGGTGCGCGCCAACGTGCGCACCGCCGAGGCCTCCCGCAAGGGCCTGGCCGAGGGCCTCGCCATCGCCTTCCGCTCCGGCGCCATCACCGGCATGCTGGTGGCCGGCCTGGCGCTGCTCTCGGTGGCCGGCTACTACGCGGTGCTGGTCGGCATGGGCGTGCCGGAGCGCGAGATTTCGGTGGCCCTGGTGGCCCTCGGCTTCGGCGCCTCGCTGATCTCCATCTTCGCGCGTCTCGGCGGCGGCATCTTCACCAAGGGCGCCGACGTCGGCGCCGATCTGGTGGGCAAGGTCGAGGCCGGCATCCCCGAGGACGATCCCCGCAACCCGGCGGTGATCGCCGACAACGTGGGCGACAATGTCGGCGACTGCGCCGGCATGGCCGCCGACCTCTTCGAGACCTACGTGGTCACCGTGGTTGCCACCATGGTGCTGGCCTCCATCTTCGCGGTCGAGGATCCGACCATCAGTGCCCTGGTGATCTATCCGCTGGCCCTCGGCGGCGCCTGCATCCTCGGCTCCATCGCCGGCACCTTCTTCGTGAAGCTGGGCGCCTCCCAGAACATCATGGGCGCGCTCTACAAGGGCTTCATCGCCTCGGCGGTGATCTCGGCGGTGCTGCTGCTGCCGGTGACCCAGTGGGTGGTCGGCTTCGGCACCGAGATGACCGCCCGCGGCATCACCTTCACCGGCCTCGATCTCTACCTCTGCGGCATCATCGGCCTGGTGGTGACCGGCGGCATCATCTGGATCACCGAGTACTACACCGGCACCGACTACCGGCCGGTGCGCTCGGTGGCGCAGGCCTCGACGACGGGCCACGCCACCAACGTGATCCAGGGCCTCGCCATCTCCATGGAGGCGACGGCGGTTCCGGCGCTGATCATCTGCGCCGGCATCATTTCGACCTTCCTCCTGGCCGGCCTGCTCGGCATCGCTATCGCGGTGACCACCATGCTGGCGCTGGCCGGCATGGTCGTGGCGCTGGACGCCTACGGCCCGGTGACCGACAACGCCGGCGGCATCGCCGAGATGGCGGACATGGAAGCCGAGGTGCGCAAGACCACCGACGCGCTGGACGCCGTCGGCAACACCACCAAGGCGGTGACCAAGGGCTATGCCATCGCTTCGGCCGGTCTCGGCGCGCTGGTGCTCTTCGCCGCCTACACCCTGGACCTCGAGCTGTTCATCGCCGAGGGGGCGATCGTGCTGAAGGCGGGCGATGCGGTGAACTTCTCGCTGGCGAGCCCCTACGTCGTGGTCGGCCTGATCATCGGCGGCCTGCTGCCCTACCTCTTCGGGGCCATGGGCATGACCGCGGTCGGCCGCGCGGCCAGCGCCGTCGTGCTGGAGGTGCGCCGGCAGTTCAAGGAGATCCCCGGCATCATGGAAGGCACCGCCAAGCCGGAGTACGGCACCTGCGTCGACCTGCTGACCAAGGCGGCGATCAAGGAGATGATCATCCCCTCGATGCTGCCGGTGCTGTCGCCGATCGTGCTCTACTTCGTGATCCTGGTGATCGGCGGGCAGGCGGCGGCGCTCAGCGCGGTCGGCGCCATGCTGCTCGGCGTCATCGTCACCGGCATCTTCGTGGCGATCTCCATGACCGCCGGCGGCGGCGCCTGGGACAACGCCAAGAAGTACATCGAGGACGGCAACCACGGCGGCAAGGGCTCGGAGGCCCACAAGGCCGCGGTGACCGGCGACACGGTGGGCGATCCCTACAAGGACACCGCCGGCCCGGCCGTCAACCCGATGATCAAGATCACCAACATCGTGGCCCTGCTGCTGCTGGCGGCGCTGGCCCACTGATCCGCATACCGCCGTCCTCCTCCGCAATGGGGGAGGGCGACGGCAACGAAAAGGGCCCTGGAAGCTTCGGCTTCCAGGGCCCTTTTTTTGACCTGTAGCCCGAACAAGGTTGCGCTGACCGGCGCCTTGCAATGCCCGCTATCCAGCCCTGCAGGAACTACCGATGCTGAAGAATCGAGTTGAACGGAAAAGGCAAATGTAGTAACGTACCTACATATATCTCGCTGCCGCATACGAGGTGCTGCGATGACCATTACGACCCTGTCGAGCCGAGAGCTGAATCAAGACGTTAGCCGGGCCAAGAAAGCGGCCAAGCGCGGTCCCGTGTTCATTACAGATCGCGGCAGGCCGGCGCACGTGCTGTTGAGTTATGAGGAATACCAACGTCTCACCGGCAAACACCGGAGTGTCGTCGAAGCACTGTCGATGCCAGGACTCTCGGACATCGAAGTTGAGTTTCCGCGCAAACTCGAGTTGCCGCGCCCGGCGGACTTCGATTGATGTTCCTGCTCGATACCAACGTCATCTCTGAGTTGCGCAAGGCGGGCGATGGAAAGGCGGACGCCAATGTCACCGCGTGGCTGTCCCGCCGGGACGCTGGGCAGATCTACGTTTCCGTCATCGCCCTCATGGAGCTGGAACTGGGCATCCTCCTGATCGAGCGGCGCGATTCCGTTCAAGGCGCAAGACTGCGCGGTTGGATGAACAACCACGTTCTGCCGGAATTTTCCGAGCGGGCACTGCCGGTCGATACGGCTGTAGCACTGCGTTGTGCTCGGCTGCACCTACCGGACCCGCGTCCGGACCGCGATGCATATGTCGCGGCGACTGCGCTCATTCACGGCATGACGGTCGTTACCCGCAACGAGTCGGACTTCGAATCATGCGGCGTCGATGTGCTCAATCCCTGGATTGCCCAAGCACGCTAAGCGTCCATTTCGCCGGCGCGAGGAAGGAATGCGGACTTATCGCCTGCCAACCCGCAGTTCCCGGGCCAGGACAGCCGATGGCAGGAGCCGTTCAGCCGCCAATCCGGGATTGAAGGCGGGCACTTGCATAAATGCATGCATTACGATATAATGCAGTCATTGAAGGCATATCAAGGCTTTGAATGATGGCAATGCTGACAGTGCGCAATCTGCCCAAGGAGGTGCACCGCGCCCTTCGCGTGCGGGCCGCCCTGCATGGCCGCAGCACCGAGGCCGAGGTGCGCGCCATCCTGGAAGAAGCGGTCAAGCCGGAAGGGCGTGTGAAGCTGGGTTCCCTGCTGTCCGAGATCGGCCGCCGGGCGAGGTTGACCGATGATGAGTCTGCGGTTTTCGAAGGGCCGCGCGGCAAGACCCCGGCAGAGCCGGTGAGCTTTGAATGATCCTGGTCGATACCAATGTGATTTCGGAGCCGCTGCGCAGGTCGCCGGAGACCCGCGTTGTCGAGTGGATCGACGCTCAGCCGATCGAGACGCTGTGCCTGTCGGCTATTACAGTTGCCGAGTTGCGGTTCGGCGTGGCGTCGTTGCCTGCCGGAAAGCGCCGCGACGGGCTGCACGAAAGCCTGGAGCGGCAGGTCTTGCCGCTCTTCGCCGGCCGCGTGCTGCCGTTCGACCTCGCCGCCTCGCGGTCCTATGCGGACCTGATGGCCAAAGCGCGAGCGGCTGGCCTGGCTATCGGCAATGCCGACGGCTACATCGCCGCAACGGCGGCGGCCAATGGGATGGTGGTGGCAACGAGAGACACCGCGCCCTTCGAGGCGGCCGGCGTCTCCACCATCGATCCCTGGGAAGCCCCACGCGCGGAGCGCCCGTGATGCCGGGACCTGAAGCATCGGACGTCTTAATCGGCAGCCGGGTAGTGGATCGGTTTGAAGATGGCCAGGGTTGAAAGGCTATGGAAGCTGCGGGTTCCAGGACCCATTCTTTCTCTGACCTATCACTGACAAGAGGCGGGGCGACGATCGAAGCCGTTGTCTGGTGCTTCCGGCTTGGGGCTGGCATGGGCGTCATGCGGTGGCCGCGGCGGCCATCTTCTGAAGGGTTATATTCGTCTCATTTCCAGCAGGATTCGCTGGCCCCGTCTACGTGAGCCGTATTCGTCTCATTTCTTGCATTCTGGGTTCGATCACGCTATATGAGACGAAAATATCTCATATTCCGGATGCGACCCCATGAGCCGTTCTGTTTCCATTACCTCGGCCGACGCGTTTGGCGCCGAAATCCGCCGCCACCGCAAGGCGGCCGACCTCACCCAGGCGCAGCTTGCTACCGCGATGGGGACGACGCGGCGTCTGCTTTCAGCCCTCGAAAACGGTGAGCGCGGGGTCTCAGTAGAAATGGCGCTGACCGCAGCTGCCGAACTCGGGCTGGAACTGCGCCTGGAGCCGAGGTCATGACCCACGAGGTCGATATCTTCCTCGAAGGCGTCGATACACCCCTTGGTCGCCTCTCAGGCGACGAGCAGGGCGCCCTGACGTTCCGCTATCAGCCTGGTGCCGAGCGGCCGCTTTCACTCGCCCTTCCGATCGAGAGGGAAGCTTTCGAGGATGCCGAGACGCGCGCCTTCTTCGACAACCTGCTGCAGGAGAACCTCTCGCTGGAAGCGGTTATGGCCAGGTACAACATCGATCGTTCCGACATCGCTGGTCTTCTCTACCATCTCGGCCGGGACTGTCCCGGCGCGATTTCCTGCGTGCCCGCGGGCGAGGGACCGGGCAAGCGGCCCGGCCGGCTCGATGAGGACTACGACAGGCTGGACGAAGACGATCTCGCTCGGATCATGCGCTCGCTTCGTGACGACAGGCGGCTGCCAGCCGATGCCAGGGACCCCTCTCCGCTGGCTGGCGTCCAGGGCAAGATCGCCCTCACGCGGATGTCTGACGGCAGCTTCGCGAGCCCGCGCCACGGCACCGGCGTGCCCACCACGCACATCCTGAAAGTACCAAAACGCGGGCAGGAATCCCTCGTCGATCACGAACACCGGTTGATGATGCTCGCGGGGAAGGTCTATGCGGATAGGGTTGCACATGTGGAACCGCTCGAACTCGACGATGTACGCGGGCTTCTTGTCACCCGGTTCGACCGTGACGTGGCGAATGGCATCGTGCGGCGGATTCACCAGGAAGATTTCTGCCAGGCGCTGGGTCTGCCGAAGAGCCTGAAGTATGAGCGTGAAGGGCGGGGCGATCGCGCTTTCAATGCCGCGGTCGTCGGCAAGCTGCTCTCGCGCACGCGCCTGCCGGCAAAGGCTCGTCAGTTCTTCCTGCAGATGACGATGATAAACCTGGTGGTTGGCAATACGGATAACCACGCCAAGAACCATGCTCTGCTTTACCGGGGGAATGCGCCGGAGCTTGCACCGTTATATGACGTCGTCCCGGTGCTTCTTGACCTCAGCGTCCATCACGGGTTTTCCCTGCATCTGGGCCGGGCCGAGGGCATGGACGCGCTTTCGCGGGACGCGTTCTTCGAATTTGTGCGTGCTATCGGCATCAGGGCCCGCGGAAAATCCGGTGAGGAAGAGGTTCTTCGCGGCGTGAGGGAAACCCTGGTCGCGATCGCCGGCCACATCGAAGATCTCCAGGGCGGTCGCATGAAGATCCTTGGCGATATGATTGCCCATCAGGTCGACCATCTCGCTGAGGTTCTCGGCATCCGCATCGAGGTCCCCGATCGGGATGCTTTCATCCTCAAGGGCGGCGCCTTCAATCTGCCGAGCTGACCAGACGAGGGTGCCTCGGTGGCGTAGATGGAACCGCGGGCGAAGATGGCCCGCACCCTCCCTCGCAAGTACGGGTTCATCCCATTCAATGATCGCAAACGGCGGCTGTTCTTGCCGGTGGCGACGAACCGGCGGCCGGCCGGCGGATGATCCGGTCCCTGCCGCCTCCCGCGATGGCGTGATGGCGCAACTTTGCTTGGACTGCAGGCCCGACTTCATGTCGGCCCGGTCGGCGCTACAGCGGGCTGGAGAAGCGGCCGATGTTGCCGAACAGCTGCTGCAGGAAGGTCAGGTCGCGTCCCTCGGTCGGGGTGACGCGGGCCACCGGGCTGACCTCCTGCGCGTCGGCGATGCCGTAGCTCTGGGTGCCGGCTACCAGCCCTGTGTCGTCGAAGGTGACGATCAGCACGTTGCGGTCCAGCACCTCCGGCTTCAGGAAGGCGATCACCTGGGTCTTCTGGCCGATGTAGTACCAGCGGCGCTCCTCGAAGGTGGAGACCGTGGAGGGCGAGCCGAGGATGTCGATGACGTCCTGGCGGCTGTGCACGCCCGCCTTGATCTCGGCGATGTCTTCCGGATCGGGCGTATTGCCGCGCAGCTGCACTTCGTTGCCGCAGGCCGACAGGGCGAGGGCGCCGCAGGCGAGCAGCAGGCCGACACCCATCCCGCGCAGGCGATGGCCCCCCGGACGACGGCCCCCTGGACGATGGCCTCCTGGACGACGGCCCGTCCGGCGATCGTTCGTCGCGTTCACGCTGATCCTCTCGTTTGAGCCCGAATAGCTTGATTAAACCCGGAGGCGGTGTCATTTCAAGGCCCTTGTTCCCGGCAGGCGCCCGCGCGGACGGCGCGCCGGCCTCCCAAACGGCCCCATAAGGCGACCGCTAGACCGATGATCTGGAAGCGCTTCTTTCCCGCGCAGCCGCGCAACGATCAGGCCCTGCGCCTCTACGAGGCCGCCGTCGCCCAGGCCCGCAGCGCGGGGCTCTACCGTGACCTCGGCGTGCCGGACAGCCTCGACGGCCGATTCGAGTCCATCGTCCTGCACCTGGTGCTGCTGCTGCGCCGCCTGAAACGGGATTTCCCCGCGGGACTCGACCTCGCCGAGGCGCTGCAGGAGGTTTTCTTCGCCGACATGGACCGTTCGCTGCGCGAAATGGGGGCAGGGGACCTCGGCGTCGGCAAGCGGGTGAAGCGCATGGCGGAGGGCTTCTTCGGGCGCCTGCAGAGCTACGAGACGGCGCTCGACGGTGCCGCCGCCGAGGGCGAAGCGGCCCGCGACGGCCTGGCGGCGGTGCTGCGGCGCAACGTCTTCGGCACGCTGCCGGAAGGCGCCGGCGACAGCGCCGCGCTGGCCGCCTACGTCCTGGCCCAGGCCGCGGCCCTCGACGCCCAGGACGGCGCTGAACTGCGGCAGGGGCGGGTGGTCTTCGCCGAGGTTGAAACGGCAACTGTAAGGTATTGAAAAGGCGATTGGAATCCGGCCCAGAGGGCGGCCCCGCAAGGGGATTGACCCGGCCCCGCCGAGACCCTATGGTGCGCCGCTTTTCGGCCCCGGTTCCGGAGGATTGTCGTGCCAGGACCAGTTGCTGAGGCACCCAGCGAGTTCTCCCGGATCGTCACGCCGGATCGTCTCGGCGGGCCGAAGCTCGTCGAATCTCTGGAGGCGACGTCGGCCGAGCGGGCCGCCGTGGCCCGGCGCCTCGGTATCCTGGCGGTCGACCGGCTGGTGGCGGAGCTGGCGGTGAAGGCTTTCGGCGGCGGCCTCTACCGGGTCGAGGGCGGCTGGGAAGCGACGGTCAGCCAGGCCTGCGTGGTCACCCTGGAGCCGGTCGAGGCCGGCCTTTCGGGCCGCGTCGAGGCGACCTACGAAGCGGCGGACAGCGTCGTGGCAGGGGAAGGCGGCGAGGTGACGGTCGACCCGGAGGCCGCCGATCCGGCGGAGATCCTGCCGCCCGAGGGCATCGACCTCGGGGAACTGGTGGTGCAGGAACTGGCGGTGGCGCTGGATCCCTATCCGCGGGCGCCGGGGGCCGAAGTGCCGGCCGAGTACAGGCCGCCGGAGGCGGAAGAGGAAACGGGTCCTTTCGCGGCGCTGAAAGCGCTGAAGGGCGACAGGTAATTTGAGGATTTTCTGCGACCTGGTCGGGCTTTACTTGCTGCATAGCCTGGGATTGGCTAATTAGGCGCTTGTAAGGGCGGCCGTCGCCTGACGATGAGAGAAAAAGATCATGGCAGTTCCCAAGAGTAAAATCTCCAAGTCGCGCCGCAACATGCGCCGCTCCCACGACGCCCTGGCGCCGGCCAGCTATCATGAGTGCTCCAACTGCGGCGAGCTGAAGCGGCCACACCACGTCTGCCCGGCCTGCGGTCATTATGACGGCCGGGAAGTCACGGGATCCGAGGGTCTCTAGGTAGTTGCCCGACGGACGGCCGCGCAGGCCGCCCGCCGGCCTGCCTGAGGGCAACCATGGCCAAAGCGCTCACAATCGCACTGGATGCCATGGGCGGCGATGCCGCCCCGAAGATGGTGGTGCGCGGGGCGAGCATCGCCCTGGAGCGATTTCCCGAGATCCGCTTCCTGATGTTCGGGCGCGAGAGCGAGGTCGCGCCGCTGCTGAACGCGCGCAAGAAGCTGCGTGACGCCACCACCCTGCGCCACACCGACGAGGTGGTGAGCAGCGATGCCAAGCCGTCGGTGGCGCTGCGCGGCGGCCGCCAGTCGAGCATGCGTCTGGCGATCGACGCGGTGCGCGACTCCGAGGCCGATTGCATCGTCTCGGCCGGCAACACCGGCGCCCTCATGGGCATGGCGAAGTTCGTGCTGAAAACCCTCCCGGGTATCAGCCGCCCGGCCATCGCCTCCTTCTTTCCGACCCTGCGCGGCGAAACCGTGATGCTGGACCTCGGCGCCAACGTGCAATGCGACGCGCGGAACCTCGTCGAGTTCGCCGTCATGGGCAACGCCTTCGCCCGCTCCGTGCTCGGCGTCATGGAGCCGACCTACGCCCTGCTGAACGTCGGCTCGGAGGAACTCAAGGGCCACGAGTCGCTGCAGGAGGCCAGCGCCGTGCTGCGCGCCAGCAACCTGCCCGGGAATTTCCTCGGCTTCGTCGAGGGCGACGACATCGCCAAGGGCACGGCCGACGTGATCGTCACCGACGGCTTCACCGGCAACGTCGCGCTGAAGACCGCCGAGGGTACCGCCAAGCTGATCAACGAATACCTGCGCAACACCTTCCGCTCCTCGCTGCTGGCCGGGCTTGGCTACCTGCTGGCGCGGCCGGCCATGAAGAAGTTGCGCGAGCGGGTCGATCCGCGCGGCTACAACGGCGCCATGCTGCTCGGCCTCAACGGCATCGCGGTGAAGAGCCACGGCGGCACCGATGCGCTGGGCTTCGCCAATGCCATCGGCGTTGCGGTCGACATGCATCGCCATGGTATCATTGAGAAGATTCGCTCCGATCTCTCCCTGCTGGAGCGCGATCCCGGAAACGCTCAGGCGGCTGTCGTATAAATATGTACCGTTCAATCGTCACGGGCTGTGGTGCCTACCTGCCGGCCCAGGTGGTCACCAACGGCGATCTCGCCAAGAAGATCGACACCACCGACGAGTGGATCCGCCAGCGCACGGGGATCTGCCAGCGCCACATCGCCGCCGACGGCGAGATGACCTCCGACCTCGGCACCGCCGCGGCCCGCGAGGCGATGGCCCAGGCCGGCGTGTCGCCCTCGCAGGTCGATCTGATCGTCTGTGCCACCTCGACCCCGGACGAGACCTTCCCGGCGACCGGCACCCGCATCCAGCACCGCCTCGGCATCACCCAGGGCGCCGCCTTCGACGTGCAGGCGGTGTGCAGCGGCTTCGTCTACGGCCTCGCCGTGGCCGACAACTTCCTGCGCCTCGGCCAGGCCCGCACGGCCCTGGTGATCGGCGCCGAGACCTTCTCGCGCATTCTCGACTGGGAGGACCGCTCGACCTGCGTGCTGTTCGGCGACGGCGCCGGCGCGGTGGTGCTGCAGGCCACCAACGGCGTCCAGGGCGCCGACGGCCGCGGCATCCTGTCGACCCACATCTACTCCGACGGCAGGCATCACGACGCGCTCTATGTCGACGGCGGGCCGTCGTCCACCGGCACCGTCGGTCACCTGCGCATGGAGGGGCGGGAGGTCTACCGCCACGCGGTGGTGCGCATGGCCGAGGCCATCGACGCGGCCCTGGAGGCCAATGGCCTCAACCCCGGCGACATCGACTGGCTGGTGCCGCACCAGGCCAACATGCGCATCATCGAGTCCATGGGCCGGCGCCTCAACCTGCCCGGCGACCGGGTGGTGGTGACCGTCGACCGCCACGCCAATACCTCGGCCGCCTCGATCCCCCTGGCGCTCAGCGAGGCGGTCTGCGACGGCCGCATCCGCCAGGGCGACCTCATCCTCATGGAGGCCATGGGTGGTGGTTTCACCTGGGGCTCCGCCCTGGTCCGCTGGTAGCTCCCCCGGGTTTCTCCGAGTCGCTTCGGCACGCTACCGGGCGAGCTTCGGAATCTGCGTCAAAAATTGGTCGCATCCCTCGGTATTCGCTGCATAATTGACCGCATATCGGCGCTGCGCTAAGCTCCGCTGTTGGTCGAAAGCAAGAGGAGGGGGGTATGGCCGGTGGGACGATAACCAGAGCGGATCTGAGCGAAGCCGTCTACCAGGAGGTCGGCCTCTCGCGCAATGAATCCGCCGAGTTGGTCGAGTCGGTCCTGAACGAGATTTCCGATGCCCTGGTGCGCGGCGACATGGTGAAGCTGTCGTCGTTCGGCAGCTTCTCCGTCCGCGAGAAGGGGGAGCGGATCGGGCGCAATCCGAAGACCGGAGAGGAAGTGCCGATTCTGCCGCGCCGGGTGCTGGTGTTCCGCGCCTCGCACGTCCTGAAGAACCGCATCAACGGCACGCTCAGTACGGCGGCCGAGGAAGCGCAAGCTTGAGTGACGACCCCAACGACGGGGTGTAAGTATCTACGATAGTTGGACAGATCACAGGTCAGCATGCCTGCAAGTCGCCCCGCCGGAAAATCTGCTGCCGCTTTTCGGACGATCAGCGAAGTCAGCGAGGAACTCGACGTTCCGCAGCATGTGCTCCGCTTCTGGGAAGGCAAGTTCAGCCAGGTCCGGCCGCTGAAGCGCGGCGGCGGGCGGCGCTACTACCGGCCCGAGGACATCGACCTGCTGCGCCGCATCCGCAGCCTGCTCTACAACGAGGGCTACACCATCAAGGGGGTGCAGCGGCTGTTGCGCGAGGGCCGCGGCAAGGACGGCGAGAGCAGCGACGGTGAGGACATGGCTGGCGAGGCCGGGAACGAGGCCCTCGAGGCGGCGCCGGCGGTCCGGTCCGCCGCGCCGGATCTCAAGGGCGAGCTCGAGGCGGTGATCGATGAACTGGGCAAGCTGCGCGACCTGCTGAAGGCCTCCGGCAAGGGGCGGCCCTGACGGCGATGCAAGCGTCGGCGCCCCCTCCGGTCGAGGCCGGCGAGGCGGGCGTTGCCTTGCTCCGGAAGCCCGGTTATACAGGGCCGCAGCGGCGCCCCGCCTGGCGGCGGCGCCGGGTGCCTTGGCGGAGCGTAGCGCAGCCTGGTAGCGCACCACACTGGGGGTGTGGGGGTCGTGGGTTCAAATCCCGCCGCTCCGACCATCACGTCGAGAAAGCCGCTTCGGCCCGCCGCCGGGGCGGCTTTTCTTATGCCCGCGCGCCGGGGTATCCGGACACCTGATGAGGAAAGTCGCGGCAGATCAATGACTACGGCCTTTTTCTTCATAGCCAAGGTCGGCTGGTTCCTGGCCAAGCCGCTGCACAGCCTGCTGTTCTGCCTGCTCGCCTGGCTGGGCTGCCGCGGGCTCGGCTGGCGGCGTCCGGCGCGCTTCTTCCTGGCGCTGCTGCTGCTCTACGGCGGCGCCATCCTGCTGACGCCGCTGCCCGAGTTGGCCCTGCGCAGCCTCGAGAACCGCTTTCCCGTCGTCGCGCCGGTACCGCAGCAGGTGGCCGGCATCATCGTGCTGGGCGGTGCCACCGACGACGGCGCGATCGCCGCGGCGCGCGGCCAGCCCGGACTCAACGCCGCCGCCGAGCGCCTGACCACCGCCATGGCGCTGCACCGGGCGATGCCCGACAAACCCTTCATCGTTTCCGGGTTTTCCGGCCGGCTGGTGCCACGCGGCTGGAGCGAGCCGGAGATCACCCGCCGCCTCTTCGAGGAGCAGGGCCTCGACCTGTCGCGCGTGCGCTTCGAGGCGGAGTCCCGCAACACGGCGGAGAACGCGCGCTTCACCGCGGCGCTGCTCGGCGAGAACGCGGCGACCGAGGGGGAGGCGCGGCCGTGGCTGCTGGTGACCTCCGCCTGGCACATGCCGCGGGCGGTCGCCAGCTTCCGCACCGAGCGGCTGGAGGTGCTGCCGTATCCGGTCGACTTCCGCACCGAGCCGGACAACCTGCGCTGGCCGCGCGACATCGCCGGCTCGCTGCAGGTCGCCGGTATCGCGCTGCACGAATGGCTCGGGCTCGCTGCCTACTACGCGACGGGCCGCAGCGACTCCCTGTTCCCGGCGCCGCGCTGAGCGCCGCGCCGGCGGGTCAGGTCAGGACTTCGGCGGCGAGGGCAGGATGCGGCAGTACTGCCTGGCGTCCTTGGCCTTGAGGGCGTCGCAGACCTGGCGGGCGGCGTCGCTCGAGGGCAGCGGGCCGGCCAGCACCCGGTAGAAGGTGCCCTTGTCACCCAGCTCGGTGCGGCTGAATTCGGCGGCCATGCCGCCCAGCGGCTCCGGATAGCTGCGCTGCAGGTCGCTCCACTGCCGCTTGGCGGCGTCCTCGCTGCGCAGCGAGGAGAGGTGCAGCACCACGGCGACGGCCGGGTCGACCTGCGCGCCGGCGGCCCGGGCCTCCGGCTTCGGCTGCGGCTTCGGCGGCGCGGCCGCTGCGGAAGCAGCTTCGGGGGTCGCCGCGGCAACCTGCTCGGGAGCTTCGGCGGTCGCGGTCTCGCCGCCGGCCAGCAGCAGCTCCGCCGCCGCCGCCAGGGCCGGCTCCGGCCCCTCAGCTTCCCGCATGTCCTTTGGCGCCTCGGCGGGCGCCGCGAGGCTGACACTGTCCACCGGCTCGACCGGAACCGCCGGGATCGCCGGCGGGGCCGGGGTGGCGACGAGCGCTGGCGTCTCGGCGGCCGCAGGAGCCTCCGGTTGCGGGTCGCTCTCGCGCACGCTGTTCAGCAGCGAGGCCTCCAGCCGGTTGGCCCAGCCCTTGGTGTCGTCGTAGATCGCGTCGCAGCCGCCCAGCAGCGGCAGCAGCAGGGCGACCGCGCAGGCCAGGGCCTTTGGGCCGGCCGGGACCTTCGCACCGTGAGTCTGTAGCATTTTCGGGCCTTCCCGCCTGCCGGCGTCGCCCGGCTTCCCCGCGAAGCCGGCCGGCACCCTGCTGAGACTAGGGCGCTATGGTTTAAAATCCTTGAATGTCCGGGGTTTAAGCGAAGTTCTTCAGGTTGCGGCCTTCGCCATTGCTTAACGTCTGCCTGCGATCATCGGGACCACGGGAATGAGGCCGCGCGCGAGCGCGCCGGGCACAGGCGGAGACCATGCAGACAGTCCAGCAGATGACCCCTCCCAAGGCCGCGCCGTCGGAGTTCAAGGTCGGCCATATCATCTCGGTCACCGGCGCCAGGGTGACCGCGACGCTGGTCTCGACCGGCCCCGACGTCAACACGGCGCGGCGCATCAACGAGGCGGTGCAGATCGGCTCGCTGGTCAAGATGCCGACCGACCAGTCCGTCGCCTTCGGCATCGTCTCGACCCTCTCGACCGGCAACCCCTCGCCGTCGCCGGAGTTCGGCGAGCAATGGGTGGTGGAGATCGACCTCTTCGGCGAATACATCCTGCCGGAAGGCGTCTCGGCAGCGGGCGCGGCCGGGGGCTTCGACCTGCAGCGCGGCGTGTCGCACTACCCGGGCCTGGGCGAGGCGATCTACGCGACCACCAGCGAGGAGCTGCAGCAGATCTACAAGCGCCCGCAGGCGTCCAACCTGCGCATCGGCACCCTGCACCAGGACGACAGGCTGCCCGCCTACCTGGTTACCGACGACCTGCTCGGCAAGCACTTCGCCATTCTCGGTACCACCGGTTCGGGCAAGTCCTGCGCCCTGGCCGCGGTGCTGCACGCCATTCTCGGCGCGCATCCCTTCGGGCACGTGGTGCTGCTCGACCCGCATAACGAATATCGCCGCGCCTTCGACGGCCTGGCCGAGGTGGTGACGCCGGAGAACCTGCAGTTGCCATACTGGCTGCTGAACTTCGAGGAGATGGTGGAGGTTCTGTGCAGCCGCGACGACACCAGCCGGTCGTCGGAATCCTTCATCCTCAAGGACGCCATCCTCAACGCCAAGCGCTCCGCCGTGGAGAACGAGGACGAGCGCCGCTATGTCACCGTCGACACGCCGGTGCCCTATCCGCTGAGTGCGCTGCTGCACAACATCGAAGCGGCCATGGGCCAACTGCAGAAGGCGGAGCAGGCCAAGCCCTATCTGCGCCTGCGCTCGCGCCTGGAGAACCTGCGCGCCGACCGCCGCTACGCCTTCATGTTCTCCGGCCTGTCGGTGCGCGACAGCCTGCCCGAGATCCTCTCGCGCATCATCCGCCTGCCGGTCGCCGGCAAGCCGATGACCATCTTCGATCTCTCCGGCGTGCCCTCGGAGATCGTCGACGTCGTGGTGTCGCTGCTGTGCCGCACGCTCTTCGACTTCGCGATCTGGAGCGAGGACCACGGGACGGTACCGATGCTGCTGGTCTGCGAGGAGGCGCATCGCTACATCCCCAACGAGGTCGACCGCGGCTTCGAGCCGACCCGCCGCATCATCGCGCGGATCGCCAAGGAGGGTCGCAAGTACGGCCTCTCGCTGGGGCTCGTCTCGCAGCGTCCCTCGGAGCTGTCGGAAAGCATCCTCTCCCAGTGCAGCACGCTCTTCGCGCTGCGCATGGGCAACCAGAAGGACCAGGACTTCGTGCGCCGGGCCCTGCCCGAGAGCGCCGAGGGCATGCTGAGCTCGCTGCCGGCGCTGCGCAATCAGCAGGCCGTGGTGGTGGGCGAGGGCGTGGTGCTGCCGATGCGGATCCGCTTCGACGACCTGCCGGAGGCCAAGCGCCCGCAGAGCGACACCGCCTCCTTCGCCGCGCAGTGGCAGGCCGAGCGCGGCGACGGCGACTTCGTCAAGCGCACCGTCGAGCGCTGGCGCCGCCAGTCCCGCTGACGGACATCTTCATTCCCCTTGCGGGGCTCACGAGGGCAATAGCGCTTCGCGGATGGTCAGACGAAGAGGTCGTCGACCAGGCCGCGCAGGCGCGTGTCGCGCGACGGCGCGTCTTCGGCCGCCTCGCCGGAGTCGGCGTCATCCGCCCGCGTTTCGCCGGCCGTTGCCAGGGCGCGCCCTTCGGCGGTCAGGCGGCAAACCAGCCAGTCCGGCTTGATGGGGTTCTTGAACCAGGGTTCCGCCCAGCCTTGCTCGATGCAGCTGCGGATGGTGCGGCTGTCGTAGCGCTGCCCGTAGCGGTCGAACAGCGGCAGCTTGCCGCCGGCCTGCTGAAGGCCGCGGCTGAGCCACGCCAATTGGGTCACCGTGGGGCGGGTTCTCCGCCTTGCGCCGTCGAGCGATTCGCCGAGCGCCTGGGCCGTGGGGGACAATCGGTCCATGCTCTCTCTCCCTGCTGTCCCGCCCATGCTACGATAGGCGGACGCAGAAAGCGACTCGGGAGCGCAGACCGCCGATGGCCCTCCAGTACTCCCACTGCCTGGTCTACGTGACCGCCGCCGACCTGGAGGAGGCCCAGGAGATCGGCCGCGCCATGGTCGAGGCACGGCTGGCGGCCTGCGCCAACGTGATCCCCGGCATGGTGCCGATCTTCCGCTGGGAGGGCGAGATCGGCGAGGGCTCGGAGAGCGTGGTAATCCTCAAGACCACCAAGGGCCGGGTCGATGATCTCATCGCCGCCGTCGAGGCCATGCACAGCTACGAGTGCCCCTGCGCCGTGGTGCTGCCGGTGGTCGGCGGCAGCCGCGACTTCCTCGACTGGATCAGCCAGGAGACTGCCGAAGCGCCGGAGGATTAGCGGGCGCGTTACCGGCTCTGAGACGTCAGATAGGGACGCATCGCCTCGCGGTATTCCGTATCCCAGACCAGGCGGTCGAGATCCAGTTCGGCCGCCTTGCGGCTGCGGGGTGAGGCCGGCGGGACGCCGGTCTTCGCATCACTTGGGCTTCTCTCGACGCCTCGGTTCATGGGGATCGCTCCCTGCCGCTTCGGGTTGTCGCTTCGCATCCAGTATTGACTCTGCATTGCGACCTTGGCCGCGGCGGGGCGCCTTCGCGGCGGCGGCGGGGAAAGATTGCGGCGAGATCGGGGCGGGGTCCGGCCGCCGGCGCCGCGGATAATCGCCGCGGCAGGGAATCATTCACAGGCCGTTTATACGTTTCGGGCTCTTGCCTCGCTGATGGTTAACGTATAGTGAAACTCAAGCAAGCGAGTGGAGACCCATAGCCATGAAGGCTCATCCGGCGCGTCAGGCGCCGCAGTTCCCGTGCATCGGCCAGGCAGGCGTGTCCCTCTTCTCCGCGTTCCTCCATGCCGCGCCCCCGCCATGCCCCGCCGCCGCCGTTGCGCCGGGCTTCGCAGCCGCACGGTCGGAGACTGCCAGATTCACGATAAGAGGTCAGTTGATTCCCCTATGAGGAAAGCGCCTGTCGAGTTGGATCGTCTCGATCACTTCGCCATCACCGTTCGCGACATCGAGGAAACCTGCGCGTTTTACGAGAAGGTTCTCGGCATGGCGCGGGAGACCTTCGACGGTGGCCGCGTCGCCCTGCGCTTCGGCCGGCACAAGATCAACATCAATCCCAATCCCAACGAGATGAAGCGCAAGGCCGCGGTGCCGATCCCCGGTACCGCCGAGTTCTGCCTCATCCTGTCCCAGCCGCTGGACGGCTTCATACGGCACCTGCGCGGCTGCGGCGTCGAGATCGAGTACGGCCCGGCGGAATCGCCCGGCGCCGAGGGCACCATCCGCGCGGTCTGCTTCCGCGATCCCGACGGCAACCTCATCGAAGTCGCGAACTACGTTTAGCGAGGCGGGTGTCGCATCGTCGACGCGGCCCAATCAACTGTCACCCGAGGGCTTGTTCCTACGGGAATCACGCATCTGCCGACGGTTTCGCAGGAACCATCGACATACACCGCTGTCGCCCCGGGGCTTGTCCCCGGGGCCCAATGCCGCTGCGGCATGCCGACCACCTCAGCAGTCTGGGCGCCCGAATGCGCGGTGGCGAGGCCAATGGGTCCCGCGATCAAGTCGCGGGACGACAGTCTTGGTATGGCGAGGGCGGGACACTCCTGCGAGAGATGTGTGAATGTCGTAGGGCTTGACCCGAGGGCGACGGTTCGTGTTGGCGGTTCGATCTGATCGCCGCCGGCGCGATGTCGGTTCAAGTTGCCCGCGCCGCCGCCGCCAGGGCCTGGTCGAGGTCGGCGATGATGTCGTCGACGGTTTCCAGGCCGATGGAGAGGCGCACCACGTCGGGGCCGGCGCCGGCCGCGGCGGCCTGGGCTTCGCTGAGCTGGCGGTGGGTGGTCGAGGCCGGATGCAGGATCAGCGAGCGCACGTCGCCGATGTTGGCGAGGTGCGACAGCAGCTCGCAGCTCTCCACCATCTTCACGCCGGCGTCGTAACCGCCCTTCAGGCCGATGGTGAAGACCGAGCCGGCGCCCAGAGGCAGGTATTTCCGTGCCAGCGCGTGGTAGGGGCTGGAGGGCAGGGCGGCGCAGGACACCCAGGCGACCTGCGGGTGGCCTTCCAGGAATTGGGCGACCGCCTTGGCGTTGGCGCAGTGACGCTCCATGCGCAGGCTGAGGGTTTCGGTGCCGAGCAGCGTGAGAAAGGCGTTCTGCGGCGCCATGGTGGCGCCGAGATCGCGCAGGCCGACGGCGTGGGCCTGCATGGTGAAGGCCATATCGCCGAAGGTCTCATGGAAGTTGAGGCCGTGATAGGCCGGCTCCGGCGCCGCCAGGCCGGGAAACTTTCCGCTCCGGGACCAGTCGAAGCGTCCTGAGTCGATCACCGCGCCGCCCACCGAGGTGCCGTTGCCGGAGAGGAACTTGGTGGTCGAGTGCACGACGATGTCGGCGCCCCATTCGAAGGGCCGGCAGAGATAGGGCGTCGCCATGGTGTTGTCGACGATGAGCGGGATCTCCGCCTCGCGGGCGACGGCGGCCAGCGCCTCGAGGTCGCTCACCACGCCGCCGGGGTTGGCCAGGCTCTCGACGAAGATGGCCTTGGTCTTCGGCGTCAGCGCGCGGCGCACCGCCTCGGGGTCGTCGACGTCGACGAAGTCGGCCTGCCAGTCGAACTTGCGGAAGGTCTTGCCGAACTGGGTGATCGAGCCGCCGTAGAGGCGGGTCGAGGCGACGAAGCGGTCGCCCGGTTCCATCAGCGCGAAGAAGGCGAGGATCTGCGCGGCGTGGCCCGAGGCGCAGCAGGTGCCGCCGCGCCCGCCCTCCAGGTTGGCCAGGCGCTCCTCCAATGCCGCCACCGTCGGGTTGGTGAGGCGCGAGTAGATGAAGCCGAAGCTCTGCAGGTTGAACAGCGAGGCGGCATGGTCGGCGTCGTGGAAGACGTAGGAGGTATTCTGGTAGATCGGCGTCTGGCGCGCGCCGGTCACCGGCTCCGGCTGGCTGCCGGCATGGATCATGCGGGTCTCGAAACCGAAGCCGCGGTCCCGCCGTCGGTTCGTGTCGTCACTCATCACAGTTGCACCTTGCGTCGCCGGGCGGAGATGATGCCGGAGTTGAAGCCGCCCCAGGAGAGCTCCGAATGCAGGCGGCCGAACTCGATCTTCGGGCAGCGGTCCATGACCACCGTGAGGCCCGCCGCGCGGGCACGATCGGCGGCCGCGTGGTTGATGACACCGAGCTGCATCCAGACCACTTTGATGCCCTTCTCTTCGGCGAGGGCGATGGCCTCGTCGACAACCGGACCGGCTGCTTCGGAGCTGCGGAAGATGTCGACCATCTCGAAGGGGCCGGGGATCTCGGCCAGCGAGGCGTAGACCTTCTCGCCGAGGATCTCGCCGCCGGCGGCGCCGGGGTTGACCGGGATCACCCGGTAGCCTTTCTCCTGCAGGTACTTCATGGCGAAGTGGGAGGGCCGGTTCCATTTCGGCGAGGCGCCGACCATGGCAATGGTGCGGGTGTCGCGCAGGATCGCCAGCAGTTCGGCGTTGCTGTAGGTGAGGGGGCTGCTCATGGGTTCAGCTGCCGTTCTCGCCGGGACCGGGTTCCGGGTTCACCTCGGCGGCCTCGGCGCGGCCCTGACGCAGGCGCTCGTTGGACTTCTCCTGCGGGCGCTCGTCGGGCAGGCGCTTCGGTTCTTCGCCGTCGTTGCCCGGCGGCACGAAGAGCTCCGGCCGGTCGTCCGGCAGCGCCTCGACGTAGAGCGAGCGGCTCGGGAAGGCGAAGCCGGTGCCGGCATCCTTCACCGTTTCCATGATGTGGTAGGCCAGCTTCTCCTTGATCGCCAGCCACTCGCCCCAGTTGGTGGTGCGGGTGAAGCAGTACAGCATGATGTCGATGGAGGAATCGTTGAAGCTGTCGATGCGCACGAAGGTCGCGGCCTCGTCCGGCTGCGCGTAGTCGGGATTGCCGAGGATGTGGCTCTCGATGCCGTCGCGGATCTGGCGCAGCTGGTCGACCGTGGTGCGGTACTCGACGCCGATGGTCCAGAAGATGCGCCGGTGGGTCATGTCGCTGAAGTTGGTGACCGCGTCGTCCGACAGCTTGGCGTTGGGCACATAGACCGGCGCCTTGTCGAAGCGGCGCACCCGCGTCGAGCGGAAGCCGATGGTCTCCACAGTACCCTCGACCACGCCGTCGACGCGGATCCAGTCGCCCGGCTTGAAGCGCTTCTCGGCGATCACCAGGATGCCGGCGATGAGGTTCTTGAACAGGTCCTGCGCGCCCAGCGCCACGGCGACGCCGAAGAGGCCGAGACCGGCCAGCAGCGGGCCGACCTCGATGCCCCAGATCTCGAGGATGATGGCGCCGCCGATGAAGGCGATGCCGATGCGGCTCGCCCGCACCAGCCACTCCACCATCGGCCGCGTGAAGATGCGCTCGAGCCGTCCGAAGACGAAGGAGAACGGCCCGATGGCGGCGTGCAGTATCCAGAACAGCGTGAACACGACCAGCGAGCGCAGCAGGTTGTCGGCGACGGCGGCGAAGCGGCCGTCGATGCCGAGGTAGGCGACGGCGACGAAGATGCCGACCACCAGCGGGATGAAGCGGATCGGCGGCGCCAGCGCCCTGACGGCCTCGTCGTTGATCCTCGAGTCCGAGCGGTCGGCCCAGCGCTGCAGGCGGTTGATGACGATCTGGGTGAAGAAGTGGCGCATCACCACGAAGGCGAAAACGATGCCGAGGGCGATCAGCAGGCGCCCGACGTCGATGCCGAGGAAGCCCTGGGTCCAGACGTCGCGCACCAGGGTCCAGAAGTCTTGCAGATGTTCGGTCAAGGAAACGGCTTTCCGGAAAATGCGGCTGGAAATCTAAATCGGGACTAGCGGCCCTGCCACTCGGGCCTGCGCTTTTCGATGAAGGCGTCGATGCCTTCCTCGGCGTCGCGCGCCAGCATGTTGGTGGTCATCACCTGGCTGGCGTAGGCATAGGCTTCGACAAGGCCGTACTCGATCTGCCGGTAGAAGGCCTCCTTGCCGATCTTCAGGGTGAGCGGCGACTTGCTCGCCACCTTCTGCGCCAGCGCCAGGGTTTCGTCCTCCAGGGCCGCGGCCGGCACGGCGCGGTTGACGAGGCCGAGGCCGAGCGCCGTCGCCGCATCGATGGTGTCGCCGGTCAGCAGCATCTCCATCGCCTGCTTGCGCGGCACGGCGCGCGACAGCGCCACCATCGGCGTCGAGCAGAACAGCCCGATGTTGACGCCCGGGGTGCCGAACTGGGCGGTGTCCTCGGCCACCGCGAGGTCGCAGGTGGCGACCAGCTGGCAGCCGGCGGCCGTGGCGATGCCGTGCACCTTGGCGATCACCGGCTGCGGCAGGGCGGTGAGGGTGGTCATCAGCCGGCTGCACTGCTTGAAGATCGACTGGTAGAAGTCGCGGTCGCCGGCGTGGGCGCGCAGTTCCTTCAGGTCGTGGCCGGCGCAGAAGCCGCGCCCGGCGCCCTCGATGACCACCGCGCGGACGGTGGCATCGCCGGCGATGTCGTCCAGTGCCGCCTGCAGCGCCGCCATCAGGCCTGCGGAGAGCGCGTTGTACTGCTGCGGGCGGTTCAGGGTCAGGCGGGCGATGCCGTCGGCATCGCCGCGGAGCAGCAGCGGGGCGTCGCTGGAGAGGGCGGCTTCGGCGGGCATGGTTTCCTCTGGTGGCACATCGGGATCCTGTGCGTACAATAGCCCGCGGACGGCAGAGATAAAACCGCCCCTCAGGAAGCCCCCGGAGCCCATGGACCACGCCAGCCCCGCGCCGCGCATCACCCTCGAGGCCTTCAACCGCCTGCTGGACGAGAGCGCGCCGTTCCAGAAGATCTACGGCTTCGTTACCGAGGAGATCGGCTACGGCCACGCCAGGGTGCGGCTGCCGGCCGGCGAGGCCCACGTCCGCCCCGGCGGCACCCTCAGCGGCCCGGCGCAGATGGCGCTGGCCGACTTCGCCATGTACGCGGCGCTGCTGGGGGCCATCGGCGAGGTGCCGCTGGCGGTCACCACCAGCCTCAACATCAATTTCCTGCAGCGCCCGCGCCCGGGCGACCTGCTGGCCGACTGCCGCCTCATCAAGCTGGGCAAGCGCCTGGCGGTGGGCGATATCTCGGTGCGCTCCGAGGGCCTGGAGGCGCCGGTCTCCCACGCCACCGCCACCTACTCGATCCCGCCGCGGGAATGAGCGGGGCTGGCCTCCAACTGTCATTGCCGGGCCTTGTCCCGGCAATCCATGTCCGCAACCGGCTCCCGGCCTCTCTGGAGAGCCCGGGGCCGCGGCGGAATGGGCCCTCGGGACAAGCCCGAGGGTGACAAGCGGGGGTGGGGCTCGCGGTGAGCGCTCCTGGCAATGCTTGGAAGATAAAAGGTTTTATACTTAGGAAGTTAGGTGGGCGGTAATATAATACCGCAATCCTAACTGTACTGAAATTCTGCTGCTTTTTCGCGTTGACAGTCCCCGGCGGCGCGCCTAGAAATCGCGCCTTCGGAGCCGGCCGCCACGCGCGGGCGCTCCATCCCGAATTCACCGACAAGTGGTTGGCCCAATGAAAACCTTCTCCGCCACTCCGTCGGACATCGAGAAGAAGTGGATTCTGATCGATGCCGAGGGAGTCGTCCTTGGTCGCCTGGCCTCCCAGGTCGCCAAGATCCTGCGCGGCAAGCACAAGCCGAGCTTCACACCGCACATGGACTGCGGCGACAACGTCATCGTCGTCAACGCCGAGAAGGTGAAGCTGACCGGCCGCAAGCTCGCCGACAAGAAGTTCTACTGGCACACCGGCTATCCCGGCGGCATCAAGGAGCGCACGGCGGGGCAGATCCTCGAAGGCGCCCATCCGGAGCGCGTCGTCGAGAAGGCCGTGGAGCGCATGATCACGCGCAACAACCTCGGCCGCCAGCAGATGAAGAACCTGCGCGTCTATGCCGGCGCTTCGCATCCCCATGAGGCTCAGCAGCCGGAGGTCCTCGACCTCGCGGCGATGAATCCGAAGAACAAGAGGAGCCAGTAAGCATGGCCGATGAGACTCAAACCCTGAGCGATCTGGGCCAGCTGGCCGAGGCCACCGGCATGACGCCGCAGGCCGAGGCCGCCGCGGTCGAGCCGCAGCGCGACGCGCAGGGCCGCTCCTACGCCACCGGCAAGCGCAAGGACGCCGTCGCCCGCGTGTGGATCAAGCCGGGCGCCGGCAAGATCACCGTCAACGGCCGCGACCAGTCCCAGTACTTCGCCCGCCCGGTGCTGCGCATGATCTTGGCGCAGCCGTTCCTGGTCGCCGACCGCACGGACCAGTTCGACGTCGTCTGCACCGTCAAGGGCGGCGGCCTCTCCGGCCAGGCCGGCGCCGTGCGCCACGGCATCTCCAAGGCGCTGACCCTCTACGAGCCGGGCCTGCGCCCGGTGCTGAAGAGCGGCGGCTTCCTCACCCGCGACTCCCGCGTGGTGGAGCGCAAGAAGTACGGCCGCGCCAAGGCCCGCCGCAGCTTCCAGTTCTCCAAGCGCTGAGCCGGCGGCCAATCCGTTACGGCAAGGGGCCTGCGCCGGCGCGCGGGCCCCTTTTCGTTTAGCGACAGCTTTGCATTCAGGGTTCCCAGCATGAGCGGTCATATCCTGCCCTACCGCGGCCTCTGGCCGAAGATCCACCCCGACGCCTACATCGCCGACACCGCGGCGGTGATCGGCGACGTCGAGATCGGCCCCGGCAGTTCGATCTGGTTCGGCTGCGTGCTGCGCGGCGACGTCAACAGGATCCGCATCGGCGCCGACACCAACCTGCAGGACGGCACCATCGTGCACGGCAACCACGACCGCGACGGCGACTACCGCGAGACCGGCGGCGGCATGGCGACGATCATCGGCGACGGCGTGGTGGTCGGCCACCAGGCGATGCTGCACGCCTGCACCCTGGAGAGCGGCGCCTTCGTCGGCATGGCGGCGGTGGTGATGGACCAGGCGGTGGTCGAGCCGCAGGCCATGGTCGCGGCCGGCGCCCTGGTGACGCCGCGCAAGCGGGTGAAGAGCGGCGAGCTCTGGGCCGGCCGCCCGGCCAGCTTCATGCGCCGGCTGAGCGAGGCCGAGATCGGCGACATCGGCTACCAGGCCGGCCACTACCGCAAGCTGTCGCGCGACTACCTGGCGGAGCGCGCCGCGCGCGGCTAGGCGTCAGTCCTGGGCCTGGAGCTTCACGTAGTTGCCGGGGGCGTCCTCGATGACCTTCAGCTTGCCGTCGCCGGGCTGGCGCGCCGGCACCTTGCCGTTGCCGAACCCGGCTACCCAGTCCTGCCAGGCCGGCCACCAGGATCCGGCGTGCTCGGCGGCGCTGTTGCACCAGTCGTCCGGGTTCTCCGGGTACTTGTCGTTGGTCCAGTAGCCGTACTTCTGCGCCTCCGGCGGGTTGACCACGCCGGCGATGTGGCCGGAGCCGGCGAGGATGAACTTCACCGGCCCGCCCAACAGCTGGGTGGCCGAGTAGGTCGCCTTCCAGGGCGCGATGTGGTCCTCGCGGGTGGAGATCAGGCAGGCCGGCACCTTCACCTTGGAGAGGTCGATCTTCACGCCCTTGAGGGTGATGCCGCCGGGCTCGATCAGCTTGTTCTCCTGGTACATCTTGCGCAGGTAGAAGCTGTGCATGGCCGCCGGCATGCGCGTCGAGTCGGAGTTCCAATACAGCAGGTCGAAGGGGAAGGGGTCCTTGCCCATCAGGTAGTTGTTCACCACGAACGACCAGATCAGGTCGTTGGCGCGCAGCATGTTGAAGGTGGTCGCCATGTCGGCGCCCTCGAGATAGCCCTTGTCCTTCATCTTCTCCTCGAGGGCGGCGAGCTGCACCTCGTCGATGAACACCCCGAGCTCGCCGGAATCGCTGAAGTCCATCAGCGAGGTGAAGAAGGTGGCGGACTTGACGCGCGTGTCCTTCTTCGCGGCCATGTAGGCGAGGGTGCAGGCCAGCAGCGTGCCGCCGAGGCAGTAGCCGATGACGTTGGCGTCCTTCTCGCCGGTCGCCTTCTCGACGGCGTCGAGCGCGGCCAGCGGGCCGTCGGTCATGTAGTCCTCGAAGGTCTTCGACTTCAGCTTCTCGCCGGGATTGACCCAGGAGATGACGAACACCGTGTGGCCCTGCTCGACGGCCCAGCGGATGAAGGAGTTCTTCGGCCGCAGATCGAGGATGTAGTACTTGTTGATCCAGGGCGGAATGATCAGCAGCGGGCGCTTGTGGACCTGCTCGGTCGCCGGCGCGTACTGGATGAGCTGGATGAGATCGTTCTGGTAGACCACCTTGCCGGGTGTGAGGGCGATGTTCACGCCGAGCTCGAAGGCCTCGATGTCGGTCATCTTGATCTTCAGCCGGCCCTTGCCGCGCTCGAGGTCGTCGAGCAGGTTGTTGAGGCCCTTCACCAGGTTCTCGCCGCCGGACTCCAGCGTCGCGCGCAGCACCTCCGGATTGGTCATCAGGAAGTTCGACGGCGCCATCGCATCGACGAACTGGCGCGTGTAGAAGTCGACCTTCTGGGCGGTCTTGTCGTCCAGCCCCTCGACGTCCTTCACCGTCGACTGCATCCAGCGCGCGGTCAGCAGGTAGGACTGCTTGACGAAGTCGAAGAGTTCGTTCTCGTCCCATTCCGGGTGCTTGAAGCGGCGGTCGCCCTTGTCGGGGGCCGCGACCGGCTCGGCCTCCTGGCCCATCATGCGCTGGGCGGTGGTCTGCCACAGCCGCATGTAGTCCTGCCACAGGGTCATCTGCGCCTGCACCAGCTTGGCCGGGTCGGCCATCATGCGGTGGGTCATCTCCATGAAGGCGGCGCCGATGTTCAGCGGATCCATGTTGCCGCCGCCGTTGCCCTGCTGCTGGCGGGCCAGGAAGTCGGCCACCAGCTTCTGGCTGCGCTCGGCGATGGCGGCCATGGACTTAGAAATTTCGACGGGATCGGGCAGTTTGATGTCGGGGGGCTGTTGCTCCGCCATGGAGGCTTCCTTATCCTGCAGCTGCGGCTGCGATCCCGGAACGGCCGTGAAGAATCGGCATGAGAACGCGGATATGATTAGATATCCGCAAGGTAATGGGGGGTTGCGGCCGTTTCAATAGCGGCGCGGCCGCCCGGCGGCCGGCAACCTGCGGTTTGGAAGCCTATGGCGGGCGACGCAGCCGGGGAATGAATGGAGTGCCGGAAAACGGCCGTTTTAGGGGTGACAGAGGCGATGAATCGATTGCAGGGAACCGGCGCCGCGCTGCTGACCGTCCTGATGCTGGCCGTCCTCATGCTGGCCGGCGGGGGGCTGGCGGGCTGCACGGCGGCGCGGGACATGACCCAGACGCCGGAGGAGGCGGCGGCGGCGCAGCCCAGCCGCGTGGCCGCCGAGGGCGCCAGCGACGAATTTCCCAACCTGGCCGAGGTGCCGAGCGGCGTCCAGCCGCAGGTCGCCGAGCCGGAACGGGACGAGATCATGGACCGGATGGCCGACGACCGCGCCAGGGCGACCTATTCCGACCCGGCGCCGCTGGTCACCGCGGCACCGGCCGATCCCTTTTCGACCAGCGTCGTCATCAGCGGCGATTCGGTGACCACGGACGGCCAGGTGACGGCCCTGCCGGCGACCGGCGGCGGCCGTCTCGCCGCCATCATCTTCTTCTCGCACGGCTCGGCGGACCTCGATCCGCGCGACCGCGCCGTGCTGCGCGACCTGGCGGCCCTGCACCGCCAGCGCGGCGGCAGCCTGCGGGTCGTCGGCCACGCCAGCAGCCGCACCCACAACGCTACGCCGGAGGAGCACCGCTTCGCCAACTTCGAGATGTCGATGAGCCGGGCCGAGACGGTGCAGGCCGAACTGCTGCGCATGGGCGTGGCGCCCGAGGCCGTGCGGGCCGAGGCGGTCGGCGACGCCGAGCCGGTCTATCACGAGTTCATGCCCTCGGGCGAGGCGGGCAACCGGCGGGTCGAAATCTTCCTGGAAAACTAGGCCCGCCCTCGCTACAAGGAGCCGGACGGCCGGCCCGGAGACCCTTCCGCGGCCCGGCGCCGACGCCCGGCGCCGACCTCCGGGGCACGGCCCCCGAAGGGCGCGCCTCCGCTGGCACAGGTGTACCCTCTGAAAGACCATGACCCAGGATTTCCACCGCATAAAGCGCCTGCCGCCTTATGTTTTCGCCGAGGTCAACGCCTTGAAGTCCAAGGCGCGCGCGGCCGGCGCCGACATCATCGACTTCGGCATGGGCAATCCCGACCAGCCGCCGCCGCAGCACGTCATCGACAAGCTGGCCGAGACCCTGGCCGACCCGCGGGCGCACCGCTATTCGACCTCGCGCGGCATCCCCGGGCTGCGGCGCGCGCTCTGCGCCTACTACCTCAGGCGCTTCGGCGTCGAGCTGGACCCCGAGCGTGAGGCCATCGTCACCCTCGGCTCCAAGGAGGGCCTCGCCAACCTTGCCCAGGCCATCACCAGCCCGGGCGACATCATCCTGGCGCCCAATCCCAGCTACCCGATCCACGCCTTCGGCTTCATCATCGCCGGCGCGGCGATCCGCTCCATCCCGGTGGCGCCGGGCTTCGACTTCATGGAGCAGCTCGAGCGGGCGGTGCGCCACTCGGTGCCCAAACCCTCGGCCCTGGTCCTCAACTATCCTGCGAACCCCACCGCCGAAGTTGTTGATCTGGAATTCTATTCGACCGTCGTAGAGTTCTGCCGCGAGCACGGCATCTACATCATTTCCGACCTCGCCTACGCCGAGGTCTATTTCGAGGGGCCGCCGCCGCCGTCGATCCTCCAGGTGCCCGGCGCCAAGGAGATCGCGGTCGAGTTCACCTCGCTCAGCAAGACCTACTCCATGCCGGGCTGGCGCATCGGCTTCTGCGCCGGCAACCCGGACCTCATCGCCGCGCTGGCGCGGGTGAAGTCCTACCTCGACTACGGCGCCTTCACGCCGATCCAGGTGGCCGCCACGGCGGCGCTCAACGGCCCGCAGGACTGCATCGACGAGATGCGCAAGCGCTACCGCCGGCGCCGCGACGTGCTGGTCTCCGGCCTCAACGCCGCCGGCTGGCCGGTGCCGAGCCCGCCGGCGACGATGTTCTGCTGGGCGCCGCTGCCGCCGGCGCTGAAGGAGATGGGCTCGCTGGAATTCTCCAAGCTGCTGCTGGAGGAAGCCCAGGTCGCCGTCGCCCCCGGCATCGGCTTCGGGGAATACGGCGAGGGCTTCGTGCGTCTTGGTCTGGTGGAGAACGAGCACCGCACCCGCCAGGCGGTCCGCAACATCAAGGCATTCCTCAAATCCCTGGGGGTCAACGCCCCGGGCGCACAGGTTCGGAGCTTCGCTTCTTGAGCAAACCTCTTCGCATAGCCGTGGCCGGGCTCGGCACGGTGGGCGCCGGCACGCTGCGCCTGCTGCAGGCCAACGCCGAGCCGATCGCCCGGCGCGCCGGGCGCGCGCTGCAGGTGACGGCGGTCTCGGCGCGCGACCGCGGCAAGGACCGCGGCCTCGACCTCTCGGGCATCCAGTGGTTCGACGATCCCATCGCGCTGGCCCGCGACGCCGACGCCGAGGTGGTGGTCGAGTTGATCGGAGGCTCCGAGGATCCCGCCAAGCTGATGGTGGAGACGGCGCTGCGCGCCGGCCGCCACGTGGTGACCGCCAACAAGGCGCTGCTGGCCCATCACGGCACCGAACTGGCCGTGCTGGCCGAAAGCGTCGGGCGCACCATCGGCTACGAGTCGGCGGTGGCCGGCGGCATTCCCATCATCAAGGGGCTGCGCGAGGGCCTGGCCGGCAATCGCATCGACCGCGTCTACGGCATCCTCAACGGCACCTGCAACTACATCCTGACCCAGATGGGCGGCGACGCCGACGGCGGCGGGCATGCCCAGGGCGGGGGCCAGGGTGGCAGCGACTTCGAAACCGTGCTGGCCGAGGCGCAGCGCCTCGGCTACGCCGAGGCTGATCCCAGCTTCGACGTCGACGGCATCGACACCGCCCACAAGCTGGCCATCCTCACCGCGCTGGCCTTCGGCTGCGGCGTCGACTTCGGCTCGGTCTACGTCGAGGGCATCCGCAACGTCTCGGCGCTCGACGTCGCCTACGCCGACGAGCTGGGCTACCGCATCAAGCTGCTCGGCCTCGCGCAGCTTGTCGACGGCGCCGTCGAGCAGCGCGTGCATCCCTGCATGGTGGCCAAGGAGCTGCCCATCGCCAGCGTGTCGGGGGTGTTCAACGCCGTGGTCGCCGACGGCGACTTCGTCGACACCACGATGTACGAGGGGCGCGGCGCCGGCGCCGGGCCGACCGCCTCGGCGGTGGTCGCCGATCTCATCGACATCGCCCGCGGCAAGGTGCTGCCGGTGTTCGGCATCCCCGCCGCCGAACTGACGCCGCTGCCGAGCCTGCCGATGGGCGAGCACCTCAGCCCCTATTACCTGCGCCTGCTGGTGCTCGACCGGCCGGGCGTGATCGCCGACGTTGCGGCGGCGCTGCGCGACGAGGATATCTCCATGGAATCGATGATCCAGCGCGGCCGCGCCGAGGGGGAGGCCGAGGCGGTGCCGGTCATCATCATGACCCACGAGACCCAGGAAGCGCAGATCCAGCGGGCGCTCGCCCGAATTGGCGAGTTGGAAGCGGTGGTGGAACAACCGCGCCTGATCCGCATTGTCGATCTTTAACATCCAGCCACACGAGGACCCGATGCCGAAAGCCACCCAGCCTGCCAGCTCGCCCTCCAGATCGCCCTCCAGCTCGATGGACCGCAACCTCGCCCTGGAAACCGTGCGCGTGACCGAGGCCGCGGCGCTGGCGGCGTCGCGGCTGATGGGCCGCGGCGACGAGAAGGCCGCCGACCAGGCCGCCGTCAACGCCATGCGCGAGTCGCTGAACGGCCTGGAGATCGACGGCACGGTGGTGATCGGCGAGGGCGAGCGCGACGAGGCGCCGATGCTGTTCATCGGCGAGAAGGTCGGCGCCGGCGGCCCGGCCATCGACATCGCCCTCGATCCGCTGGAGGGCACCACCATCACCGCCAAGGGCGGCCAGAACGCGCTGGCGGTGATCGCCATGGCGCAGTCGGGCAACTTCCTCAACGCGCCGGACACCTACATGAGCAAGATCGCCGTTGGCGGCGGCCTGCCCGACGACCTCGTCGACCTCGACGAGGAACCGGCGACCAACCTGAAGAACCTCGCCAAGGCCAAGAAGATGGCGGTCTCCGACCTGGTGGCCTGCATCCTCGACCGGCCGCGCCACGGCGAGCTCATCGCCAAGGTGCGCGAGGCCGGCGCGCGCATCATGCTGATCGGCGACGGCGACGTCTCCGGCGTCATGGCCACCAGCGGCCGCGACAGCGGCGTCGACATCTACATGGGCGTCGGCGGCGCGCCGGAGGGCGTGCTGGCCGCCGCCGCGCTGCGCTGCATCGGCGGACAGTTCCAGGGCCGCCTGGTGTTCCGCAACGACGATGAGCGCGGCCGCGCCTCGCGGCTCGGCATCACCGACTTCGACCGCAAGTACAGCCTGCACGAACTGGCCAGCGGCGACGTCATGTTCGCCGCCACCGGCGTCACCGACGGCTCCATGCTGCGCGGCGTGCGCCGCTACAAGGGCGGCGCCACCACCCACTCGGTGGTGATGCGCTCCAAGTCCGGTACGGTGCGCTACGTCGAGGCCTTCCACAACTTCGAGCGCAAGACCTGGTACGACTCGCTGGGGGTGTGATCGGGGCTCCCTGACCTCAAGTTTCGGCGCCATCGGCAGAGTGAATGTCCTGAGTGCTGGATCGCCATCGTGCGTCCTTCGAGACGCCCGCTGGCGCGGGCTCCTCAGGATGAGGACTTTTCTTTGTGCCACGCGCGGAATCGCCTCGTCCTTCGAGACGCCCGCTGGCGCGGGCTCCTCAGGATGAGGACCTTTCTTTGTGCCACGCGCAGAATCGCCTCGTCTTTCGAGACGCCTGCTGGCGCGGGCTTCTCAGGATGAGGACCTTATCTTTGTGCCATGATCTTTGTGCCACGCGCGGAACCGCCTCGTCCTTCGAGACGCCCGCTGGCGCGGGCTCCTCAGGATGAGGACTTTTCTTTGTGCCACGCGCAGAATCGCCTCATCCTGAGGAGCCGGCTTGGCGTCCGCCGGGCCGGCGTCTCGAAGGACGCACAATCGTGATGCAGTCTTCCATCTCCACGCCGCGCGGCTGCTTTCTCGGCGTCGAGCGGTCGCTGACCGGCAAGCGTTGGGAGGAACGCCTCGGCGACGCGCGCCTCGCGCTGGCGCTGGCGCAGCGCCTCGGCCTGCCGGAGGTGGTCGGCCGCGTGCTGGCCGCGCGCGGTGTCGACGTCGACGACGCCGAGCGCTTCCTCGACCCGACCCTGCGCGCCTACCTGCCGGATCCTTCGGCGCTGCAGGATATGGATCGTGCCGCCGCGCGCTTGGTCCGCGCGGTGGAAGAGGGCGAGAAGATCGCCGTGTTCGGCGACTACGACGTCGACGGCGCCACCTCGGCGGCGGTGCTGGCGCGCTTCTTCGCCGCCCTCGGCATCGAGCTGGAGATCTACATCCCCGACCGCCTGGCCGAGGGTTACGGCCCCAACGCCCCGGCGCTGAAGCGCCTGAAGGCGGCGGGCACCGACCTTGTGATCACCGTGGACTGCGGCATCACCGCCTACGAGGCGCTGGGCGAGGCGGCCGCCGCCGGCCTCGAGGTCGTCGTCGTCGACCACCATGCCGCCGAGGCGCGGCTGCCGGCGGCGGCGGCGGTGGTCAACCCCAACCGCCTCGACGACAGCTCCGGCCAGGGCCAGCTGGCGGCGGTCGGCGTCGCCTTCCTGCTGGTGGTGGCGCTGAACCGCGCCCTGCGCGATGCCGGCTGGTACTCTCGGAACCGGTGCCCCGAGCCGGACCTCATGCAGTGGCTCGACCTGGTGGCGCTCGGCACCGTCTGCGACGTGGTGCCGCTGACCGGCCTCAACCGCGCGCTGGTGGCCCAGGGGCTGAAGGTCATGGCCGGCCGGCGCAACGCCGGGCTCGCCGCGTTGGGCGACGTCGCGCGCCTCGACGAGCGGCCGGGCACCTACCATGCCGGCTTTCTGCTCGGTCCGCGGGTCAACGCCGGCGGGCGCGTCGGCGAGGCGCCGCTGGGCGCGCGCCTCCTGACCTGCGACGACCCCGCCGAGGCGGCGGCCATCGCCGCCCGGCTCGACGCCTACAACACCGAGCGCCGCGAGATCGAGCTGCAGGTGCTCGACCAGGCGATCCGCCAGGTCGAGGAAACCGGAGCGGGGGAGGGTCTGGTGGTCGCCGCCGCCGAGGGCTGGCACGCCGGCGTCATCGGCATCGTCGCCAGCCGCCTGAAGGAGCGCTTCAACAAGCCGGCCCTGGTGGTGGCGCTGGAGAACGGTGTGGGCAAGGGCTCGGCCCGCTCGGTGCCCGGCGTCGACCTCGGCGCCGCGGTCATCGCCGCGCGGCAGGCGGGCCTGCTGGTCAACGGCGGCGGCCATCCCATGGCGGCGGGCCTGACGGTGGCGGCGGAGAGCCTCGCCGAGCTGACCGCCTTCCTCGATGCCCGCCTGGCTAGGCGCCTGGCGGAGATCGACTACCGGCCGTCGCTCGGCATCGACGGCGCGCTGCAGCCGCGCGGCGCCACCCTGGAGCTGCTGGCGCAGCTCGAGCGCTGCGCGCCCTTCGGCGTCGGCAACGTGCAGCCGCGCTTCGTGCTGCCGTCGGTGCGGGTGTCCAAGGCCTCGGTGGTCGGCGACAACCACGTGCGCTGCTTCATCGGCGCCGCCGCGGGCAGCCCAGGCAGCGGCGCGGCGGGCGGCAGCCTGAAGGGCATCGCCTTCCGCTCGCTGGAAAGCGACCTCGGCCCGGCGCTGCTGCAGACCGCCGGCCTGCCGCTGCATCTCGCCGGGCGCCTGCAGGCGGACCGCTGGGGCGGCCGCGAGAGCGTGCAGTTCATCATCGAGGACGCCGCCCCGGCCGGCCAGGGGGCGGTGGGCGCCCCCTGAGCGCGCGCGAATGAGTCCGCTTCCCGTTTCCGGTCACCGGTCCAATTGCGGGAGACAGCGCCGGGGCGCTGCGGTTAGGCTGGCACTCATGGCTGGGTCCAGCATCCTCTTGCGCCGCGGCGCGCGCGGCCTGTCGGCCGCCCTGGCGGCGGCGGGCGTTGTGGCGGTTCTCCTCGACCCCGCGCCGGGCCTGGCGCAGCTAGAGCCGCGGGTTCCCGGGCCGGTGGAGCAGGTCGAGCTGGAGCTGGTGCTGGCCGTCGACACCTCGTCCTCCGTCTCGCCTTCCGAGTTCGATCTGCAGATGCGCGGCTACGCCCAGGCCTTCCGCGACCCTTCGGTGATCGCGGCGATCGCCGCCAACGGGCCGAGCGGCATCGCCGTCTCGATGTTCCAGTGGTCGGACAACCGGCGCCAGGAGGTCGCGATCGACTGGACGCAGCTCACCGACGAGGAGAGCGTGATCGGCTTCGCCGAGGTGATCGACACCACGCCGCGCTTCCTCGACGGCGGCGGCACCGCCATCGGCGGCGCCATCGCCTTCGGCCTCGCCGAGCTGGAGCGCAACAGCTTCGAGGGCCGCCGCCGGATCATCGACATCTCCGGCGACGGCCGCGCCAACCAGGGCGCCCAACCCGACAGCCTGCGCGACCTCGCGGTGCTGCAGGGCGTCACCGTCAACGGCCTCGCCATCCTCAACGAGGACGCCTCGGTGGGCGACTATTACCGCAACAACGTGATCGGCGGCGAGGGCGCCTTCGTCATCACCGCCAACGACTACGCGGCCTTCGCCGAGGCCATTTTGGAGAAGCTGATCCGCGAGATCGGCTCGGTGCCGGTGGCCCACGCGCCGGGCCCGCTGGACGGCCACCCCGCCGATGGCCACCCCACCGATGGCCACCCTGGCGACGGGCAGCTTGCGGAAGGGCGACCTTCGGACGGGCGCTCCTCGGATGGGCACCCGGCGTTCGGACCGGCCCCGCGGCAGTTGCAGTCCGCCGCCGGCGGCGAGGAGTAGGGCAGCGTCCGGGGCGCCCTCGGAAGCCCCGGCGACCCCCGAGGATCATGGGATAAGCTTGCAATCCCAGGGCGGAGCGGCTAAATCGTCTGCGCCTCGACCCCATCGTCTAGAGGCCTAGGACACCGCCCTTTCAAGGCGGCAACACGGGTTCGAATCCCGTTGGGGTCGCCAATCTCCGTTCGCACGGCCCAGGCCCGATCCGGGGATTGTATGGACGCCTTGAGGCTTCAGAATTTCTTGGGAAGTCCGGCCTGCTTCAGCACCGCGTTGGCGGTGTGCCGCGACTTGATCTTGCTGTCGACGACGAACTTTCGCCCGGTGATCGGGCTCCACCATAGTTCATGGTCGCCTTGCCCTGCCGATGAAGGTTGCAGCCGGAGTCTCGCAGGATCCGCTTCAACTCCGGTGCGAAGTCGCCCATCTGCAGCTAGGCGGCGCGCTGTTTCCGCTTGGTTACCGATTGATAGCGGATGCTGTAGGCATACTCGTCCAGCAGAGGCGGCTCGTCGCAGTTCTCTTCCAGGAGCTCCGGAATCATCACATCGAGTTTCTTGACGAGGGCGTCCAGGCTATCGGCCTCCGTCGCCAGTCCGGGCACGTCTTCGCTCGTGGCGTAGAAGACCGCCGCTTCCTCGTCCCAACGCACTTGAATCGCGATGTCCATGCCGATGGCGTCCGTTGTGGCTTCGTCCGGTGCCCATTCTCGGTGCGGGCGGGTTAATCAGGGGTTAGGCAATCGCCCCGTAACCCGGCAAAGCCGATACTAGCCCAGGATTTGCCGATATTAACCCGATTTTCTCGGTGAGTCCCCCTCACGACGGCTGCGGCAGGGCGCATCCCGTGGCCGGCACCGGCCAGGTGAGGGCGACCTGCCAGAGCGAGGCGGCGTCGTCGGCCATTTCGGCGAACCAGGTCAGAGGGTCGGGTTCGGGGGTGGCGATGCGCACCTCGACGTCGCCGTCCTCGAAGCTCACGCGGTCCCCGAACTTGCGGGCGATGTGCTGCATCTTGCGGTTCTCCGGCAGGCACAGCAGGAACAGCGTGCGGAAGCCGCGGTTGCGGGCGATCAGCAGCGCCTTCTCCAGCAGGCGGGTGCCGAGGCCCTGGTCCTGCCAGGCACGCTCGACGGTCACCGAGAGTTCGGCGGTGCGGGCTCCCCCTGAGGCGCTCGTGCGCGGCCCTGTGACGCTGCCGGCGCGCAGCTCGGCGACGCCGCGCAGCACGCCGTCCTCGAAGGCGCCGACCACCCAGGTCTGCGGCCAGGAGATCGCCGCCACATAGGCACGTACGCGCGCCGGCGCGACGACATGGCCGAAGCGCAGACGGCGGTCGTCGTCGTCCATGCGCAGGAGATGGTCCGTGAGCGCGCCCAGTTCGTGCGCCAGCAGCTTGCGGATGATCAGCATTTCGGGGCTCCGCCGGATCCGGCGACCGGGTGCCGGCCGCTCACGCGGCCGGCCGGGCGCCGGCCGGCAGATCGCCGCCGTGCCGCGCGGGCCGGCGCCGGAACGGCGCCGCCAGGCGGCGGAACGCGGCCCGCAGCATGGCCGCGATGGCCTCGGCCTGCAGGCGCTTGCCCTCGGCGATATGGTGCTCGATCTCGTCGGCGGTCGCTACCGGGTCGGCGAAGTGAATACCGGCGGTGCCGGCGCGCGGCCCCTTGGCGGGGTCGTGGATTGGGTGCTGCATGGCGAAACGTCCTTCCTGTGGTGTTTCATTGCGAGCACCTCCCTAAACTTTCGGCATCTTCGCGATGCACAATTAAGAATTAGTGAGATTCGAATATGTTGCAAGGGTTTTGCTGCATTGCAATAAATGCATGGAAGAACGGCGGAACACGGCGCCCTGGGTCGTTCGCAGGCCCCCGGACTCCCCGCCGCGGGCGCGGCTTGACGCTCCGGTAAGGCTTTCGCCTTAGCCTCGCCGCCATGAGGCACCTTTCCCTCGCCACCATCTTCCGCCCGCTGCTGCTGGCGGCGCTGCTCGCCGGGCCGGCCGCGGCGGAGCCGGTGCGGCACCTTCCGGTCGGCCCCGAGCGGCCGCAGTTCCGCGGCCTGCCGGTGCCGCCGCAGGGTGCCCGCCGGCCGGTCAACCCGCTGCCGACCTCGCACCTGCTGCTGGAGGAGGAGGCGCCGATCGGCGCCTTCGACCTCGACCGCGGCCTGACCCGGCAGTGCCGCGCCGGCCGCTTCGGCCAGCAGCGCCAGCACCTCTTCGTGGTGCGCCTCGGCGGCTACCTGCACGGCGCGGTGATCGGCGGCTACTGGGGGCTCTACGATCCCCAGGGCCTGGCGGTGCCGGACCTCGTCTATGCCCTGCGCTGGCAGGACACCGGGCGCTGCGAGGTCTACGTGGTGCGCCACCTCGGCCCCCGCTAGCCGGGCCCCGGAGCCAAGGCCGGCCGCCGCTGTCCGCTTGGGGCATTTATTGGCTAAAATCCAGGGCTTAACCCGATGCTAATCAGCCTCTTCCTATGCTGGAGGCCGACGTTCTCCAGCGGCTGATTGGACATGCCATGGTAACCACCGACGAAAGCCTGCAGGGACCGGCCAGGCCCGCCGTGGCGCGCCGCCGCGCCCCGCCCTGGCTGGCGTTGCCGCTGGCGCTGCCGCTGTTCCTGGCCGGCGGCCTGGCGGTGGGCGCCATCGCCAACCTCGGCGTCTTCGGCGACTGGATCAGCCACAAGGACGGCGGGCGGGTGGCGGCCGCCGAGGCGGACCACAGGCCGGCGGAGGGCCTGCCGGGGACCGGCGCCTGCGGCCAGATCCGCTACATCGTCGAGACCTCCTGCGGTCTCCGGCAGCGCGACCGCGATGCCACCGGCATCCGCGAGTGCGTCGCCTACGAGCTGAAATACACCATGTGGGGCGCCTACGGCTGCCAATAGCCGCCGCCGGTGCCGAGCCGCAGACGAAAAAAGGGCCGCCCGGTGGGCGGCCCTGTTTCATGCTGCTGTCTCGCACGCCGGCGGCGCTATGCCGCCCCGACACCCATGGGCGCAGCGCTCAATGCACCACGTGGGTCTCGCTCTTCCACGCCACGTAGGCCAGGCCGTGAGTCGTCGCCATGAAGGCGCGTTCCTGCTGCTGGAGATGCAGCGAATGCAGCTCCCGTCCCAGGCTCTGCACCAGTACCGTCTTCCAGGAAAGCAGCCGCGCCCCGCGCTGGGTCAGTGTTCCCCTCTTCGGCGCCGCCGCCGGCCGGTTTCCGGCCTCCGTCGTTTTCGTTGTAGGCATAAGTCCAAGTCTCCCATCGCTCCACCGGAGTGGATTGTCCCGCTTCGCACGACCACGAGAGTAAGTAACGGACCTTACCCATCCGTTAAGGGCAAGAGCTCGGCACCACGAAAACCGGCGCGAACACAGCCTTGTCACAGGCAAACGCAAGTTAACGGAAATAACCGGAGAGAATTACTTAAAATACCCGACGCCCCGGGCGAAGCCGCCGGGCTCAAGCAAAGGTCGCAAGTCGGGGCCGCGAGGGCCCGGGGCTCACGACAGTCCGGGCACCTCGATGAGGGAGCTGAGTCCCCAGAGGGCGAAGTAGATGAAGAGGATCAGGCGTACGAGCATCTTGCTGGACCTTGGGTGGACTACATGTCGCGGAGACTAGGATCGCCCGCATCCGATTAAGAATGAGTTTTCTCACAAGTTTTTTTCGTATCCCGCACAGCGCCGCGGCGCGGTTCCCGACCATCTCTCTCAAATGTTTTGAAGGCCTTAGCCTTCCTTTAAGCAGCGCTCCCTATGCTGGGAGGCGGTGCAGAGCGCGTGCGGCCCCGCCGTTGCGCGCTACCGATCAGGCGGGTGGGCCCGTGCGGACGGCCCGACCCCGAAGCGATGCGGAGTATCAGGCATGATGACAGGATCAATCGGCCGCCGTGTGGTGCGGCTCGCGGCAGTGCTGGTCTTGGCGGGCTTCTCCGTCGGCTGCGCTTCCTCGCAGGGCCCCGGCGCGATGACGGCGCCGGCGGGCTACGGCAAGGACCCGGGCAGCCGGGCCGAGCGTCTCGTGCAGTATTGCGACCGTCTCGCCGACCAGGGCGAACTGGTCACCGCGCTGGGCCTCTGCGCGCGGGCGCACGAGGTCGACCCGGACAACCCGGCGCCGCTGATGAAGGTCGCGACGATCCTGCAGGCGATGAACCGCCAGCAGGCCGCGGCGGAGACCTACGGTGTGCTGCTGGAGCGCCATCCGGGCCATCTCGAGGCGCGCTACAGCCTCAGCAAGATCTACATGGAAAGCGGCGATACGGCGCTGGCCTCGATCCACCTCAACCGGGCCATGACCACCAATCCGGACGACCCGCGCGCCTACAACGCCCTCGGCATCCTGCGCGACCAGGAGGGCGAGCACGAGGCGGCGCAGGTGCTCTACCGCCAGGCCCTGGAGCGCGACCCGGCGAACGTCTCGGTGCGCAACAACCTCGGCCTGTCCCTGGCGCTGAACGGCAAGCGGGAAGAGGCCATCGACGTCCTGGCCGAACTGGCGGTCGATCCCGGTGCCGACCCGACGGTGCTGCGCAACCTCGAGGCGGCCTACGCCGCCCGGACCGTGGTGCCGGCGGAGATGGATGCCGAGCCTGAAGCCGAAGCGGCCCCTGAACTGACAGTTGGACCGGAAGCCGAACCGAAGGCCGAGCCGGCCGCCGCCGCGATCGCCGATCCGGCCGAGCCGGCAAGCGCCGAGCCGGTCTCGGCACCGGCGCCGCTGCGCGCGCCGCAGTCCGCGCCCAAGGCGCCGGAAGCCTCGACGCCGACGCCGCTCTACGTGCCGCCGGCGGCCTCCGGCAAGGTGCCGCCCGCCCAGTCCGGCGCCCGCGAGGTGAAGCCGGCGGAGCAGGGCGGCTCGGCGATCCTGGCCGCTGCCGAGCAGTTGCTGCGGGCACCGGCGCAGGCGGAGATCGTGCCGGCCGCGCCGGCCGCCGGCGAGCCGCCGCCCGCGGCGGCGCCGGAGCCGTCGCCGGCCGAAGACTTCGGCAGCGTCGAGATCGAGGGCCCGAACCACGACCTCCTCGCCGACGCCGACGCCGGCCCGGGCGCGGCCCCGGAAGCCGACAGCGATTCCTTCATCGATCAGCTCAGCCTGCTGCTGCTCGAGGGCGCTGACCCCAGCGTTTGATGCGCCAACTGCCGGCGCAAAAGGAAAGCCCCGCTCCACGGAGCGGGGCTTTTTCTTTGGCCGTCGAAGTTCTCAGGCGATCACCGCGTGCAGGTGATCTCCTCGAAGCCGTCGCAGAGGTACTTGTCGCAGATGCCGCCATTGCCGATGAACACCGTCGGATAGAGGGCGCCGATGTTCTCCTCCTGGTTCCACCGCGAGGCGCGCGTGAAGCCGCGGGCCTCGCACCAGGCGTTGGCCGCCGGCTCGCCACAGCCCTGGCCGTCGGCGAGGCAGTAGTTCAGGCGGTAGACCTGGTGCACCGGGAAGCGGAAGGTTTCCTCCTGCGGGCCGACCGGCCGGCTCGGGGCCGGCGCCGGCTGCGGGGCGAGCTGCGGCATCGGCTGCAGGGCCTGTTGCTGCGGCTGGGCGGGGGCGCTCGGCGGCGCCGGCTGCAGGCCGCCGGCCGGCGGGGCGCTCAGCGGCTGCTGCGCCGCCGGCTGCTGCGCCGTCGGCTGCTGCGGCTGTGTGGGGACGACCGTCGGTTCTACCGGTGCGGGCGAGGGCACCATGACGGTGCCGGCGGCGGGGCCCGGCGTGGGCGTGGGCGCCGGGGCGGCCTCGGCGGTCTCCGGCGCGTCCGCCAGGTAGCGGTCGAGCGGGCCGCGCTGGTAGCGGATCGACACCGAGCGCGCCCGGCGGTCGAAGTCGAACTCGGAGAGGCGGTAGTTGGCCGGGCGTCCGTCCTTGATGCCGGGCAGGGTGATCGAGGCGCCGCTGCAGCCGGGGCCGTCGAAGACGGTCAGGATGAAGCGGTGGTCGCCACCCTGGTAGCCGCGGCTGAACGCCTGCGGCAGCAGGGCATAGGCCTCGGTGACGCGGTCGAAGCGCGGCGCGTCGGGGCCGGCGCCGTGGGCGCGCGACGGCGCCGAGAGGTCGGTGCAGGCTTCCCGCTGCGGCGGGTTGGGCACCGGGATGACGATGCGGTTGAAGTAGCTCTGGTCGGCCGAGCGCTCGCAGGCGCGGTTGTAGTAGCTGCGCCGCTCCAGCAGCAGGAAGCCCGGCGGCGGCCCGACATCGCGGCGGTAGGCGATGACCGAGGAATAGTCGCCGTCGGCGGTCTCGGCAGTCTCGTAGGCCTGGTCGGTGGCGTAGGGCGGCTCGAAGTCGGCGGTGAGGCCGAGCCACCAGGCGTCGGCATCCTCATGGGTGCCGACGTTGGGGCCGCAGGCGTCGTCGCGGCTGGCGAAGTAGGGGCGCTGGAACAGGATCACGCCCACCTGCGGGTCGGCGCGCAGCGAGGCGATCTTCTCGTTCAGCTCGTCGCCGACGAAGGGGATCGCCGCGTAGGGCTGGTCGGGCGCCAGCGTCAGGGTCTTCGACTCGCCGGTGAAGTTGGGCCCGGTGAAAAAGGTGACGCCGGCCGCCGCCGGTGCAGCCGGAGCCTCCGGCTGCGCTTCCTGGGCCGCGAGGCCGGCCGGCAGCAGCAGAGCCGCGGCGGCACAGAGCGGCCAGCGCGCCATCCGGCGCGGCGCCCGCGTGCCTCCCGCGGCCGGTCCGGGCCGATCTTTCAGTCGCCCGCCGTCATGCCCAATACACCCGAAACGCCCAAAACCCATCGTCAATGATCCCCTCTTCGACAGGCCATGCGGCCCGCCTCGGCTTTTTCAATCATAGTCGGCGGCCTTCCCCCGGCGCGACTTCGTCTCGGCCCGGTACGGTCCATAGTGCTACTGTGCCCGGCGGAGTCCCGGCCAGCAGATATGGACAGCTCCGGTCGCGTTCCGCACACTGCCGCCGCCGCCTGCACTCTCGCCAATTCCTGCCCGCGCCGCAAGACCATGACCGCACCAGAACTGCCGCCCGTTACCCTCGTCCTGGGCGGTGCCCGCTCCGGCAAGTCGACCCATGCCGAACGCCTCGCCGAGGCCCGGCCGGGCGCCTGCGTCTACCTGGCGACGGCCACCGCCGGCGACGCCGAGATGGCCGCGCGCATCGCCGAGCACCGCCGGCGCCGCGGCGGGCGCTGGCGCACCCACGAGGAGCCGCTCGACCTCGCGGGCGCCCTGGAGGCCGTCGCGAAGGCCGATGCGGTGGTGGTGGTGGATTGCCTGACTCTGTGGCTTTCCAATGTGATGTTCGCCGATCTTGATGTGGAAAATGAATGTGAAAGACTGCTCGCCGCGCTGCCGCGACTGGCCGGGCCGGTGGTCTTCGTCTCCAACGAGGTCGGCCTCGGCATCGTCCCCGACAACGCGCTGGCGCGGCGCTTCCGCGACGAGGCCGGCCGCCTCAACCAGGCCGTCGCCGCGGCGGCGCAGAGCGTGGTCTTCCTGGCCGCCGGCCTGCCCCTGGTGCTGAAGCGGCCCGGCTGAGGGTCACGCCAGCAGCAAGGCGGCGATAACGGCGGCGAAGACCAGGGTGCCGGCGGCGAGGTAGAGGTCGAGCACCCGGCCCAGGTCCGCCGCCGTCACGGCGCGGCGACCGTCGCCCATCCAGTGGTCCTCGACCGTCCGTCCGCCGTACTGCCGCGGCCCGGCGAGGGCGAGGCCGAGGGCGCCGGCGACCGCCGCCTCCTGCCAGCCGGCGTTGGGCGAGCGGTGCCGCGGCGCGTCGCGCCACATGGCCCGCCAGGCGCCGCCGGCGCTGGCCCCGGGCAACGCCAGCGCCGCTGCCACGAACAGCAAGCCGGCGAGGCGGGCCGGCAGGAAGTTCACGGCGTCGTCGAGGCGGGCGGCGACCTTGCCGAAGGCCTCAAAGCGGGCGTCGCGGTGGCCGATCATGCTGTCCAGGGTATTTACCGCCTTGTAGGCGAAGAGCCCTGGCAGGCCCAGCAGCAGGAACCAGAACACCGGCGCCACGAAGCCGTCGGAGAAGTTCTCGGCGGCGGACTCCGCGACGGCCCGCGCCACCCCGGCGGCATCGAGGCTGGCCGGGTCGCGGCCGACGATATGGCTGACCGCCACGCGCGCGGCCTCCAGGCTCTCGCCGAGGCCCCGGGCGACGGCGCGCACGGCATCGTAGAGGCCGCGGAAGGCGAGCAGGCTGCTGGCCACCAGGCCTTCGAGGATCCAACCGAACGGCAGGCCGGCCAGCAGCAGATGCAGCAGCGCGCCGAGGCCGCCGGCCGCCGTCACCACGATCAGCGTGCAAAGGGCGCCAAGCAGGATGCGCCGGCCACGCGACAGGTGCTGGCGGTTGAGGGCGCGGGACAGGGCGCCGATGCCGCGGCCGATCACGGCCACCGGATGCGGCAGCAGGCGGTAGAGCCAGCGCGGGTCGCCGGCCACGAGATCGATGGCCATCGCCAGCAGCAGGACCGCGAGGAGGCTCGCCGGCGCCCAGCCGCCGGTCATCAGGAGGTTGCCCAGCATGGCGTCAGTGCAGCGCTTCCGCCTGCTTCATCGAGAGCCGGCGCGAGTGCCGTGACGGCGGGACGCCTGCCTCCTGCGAGTGCAGCCGCTCGTGGGCATCGATCAGCTTGCGAAGCAGGGTGCCGAGGGGCGCCCTGCCGCGCTGTTCGGCGGGTACGGCGAAGGCGGCTAGGTCGGCGCGGGTCAGGTCGTCGGCGATCACCGCCTCGACGATCGCCGCGCAGAAGGCGGCGCGGGTGTCCTCCTCGGGCAGGTCGAAGAAGCCGGCGAAGAAGCCCCGGTAGGCGAAGGCGTCGGAACGCTGGCCGAGGGAGAGCTGGCAGGCCACCTGCGCGGCCAGACGATCTTCCGGGCTCTCCCGCACCGCTTCGAGGATTCCAGCGAGCCCGCCGCTTGGCGCCGGTGGCGCCGTACCCGGCGCCGCGGCGCAGCCTGCGAGGAACGCCACAAGGCCCAGCAGCACCGTGCCCCGGCGCGCGATCGAGGCGGCCGTCGTCATGGCGCATCGCCTTCCGCGTCGGCGGACCGGTCCGCCCCGAGCGGATCCCGGCGCAGGTGGGCGAAATAGACCGCGCGCAGCAGGCTGCCGGCATCGAAGGCCTGGGTCGCCGCGCTTTCCGGATCGTTCATCCGACTCAGGATCTCGGCGGTGATGCTGCCGTCCCGGAGGCCGCCGACGATGGCGCGGCAGAGTGCCGCGAGCGCGTCGCTGCCGGGGACCTCGAGGAAGGTGGTCATCACCTCCGTGAGAATCTCCGCATCCTCGGAGCCGGTCAGCGAGGCGAGGCAGGCCTGGCTGACCGTCTCCGCGTCGATCGTGCCCGCCCTCAGGCCGTCGATGGCCCGCATCGCGTCCTCGTCGAGCACCGGGCTGCCCGGCGCGGCACCGGGCAGCAGCACAAGCGACAGGGCGCCCGTCAGGGCGAGGGCGAAGCCATTACTCCGCAGCCGTTGCCGTATCACGCGCTCCGCTCTCCTTTACCCAAGCGGCCTGCAACCGAGGCTAGCAGAAATCCCATGGCGCCGGAACGCCCTCCGGCCCCACCCGACATGCGCTCAATCCTCCAGCGCTTGGCGGTAGGGGAAGAGGGCGGGAGTGCCGCCGGTGTGCAGGAAGACGACGGTGTCGTCCGTCGCGAAGGCGCCGGCGCCGACGAGGCCGATGAGGCCGGCCATTGCCTTGCCGCTGTAGACCGGGTCGAGCAGCAGGCCTTCCAGCTGCGCGGTACGCGTCACCGCTTCGCGCATGGCGGCGGTCGGCAGGCCGTAAGCCTCGCCGGCATAGCCGCTCTCCAGGATCACCTTCTCGGCCGGGAACTCACCGGGTAGCGCCAGGCGCCTCCAGACCTCCGAGGCGAGGCGCCGCACCTCGGCGGCCACCGCCTCCGGGTGGGCGTCGACGTCGATGCCGATGACCTTGACCGCCGGGTCGAGGGCCGCGAAGCCGGCGGCGAGGCCGGCCTGGGTGCCGCCGCTGGAGCAGGCATGCACCACGGCGGCGATGCGCAGGCCCTGCGCGCGTGCCTGGGCGGCCAGCTCCGCCGCCGCCGCAACGTAGCCGAGGGCGCCGACGGCGTTGGAGCCGCCGGTCGGGATCTGGTAGGGGCGGTGCCCGGCGCGGCGCAGCGACTCTGCCAGCACCTCCATGGCGGCGGCGCGGTCGGTGCCGGCGTCGTGCAGCTGCACCCTGGCGCCGAACAGGCGGTCGAGCTGGATGTTGCCGGTCAGTTCGTAGTCCGGCCCGCCCCAGGGCACCACCCGGGTCAGCACCAGTTCGCAGGCGAGCCCGAGCCTGGCGGCGGCGGCGGTCTGGCGCACGTGGTTGGACTGCACGCCGCCGGTGGTGATCACGGTGTCGGCCCCTCGCGCCCGCGCGTCGGCCATCAGGAATTCCAGCTTGCGCGTCTTGTTGCCGCCGAGCCCGAGGCCGGTGCAATCGTCGCGCTTCACCAGGATGCGCGGCCCCTGCAGCGCCTCGGTAAGGCGCGGCAGCGGCTCCAGCGGTGTCGGCAGGTGGGCGAGGGCTAGCTTCTCGATCGAGGCCAGCGCCCCCAGGAGGTCGCTCATCGCCGGCTACTTCTCGGCGGCCTCGGCGGCGCGGATCGCCGCCTCGATCATGCGGCAGGCCTCGTCGGCCTCGCCCCAGCGCTTGATCTCGACCCACTTGTTGCGCTCCAGGTCCTTGTAGTGGGCGAAGAAATGGGCGATCTGGTCGAGCAGGATCTGCGGCAGGCCGCGATAGGAGGAGAGGTTGGTGTAGAAGGGATGCAGGTCGTCGACCGGCACCGTCAGCACCTTTTCGTCCTCGCCTGCCTCGTCCTCCATGATCAGCACGCCGATCGGCCGCACCCGCACCACGGCGCCGGGAATCACCGGAATGGTGTTGGCGATCAGCACGTCCACCGGGTCGCCGTCGTTGGCGAGGGTGTGCGGGATGAAGCCGTAGTTCAGCGGATACTGCATCGAGGTGTGCAGGAAGCGGTCGACGAAGATGGCGCCGGAGTCCTTGTCCATCTCGTATTTCACGGGATGCGCCCCCAGCGGCACCTCGATGATGGCGTTCAGGTCCCAGGGCGGGTTCTTGCCGATTGGAATTTTGCGGATATCCAACGATTTCTCCTCGTTCCCGGCGGTCTCTGCCTCTTTTTTCGCCCCGGCAGCGGCCGCCTCTCTTTACGAATTGTTAACGCGCCGAGCCTATTAATAAACCGTTAGCGCGGTCTGCCGCACTGACAGGAAAGATCAGGTCAAACAACTGATTTAAAAAGCAAATTCGCCTCTACTTTTTGTCACGACCGGGAGCCGGCGTGACGGATTGCCCGCCAGGGGGCGGCGGGTCGGGGTGAAGATACATTAACTTTGGCTCTTTGCACCTCCCGGCGCAATTCGTCCGGGGGCGGGCGCGGCGGGAGACCCGGGGGGCTTGCCCTTTCCGATCCTTCCGGCGGCGCCGCGGCCAGGCGATGTGGAACGCGATGAACGCAACCGACAGCCCGAAACGCCCGATTCTGTCGCGTTGGCCTGCGGCCTTCATCGCCGCCGTGCTGATCGGCACGACGGCGCTGGTGCTTTACGTCGAAGCCAGTGTTTCCAAGCTGAAGCAGGTGCTGCCGGTCGAGGTGCTGCGCCAGGAGCGTGACGTCGTCTTCATGATCGACGACCTGGCAGCGCTGCAGCAGGCGATCCGCGACGCGCGCGGCCGCTCGAGCACGGAGCGCCGCCAGGGCATCATCGACCGCGTCGTCCTGATCGAGCGGCGCGTGCGCGACCTGACCGAGACCTATTCCTTCCGCCAGCAGATCGGCATCGCCGCGATGCACGCGACGCTGCGCCCGGTCGCCGCCGATCTCAAGGTCTGGCTGGTCGAGGGCGTGCAGGGGCTGCCGCCGGACTCCGAGGTGGTGCTCGACCTTGCCGGCGACCGGGTCTCTGCGGCGCGCGCGCAGATCGTCAAGCAGTTCGGCGAGGCAAATGCAAACGCCCTGGCCATGCTGCAGGAGGAGGCAAGCCACCTGGAACGATTCCGCGGCGCGCTGATCCTGGTGGTGATCGTGGTCGCTTCGCTGACGGTGGTGCTGGTCGCCTTCATCTTCCGCGAACGCCGCTCCGAGCTGGCGGCCGCGGCGGCGCAGCAGCGCCTGCGCGAGTCCATCGAATCCCTGGCCGGCGGCTTCGCGCTGTTCGACAACAACGAGGAGCTGGTGCTCTGCAACCGGCGTTACGGCGATCTCTACGCCGGCGTGCGTGACATGCTGGTGCCCGGCATGCGCTTCGAGGAACTGATCGCCGCGGCGGCGCGCTCCGGCAACTTCCCCGAGGCCAACGAGAGCGCCGAGTCCTGGATCCGCAAGCAACTGCAGCATTTCCGCAATCCGGGGCACCCCTTCGAGATCGAGCTGCGCGACGGCACCTGGTTCCGGGTCGCCGAGCGGCGCACCGCCAACGGCGGCTTCGTCGTCATCAGCACCAACATCACCGAGCTGCGCCGCCGCGAGTCGGAACTGCGCAGCATCGGCGAAGAGCTGCGCCACAAGAACGTGCTGCTCGATGCGGCCCTGGACAACATGGCCCAGGGGCTGGCGATGTTCGACGTGAACCAGCGGCTGATCATCTGCAACCAGCGTTTCCTCGACCTCTACGGCCTGCCGCCAAGCATGGCGCGGCCGGGCACCGACCTGGGCGACATCCTCGACTACACGGTGCGCACCGAAAAGATGACGCCCGATCAGGCCCGCGACCTGCGCCAGCGCCGGCTGACGACCGCCGCCAGCCTGGAAGAGGCCAGCATGCAGGACTTCATGGCCGACGGCCGGGTCATCAACGTGGTCCACCGGCCGATGCCGGGCGGCGGATCGCTGGCCACCTACGACGACGTCACCGGCAGCTACAGCGCCGAGCGGCAGTTGCGCCTCGCCAAGGAGGAGGCGGAACTGGCCAGCCGCGCGAAGTCCGACTTCCTCGCCAACGTCAGCCACGAACTGCGCACGCCGCTCAACGCCATCATCGGCTTCTCGGAGATCATCAAGGACCAGCTGTTCGGCCCGATGGGCAATCCGCGCTACCGCGAATACGCCATCGACATCCACGACAGCGGCACGCACCTGCTGAGCCTGATCAACGACATCCTCGACCTCTCGAAGATCGAGGCCGGCAAGTTCGAGCTGCACGAGGAGCCTATCGATCTGGAGGCGGCGACCAAGTCGTGCTTCCGCATCATGCGCGACCGCGCCGAGACGGCCGGCGTGATGCTGCAGCACCGCTTCCCCGGCCAGTTGCCGCACCTCAAGGCCGATCCGCGGGCAGTGAAGCAGATCCTGCTGAACCTGCTGTCAAACGCGGTGAAGTTCACCGATCCGGGCGGCCGCGTCCTGGTCTACGGCAACTTCAATCCGGCCGGCGACCTGATGCTCTACGTCGAGGATACCGGCATCGGTATCGCCGAGGCGGACATCGCCAAGGCCCTGGCTCCCTTCGGCCAGGTCGATTCCTCGCTGAGCCGCAAGTACGAGGGCACCGGGCTCGGCCTGCCGCTGACCCGCCATCTGGTCGACCTGCACGACGGCGAGATCACCCTGCAGAGCCGCCCGGGCCAGGGAACCGAGGTGTCGATCACCTTCCCGCGCCGACGCGTGCTGGAGAGCACCGTGACCCCCTTCGGGGCCCGTCGCCTGGCCGCCGGGTCGGCCGGCCATCCGGCCGCTTAGAGCGCGAACAAAGAGAATCGGCTCGCAACCGCCACTATATATGGTATGCTCCTGACAAATTGGGGGTATATCAGGGGGCGGGGCCGTGAATATGGCCTTCAATCCGGCGAATCTGCCGGATCACAAATTGCAGCGCCTGTACGACTACTGGCGCTCGCGCTGTCGCGATGGGGCCTTGCCGTCGCGGCGCGACATCGATCCCCTCGACATTCCCGACCTGCTGGCCAACGTGTTCATGCTCGACGTCATCGGCGATGCCGAGGATTTCGTGTTCCGCCTCGCCGGGTCGCTGGTCGAGGAGGCCTTCTCGATGCCGCTGCGCGGGCGTTCCATCGCCGAGATCCAGAAAGCCGCCGGCACGCCGATCCCGGTGGCCCAGCACGTCGAGGTCGCCCGCGGCGGCGGCCCGCGCTACCGCGAGGGCAGCATGCTGGTGGCCGGGCGCGAGCATTGGCGCACCCATCGCCTGCTGCTGCCGCTGTCGAGCAACGGGGGCAAGGTGGACGTGCTGATGGGTGGCGCCATCTTCCTGCTCGGCGACCGCATCCACGAAACGCCAACGGAGCCCTGGAGCTATGCCCGCGCGCCCAGCGATCCGCCGCTGGGTTTCTGATCCCGTCCGCCGGCTTCTCCACGCGCGTCAGCTGCCGGCGCGCGCCGCCAAGGCCTCCCAGATTTCCCGCTGCACGCGGATGTAGCCGCGGCTGCGCACCGCCATGCGCGGCGCCAGCAGGCGGTCGGCCGCCGGCAGGGCGTGGAACGGCAGCGCCGGATGGGCGTGGTGCGCCGTATGCAGGTTCATGTTCCAGCACAGTGCCCGCAACAGCGGGCTGGTGAGGGTGGTGCGGCTGTTGGCCAGCATGTCGTCGACCTCCGGACAGCCACTGTGCTCGGCCAGCAGGTAGAGACGCAGGAACGGCTGGCCGAGCAGCGCCGGAAGCACCCAGAGCCAGAGCACCAGCGTGCTGCCGGCGGCGAGGCTGGCGGCGGCCACCAGCGCGTAGCCTGCGAGGTGCCAGCGCGCTTCGCGCACGATGGCCGGGCGTCGGTGCTCCGTCACGAAGTCCTCGCCGACGCGGCCGAGCGCGTGGCGGCAGGTGGTGGCGAGGCGCTCGCGCCAGTAGGGCAGTCCGGTGACATGCCACAGGTAGCCGCCACGGCCGGCCAGCGGCGGTCCCGCCAGTTCGGGGTCGCGCGCGCGGTCCTGGGTATAGCGGTGGTGCTGCAGGTGGAAGGCGCGGAAGTAGTCGGCCGGCAGCAGCAGCAGGAAGCCCGCCGCGCGCGCCACGGCGTCGTTGAGGGCGCGGCTGCGGAAGGCGGTGCGGTGGATCGTCTCGTGCAGCGGCGCGAAGAGGAACACCAGGACGATGCCGTGGGCGAGCAGGGCGGGCGCCACCGTCCAAGAAGCCCCGGCCCAAGAAGCCCCGGCCCAGGACCCGCGGCTCCACAGCACCAGCGCGCCGGTGGCGGCGAGCAGAGCCAGGTGGCCGGCGAGCCGCGCCAGGCCTTTGCGGTCGCTGCGCGCCGCCAGCGCCTTCAGCGCGGCCTGCAGGCCGGCGTCCTCTGCGGTGGCGGCGGGCTGGGCCATGGTTCTCCCGGTCAGGCGATGAGCGCCTTCGCGTGGTGGCGCAGGTGGTCCTCGATGAAGGTCTGGATGAAATAATAGCTGTGGTCGTAGTCGGCCTGCATGCGCAGTTCGAAGCGCTGGCCGGCCTCCTCGCAGGCCTCGACCAGCAGGTCCGGCAACAGCTGCTCGCTGAGGAAGGGATCCTCGACCCCCTGGTCGATGAACAGCAGCGCGTCGGAGGGCTGCTTGCGGATCAGCGCGCAGGCGTCGTAGTCGCGCCACTTCGCCTCGTCCTTGCCGAGGTAGCCGAGAAAGGCCTTCTGGCCCCAGGGGCAGAGGCTGGGCGCGCAGATCGGCGCGAAGGCGGAGACCGACCGGTAGGTGCCGGGGTTCCTCAGGTGGATGGTGAGGGCGCCGTGACCGCCCATGGAGTGGCCCATGATGCCCTGACGGCTCATTTCGGCGGGGAAGTGCTCGGCGATCAGCGCCGGCAGTTCCCGGGTCACGTAGCTGTACATGTTGTAGCGCTGCGACCACGGCTTCTCGGTGGCGTCGAGATAGAAGCCGGCGCCGCTGCCGAAGTCGTAGGCGTCGTCTTCGCCGGCATAACCGGCGCCGCGCGGCGAGGTGTCAGGGGCGAGGACCATGACGCCGAGTTCGGCCGCCACGCGCTGGGCGCCCGCCTTCTCCGTGAAGTTCGCCTCGGTGCAGGTGAGCCCGGAGAGATAGGTGACCAGCGGCACCTTCTTGCCGCCCTTGGCCTGCGGCGGCTGGAACACGGCGAAGTTCATGGTGCCGCCGCAGACCTCGGACTCGTGGCTGTAGAAGCCCTGCGTGCCTTCGAAGCAGCGCTGCTGGCTGTTGATCGTCAGTTCCATTTCCGCCCCTTGAATGATGGTCCCCAGGTCTCGCGCGGAGGCCCCATAGGAAACGGCGCTCCCCCGCTGCCGTTCCCCGACTCCGCGTATGTTACCGCTTCCGCCCGTGCGCCGGCACCTCTTCCTCAGTAGACCACGACGGAGCGGATGGACTTGCCCTCGTGCATGAGGTCGAAGCCCTTGTTGATGTCGTCGAGGGGGAGGGTATGGGTGATCAGGTCGTCGATGTCGATCTTGCCCTCCATGTACCAGTCGACGATGCGCGGCACGTCGGTGCGTCCGCGCGCGCCGCCGAAGGCGGTGCCCTTCCACACCCGGCCGGTCACCAGCTGGAACGGCCGCGTCGCGATCTCCTGGCCGGCCCCGGCGACGCCGATGATCACCGACACCCCCCAGCCCTTGTGGCAGCACTCGAGGGCCTGGCGCATGGTCTTGACGTTGCCGATGCACTCGAAGGAGTAGTCCGCCCCGCCGCCGGTCAGGTCGACCAGGTAGGGCACCAGGTCGCCCTCGATCTCCTTGGGATTGACGAAGTGGGTCATGCCGAACTTCTCGCCCAGCGCCTTGCGGGCCGGGTTGAGGTCGACGCCGATGATCTTGTCGGCGCCGACCAGCCGCGCGCCCTGGATCACGTTGAGGCCGATGCCGCCGAGACCGAACACCACCACGTTGGAGCCCGGCTCCACCTTGGCGGTGTTCACCACCGCGCCGACCCCCGTGGTCACGCCGCAGCCGATGTAGCAGATCTTGTCGAACGGCGCGTCCTCGCGCACCTTGGCCAGCGCGATCTCCGGCAGCACCGTGTAGTTGGCGAAGGTCGAGCAGCCCATGTAGTGCAGGATCGGCTTGCCCTCCAGCGAGAAGCGGCTGGTGCCGTCCGGCATCAGCCCCTGGCCCTGGGTCGCGCGGATCGCCTGGCAGAGGTTGGTCTTGGGGTTGAGGCAGTACTCGCACTGCCGGCACTCCGGCGTGTAGAGCGGGATCACGTGGTCGCCCTTCTTCAGCGACTTCACCCCGGACCCGACTTCGACGACCACGCCGGCGCCCTCGTGGCCGAGGATCGCCGGGAACAGCCCTTCGGGGTCTTCGCCGGTAAGCGTGAAGGCATCGGTGTGGCAGATCCCCGTCGCCTTCACCTCGATCAGAACCTCGCCTTCCTTCGGGCCCTCCAGCTGGACCGTCGTCACCTCCAGCGGCTTGCCCGCCGCGACCGCAACCGCCGCCCGCACGTCCATCGTCAGAACTCCCCATTGATAAGGTTCGAATCGCCTGTCGGCACGGCAGTCTAGGCGCCCGGGCGCCACCTCGCCACCCCCCGGCCCGCGGGGCGCGAACGCCCGGAGCGGCTTTCCCGCTGGGGGCTGGCCTGCGGGCGGGGGCTGCCGCTATGATCCGCCGGCGGTGGGCTTGCCGCCCGTTTCGATCTCAACATGGGCATCCGGAGATCACCGCAGCTACGCCACCTGATCCCAACCACCAGCAGCACGGAGGAGACATGCACCACAGCCGCCTCGCCGCCATCGTCATCGATTCCCGTACCGACGACCTCGACGCGGAAGCCAGGTTCTGGGGCGCCGCCCTCGGGCTGTCGGCCAGCCAGCCGGAAGGGTCCGACCGCTACCGCGACCTCGAGGGTGCGGCCGATCAGCCCAAGGTGCTGCTGCAGCAGGTGGAGCACGAGAGCCGCGTCCACCTGGACATCGAGTCCGACGACATCGAGGCCGAGGTGGCGCGCCTGGAGGGCCTGGGCGCCAGGCGGGTGGCGCAGGTGAGGAGCTGGTGGGTGATGGAGGCCCCCGGCGGCCAGCGCTTCTGCGTGGTGCCGCCGCAGCGGCCGGACTTTCCCAAGGGCGCCAACCGGTGGCCGTGAGGCCCGCCCGGTTACGCTCCGTCAACCCTTTGGGTCTATGCCTGTAGGATCCGCGGAAGGGGCCGGCCCGGCCCGCAAGGGGGGCACGGCAGGCAGATGAGGGATCGCGTGATGATGTGGCTTTGGGCCCTGCTCGCCGGCTACGCCTTCGTGGTGGTGGCGATGTTCGTGGCCCAGCGCAGCCTGATCTACCCGGCGGCGGCGGTGACGCCGCGCATCGCCGACCTCGGCCTGCCGGCGCTGCGCGCGGTGACGACCGAGCCGGAGCCGGGCCTGCGCCTGACCCACTGGTACCACCCGCCAGCCGGGCCGACCGAGCCGCTGGTGGTGTTCTTCCACGGCAACGGCAGCGACCTCGCCAACTCGGTCGCCAAGATGCGGCCCTTCGTCGAGGCCGGCTTCGGCCTGCTGGCGACCGGCTACCGCGGCTACAGCGGCAACCCGGGAAGCCCGAGCGAGCCGGGCCTCAGCGCCGACGCCCGCTCGGTGCACGACTGGCTGACCGCCGAGGGCTTCGGGCGCGAGCGCGTGGTCTACTACGGCGAGTCCCTCGGCACCGCCGTCGCCGTGAAGCTGGCCAGCGAGCGGCCGCCCTCGGCGCTGGTGCTGGAGGCGCCGCCGAGCTCCATCGCCGACGTCGCGGCGGCGCACTACTGGTACCTGCCGGTGCGCCTGCTGATCCGCGATCCCTGGGACTCGCTGTCGCGCATCGCCCGCGTCGGGGCGCCGGTGCTGTTCCTGCACGGCGAGCGCGACCCGGTGGTGCCGGCGCGCTTCGGCAAGAAGCTGTTCGCCGCCGCCGCCGATCCCAAGCAGGCGATCTGGCACGCCCAGGCCCTGCACACTAACATCCTCACCTATCCCGACGTGGTCGAGGAGGTCTTCGCCTTCATTCGGGGGCGGTGACCGACGCCGGCGGCCCGTCCCGGACCGCGTCGGAACCTTGGCCGTCGACCCTGCCGTCGACCTTGCGGCGCAGATAGTCGATGTGCAGGCGCAGCGTATAGGCGCGGTCGGCGAAGCCCGCCGGGACGTGCACCTGCTCCACCGAACGCTCGATCTCGTCGAGCCGCTCCGTTGCTTCGGCGAGGGTGATCGAGCGGTCGTTGAGGCGGTCGTCCAGTGCCGCCAGCTCCTTGTACCAGCGGTTCACCCGCGCGCGCATGCGCCAGCTGTAGAGCGGCGGCAGGATCTTGAACAGCGGGTAGAGCAGCGTCAGCAGCGGCAGCACCATGACCCAGAGGCGGTCGATCAGGTTGGCCGCCGAGAACGGCATGTAGCGCTGCAGCAGCGGCGGGCCGCGCTCGTAGAACCGCCGCGCCGCCGGCTCCAGCGGATAGGTGACGTGGTCGCCGTTGGGAAAGAAGCCCGACGGCTCCAGGTAGCCGCCCTGCCGGTGCGTGTCGCTCATCGCCAGCAGCATCAGGTCGATGAGGGCCGGGTGCATCTCCGGCGTGACGACGATGGTCGCCGTCGGCGCCAGCAGCACGAGATCCCGCGCCGGCAGGTTCGCCGCCAGGTCCAGGGTCCCCATCGGCAGCACGACCTTGGAGAGGTAGGCGTGGCGCCGCACGTAGGCGTCGGCGCGCTCGAAGCTCATCGGCGTGACCTCCGGCATCGACAGCAGCGTGGCGATGGTCTGCGAGGTCGCGGAGCCGACGAAGAAGGCGGCGTCCAGCGTGCCCTCCGCGAGGGCGTCCATCGCCTGGCCGCCGTCCATCTCGATCAGCTCGGCCGTCTGCTCCGTGATCCCGTTGTCCCCGAGCAGCGGCAGGGCCACCGCGCGGGTGCCGCTGCCGGCCGCGCCGACGGCGATGCGCTTGCCGGTGAGCCCGGTCAGGCGGGCCGGCGCCTCGCTGCCGCGCACAAAGACCCAGATCGGCTCGAAATAGAGGCTGCCGAGCGAGGTCAGCGCCGGATGTTCTTCGGGCGTGCCGATGCCGCCCTGCATGAAGGCCACCGGCACCTCGTCCGCCTCGTCGGCGAGCAGGCGGAGATTCTCGACCGAGCCGGCGGTCTGGCGCAGCACCAGCTCGAAACCCTCGCGGCGGAAGCGCTCCGCATAGGCCTGGCCGTAGGCGAAGTAGGCGCCATCCTCGTGCCCGGTCGCGATGACGACGCGGTCCGGCGGCGCCGGGCGGACGAACTGGTAGGCGAAGACGAAGCCCGCGACGACGATCAGAACCGCCGGCCCCACATAGGCGATCCGGGTCCAGAGCACGCGGAAGAACCGGCGCAGCTTGGCTTTGGTCTGGCTGCTGGCAGCCATGCGGGACGCACTCCTCTCCTGGCCCGGAACGAACCGGCCGCCAGAGAGTAGTCGATTCTCGCGGCAACGGGGAGCGTTAGTGGTCCGTCGGCGGCGTTTGCGGCGGCGCTGAGATGCCGGCGGCAGGCGTGTCCGCGTCGTCCGGTGCGAGTTCCGGCCGGCGGCCCGGCACGTCGAGGCGCTGCACAGCGATGTGGTGAACTATCCGGGGGTTGTTGACGACGTGCTGGCGTTTATTCGGGGCAGGTGAACGGACCGCAAGCCGCGCGCCGAATTGCCGCTTGCATGCTTCTCGATCCTGCCGATCAAACCAGATCGTACGACAGGCTCCAGGCCGGCGTGGACAGCCAGCATCTCCCGGGATCGGTCGGACGCTGCCAGACGAGGCTGCGCACGAATTCTGCAGCGGAACTTGCAAATGCGTTCTTGAGCTTTTCGGTTTCGCCGTGAGCCGCGCTGCCGGCGCGGCCTTCGGCGTGGACGAAGCTGGCGGGGCAGATATGCGCCGCGCTGAAGCCTGAAACTTCGCGCCGGAAGAGGAAGACGGCGCCCTGTTGCGAGTATCGCGGGCCACCGGGCCGCTTCGGTAGCCCCGGCACACCGAGAGGCAGGATCAGGCGCCCGCCCGGGGCGAGTCCCTCGATCCAGCGCTCCTGCGGGGCCGTCACGGCAAAGTTCACGTAGATGCCGTCGACCTCCTCGCGGGGCCACTGAGCGGCGTCATCGACGATGACCTCGACATTGGGAAGATCGGCCAGGGCTGATCGCGCCCTGCCGGCCAGTACCTCATCGAACTCGATGGCGAGGACCCGCCCCTGCGGTCCGACGAGGTGAGCGAGAAGGGCGGAGTAATACCCGGTGCCCGCGCCGATATGGGCCACGCTCTGGCCCGGCTGCGGTGCTAGTGCATTCAAGAGGCGTGCGTGCAGCGAGGGGCTGCCGTTGTTGGCACCACGTGAGGAGGACAACACGAACAGCACATCCTGATATGCATAGACCGGGTCATTCGACGGCAGCGTTGCGGTGGCCCCCGTGATATCCGCGATGGCCCAGGGGTCGGCGCCGAGAAAATCCTCCCGTCGTATGCTGCAAAGGGCGCGCTCGAGAGTCTCGTTGCCGGCAACACCGGCGCGCGCGAGGACTTGTTTCGCAAAGGCCCGTCGAACGATGGCCAGTTCCTGCTCGGTCATTGTGTCCTGGGTCCGCTCACCCCGCCGCCCCACCCAGTGCCGCCAACGCTTCCGGCGTGTCGATGTCGAGCAGTACCGCGTCGTCATCCATCGCCACTTCGCAGACCACCTCGGCGTGCTCGCCGATGAGGGCGCGGGCGCCGGTGTCGCCGGCGATGTCCTGCATCTCGGGAAAGAAGCGGCGCGCGAAGAGCACCGGGTTGCCGCGCTTGCCCTGCCAGGTCGGCACGCAGATGGCGCGGCCCTCGGTCGGGTTGAAGGCGGCGATCAGGCGGTCGATGACCTGGGGCGCGACGCGCGGCATGTCGCCGAGGCAGACCAGCACGCCGTCCACAGGCACGCCCTCGGGGTCGTCGGGCAGGGCCGCGAGGCCGCGGCGCAGCGAGGAGGAGAGGCCGCTGGCGTAGTCGGGATTGTGGGTGAGGGTGACGCCCTTCTTCGGAAGCACTTTCTCGACGGCGGCGTAGTCGTGGCCGGTGACCACGACGACAGGTTTCGCACGCGAGGCGGCTAGGCTTTCCAGTACATGCTTCACCATCGGCTTGCCGTCGACCTCGACCAGCAGCTTGTTGACGTTGCCCATGCGGCGCGACTGCCCGGCGGCCAGCACGATGGCGGCGATGCGCGCGGCACGCGGCGCGGCCGCTCCCTGCTCGACCGCCTCGGCGCGCGGCAGGGGACGGCTGGCGATCTCCTTCAGCAGGCCGCCGCCGCCCAGGCGCATGACGTCGCGCGGCGCGACCTCGAGGCCGGCGACCATGCGCTGCAACACCCAGTCGAAGCCGTTCACCTTCGGCGAGCGCGCGCAGCCCGGCAGGCCGATAACCGGCCGTTCGCCCAGGCTGCCCATGAGCATGAGGTTGCCGGGATCGACCGGCATGCCGAAGTGGCTGACGCGTCCGCCGGCATTCTCCAGCCCGGCCGGCAGCACGTCGCGGCGGTCGACGATGGCCGAGGCGCCGGACATCAGCAGGATGTCGCAACCGCTCTCCGAGAGCTCCTTCAGCGCGGCGGCGGCCGATGCCGGGTCGTGCCCGCAGCGCCGTTCCGCCGCCGGCGGACAGCCGAGGCTGGCGAGGCGCCGGTCCATCACCTCGCGGGTCTTGTCGAGGATGCTCGGCTTCATGCCGGGCAGGGAGGTCTGCACCAGGCCGACGCGGCGCGGCTTCAGCGGCGCCACCCGCAGCAGTGGTCCGCCGTCGCGCGCCACGGCGAGACATTTGTCGAGCGCCGCGCGCGGCACGGCGAAGGGGATGATCTTGATGGTCGCCGCCATCTGGCGCGGCTCGACCAACTCGTAGGGCGAGAGCGTCGCCAGGGTGATCGCCTCGTCGACCAGGTTGAGGGCGTCGATGCGATCGCGCTCGGCCACCAGCAGGCCGCGTCCGGTATCACGAATGGGGGCGACCATCAGGTTGCAGCGCCCGGTGAAGCTGGCCGTGGCGGCAAGGCCCGGGCCGGTCAGCGCGGCGGCGAGTTCGGTGGCGGCGGCGTCCTCGTGGACGTCGCCGTCCTCCAGGCGCGCGGCCACCACCTCGGCGATGCCGGCGGCGGCCAGGGTCTCGGCGTCGTCGGCGGAGAGGCGGCGCCCCTTCTTGAAGGCGAAGCCGGGCCCGCGCAGCGAGTGGGCGAGGATGCAGCCCTCGACGTTCTTCACCGGGGTGGGGCCGAAGTCCATTACTCGGCCGCTTTCGTCGGGGCGGCCCCGGGCGTTTCCTGCTTCACCAGCGGCGGCACGCGGTGCAGCACCTGGGTAATCTCGGCGAGGATGGAGAGGGCGATCTCGGCCGGGCTGCGGGCGCCGATGGCAAGGCCGATCGGCGCGTGGATGCGCGCGATGGCGTCCTCATCGAGGCCGGCCTCGCGCAGCCGCGCCACGCGCTTCGCATGGGTGCGGCGGCTGCCGAGCGCGCCGACGTAGAAGGCGGGCGAGGCGAGGACGACGCCCAGCGCCGGGTCGTCCAGCTTGGGGTCGTGGGTCAGCACCACCACGGCGCTGCGGCGGTCCGGCGCGAGCGCGGTCATGGCCTCGTCGGGCCAGGTGTCGACAAGCCGAACGTTCGGGAAACGCTCGGTGTTGGCCCAGGCCTTGCGCGGGTCGACGACGATCACCTCGTAGCCGGCGAGCTGCGCCATCGGCACCAGGGCCTGCGAGATGTGCACGGCGCCGACGATGAGTAGGCGCAGCGGCGGGTTGTAGACATGGACGAAGAGGTCGGGATGGTCGGGCAGGGGGCCGCTGCGGTCGCCGGCCAGGGCTTCTTGAACCGCCGCCTGCTGCGCGGCGTCCAGCGCCAGTTCACCGAAGCCTTCGGCCTCCACCAGCAGGCGCTGGCGGCCGTCGGCGAGGTCGGTGACCAGCGCCGCCGGGCGCTTGGCCGCGCGGGCCGCCTGCAGCCGCTCGAGGATCTCGCGTTTCATGACTCTTCTATTCCAGGCGCTCGACGAAGACCTTGACGGTGCCGCCGCAGGCCAGGCCGACGTCCCAGGCCTGCTCGTCGGAGACGCCGAACTCCAGCAGCCTGGGCGGCGCGCCGGCCATGATCTGCTGCGCCTCGTGCACCACGGCGCCCTCGATGCAGCCGCCGGAGACCGAGCCCTGCAGGCGCAGGGTGTCGTCGACGATGAGCTGGCTGCCGACCGGGCGCGGCGAGGAGCCCCAGGTCTGCACCACGGTGGCGAGGGCGACCTGGCGGCCCTCGTCGCGCCAGCGCGCCGCCTCGGCCAGCAGGTCCTCGGCTCTCGTCTCGCTCAGCTTGCCTTCTGCCATTGGCTCGTTCCTTCCTGCCTTCGGGTGGCGGGGCGGCTCAATACCGCCGCCAGATCGCCCAGGCTCTGCAGATTGTGCACCGTCCTGAAGTCGTCGACGTGCGGGATCAGCGCCTTCGCTCCCAGTGATTTTGGCTGGTAGCCCTCGTAGCGCAAGAGCGGGTTCAGCCAGATCAACCGGCGGCAGGACTTGTGCAGGCGCTCGACCTCGGCCTCCAGGCCGGCGGCGTTGTCGCGGTCGAGGCCGTCGGAGATCAGCAGCACCACCGCGCCCTGGCCCAGCACGCGGCGCGCCCAGGTGACGTTGAAGTCGTGCAGGCAGGCACCGATGCGGGTGCCGCCCGACCAGTCGACCACGCTGCGCGCGACCTTTTCCACGGCGACGTCGACGTCCTTGTGGCGCAGGTGGCGGGTGATGTTGGTGAGCCGGGTGCCGAACACGAAGGTGTGGACGCGGTCGCGGTCGTTGGTCACCGCGTGCATGAAGTGCAGCAGCATGCGCGAATAGCGGCTCATGGAGCCGGAGATGTCGCAGAGCACCACCAGCGGCGGGTGGCGGTGCTGCGGCTTCTTCCAGCGCAGCGGGATGGTGTCGCCGCCCTGGCGAAGCGCCGCGCGCAGGCTCGCCCGCAGGTCCGCCTTGTCGCGGCCGCCGGCGCGGAAGCGCCGTGTCGGCACCTCCATGATCGGCAGCCGCATGTCGCGGATCGCCTGGCGTGCCTCGGCCAGTTCGGCCGCCGACATCTTCTCGAAGTCCATGTCCTGCAGCACCTCCTTGCTGGAGAAGGTGAGGGCGGCGTCGATCTCCTGCTTTTCCTCGGTCTCGTCCGGCTCGCGGCCGTCGCCGTCCTTGGGGCGCAGGGCGTCGCTCAGCCGGCGGCTCAGTTCGTCGGCGGCGTCGGGGCGCTGGCCGGCCAGCGGCGTGATGTCCGGCAGCAGCAGCGCCATCATGCGCTGCAGGATCTCCGGGTTGCGCCAGAACACATGGAAGGCCTGGTCGAAGACCTCCTGCTGGTCGCGGCGGTTCACGAAAACCGCGTGCAGGGTCCAGTAGAAGTCGTCGCGGCGGCCGAGGCCGACCGCCTCGACGGCCTTCAGGGCGTCCAGCACCTTGCCCGGCCCCACCGGCAGGCCGGCCGCGCGCAGGGTGCGCGCGAAGTAGAGGATGTTCTCCGCCATCCTGCCGCTGTCTGGCTCGGCGCCGCCAGGCGCCCGGGGCTTCAGATCGTCCATGGCGCGATCCTAGCGCAGGCGGACCGCCGCCTCATCGATAAATCTGCCTCATGGATCGGATGCAGACTTCTCATTTGTCGGCGCGCCCGGAACGGCTCACATGAAGCGTCAGGAAATGATCCTCGCAACCTGCGATCTCTATGAGGAGAATTCATATGCTGACCGGGAGCTACCGGCGCCCCCACGACCTGCTGGCGCGCCATGACCTGATGCCGGCGCCTGTCCGCAACGCCCGCCTGGCCTTCAAGATCGCCGTCGGCGCCCTGCTCGGGCTGCTGCTGGCCGTTATCGGCAGCCTGGACCCGAAAAACCAGGAGAGCGTCGACCGCCGTGCGCTGACCGGCGCGCCGGCCGAAATCGTCGCGATACCTCGAAGCCCCTGGGGCGAGGCACCGAGAGGGGAACCTCAGTTTTCGCATTAGCCCGGCTAATCCTGATGATGAGGAGATGTCGTTTGTCCTGTGTCGCCGGCAGGGGCACATCTATCGGCAAGAGATGGATGGAATGCCCGTGGCCACAGCGTCAAGGGCCGGATACTCGAATAAGGAGAAGTCGCATGACGACATCGAACTGCCCCTCAATGGGCTCCTTGGACAGCCTGCGACGGGATGCTCCGGTTCCCTTTGCCCGCAACGGCAACGGCCTTGCCCTTCGCATTGCCGTCGCCGCGCTTGCCGGCCTTGCCCTCGCCGTCCTGGCCAGCCTGCCGGCAGGCGACGGCACGAGCCTGACGCATGACGCGCGCATCACGGCGCCGGGCAGCGCACCGGCGCCGGCTACCGAGTTCGACGGGCGCGGTAAGTGGAGCGGCTATGCCCGCTGATCCGGCAGGCGGCCCTATTCGGCAGGCGTCCCGGCATAGCGCCGGATCTCGCCGCTCTTCAAGCGTGACAGGTAGGAGGTCAGCTCCTTCTTGACCACGGGGAAGAGGATGTAGAGGCCGACGATATTGGCGATTGACATGGCGAAGATGGCCGAGTCGGAGAAGTCGACCACCGGCCCGAGGTTCATCGATGCCCCGATCACCACGAAGATGCAGAAGATCACCTTGAACACCAGGTCCATGGTGCGGTTCTCGCCGAACAGGTAAGTCCAGCACTTCGCCCCGTAATACGACCACGACAGCATGGTCGAGAAGGCGAAGAGGATCACCGCGACGGCCAGGACATAGGGGAACCAGGAAAACGCGCTCTCGAAGGCGACGGAGGTGAGCTCGACGCCGCTCATGCCGCCGCCGGCCGTGTAAGCGCCGGTGATCACGATGACCAGCGCGGTCATGGTGCAGATCACGATAGTGTCGACGAAAGGCTCATGCAGGGCGACCAGCCCCTCGGTCACCGGCTCTTTGGTCCTGACCGCGGAGTGGGCGATGGAGGCCGAGCCGATGCCGGCCTCGTTGGAGAAGGCGGCGCGCCGGAAGCCCTGGATCAGCGCGCCGATGGCGCCGCCGGTGACACCCTCGGCACTGAACGCGCCGCCGATGATGGCGCCGAAGGCCGCGGGCACCTGGTCGTAATTGACGACGATGATGATCAGCGCGGCGGTGCAGTAGACGATCGCCATGAAGGGCACGACCTTCTCCGTGACCTTGGCGATCGACTGGATGCCGCCGATGATGACGACACCGACCAGGGCGGCGATAATCAGCCCGAAGAGCCAGCCCTTGTCGGCCATAAAGCTGCCCGGGCCGCCGGTCACGTTGACGAACTGTTGGAACGACTGGTTGGCCTGGAACATGTTGCCGCCGCCGAGCGAACCGGCGATGCAGCAGACTGCGAAGAAGACGGCGAGGAACTTGCCGAGGCCGGCCATGTTCTTCTCGGCAAGACCCTTGCTCAAGTAGTACATCGGGCCGCCGGAGACGGTGCCGTCGGCATACTCGTTGCGGTATTTGACGCCCAGCGTGCACTCAGCGAACTTCAGCGACATGCCGAGGAAGCCGGCGACGATCATCCAGAAGGTCGCGCCGGGCCCGCCGATCGACACCGCAATGGCGACGCCGGCGATGTTGCCGAGGCCGACGGTGCCCGACAGCGCCGTGGCCAGGGCCTGGAAGTGGGATACCTCGCCGGCGTCCTTGGGGTCGGCATAGTCGCCTTTGACCAGGTCGATCGCGTGGCGGAAGGCGCGCACGGAAATGAAGTTGAAGTAGATCGTCGCGAAGGCGGCGGCGGCGACCAGCCAGACCACGATGATCGGCAGAGCGATCTCGTCGGTGAGCGGCACCGCGTAAAAGACGATGGCGACAACAATGTCGGTGATCGGCGAGATCGCCTGATTGATGCGCTCGTCGAGGCCCATCGAGGCCTCCTGCGCCCAACTGGCGGGCGCCCAGAGTACGGTCGCGAGGAAGGCCGTTACCGGTATTCGCATGGAAGCCTCTCTTTGCTTGCTTGCACCGCGCGGCGGAACGCGGCTCAACGACCGTGAGCGGAGTCCTCGGCTTGTTTGGGGAGTGCGCGGTGGCGGCGCGCGGGAACTCCGGCGATCATGGAATGACCGTGACGGGAACCGGCGATACCTGCGCCAGTGTGCTGGCCACGCTGCCGAACAGGAGGGCTTGGAGCTTCGACTGCCCGCGCCGGCCGATGAAGATCTGGCCGGCATTGTGTTCCTTGGCGATCTGGCTCAGCACTTCAGCGGCATGGCCGTGGCGCACGAGACCCTCGGCGCTCACGCCGTCGCCTTTCAGCTTGTCGACAAGGGGCCGGATCACCTCGGTTTCGGCGCGGGCAATCTCTTCCTCGCGCCGCTTGTGGCGAACCTCGTTCTCTTGCGGTGTGTTGAAGGTGTAGGGCGACCACTCGATGATGTAGGCCACGATCAGGCGAGCGCCGGTCTCCCGGGCACGGTCGGCGGCAAACTGGGCTGCACGCGTTCCCCCCGCGCTGCCGTCGACACCGACGAGCAAAGTATCGGTCATGATCCCTGCCTCCGCCGCGGTAGAGGTCGACAACCTTCAGCCCGCGGCGCTTCTTTTCGTTTTGATTGTGATCTGGACGATTACACGATTTGGCGGGGAATGCCAGCCCTACATGCAACCTCCGCGGTTCGCCGGAAGGGCGCCGGGCTTTCGCCCGGTCAGGCCATCGCCACGTGGGACAGTTCCGCCTTCACCTCGTTGAGCAGGCGCGCGGCCTCGCTGCCCTGGATCTTGGCGATGTCGTCCTGGTACTTCAGCAGCACGCCGAGGGTGTCGTCGATGGCCTGCGGATCGAGGGCGACCTTGTCGAGCTGCGTCAGGGCGTCGGCCCAGTCGAGGGTCTCGGCGATGCCGGGCGCCTTGAAGAGGTCCTCCCGGCGCAGCGCCTGCACGAAGGCGACGATCTGCCGCGACAGCGCGGCCGGCACCTGCGGCGCCTTCACCCGCAGGATTTCCAGTTCGCGCTCCGCCGTCGGGTAGGCGAGCCAGTGGTAGAAGCAGCGCCGCTTGAGGGCGTCGTGAATCTCGCGGGTGCGGTTGGAGGTGACGATGACGATCGGCGGCGCGTCGGCCTTGAGGGTGCCGAGTTCCGGGATGGTGATCTGGAAGTCCGACAGCACCTCCAGCAGGAAGGCCTCGAAGGGTTCGTCGGTGCGGTCGAGCTCGTCGATCAGCAGCACCGGCGCGCCCTGCGGGTCGGGCTTCAGCGCCTGCAGCAGCGGCCGCTCGATGAGGAAGCGGCGGTCGAAGATGTCGCCGCTGAGGCGTTCGCGGTCGTGCTCGCCGGCCGCCTCGGCGACGCGGATCTCCACCATCTGGCGCGGGTAGTTCCACTCGTAGACGGCGGAGGCGACGTCGAGGCCCTCGTAGCACTGCAGGCGCACCAGGCGGCGCCCGAGGGTCGCGGCCAGCACCTTGGCGATCTCGGTCTTGCCGACGCCGGCCTCGCCTTCCAGGAACAGCGGGCGGCCGAGTTTGAGGGCGAGGTAGAGCACCGTCGCCAGGCTGCGCTCGCCGACGTAGTCGCCGCGCGCGAGCAGCGCCAGGGTGTCGTCAACGGAGGCGGGAAGGGGGGCCGCTGCGGCCATGGGATACGAACTCGCTGGTCGGAGAGGGATCGAGGCTTGCGCCTACTTTCTCCGCCATTCGTTCTCGGGAGTCAAAAACCATGTCCCGGCCGGCAGTTTTGGCAGCAGTTCGCTGGCGTAGACCAGGCCGACCTGGTCGAGCGGCACGCCCTGCTTGTCGGCCTGCTGCTGGTAGATCTCGCGGCGCTTCGCGTTGATCTCCGTGACCATCTCGGCGGTGCTGGGGTCGCGCGCCTGCGCGAAGCCGTCATAGCGCTCGCCGATCTTGCCGGAGGCGCGCAGCTCGTCGAGGGTCTGCGCCGAGGCGGTGCCGGCCAGCAGCGGCAGGGCGACCGCCGCCGCGGCCAGGAGGGAGAGAAGGGTAAACCAACGCCGTGTCATGAGTGCTGTCCTTTGGCTCGGGCTGCCTGTTGCGGTCGCTTGCGGAAACGTTGCGGCTAAAAGATGTCCGGGTTTTCCTGGATATCCTTGCTTGCTTGCTCCTCAATCTTTACACGGACTTCGGCATCGAGCTTCACATTCAGGTTGATCGTGATCGGCTCCTTCGGGGCCGCCACTTGGACCGTCGGGGTACAGGCGGCGAGGCCGGCGGCGAGCAACGCCGCGCCGAGGGCTGTCTGACGACCGGGCATAGAGATCACTTCGGTTTCTCCCCTCTTTCGGTGGCCCGCCCCCGGCGGAACCCCAGCGATACCTGATACTACGTTGCGAGACTGCAGACTATCCCCGGCGTCGACAAGCGCCGCGTCAGCGCAGTTGCCAGGCCCGCCGCAGGGCGTCGTCGGAAAGGCTGTAACCCTGGCGCAGGGCCGCCAGCAGGCTGGTCAGGTTGCTCTCCAGGTTGATGTTGAAGCGGAACGGATGACCCTCCATGACCTCGGGGTTCTGGCCCAGGATGGACAGCCGCACGATGGCGTCGTGATCGGCGGACTTGGCGATGTCCAGGGTCAACTCGTCGTAGTGGAAGTCTTCCAGCACCTTCACCGCCATTTCGACCGTCTCGCCGCCGCCGGCCAGGGCCGAGCGCAGCGCCTGGATGCGGATCGACAGGCGGCCCGGCTCCAGGGCCTCGAAGTGGCCGTCGTCGACGATGACGTCCTCGCCGGCGAAGACGACGGGCAGGCTGCCCTTCAGCCTGCCGCTGCCCGAGAGGCCATCGATCTCGATGAGATCGAAGAAGGTGGCGAGGTCCAGGCCCTCGGTGGACAGCACCACGCGGTTGCGTGCGGCGGCCGGGTCCAGCTCCGTCGGCGCCAGGCGCCAGCGCGCGCCGCCGAGGTCGAATCCGCCGTCCTCGACGGTGAGGTGCGGGCGCGGCGCCTGGTCGAGGGAAAACACCAGGGCGATGTTCTCGACCGGGACGCCGGCATCCAGGCTGCGGAGGGTGAGGCGCTGTCCCGGCGCGCTGGCCAGCGGCTGCAGGCCGGCGAGCGCGAGGTCGAGGTTGAGGCCGGCGACTTCGATCCCCGCGCTCTTGAAGGCGAGGTTGGCGAGGTTGAGGCGGCCGGACTCGGCGGCCGGATCGCGCGGCCAGGCGAGGCGCGCCGAGGCGGTGAGGTTGCCGCGCACCTCCTCGAGGCCGGCCAGCAGCGGCGAGACCGCCGCCGGCTGCAGGCCATCGGGCACAAAGGCGAGCAGGCGGCTCTCCGCCGTCAGTGACGCCGTACCGGCGTCGTCGTAGCGCCCGGTGAGGTCAGCCAGCACCTGGCCGCCGCTGAGGGAGACCTCGCCGGCGATGTCGTAGCCGCGGCCGGCGCGCTGCAGGCTGCCGTCGAGGGCCAGCGGCGCCGTCAGCGGCTCACTGCCCCCGAGACTGAAGCTGCCCACCGAAAAGCGGCTGCGTTGCGGGCGCAGTTCGCGGTCCAGGGCGACGGTGACCCGTGCCGCCTCGGCGGCGACCTCGTGGCCGGGCAGCGCCAGCCGGCGCGCGCCGACGTCGAGGTCGGCGGCGTGGCCGCTGTCGCGTTCGAAGCGGCCGGCGAGCTTCAGCGTCACGGCCTCGGCGGCGACGTCGAGCGCCTCGGTGCCGCCGGCGCCGATGGCCAGGGCGGCGGCGTCCTGGGTGGCCTCCAGGGCGTAGCTGTAGCTGGCGGTATCGGGTGCGGTATCCAGGCTGAGGGCCTTCACGGCCAGGGACAACGGTTTCTCCAACCGCAGCGGCGCGCCGGCGCCGAACTGCTGGATGCGCAGTTCGCCCGGCCGCGCGAGGGCGAGGCGCAGGCCGGCGGTGTCGTAGTCGGCGGTGAGCGGCAGCGCGACGACCACACTGCGCGCCTCGCGCCCGCCGAGGGCGAGGCTCTGCAGCTCGGCGCGGCCGTCCAGGCTGCCGGAGAACGCGGTGAGATCGAGGCCGTCGCCGAGGGTGGCGCTGCCGCGGCTGCGCAGCGCCAGCTGCACGCCCTGATCGCTGGCCGCGCGCGCGGCAACGGCGATCTCGGCGCTGCGCGGCGGCCAGGCCGGGCGGCTCTTCAGGTGAAACGGCAGCTCGCCGGCGCTCTCGAGGGTGAGGTTGAGGCCGGAGGCGAGCAGCGGCAGCAGGTCCTCGGGCACGCCCAGCGCCGCGAGGCTGTCGCGGGCCGGGCGCTCCACCCGCAGCGCCGCGTCGTCGCGCAGCGTGACGTCCAGGGTATCGTCGCCCAGTTCCGCCGCCAGGGGGAGGTGCCCGGAGATTCCCGAGCTGCCATCGGCGACGGCGACGCCGCCGAGGATGGCGTCGCCGGAGAGGCTGAGGCGGCTCTCTGCCAGCAGGCCGAGCAGCGCCGGCAGGTGCGCCGCCGTGGCGGCGGCCTCCGGCAGGTCGCCGGTGCCGCTGGCGTCCAGCACCAGGGTGCCCGCCGTCACTTGAGGGCCGGGCAGGGGCAGGAACTGCGCGAGGCCGCCGGCGGTGCGCAGCTCGCCCTGCAGGGAGACGGCGACGTCCTGGCGGCTGCCGGTCGCGCCGCGGCGCGCCTCGGCGGTGAGGTCGACGTACTCGCCGTCGCCCTCCAGGGTCAGCGCCAGGGCGGCGGCGGCGAGGCCGCCTTCGGCGGTCAGGCGGCCACGGGCGAGGCGGAGCGGCGCGGCGTCCGGCGGGGCGTAGGCGAGGTCGCCGAGGTCGAAGGCCGCCTCCAGACGCGGTTCCCCTTCGGCGCTTTGGCCGAGGGCGAGCCGGCCCCTGAGGTCGCCGAGGGCGAAGCCCTCCCAGGCGAAGCGGCCCTCGGCGATCTCGGCGTCGAGCCGCAGTGCGCCGTCGGCGCCGCGGCTGCCGGCGAGATCGGCCCGCAGCCGGCCAAGATCGCTGTCGAGGCGCAGCGCGACCTCGGCGCGCAGGCCCCCGCGATCGTCCGGGCCGAGCCTGCCGGCGAGGTCGGCAGTGATCGGCCCGGAGGGCGTGGTCAAGATCACCTGGGCGTCGTGCAGCGCGACCTCGGGCAGCGCCACCTCGGGTGGCGTCACCTCGGGCAGCGGCGGGGCGGATCCGGTGCCGGGCGCGCTCTCCGCCGCGCCGCCGGTCAGGCGGTCGAAGGCCGGCTGCAGGCTGCCGAGCAGCGGCGCCTCACCGGTGATGTCGAGGCGCAGGCGCAGCCCCTCGATCTCCAGTCTGCTCACCGAGGGGGCGAGCCCGTCCAGCGCCGGCGTCGCCACGAGGCGCGCCAGCGCCACCTCCTGCCCGGTACCGAGCACCACGTCGCTGATTTCGATGCCGCCGGGCGTCAGCCGCGTCACCGTCAGTGCGCGGACCTCGATCCCCTGACCTTCCAGGTAGGCGATCGCGCCGCGGGTCGCGATGTCCTCGCGGAACAGGGCCGCGCCGCCGGCCGCCGCGATCAGAAGCAGGCCGAACGCCAGCAGGACGCGCACGAGACGCCGGGATCGTTTGGGCGGGGGGGAACCAGGCTGCGCCATGACGCGAGGCTACCCCAGGCGACAGAGCCCGTCATCCCGGCAAACTGGGCCGGCAAACCGCGACCGTCAGTCCGACAATGCGCAGCTTGTGGAGGGGCTGGATTGAGAACCTGCGTGCTTCGAGACGCGCGCTGCTGCGCGCTCCTCAGCATGAGGGAGTCTTTTTGTGCCGCAAAGAATCTGCCTCATCCTGAGGAACCCGTCCGGGCAATCGCCCGGACGGGTGTCTCGAAGGACGCAGGCTACTCTTGCGGCGGATGCCGCGTTCGGGGTCTATCCGGCCGCGGCGACGGCGCGCTTCAGCATCACGCCCACCAGGTTGGCGCGGTACTCCGCCGAGGCGTGGATGTCGCTGTTGAGTCCGTCGGCGCCGACCTTCACGCCGGCGACGGCGTCGGCCGAGAAGCTGCCGCCCAGCGCCTGCTCCGCCTCGGCGAGGCGGTACACGCAGGGCGCGGCGCCGGTCACCGCGACGCGCAGGCCGGCGGGGCCCTTGGAGACCATGACGCCGACGATGGCGTAGCGCGAGGCGGGGTTGGCGAACTTCGCGTAGGCCGCCTTCTCCGGGATCGGGAAGGCGACGGCGGTGACGATCTCGTCCTCCGCCAGCGCCGTCTCGAACATGCCGGTGAAGAAGTCGTCGGCCGGAATCTGGCGCTTGGTGGTGTGCACCGTGGCGCCGAGGCCGACGAGGCCGGCCGGATAGTCCGCCGCCGGGTCGTTGTTGGCGATGGAGCCGCCGATGGTGCCGCGGTTGCGCACCTGCGGATCGCCGATGCCGTCGGCGAGTCGGGCGAGGGCGGGAATCTTCGCCTTCACCGTGGCGTCGGCGGCGACTGCCGCGTGCGGTGTCATGGCACCGATGACGATGTTGCCGCCTTCCTCGCGGATGCCGCGGAGCCCGGCGATGGCACCGAGATCGACGACGTCGGCGGGGTTCGCCAGGCGCTGCTTCATGGTCGGGATCAGCGTCATGCCGCCGGCCAGGATCTTGGCGTCGCCGCTGCTGGTGAGGGCGGCGACGGCGGCGTCCACGGAAGCGGGGCGGTGGTGGGTAAAGTCGTACATTTTTTCGATCTCCCCTTATTCCGCGGCCTGGGCGTGTTGCTGCGCCAGGCGCCAGACCTTCTCCGGCGAGGCCGGCATGTCCATTGACAGGATGCCGAGCGCGTCGGTGATGGCGTTGATGGTGGCCGCCGGGGCGGCGATGGCACCGGCTTCGCCGCAGCCCTTCACGCCCAGCGGGTTGTGCGTGCAGGGGGTCTCCGTGAGGCCGACCCGGAACGACGGGAGATCGTCGGCGCGCGGCATGCAGTAGTCCATGTAGGACCCTGTCAGAAGCTGCCCGCTCTCGGCGTCGTAGACGCAGTTCTCGAGCAGCGCCTGGCCGACACCCTGGGCGATGCCGCCGTGGACCTGGCCTTCCACCACCATGGGGTTGATGACCTTGCCGAAGTCGTCCACCGCGACCCAGTCGACGATCTCGGTGACGCCGGTCGCGGGGTCGATCTCCACCTCGCAGATGTGCACGCCCGCCGGATAGGTGAAGTTCAGCGGGTCGTAGAAAGCGGTCTCGTCGAGGCCGGGCTCGACGCCCTCCGGGTAGTTGTGCGGCACATAGGCGGTGAAGGCGATCTCGGCGATCGACTTCTCCTTGTCGGTGCCTTTCACGCGGAAGGTGCCCTTGTCGAACTCGACGTCCTCGACCGAGGCCTCCATCAGGTGGGCGGCGATCTTCTTGGACTTCTCGATGATCTTGTCGCAGGCCTTGGCGATGGCCGAACCGCCGACCGCCAGGGAGCGCGAGCCGTAGGTGCCCATGCCCATGGGGATCGAGCCGGTGTCGCCGTGCACGATCTCGACGTTCTCCAGCGGCAGGCCGAGGGTGTCGGCGACGAGCTGCGAGAAGGTGGTCTCGTGGCCCTGGCCGTGGCTGTGCGAGCCGGTGAAGATGGACACCGTGCCGGTCGCGTTGAAACGCACCTGCGCCGACTCCCAGAGGCCGACGCCGGCGCCCAGCGAGCCGACCACCGCCGAAGGGGCGATGCCGCAGGCCTCGATGTAGGCCGAGAAGCCGAGGCCGCGCAGCTTGCCCTTGGCCTCGGAGGCCTTGCGGCGCTCCGGGAAGCCCTTGTAGTCGATCATCTCCAGCGCCTTGTCGAGCGACTGGCCGTAGTTGCCGATGTCGTACTGCAGGGCGACGGGCGTCTGGTAGGGGAACTGGTCGGGCTGGATGAAGTTGCGGCGCCGGATTTCCGCCGGGTCGATCTTCATCTCGCGGGCCGCCACTTCCACCAGGCGCTCGACCACGTAGGTCGCCTCGGGGCGTCCGGCGCCGCGGTAGGCGTCGACCGGCGCGGTGTTGGTGAACACCGACTTCACGTTGGCGAAGACCACCGGCGTGGTGTACTGGCCGGCCAGCAGTGTCGCGTAGAGGTAGGTCGGCACCGAGGTGGCGAAGCTGGAGAGATAGGCGCCCATGTTGGCGGTGGTCTCCACCTTCATGCCGAGGAACTTGCCGTTCTCGTCCATGGCGAGCTGGGCATGGGTGATGTGGTCGCGGCCGTGGGCGTCGGAGGTGAAGCTCTCCGAGCGGTCCGCCGTCCACTTCACCGGACGCCGCACCTTCTTGGCCGCCCAGGTGCAGACGGTTTCCTCGGCATAGCAGAAGATCTTGGAGCCGAAGCCGCCGCCGACGTCGGGCGCGATGACCCTGAGCTTGTTCTCGGACAACCCGAGCACGAAGGCGCAGAGGATCAGTTTCAGCAGGTGCGGGTTCTGGCTGGTCGAATAGAGGGTATAGCTGTCGGTGCCGCCGTCGTACTCGCCGATCGCCGCGCGCGGCTCCATGGCGTTGGGGATCAGGCGGTTGTTCACCAGGTCGATCCTGGTGACGTGGGCCGCCTTGGCGAAGGCGGCATCGGCCTCGGACTCGTCGCCCAGCACCCAGTCGTAGCAGAGATTGCCCGGTGCCTCGTCGTGCACCTGCGGGGCGTTGGCGTCGAGCGCCTTGCCGGTGCTGGCGATGGCCGGCAGTTCCTCGTAGTCGACCGCGACCTCCTCGCCGGCCTCGCGGGCCTGGGCGTAGGTCTCGGCGATGACCACGGCGACATGGTCGCCGACGTAGCGCGCCTTGTCGCGCGCCAGCGGGAAATGCGGCGGCGCCTTGTGCGCCTCGCCGTGGCGGTCGGTGACCACCCAGCCGCAGGGCAGCGAGCCGACGTTGTCGGCGGCCATGTCGGCGCCGGTGAAGACCGCCAGCACGCCCGGAGCCTTTTCGGCCGCGGACTTGTCGATGCCTTTGATCTTCGCGTGGGCGTGCGGCGAGCGCACGAAGTAAGCGTAGACCTGACCCGGGCGGTCGATGTCGTCGGTGTAGCGGCCCTGGCCGGTCAGGAAGCGGAAGTCTTCCTTGCGCTGGACGCGGGCGCCGATTCCGGTGTCTGCCATGGTCCTACCCCTTCATGTTCGCGGCGGCCGACTGGATGGCCTTGACGATGTTGTGATAGCCGGTGCAGCGGCAGATGTTGCCTTCCAGCCACTCGCGGATCTCGTCTTCCTCGGGGTTGGGGTTGTGCTTCAGCAGGTCGACGGCCGACATCACCATGCCCGGGGTGCAGAAACCGCACTGCAGCCCGTGGTGCTCGCGGAAAGCCGCCTGCACGGGGTGGAGTTCGCCGTTCTGCGCCAGGCCCTCGATGGTGGTCACCTCGGCGCCGTCGGCCTGCAGCGCCAGCATGGTGCAGCTCTTGACCGACTCGCCGTCGACGTGGACCACGCAGGCGCCGCACTGGCTGGTGTCGCAGCCGACATGGGTGCCTGTGAGGTGCAGGTTCTCACGCAGAAACTGGACGAGCAGGGTGCGGCCTTCGACCTCGCCCGTCGCCGCCCGCCCATTGACTGTCATGGAAACTCTGGGCATCGGATCTCCCTTTCCTTGCCTTTTCGGACGGAATGTCCGGATTTTTTTATTTTGGGTCGCAAGCCGCGGGTCTACCCATCTCCCCGGCGGCCGGCGGTTTCCTTGTAACGCTCAAGCATGTTGCCGCGCGTGCCTGCGGTCAAGGGGCGCGGCGTGTCGGTTTTGTGAATCCTCCCGCCATGGCGCCCGCCAGGACGCCTGTCAGAGCGCGAAAATGGCGATCAGCAGCAGCACTGCCACCAGCAGCCCGACCACCCAGACGCCTGTCGAGGCGCCGGCACCCACATCCGCGTCGGCGGCCGGTGCGGGGGGCGATGCGGGGGCAGGGGCCGGTTGCGCGGCTGGGGCCGGTGCGGGTGCGGCTTTGGCCGCCGCGGCCGGCGCTGCGGCGGCGGTGACGGTTTCTGCGAAACGGGAAAAGAAGTCGTCGGCCATCTTCTTGGCGGTTCCGTCGATCAGGCGCGAGCCGATCTGCGCCAGCTTGCCGCCGACCTGGGCGTCGACGTCGTAGCTCAGCAGGGTGGCGGCGCCGTCGTCCTCCAGGCGCACCTTGGCACCACCCTTGGCGAAGCCGGCGGCGCCGCCCTTGCCCTCGCCGCGGATGGTGTAGCCGTTGGGCGGATCAAGATCGCTGAGGGTCACCTCGCCGGCGAAACGGGCCGACACCGGTCCGACCTTGGCGCGCACCTTGGCAGCAAATGAGGTATCGGAGGTTTTCTCGATCTCCTCCACGCCGGGAATGCAGCTTCGCAGCACCTCGACGTCGTTCAGTGCCTCCCACACGGCCTCGCGCGGGGCTTCGATACGGTATTGCCCGGTCATCTGCATGATGCGTCGGAACCCCCTCTGTTCTGCGGAACCGCCGGTGCGAACGGCCTCACCGTCAGAATTGACGTTCCGCCGCTGCGGTTCAAGCCCCTCCTTGGTCGAAGGGTGGCGGAATCAGTCCTCGTCGCGAGGGCGGGCGGCCAGGGAGGCCGGATCGTCGCCGGCGGCGGGGGGCGGATCGAAGTTGGCCCAGCCATAGTCGGTGCCGGTCGGCGGCAGCTTGCCGGCCATGCCCGGCTGGCTGTGCAGGTAGGACTTGGCGATGAAGTTGGCGGTGATCGGCGCGGTGAGGAAGAGGAAGAGGGTGATCAGCAACTCGTGCAGCGACAGGTGGCTTTCGTCCCAAAGGATATAGGTCATGGAGGCGATGAGCACCGAGCCGACGCCCAGGGTGGTCGCCTTGGTGGGCGCGTGCAGGCGGGTCATCAGGTCCGGCAGCTTGGCGAGGCCGAAGGAGCCGACCAGACCGAAGACACCGCCGCTGACGATCAGCGCAGAGATCAGCAGTTCGATCAGGAAGTCCATGGCCACGACGTCCTCACTCGATGATGTCGCCGCGCAGGATGAACCTGCAGTAGGCGACGGTGGAGATGAAGCCGACCATGGCGAACAGCAGCGCGGCTTCGAAATAGACCGTGGTATCGCTGGAGATGCCGTAGAGGATCAGCAGGGCGATGCCGTTGATCACCATGGTATCCAGCGAGAGCACGCGGTCTGCCATGCCGGGCCCCTTGGCCAGGCGGTAGAGGTTCAGCAGCAGGCCGAAGCCGAAGCAGGCGAAGGCGAACAGCAGGGCGTAGGCAATCATTCGAAAATCTCCTTCAGCCGCGCTTCATAGCGTTGCTTGATCTGCTGCACCGTGCCCGCGGGATCGTCGGTGTCCAGGCAGTGGACCAGAAGGCTGCGGCCGTCCGCCGAGAGGTCGGAACTGACGGTGCCCGGGGTCATGGTGATGGTGCCGGCCAGCACCGTGATGGCCTCCGGCGAGTAGACCTCCAGGGGAATGGTGATGAAATGGGGCCGTAGTTCGCTGCCGCTCTTGAACACCACGATGTAGGCGACCTTGACGTTGGCCACGCAGATGTCCCACAGCACCAGCAGGACGTACTCGGCGATCTTCAGCGGCCGGCGTATTTTCGGGCGCTGGGGCCAGTAGGCCGTCGTCAGCTGCGGCACGGCGATGCCGAGGATGACGCCCAGCACCAGCCCGCCGAGGGAGAAGCTGTTCAGCAGCATCATCCAGACCACCACTACGGTCAGCGTCAGCAGCGGGTGCGGCAGCAGCCGGGCGAACAACGTGCGCTTCTCCTGCTGGCCCGCGGCCTTGTGTCCGGGTGCGCCGCTCATCGCGCCGCCACCGCTTCAGGGCCGAGCACGGCGCGGATGTAGCCGCTCGGGTCGTAGAGCCCGGCGGCGGTGGCTTCCAGGTAGCCGGTAACCGGCCCGGCGAAGACGGCAAGGGCGACCATGGCCGCCAGCATCGCCCCGGCGGCGGCGACCGGCAAGCCCGCGCGGGTCGGCGCCTCCGGATTGGCGCTGCCGGGCACCGCGGCGCTCTTCCAGAACACCAGGCTGCCGGCGCGCGCGAAGCCGACGATAGTGACCAGCGAGGTGATCAGGACCACCGCCCAGACGGTGGCCATGGAGTCCGAAGCGCGGGCGCTGTCGAGCACCATCAGCTTGCCGAGGAACCCGGTCAGCGGCGGCATGCCGGCCATGCCGATGGCGGCCAGGAAGAACAGACCGGCCAGCAGGCCGCCGTTGGCGATGCCGGGCGCGGTCACCAGGCGGTCGCCGGCGCCGCCGCGCCGCACGACGATCTGGTCGTTGATGAGAAACAGGGCCGCCGCCGCGAAGGTCGAGTGGATCAGGTAGAAGAGGGCAGCCACCGTCGCCGTCGGCGTGAAGAGGGCGACGGCCGTCAGCAGCGTGCCCATGGAGGCCACCACCGAGAAGCAGATCAGCCGCGTCAGCGCCTTGGCGCCGAGCACGCCGGCGGAGCCGACGACCAGGGTGACCAGCGCCGCCGGCAGCAGCCAGTCGGCGGCCAGCCAGGCGTCGGGCCCCGCTTCGCCGCCGAAGACGATGGTGTAGACGCGGATGATGGCGTAGGCGCCGACCTTGGTCATGATGGCGAAGAGCGCAGCGACCGGCGCCGGCGCGTTGGCATAGGTGCCGGGCAGCCAGAAGTGGATCGGCACCAGCGCCGCCTTCACCGCGAAGACCACCAGCAGCAGCAGGGCACCGACCCGCAGCAGCGCCTGGTCGCTCTCCGGCACCAGCGGCACCTTCACCGCCAGGTCGGCCATGTTGAGGGTGCCGGTGACGGCGTAGAGGGTGCCGACGGCGAGCAGGAACAGCGTCGAACCGGCGAGGTTCACGGTCACGTACTGCACGCCGGCCTTCATCCGCGCGGCGCCGCCGCCGTGCAGCATCAGCCCGTAGGAGGCGATCAGCAGCACCTCGAAGAAGACGAAGAGGTTGAACACGTCGCCGGTCAGGAAGGCGCCGTTGATGCCCATGAGCTGGAACTGGAAGAGGGCATGGAAGTGCCGCCCGCGCCGGTCCCACTCGCTGGAGATCGCGTAGATCGCCACCGCCACCGAGAGGATGCCGGTCAGCAGCACCATCAGCGCGGAGAGGCGGTCGAGCACCAGCACGATGCCGAAGGGAGCCGGCCAGTTGCCGAGCTCGTAGAGCTGCGGCGGCCCGCCGGCAGCGGTGACGGTCAGGCCGATCGCCACCGCCAGCAGCGCCACGGCGCCGGCCAGGGAGAATACCCGCTGCAGCAGCAGGTCGTGGCGCATCGCCAGCACGATCAACGGCGCCAGCAGCGACGGCAGCACCACCGGCACGACGATCCAGTGGTTCATCGGCCGCCCCCCGCGCCGTCGTCGGCGTCCGGTCCGGCGGCCTCGTCGGTGTCGACGGCGTCGGTGCCGGCCTCGAGGAAGGCGCGCAGCGCCAGCACTACGATGAGGGCGGTCATGCCGAAGGAGATCACGATGGCGGTCAGCACCAATGCCTGCGGCAGCGGGTCGGTGTAGCCGCTGGCGTCCGGCGTGATTACCGGCGGCTGGTTGATGGCCAGCCGCCCGGTGGCGAAGAGGAAGACGTTGACCGCGTAGGACAGCAGGGCCAGGCCGACGATCACCGGGAAGGTGCGCGCGCGCAGCAGCAGGTAGACCCCTGCCGCGGTCATGGCGCCGATGCCGCTGGCGACGAGGAACTCCATCTAGGCCTGCTCCTCTCTGCCGTCGCGATCCGGCGCCTCGGCGGGGACCGGGCTGAAGTCCATCGGCTCGGGGCTCACCGGTTCCTCGGTGCGGCGCGCCAGGCGCGACAGGCTGGCGAGCGCCAGCATCACCGAGCCGACCACGGTGAGGAACACGCCGACGTCGAAGCCCATGGCCGTGGCCAGTTCGAACTCCTCCAGCAGCGGCAGCTTGAAGTAGCCGTAGTCGCTGGTCAGGAAGGGGCGCCCGGCCAGCCAGGCGGCGGCGCCGGTGATGCCGGCGGCCAGCACGCCCCAGGCGATCAGGGCGTGGTAGTCGATGCGCTTGCGGCGCTCCGCCCAGCCGAAGCCGCTGGCCATGTACTGCATGAGGAAGGCGATGGCCACCACCAGGCCGGCGATGAAGCCGCCGCCCGGCTCGTTGTGGCCGCGCAGGAAGATGTAGATGCCCACCACCAGTGACAGCGGCAGCATGACCCGCGTGGCGACGACGATCATCAGCGGATGGCGGTCGCGGGAGCGTTCCTGGCCGGCGAACAGCGATCCGAGGCGCTTGGCCGCCGGCCCGTGCAGGGCGCCGTCCAGCAAGGCGTAGATGGCGAGCGCGGCGATGCCGAGCACGATGATCTCGCCGAAGGTGTCGAAGCCGCGGAAGTCGACCAGGATCACGTTCACCACGTTGGCGCCGCCGCCGCCCGGCTTGGACTCGGCGAGGTGGAACTCCGAGATCGAAGTGAAGTCGCGCGACATCAGCAGGTAGATCAGGCTGCCGACACCGAGGCCGCTGACGCCGGCGAGGCCGGCATCGCGCAGGCGCCTGCCGGACGACGACTCGCGCGGCGTTTCCTTGGGCAGGAAGTTGAGCGCCAGCAGCAGCAGGATCACCGTCACCACCTCCACCGAGATCTGCGTCAGCGCGAGGTCCGGCGCCGAGAGGTAGACGAAGGCGACCGAGACGATGAGGCCGATGACGCCGACCACGATCAGCGTCAGGAGGCGGTTGTGGTGGAAGGCGACGATGGTGACGCAGGCGCCGATCAGCAGCAGCCAGCCGAGCACCGGCACGAAGGTCGCCGGGGTGGGCGGACGCAGGCCCATGGCGTGCTCGCCGCTGGTGAAGGCGGCGGCGCCGACGACCAGCACGGCGGCGACGAAGAAGGCCAGGTAGCGGCGCAGCGAGCCGTTGTGCAGGCCGTCGATGGCGACGTTGGCGAGGCTGCCGCAGCCGTTGACCGTGGCGTCGAAGATCGTCTTTGCCTCCGGGCGCGGAGTGGCGAGGCGCAGGCGGTTGAAGGCGGCGTGGCGCCACAGCAGGAAGGCGCCGCCGGCCACCGCGACGATGCTCATGCCGAGCGCCGGCGTCAGCCCGTGCCACAAGGAGAGGTGGAAGCCCGGCAGCGGGCCGCCGACCACGGCACCGGCGACGACCTCGACCAGCGGCTGGGCGACCACCGCCGGCAGCAGGCCGATCAGCACCACCAGGACCACCAGCAGTGCCGGCGGCAGGTACATGCCGGCCGGCGGGTCGTGCGGATGCTGCGGATAGTCGTCGCGCGCCGGTCCGAGGAAGACGTGGAAGACGTAGCGGAAGGAGTAGGCGACGGAGAACAGCGCCCCCAGGGTCGCCAGTGCCGGCAGGATCCAGGGATTGCCGGCCCATACGGTGTGGCTCGCTTCCTCCAGCATCATCTCCTTGGAGAGGAAGCCGTTGAGCAGCGGGATGCCGGCCATGGAGAAGGCGGCGACGCCGGCGATGGTGGCGGTGATCGGCATCAGCGCCGCCAGGCCGCCGAGGCGCCGGGCGTCGCGGGTGCCGGTCTCGTGGTCGACGATGCCGGCGGTCATGAACAGCGCGCACTTGAAGGTGGCGTGGTTGAGGATGTGGAACACCGCGGCGATGGCGGCCATCGGCGTGCCGAAGCCGAACAGCATGGTGACGAGGCCGAGGTGACTGACCGTCGAATGCGCCAGCAGGCCCTTCAGGTCGTCCTTGAACAGCGCGATCCACGCCCCCACCACCATGGTGACGAGGCCGGTGGTGGCGACGATGTAGAACCACGCCTCGGTGCCGGCCAGCACCGGCCACAGCCGCGCCATCAGGAACAGCCCCGCCTTCACCATGGTGGCGGAGTGCAGGTAGGCGCTGACCGGCGTCGGCGCCGCCATGGCGTGCGGCAGCCAGAAGTGGAAGGGGAACTGCGCCGACTTGGTGAAGCAGCCGCCGAGGATCAGGATCAGCGCCGGCAGGTACCAGGGCGAGGCCTGGATCTCCGGTCCGTGCTGCAGGATCACCGTGATGTCGTAGGAGCCGGCGATGTTGCCCAGGATCAGCATGCCGGCGATCATGGAGAGGCCGCCCATGCCGGTCACCGCCAGCGCCATGCGCGCGCCCTGGCGGCCCTCCGGCAGGTGCTTCCAATAGCCGATCAGCAGGAAGGAGCTGAGGCTGGTCAGCTCCCAGAACACCAGCAGCAGCAGCACGTTGTCCGACAGCACGATGCCCACCATGGCGCCCTGGAACAGCAGCAGGTAGGCATAGAACTGACCCATCGGGTCGTCCTTGGAGAGGTAGAAGCGCGCGTAGGCAATGATCAGCAGGCCGATGCCGAGGATCAGGCCGGCGAAGAACAGCCCGAGGCCGTCGACGAAGAAGGTGACGTTGAGGCCGAGCGCCGGCAGCCACTCCCAGCGCGCCTGCACCACCTCGCCGGCGAAGACCGCCGGCGCCTGGGTCAGCAGCAGGACGAGCGCCAGCAGTGTCACCGAGCCGGTGGCCAGCGCGCAGGCGTCGCGCCCGGCGCGGATCAGCAGCCCGGGCAGGACGGCGCCGAGGAACGGCAGCAGCACGATCCAGGCGAGCGTCATCGCGGTTCCTGGCGGCTGCCGGCAGACCTTGGAGTAGACCTGGGAAGTGAGTGGGTAGCGCCCTGCATCGCCCCGTTGTCGGAAGTTTTCGTTGGCCCGGGATCGGGCGGGACGAGCCTACTGACGGAGCCGCGTCGGTCAAGACAAACCGGCGGAATCCATGCGGAAATCGGCGCTGCGGCGGCACCGGCAGCCGCTTTGGTCTGGCCTTGCGACCACCCGCGGCGTTTCGCCCCGTCCTCCGGTCTGATTCGCGTACCCGGCCTTGCGCCGGCGGCGGCGATGCGGCATCGCTAGGCGCTTGTCGCCCGGCCGAGGAGCAGAGTCGCCATGACCGCCAGACCCATCATCATCGACACCGACCCGGGACAGGACGACGCCATCGCCATCCTGCTGGCGCTGGCATCGCCGGAGTTCGATGTGCTGGGCATCACCGCGGTGGCCGGCAACGTGCCGCTGGCGCTGACCGAGAAGAACGCGCGCAAGGTCTGCGAGCTGGCCGGCCGATCCGACGTCAAAGTCTTCGCCGGCTGCGCGCGGCCGCTGGTGCGCCGGCCCGTCACCGCCGAGCAGGTGCACGGCAAGACCGGGCTCGACGGGCCCGACCTGCCGGAGCCGGCGATGCCGCTGCAGCCGCAGCACGCCGTCGACTGGATCGTCGATACCCTGCGCGCGGCGCCGGCCGGCAGCATCACGCTGTGCACCCTGGGGCCGCTCACCAACATCGCCACGGCGATGATCAAGGCGCCGGACATCGTGCCGCGCATCGGCGAGATCGTCATGATGGGCGGCGGCTTCTTCGAGGGCGGCAACACCACGCCGGCGGCCGAGTTCAACATCTACGTCGATCCCCACGCCGCCCATGTCGTCTTCACCTCAGGCGTGAAGATGACCATGCATCCTCTTGATGTGACACACAAAGCTCTGATGACGCGCGAGTGGATCGAGTCCCTGCGGGCGCTCGGCACCCGCAGCGGCGACGCGGCGGCGGCCATGCTCGACTTCTACGAGCGCTTCGACATGGAGAAGTACGGCGCCGCCGGCGGGCCGTTGCACGACCCCTGCGTGATCGCCTACCTGCTGCGCCCGGCGCTGTTCGCCGGCAAGGACTGCAGCGTTCAGGTCGAGACCGGGTCGGAGCTGACCATGGGCATGACCGTGGTGGACTGGTGGAACGTCACCCCGGCGCCGGCCAACTGCCGGGTCATCAACGCCATCGACGCGGCCGGCTTCTACGCGCTGATCCGCGAGCGGATCGCGCGGCTGCCGTAGGCGGGCGATGACGCCGCGCTTCATCGGCAGCGAGATCTACCGGCACTCGTCCTACGGCGGGCGCCATCCGCTGGCGATCCCGCGCGTTTCCACGTGTATCGACCTTTGCCGCGCCCTCGGCTGGCTTCCCGAGACGGCCTACATCGACAGCCCGAGGGCGACGCCGCAGGAACTGGCGCGCTTCCACGATCCGGCCTACGTCGACGCCGTGCAGCGCGCCGAGGCGGTGCAGGACCTACCGCCCGAGGAGCGGCGGCGCTTCAACCTCGGGCGCAACGGCAACCCGATCTTTCCCGCGGTGTTCAGCCGCCCGGCCACCGCCTGCGGCGGCTCGATCCTGGCCGGGCGGATGCTGGCGGCGGCGCCCGGCGCGGTCTACAGCCCGGCCGGCGGCACCCACCACGGCCGCCCGGACCGCGCCAGCGGCTTCTGCTACTTCAACGACCCGGTGCTGGCCATCCTGGCCCTGCTCGACGGCGGCCTGGCTCGGGTGTTCTACCTCGACGTCGACGCCCACCACGGCGACGGCGTGCAGGACGCCTTCCACGACGACCCCCGCGTCTTCACGCTGTCGATCCACGAGGACCGGCGCTGGCCCATGGGCCGGGACGAAGCGGCGATCGCCGGCAGCGCCGGTGACCGCGCCGGCGGCGCCGCGCGCAACCTGCCGGTGCCGGCGGACTTCAACGACAGCGAGCTCGATTTTCTCATGGACGCCGCCGTGCTGCCGCTGGCCGAGGCCTTCGCGCCGCAGGCGGTGGTGCTGCAGTGCGGGGCCGACGGCCTCGCCGACGATCCCCAGAGCCGCCTCGGCCTGTCCAACGGCGCGCTGTGGCGGGTGGTGGCGCGGGCCGGGGCCCTGGCGCCGCGGCTGCTGGTGCTGGGCGGTGGCGGCTACAATCCCTGGTCGGTCGGCCGCGCCTGGGCCGGGGTCTGGGCGACGCTGAACGGCTTCGAGATCCCGGACCGCCTGCCGCCCGCGGCCGAGGCCGTGCTGCGGGCCCTGGAGTGGCGCCACAGCCGCGGCCGCAACCCGCCACCGGCGTGGTTCACCACCCTGGCCGACCCGCCGCGCGGTGGGCCGCTGCGCCCTGAACTCCGCGCCCTGGCGGCGGCGGTGACGGCCCTCTGAGGCGCTTGTCTGGCCGCGGCGCGGCGGATACATCTAACGGCATGAAACGCCTCGCCTTCCTCGTCGCGCTGCTGCTCGCCGCCGCGGGCGCGCCAGTGGCCGCCCAGAACAGCCTGTCCAGCTTCGAGACCGGGGCGCTCAGCATCGAGACGGCCGCCGGCGCCACCCACGACTTCACGGTGGAGATCGCCGCGACGGCGGATCAGCGCGCCCAGGGGCTGATGTTCCGCGACCGCATGGCGGCCGATGCCGGCATGCTGTTTCTCTTCGAGGGCGCGCAGGTGCGGGCGATGTGGATGAAGAACACGCTTATCCCGCTGGATATGCTGTTCATCGACGGTGAGGGGAAGATCGTGCGCATCGAGGAGCGCACGGTGCCGCATTCAGAGCGGGCCATCTCGTCGGGTGGGCCCGTGACCGCGGTGCTGGAGTTGAATGCCGGGACGGCTTCCCGCCTCGTGATCAAGCCCGGTGACCGGGTTCGTCATCCCGCATTCGAGTAGACGTCGGCGGGCCCTTGGGTGGGCGCCTTCGGCAGATCGACCGTCCCGAGACTCTCCCGGCCCGAAGCGGGCCTGAGTGCATCGACCTCTAAAGAGGTCCCGGATTCAGCCGTGGACGCCGTTCAGGCTTCCGGCTCGGCCGCCACCTGCTGCATCGCGCGCCAGCCTTCGCCGGCCGCCACCAGGCAGGACATGCCCTGCGGCGTGGTCACGATGATCGACCAGGTGTTGCCGTTGCCGGTGGACAGCACTTCGACGAGACCGCCGTTGTGCGTGACGCCGAGGGCAACCGGCTGCTCCTTGTACTTCTGCTGAAGCACCTTCAGGACCGAGTCCCGCTGATCGCACTGAGGCTGGGCCGTCGCTGCGCTGGTGCTAACGAGGGCGAGTCCAGCGCCAAGCGCCAAAATCTTCCACATGATAAGCCTCATAAGTCATTGGTCGTCAGCGAAACCCTTTCGCCGATATGACAAGCGTTTCATGCCCGGATGAAGATGCTGTTAACGTCCGCTTAAGCATCAGTTAACGGCATGGGATAAGTTTCGATTAGCGACGCTAGACCGATCGTTTAAGCGCTAGCATCAGGCCGTCGCCCAGGGGCAGGAGGGAACAGCTAACCCGCTGGTCCGATTTGATCTTCGCGTTGAGGGCCCGAATCGCGACGGTATCGGGGTCGGTGTCGTCCGGATTTATTACCGCGCCGCCCCACAAAACGTTATCGACGGCGATCAGGCCGCCACCGCGAAGCAGTTTCAGGGCCCTTTCGTAATAGCCGTCGTAGTTGGTCTTGTCGGCGTCGATGAAGGCGAAGTCGAAGCTGCCGGCGGCGCCCTCGGCGAGCAGGGCGTCGAGGGTTTCCAGGGCCGGGGCGAGGCGCAGGTCGATGCGCCCGGCCACGCCGGCCTCCTGCCAGTAGCGCCTGGCAACCGCTGTGGTGTCGGCGTTGAGGTCGCAGGCAACGAGGCGGCCGTCGGCGGGCAGGGCCTCGGCCACCGCCAGGGCGGAGTAGCCGGTGAAGGTGCCGACTTCGAGGCAGCGGCGCGCGCCCATCAGCCGCACCAGCAGCGCCATGAACTGCCCCTGCTCGGGCGAGATCTGCATGCCGGCCCCGGGCAGCCGCGCCGTCTCCTCGCGCAGCCGCCGCAGCAGGTCGCTCTCGCGCAGGGAATTCGCCAGCAGGTAGTCGTAGAGCGCGTCGCTCAGTTCGATGCTGCGTCGGGACATGGGGGCTCCTTTGGGGTGGTTGCAGCGCTGGATTGTAGCTGTGCGTGCTTCGAGACGGCGCTGGCGCGCCTCCTCAGCATGAGGATTTTCTTTTTGCCAAGACCAGGTCTACCTCATCCTGAGGAGCGCGGCCGGATGTCAATCCGGGGGCGCGTCTCGAAGGACGCACGGCCGTTCGGCAGCCGTCCCCCTACAGCACCTTGCCCTCGAAGGGGTGGCGGCCGTCGCGGTCTTCGATCTCCACCACCCAGCAGTCGGGGTCGCGCTTCACCGCGCGCTCGATGTAGGCGTCGGCCTCGGCCTCGGCCACCAGCTCGCCGCCGAGCGCCGGCATCCAGGCGATGGCGCCCTCCATGTCGCGGGTCTGGCTCAGCACCCGCACGCCGGCGTCGAGCTGGTTGATCTTGAGGATCAGGATGCCGCTGTTCTTCTCGCCGCGATGGACCACGGCGGCGGGGATGTTGTCGGCGACGCAGCGGCGGATGTGCGCCTTGATCCAGAGTTCCGCCGGCAGGCGGCCGTCGGAATCTCCGAACACTAGATCTGCTCTTTGGTCTTGAGGAAGCGCAGGTCGGGCCAGTCCTCGGCGGCACGGTCGAGGTGCCAGGCGTTGCGCGCCAGGAACACCGGCGCGCCGGTGTGGTCGCTGCCCAACGCCCCCTGGTTGGCGTCCATGAAGCGTTTCAGCTTCAGCGGATCGTCGGCCTCCACCCAGCGCGCGGTATGCAGCGAGGTCGGCTCGAAGCGCACGGGGACCTCGTACTCGGTGCGGATGCGGTCGGCCAGCACGTCGAACTGCAGCGGGCCGACCACGCCGACGATCCAGTCGGCGCCGATGGCCGGCTTGATGACCCGGGCGGCGCCTTCCTCGGCGAGCTGCTGCAGGGCGCGGCCCAGGTGCTTGGCGCGCAGCGGATCGACCGGGCGCACCGCCTGCAGATGCTCCGGCGCGAAGGAGGGGATGCCGGTGAACTTCAGTTCCTCGCCCTCGGTCAGCGCGTCGCCGATGCCGAGGTTGCCGTGGTTCGGGATGCCGATGATGTCGCCGGGCCAGGCCTCCTCGGCCAGCTCGCGGTCGCGCGCCAGGAACAGCACCGGGTTGTGCACGTTGATGGTCTTGCCGCTGCGCGAATGCTTCAGCTTGGCGCCGCGCTTGAAATGGCCGGAGCAGAGGCGCAGGAAGGCGATGCGGTCGCGGTGGTTGGGATCCATGTTGGCCTGGATCTTGAACACGAAGCCGCTGACCTTGTCCTCGGTCGGCAGCACCTGGCGGGTCTCGGCCGGCTGCGGGCGCGGCGGCGGCGCCATGTCGGCGACGCCCTGCAGCAGCTCGCGGACGCCGAAGTTGTTGAGCGCCGAGCCGAAGTAGACCGGCGTCAGGTGCCCTTCCAGGTAGGACTGCAGATCGAAGGGCGGGCAGAGCTCGCGCACCATCTCCACGTCCTCGCGCAGCTTGGCGACGGCATCGGCCGGCAGCAGCGTGTCGAGCTTGGGGTCGTCGATGCCCGAGCAGGACTCGCCCTCGGCGCCCATCTTGGTGCGGCTGCGCTCGACCAGCAGCAGGCGGTCGTGCAGCAGGTCGTAGCAGCCGAGGAAGGAGCGCCCCATGCCGATCGGCCAGGAGGCCGG
>JBHJOA010000022.1:0-12381 GCA_050330205.1 Kiloniellaceae bacterium
TGGATGCCGGCCGGGACCTCGAAGAGGTCGGCCGGCTGCGGGCCGCGCTGCAGGTCGCTGAGTTCCATGGTGAAGCTGCCTTCCGGGCCCTCGCCGTCCATGCGCAGCGGAATGCCGTCGTCGCTGGCCCAGATGTGGACCGTGGCCCCGTCCACGACCACGCGGTACTTGGTCGCCTCCTCGCCGGCGACGGTCTCGCGGCCGAGAGTCTCGGGCTGCAGATCCGCGTAGTCGCCGGCGCTCGGCATCGCCTCGCGGCTGCCGATCTGCATCTCCATGCCCATGCCCATCTGCGGCATGACCACGTAGAGGAGGTTGCGGTCCTCGCGGCGGATCATGACCTGCTGCTGACCTTCCAGGGACATCTCGAAGCGTTCCTTGCCGCCGTCGTAGTGGAGCGGCCCGCTGATCTCGTGGCCGCCGGCGCGCAGGGTGCGGGTCGCCGAGTAGGCGGCATCGGGGCGCAGCCAGTCGGCCGCCGAGGCGGCGGTCGCAAAGGAAACCAGAACGCAGCAAAGAATCGCGGAAAAGCGCATGGGGAACTCCCGGGGCATCGGACGGTGATGAAAGATGGGTGCAGCCTGCCAGAAACGTGCCGCAGATGCGAGGGCCCGCTTGGCCCTCAGTGCCTCATCGCCTCGGCCAGCTTTTCATTCCAGTAGCGGTGGTCGGCGGTATGGGTCGAGAACTGCCAGCCGGTGAGACCGCCGAACCTCGCGCCGTAGCGGGCGACAAGAGGGGCCAGGATGTCATCCTGCACGACCTTGGGCGGCTGATGGCCGTTGCTCGCGTCACCCCGGTATATCGGCAGGCCGACCAAAGTCTTCTCTGCCGGCCAGGCAAAGCCCAGCGCGCCACCGGTGATGCCCGCATAGGACGCGGGGAACGGGTCGTCTTCGGCGCCGACGAGGTGAGTGGCGACCGGAAGCTCGAAGTCGGGGTTGTTGTAGTACTGAACCGTGATCCAGTCGATATCGCTCCCCGCCTGTCGCAGGACGTCGAGGTAGGGTCCGCCATGCCAGTTCGGATCGAGGTAAGGCGCCTGCGGCGCGTGGGTTATCAGCTTCCCTTCCGGCAACGCCTTGTGTAGCGCCCGGGTAAGCGCGACGAGGAAGGCGCGGCCGTCGAACGCCCCCTCCGCGGGCGGGCGGTGCAGCGCCTCGGAGACTTCGAAGTCGAGGTCGACGCCGTCCAGGCCATGCGCTTCGACCAGGCCGGCGAGCTTGGCCGCCAAGGTATCCTCCCGGCCGACCGCGGGACGGTAGGAGTCCATCGGCATGGCGCCGCCACCGAAGGAGATCAGGACCTTCTTGCCATCTGCCTGCAGCCTACCGACAAGTCCAAAGGGTGTTTCCAGACGCGGATCGACGGCCAGATCCAACCCCTCCGAAAGGGTCGCGAACGAGAGGATAACGTGGCTGTATGGCAGCCCGATCAGGTCCTCCGCGGGGCTGGCATCGGAATTGTAGTAGACGACGTAACGCGGCGAGGCGGCACTCTCGGCCGCCACGGCAACCGCCAGCAACATCGCCACGAGCAGGCATGGCAGGCGCATGGCCGTTTCCCCCGAAGATGCCGCCGGCGCAAATCAGGCCTTCACCCGCGCCATTGCCGCGTCGTAGAGCGCCTCCAGATGAATCGCGCAGGGCACCCGCTCGGCGGCGACCTCCAGTTCGTAGCTGCCCGAGGCCAGATAGGCCTCGTCGACGCCGGCGGGATTGCGTACATAGCCGTAGCCGATCGGCTTGCCGATTGTGTGGCCGAAGCCGGCCGAGGTCAACCAGCCGACCCGCTCGCCGTTGCGGTAGATGGTTTCGCGGCCCAGCAGCACCATCTGCGGATCCTCCACGGTGAAGCAGGCGAGCATCTTCTTCACGCCGCCGGAAACTTGAGCCTCGATCGCAGCCCGGCCCTTGAAGTCGATGTTTTTCTTCAGCTTCACCGCCCAGGCGAGGCCCGCCTCCACCGGCGTGTGGTCGGGGCCGATGTCGGCGCCCCAGGCGCGGTAACCTTTCTCCAGGCGCAGCGTCTCGATGGCGCGGTAGCCGGCGTTGACCAGGCCGTGGTCCCGGCCCGCCGCCATCAGCGCCTCGTAGACGTTGACGGCGTATTCGGTCGGCAGGTGCAGTTCCCAGCCGAGCTCGCCGACGTAGGTGACGCGCAGCGCCAGCACCGGGCAGCCGGCGATGCCGATGCGCCGCGCGGTGCCGAACCTGAAGGCCGCGTTGCTCAGGTCGTCGCGGGTGACGGCCTGCAGGATGTCGCGCGCCTTCGGGCCCATCAGCGACAGCACCGCGTTGGCCGAGGTGACGTCGAAGAGCTGGGCGTTCATGCCGTCGGGGATGTTGCGCCGGATCCAGTCGAAGTCGTGGGTGGCGAAGCCGGTGCCGGTGACGATGTAGAACTCGTCGTGGGCGGTGCGCGCCACCGTCAGGTCGCACTCGATGCCGCCCTTGTCGTTCAGCATCTGGGTGTAGGTGAGCGAACCCACAGGCCTAGCCACGTTGTTGGCGCAGATCCACGACAGCGCGTCCTCGGCGTCCGGCCCCTTGAGGACGAACTTGGCGAAGCTCGACTGGTCGAACAGCACGGCCGCCTCGCGCGCCGCCTCGTGCTCGCGTCCGACGGCGTCGAACCAGTTGGGGCGGCCGAAGCTGTAGCGGTCCCTCGCCTCCTCGCCCTTCGAGGCATCGGCGTACCAGTTGGGCCGCTCCCAGCCCAGCTTCTCGCCGAAGCAGGCGCCCTGCTCTTTCAGGACCGGGTAGAGCGGCGAGCGCCGGCAGGGCCGCCCGCTGTCGTGCTCCTCCGACGGCCAGGCGACGGTGTAGTGCTTGCCGTAGGCCTCCAGGGTGCGGGTGCGTACCCAGTCGGTGTCGAAGTGCGGCCGCCCGAAGCGCCTTATGTCAACCGGCCAGAGGTCGTAAGGCGGCTCGCCGGCATGGACCCACTCGGCCAGCGCCTGGCCGGCGCCGCCGCCGGCGGCGATGCCGAAGGCGTTGAAGCCGGCGCCGACAAAGAAGCTCTTCAGCTCCGGCGCCTCGCCGAGGATGAAGTTGCCATCCGGCGTGAAGCTCTCCGGCCCGTTGATGAGCTCCTTCACGCCGGCGGTCTCCAGCGCCGGCACCCGGCCGAGCGCCAGCTCCATCAGCTGCTCGAAGTGGTCGAAGTTGGAATCCAGCAGGGAGTAGTGGAAGCCCTCGGGAATGCCGTCGACCGCCCAGGGGATGGGATTGGGCTCGTAGCCGCCCATCACCAGGCCGCCGACTTCCTCCTTGTAATAGGTCAGGCGGTCGGGATCGCGCAGGGTCGGCAGCTTGCCGGGCACGCCCGCGATGGGCTCGGTCACCATGTACTGGTGCTCGACCGAGACCAGCGGCACGTTGACGCCCACCGTCGCCGCCAGGCTGCGGGTCCACTGCCCGGCGCAGCAGACCACGACCTCGCAGTCGATGCGGCCCTTGTCGGTGACCACCGCCTTGGCGCGGCCGTCCGCGACCTCGATGGAGAGCACGGCGGTATCCTCGAAGATTCGCACGCCCTGCTGCCGCGCGCCCTTCGCCAGCGCCTGGGTGATGTCGGCGGGATTGGCCTGGCCGTCGGTCGGCAGGAAGGCGGCGCCGACCACGTCGTCGATCCGCATCAGCGGCCAGAGCTCCTGCGCCTCCTTCGGCGTCAGCAGGTGCATTTCCAGGCCGAAGGAGTGCGCCGTGGTGGCCTGGCGCTTCACCTCCGTCCAGCGTTCCTCGTTGCAGGCCAGGCGCAGGCCGCCGTTCATCTTCCAGCCGGTGGCGAGCCCGGTCTCCGCCTCCAGGGTGTCGTAAAGCTTCACCGAGTTGCCGAGCAGCTGGGTGATGTTGGCGTTGGAGCGCAGCTGGCCGACCAGGCCCGCGGCATGGAAGGTGGTGCCGGAGGTCAGCTTGTGGCGTTCGATCAGCACCGTGTCGGTCCAGCCGAGCTTGCCGAGATGGTAGGCCGTGGAGCAGCCGACGATGCCGCCGCCGATGACCACGGCCCTTGCCGTGGAAGGGAACTCGCTCATGGATGTCCTCAGCTCTGCTGAAACTCTCTGTAGGCGGCCTGGAAGCGCGCCAGGTTGTCGGCGGTGTAGGCGGCGAAGTCGAAGTCGATGTCGGAATGGATCTCGGAGACCATGGACCACAGGGTCTCGCGCAACAGCGACGCGCACTTCATCGCCTGGTAGCGGCGCCGCAGCGCAGCGTCGGCCGGGCGCTCGAAGTAGGTCTCCAGCATCCAGTCTTCCTGTTCGACGGAGAGGCCGTTGTTGGAGGCGAGACCGCCGAGGTCGAACAGCGGCGAGTTGAAGCCGGCGTAGTCCCAGTCGATGAGCCACAGCCGGCTGCCGTCGTCGATGAAGTTGGCCGGCAGCAGGTCGTTGTGGCCGAAGACCATCTCCACCGGGCCGACCGCCGCCTCCAGCCGCATCGCCAGCTCGAGCAGCGCCGGCAACAGCGAAGCATGGGCGCTGTTCCCCGCCTTCAGGGTCCAGCCGTAGTCGCGGATGACGTGGAACACCCAGAAGGCCAGCACGGGACCGCGCAGGAAGCGCGGCAGTTCGCGGTGGCAGCGGGCGACCAGCGGCAGCGCCTTCTCGAGTACCTCCGGACGCCGCAGGTCTTCGGCGGCGAGGGTCTTGCCGTCGATCCAGTCGATCACCAGCACCCCCGGCCGGTGATGCACCACGGCCGGGGAGATGCCGGCCTCGGCGGCGGCGCGGCTCGCCGCCAGCTCGTTGAAGCGCATGACCTGGTGGACCGGGATGTCCTCGCCGACGCGCACCACGTAGCGCCGCCCGGCGTCCTCGACCAGGAAGTTGACGTTGGTGATGCCGCCGGTCAGCGGCTGCGGGTCGACGGCGCCCTGCCAGAGATCGAGCGCCATGACTCTGTCCCGGGGGCTGCGGGTATCGCTCATCTCAATGGCCTCCCTGGCCGGCCAGCCCGAGGCGGGCGCGGGCGCGGGCGGCGCCGGCGGCGATCAGGCGGTCGGCGACGATGGCGATGAAGGCGACCGAGACGCCGGCGACGATGCCGCGCCCGGTGTCGGCCTTGGTCAGCGCGACGTAGACCTCCTGGCCGAGGTCGCGGGTGCCGACCAGCGCGGTGATCACCAGCATGGAGAGCGCCAGCATGATGGTCTGGTTGATGCCCAGCATGATCTCCGGCAGCGCCAGCGGCAGCTTGATGCGCCACAGCAGCTGGCGGCGGGTGCAGCCGGCGACGGTGCCGGCCTCGATGAGCTGCGGATCGATGGAGCGAATGCCGTGGGCGGTGTAGCGCACCGCCGGCGCCAGGGCGTAGAGCACCACCGCGATCATCGCCGAGAAGTCGCCGACCCGGAACAGCATGACCACCGGGATCAGGTAGACGAAGCTCGGCAGCGTCTGCAGGGTGTCGATGAAGCCGCCGATGATGCGCCCGGCGCGCGCGTTCTGCGCCGCCAGGATGCCGAGCGGGATGCCGATGGCGGCGGCGATCATCACCGAGACGCCGCAGAGGTAGAGCGTCACCATGGCGTCGTCCCAGAGGCCGTTCACCAGGATGAAGAGCGACAGCAGCAGGCACAGCAGCGCCAGCTTCCAGCGCCCGAGCTGCCAGCCGGCCAGCGTCACCAGCAGGATGAACCACGGCCAGGGCACCGCCAGCAGGAAGCGCTTCACCGGCACCAGCAGGTTCAGCAGCATGAAGGTCTTCACCGCGTCGAGCTGGTCGAAGAAGTTCACGTTGATGGTGCGCACCAGGTTTTCCCAGAACGGCCCGGTGGTGAGCTGCGCCGCCGCCGGATAGTTCTGCAGGAACGGCAGCACCAGGCCGAGCAGCCCGGTGACGAGAATGACCGCCAGGGTCGCCAGCAGCCAGGGATGGCGCCGCAGGAAGGACCGCGGGATCTCCGAATGCTCCGGCGGCGGCTTGGTGACGAAGGCCTGGCTCAGGCGGTCGAGGGCGATGGCCAGCACCACGATGGCGACGCCGGCCTCCAGCCCGCCGCCGATGTCGAGGCGCCGCAGCGAGGTCAGCACGTCGTAGCCGAGGCCGCCGGCGCCGATCATCGAGGCGATGATCACCATGTTCAGCGACAGCATGATGACCTGGTTGACGCCGACCATCAGGCCCGGCTTGGCAGAGGGCACCATGATGCGCCAGGTCATCTGCCGACCCGTGCAGCCGACCATGGTGCCGAACTCGCGGATCTCCGCCGGCACGCCGCGCAGCGCCAGGGTGGTCACTCGCACCATCGGCGGCATGGCGTAGACCAGGGTGGCGACCAGCGCCGAGACAGGGCCGAAGCCGAAGAGGAAGAGGATCGGCACCAGGTAGGCGAAGACCGGCACGGTCTGCATGAGATCGAGCACCGGCGTCAGGACGCGGTCGAACCAGCGCCAGCGATAGGCGGCGATGCCGAGCAGCAGCCCGCCGGCGACGCCCAGCGGCACGGCGATGAGGATCGACGCCAGGGTCACCATGGCGCTTTCCCACTGTCCGAAAACCGCGAGGTAGAGGAAGCAGAGCCCGACGAAGACGGCGAGGCCGACGCTCCGGGCGTAGTGGCCGATGGCGGCCACCACGAAGATCACCGCGACCCAGCTCAGCGGCGGCAGGATCTGCACCGCCTCGCTGCCGATACCCTGCACGAAGCCGTTGACGAGCAGCGCCCGGGCCAGGTCGTAGGGCTGCTGCAGCAGCCAGGAGATGCCGCGGGTCACGTCGGTGAAGGTGAAGAGGCCGAAGTGCGCATCCTCCACCAGCCAGTTCATGAAGGCGGAGATCTCCGCCTTCATCGGCAGCTGGAAGTTGCGCGGCAGCTTCAGCATCCAGCGCGCGTCGAGCGCCCGGGCGATCTCGCCGCCGGTCTGCGCCAGGGCGTAGGTGCCGGCGGCGAGCAGCAGCCAGAGCAGCGCGGCCGGCGAGATCGGCAGGGCGCGGTCCTTCATCCCCGCTGGCCCGTCGACGGAGGATCGCGGCCGATCAGGGTGTCGACCACCGCGCGCCGGTCGAGGCTGCCGATCACCGCGCCGGTCTCGTCGACCACGGCGAAGGGCAGCGCCGCCGCCTCCACCCGGTCGGCCACCGCCTCGATACGGTCGCCCGCGGCAACCTGTCCGGCCACCTCGCCGGCGGGCGCGCCCGGGTGCATCACCGCGCGCACGGTCAGCACCTTGGCGCGCGGGATGTGGCGGGTGAACTCGGCGACGTAGGCATCGGCCGGGGCCAGCACCAGGCGCTCCGGCGTGTCGATCTGGATTACCGCGCCGTCCTTCATGATGGCGATGCGGTCGGCCAGGCGGATCGCCTCGTCGAAGTCATGGGTGATGAAGACGATGGTCTTGCGCAGCACCGACTGCAGGCGCAGGAACTCGTCCTGCATCTCGCGGCGGATCAGCGGGTCGAGCGCCGAGAAGGGCTCGTCGAGGAACCAGATCTCCGGTTCCACCGCCAGCGAACGGGCGATGCCGACGCGCTGCTGCTGGCCGCCGGAGAGCTCACGCGGATAGTAGGCCTCGCGGCCCTTGAGGCCGACCAGTTCGATGATCTCGCGGGCGCGGGCCTCGCGCCGGGCGCGGTCGATGCCCTGCACCTCGAGCGGAAAGGCGACGTTCTGCAGCACGCTGAGGTGCGGCAGCAGGGCGAAGTGCTGGAACACCATGCCCATCTTGTGGCGCCGGATCTGGATCATCTCGCGCTCGCTGGCGCGCAGCAGGTCGCGGCCCTCGAAGAGGATCTCGCCGGCGGTCGGCTCGATGAGGCGCGACAGGCAGCGCACCAGGGTCGACTTGCCGGAGCCCGAGAGCCCCATGATGACGAAGATCTCGCCCTCGCCGACCTCGATGTTGGCGGCGCGCACGGCGCCGACCAGCCCGGCGGCCTGGATCTCGGCAAGGTCCGGCGCGCCGGCGGGCGACTCCCGGTGCCCGGCGAGGAACCGTCCGGCCCCCTCGCCGAACAGCTTCCAGACGTCGCGGCAGGCCAGTTTGACGGGTCTATCTTCCATCACACCTTCACGGCTCCCACGCCCCCTTTCCTCTCCCTAATGCACACATCGCTCGCGGTCGATGCTCCGTGAGTTCTGCCCACACAGTTCGTCACCCTCGGGCTTGTCCCGAGGGTCCAGGGCAACAGGCGGACCGGCCGCCCTGGATGCTCGGAACAGGTCCGAGCATGACGATCGGAGGGGCGGCACAACGGCGGCGCCACTTTTTCCACTGTCACCCTCGGGCTTGTCCCGAGGGTCCAGGGCAACAGGTGGATTGGCCGCCCTGGATGCTCGGAACAGGTCCGAGCATGACGCGCGGAGGGGCGGCACAACGGCGGCGCCACTTTTTCCACTGTCACCCTCGCACTTGTTGCGAGGGTCCAGGGCCACGGACGGAGCGGCCGCCCTGGATGCTCGGAACAAGTCCGAGCATGACGATCGGAGGAGAGGCCAGACCAGTACACCTTCTGCTCCCGTTCGAACTTCCCGAGTGCCGGCCTGTCCCCGGCACCCCGGACGAACGCCAGATGTGTGAATGCAATAGCCCTATATCGGGGAACGATGAGATACCCGGACACCCAACTCAATAGGTGATCTCGATGAAACGTGGAAAGATGGCGGCCGGAGCGCGGGAGGAGTGCGCCCCGGCCGCCGGCCGCAGCCAGGCCTAGTTGGCGATCCACTGGCTCCAGGTCGACTCGTTCTCGGCAATCCACTCGGCGACGACCGCGTCGAGATCCTTGCCGTCGAGGTCGACCGCGGCAACCATGGCGCCCATCTCGTCGTTGGAGACCCGGAAGGCCTTGATCGCCTCGTAGGCGCCCGGCCATTTGTCCTTCACGCCGGCCCAGGATACCTTCCAGATCGGCCCGCGCGGCTTGCCGCAGTCGTAGGCCATGTCCGGGTTGGAACCCCAGGACGGATCGCTGTAGCACTCCGCCGTGTATTCCGGGAACTCGACCCACTCACCCTCGTACTTGATCGGCGCCCAGTGCGGCGCGTAGACCCACAGCAGGATCGGCGCCTGGCGCTGATAGGCCGATTCCAGCTCGGCGAAGAGCGCGGCGTCGGTGCCGGCGTGCACCACCTCGTAGTCCAGCTCCAGCGCCTCGACGCGCTCGTCGTCGAAGCCGCCCCAGGTGACCGGCCCGCCGAGATAGCGTCCCTTGGGCGCCGTCTCCGCGGTCGAGAAGGCCTCGGCGCAGTCGTTCAGCGCTTCCCAGTTCGGCAGGCCCGGGCACTTCTCCTTCATGTAGAGGGGGTACCACCACTCCTCGATCGCCTGCATGCCGGTCTCGCCGAGGTTCTCGACGCGGCCGGTGGCCGTCGCCTCGTCCATGGCCTCGCGCCCGGTGGTCTCCCACATCTCCATGGCGACGTGGAGATCGCCGGTCTTCAGGCCGGCGAATTGGGCGATGTAGTCGGCCTGCACGTACTCGACGTTGTAGCCGGCCTTCATCAGCACCGAGCCCATCATCTTGGTGGTGATGAGCTGCCCGGTCCAGTCGTGCAGGGTGAGCTTGATGGGGTCCTTCGATTCGACCTCGGCCAGCGCCGCGCCGGCGGCGCCGAGGCCGACTGCCGCGGCCATGCCGGCCCCCAGCAGTGTCTTCAGTTGTATCCGCATGCTTCCGTCCTTCCCGTTCGCGTCGCTTGTTGTCCGCCTCGAGTTCTGTACGCCTCTTGGGCTTCGCGGCACTCCCAGACCGCCGCGCGCCGGCCCCTGACCGGCCGGCCGGGGCAGATGTATTGTGGTTCCGTAACCCACATCTGTCAACGACATGTATGTGATTTTGTGGGTTTATCGGGTTTTTCGGTTGCCGGACGGCCCGGCCATGCGGAATACTGCGAGGGGTGCCGAGCCGGGGTTCCGATTCCGTCGCGGCGCGTTGTCGACCATGGCCCACGGGTTGTCAGGCATGCATTCGACCCATCGCGAAATGGAGATCCTCGACGAGCTCAAGGTGTCCGGCTCCTGCCGTATCCAGGATCTGGCGCGCCGGCTCGAGGTGTCCGAGGAGACCATCCGCCGCAACGTGAAGAAGCTCGCCGGCCGCGGCCTGGTGCGCAAGGTGCACGGCGGCGTCTACCTGCCGGACTCGGTGCAGGAGGCGCCCTTCGCCCAGCGCATGGACGAGAACCCCGACGCCAAGCGCCTGATCGCCGCCCAGGTGGCGCGCATGATCAAGAACGGCGATTCCATGATCCTCGACATCGGCTCGACCACCGCCTATGTCGCCCGCGCGCTGCGCGCCCACCACGACCTCTTCGTGGTCACCAACTCGCTGGCCGTGGCGCAGATGCTGGCGACCCGCAACAACAACCGGGTCTTCATGGCCGGCGGCGAGCTGCGCGCCCACGACGGCGGCGCCTTCGGTCGCGAGGCGATCTCCTTCGTGCGCCAGTTCGCCGTGCAGTACGCCATCCTCTCCGCCGCCGCCATCGACGGCGAAACCGGCTTCATGCTGTTCGACCTGCAGGAGGCGGAGTTCTCGCGCGAGATCGTGCAGCATGCCGAGCGCTCGATCATGGCCGCCGACGCCAGCAAGTTCGGCCGCCACGCGCCGGTGCGCGTCGAGACGCCCGGCGTCATCGACACCCTGGTCACCGACCAGGCACCGCCGGCCGAGATCTCCGGCTTCCTGACCGACGCCGGCGTGCGCGTCGTGGTCGCCGAGAAGTCCGCCTGAGCGCGGCCCTCCCCCCGATACCAGAACCCGATACCAGAACCCGAACCATGACCGTCGAAGCCAGCGACCTTTCCGCCGCCGCCCTGCTGCAGGCCGCCCGCGAGATCACCGCCGACGCGGCGGCGATTCCGCTGCGCTACTTCCGCGCCGGCTTTTCCGTCGAGCGCAAGTCCGACGCGAGCCCCGTCACCGTCGCCGACCGCGAGACCGAAACGGCGCTGCGCCGGGCCATCGGCGGGCGCTTCCCGGCGCACGGCATCTTCGGCGAGGAGTTCGGCAGCGAGGGCCTGGAGCGCGACGTCGTCTGGGTGCTCGATCCCATCGACGGCACCAAGTCCTTCATCTCCGGCTCGCCGCTGTTCGGCATGCTGGCGGCGGTGCTGCGCGGCGGCCGCCCGCTGGCCGGCGTCATCCGCATGCCGGCGCTGGGCGAATGCTACGCCGGCGCGGCGGGGACCGGCAGCGACCGCGACGGCACGCCGCTCGCCTGCCGCCGCGGCGTGGCGCCGGACCAGGCCTTTCTCTGCATCAACGAGGCCAACGCCCTGATGGCCGACCACCCCGGCGTGTTCGCGAAGCTGATGGCCTGGGGCCGCTACCAGCGCTTCACCTACGACTGCTATCCCTATGCCCAGCTCGCCTCGGGCCAGGTCGACGCGGTGGTCGACTACAACCTGCAGCCCTACGACTTCCTGCCGGTGGTACCGGTGGTCGAGGGCGCCGGCGGCGTCGTCACCGACTGGGAGGGGCGCCGCCTCACCCTTGAATCCGGCGGCCGCGTGGTCGCCGCCGCCAGCGCCGAAATCCACACTACTCTGCTGGAAATCCTCGCCGGATAAGGCACTTGGGGAAAAAGCCCGTGAAACGCGCGGCGCCGTCTTGCATACTCGGGCCATGCCCTATGACCACGAAAACACCATCGACAGCCGCGCCGCCCCTCAACAGTCGGTGGGCTGGCTCTACTTCCGCCGCTTTCTGAAGCACCCGGCGCGCCTCGCCTCGCTGGTGCCGTCGTCGCAGGCCCTCGGCCGGCTGGTGGCGCAACAGCTGCGCCGCGACGCGGACGAATACATCGTCGAACTCGGCTGCGGCACCGGCCCCATCACCCGCGCCCTGCTGGACGGCGGCGTGCCGCCGGGGCGGCTGATCGCCGTCGATCTCGACCGCGAGCTGCTGGCGGTCACGCAGCAAAGGTTTCCCGACATCACGGTGATGGAGTGCGACGCCGCGGAACTGACGCGGCACCTGCCGCCGCGGATCGTCGGCAAGGTCGGCACCGTGGTCTGCGGCATTCCCGTCTCGCTGCTGCCGCGCGCCGCCCAGCGCGCCCTGGTCGAGGAGATGTTCCGGCTGATGCCGCCGGGCCGGCGCTTCCTCGCCTACACCCACCGCCTCTCCTCGCCGCTGCCGGCCGCCGAACTCGGGCTCGAGGGCGAGCGCCTCGCCCGCACCCTGCGCAACCTGCCGCCGGCCTCGGTCTGGGGCTATGCGCCGCTGGGGAAAGACTGACCGGAAATCCGCACCACTCCCAATGTCATGCTCGGACTTGTTCCGAGCATCCAGGGCGGCCTGCGCGTCGCTCGCCCTGGACCCTCGGGACAAGCCCAAGGGTGACAGCAAAGAGCGTGGCGATGCTTCAGCGTGCTCCGCAGAGCGCGGCGCGGCGCTACCCCATCGACACCACTCCCAATGTCATGCTCGG
>JBHJOA010000023.1:0-93771 GCA_050330205.1 Kiloniellaceae bacterium
CCCGGCGCCTGCCAGCTAAGCAGCGGGAACGGCGCGCGGGATGGCGCGCTCGCCGGCGATGTAGGTGGCCGCGACGGCACGGTCGTCGCCCAGGGTCATCAGCAGGAAGAGCTCCTCCTCCAGGGTCTCGACCCGCTCGGCGCGGTGGGCCATGGCCGGCGTGGCACGGGGATCGAGCACGACGATGTCCGCTTCCAGTCCCGGCGCCAGGGCACCGATCCGGTCGCCGAGACCGAGCGCGCGCGCATTGCCCAGGGTGACGGCATGGAAGGCCTCCAGCGCCGGCAGGTTCTGGCCCTGAAGCTGCAGCACCTTGTAGGCCTCGCCGAGGGTCGCCAGCATGGAATAGCTGGTGCCGCCGCCGACGTCGGTGGCCAGCGCGATGCGCAGGGGATGGGCCGTGGCGCGCGCCCGCGCCATGTCGAAGAGCCCGGAGCCGATGAAGAGGTTGGAGGTGGGACAGAACACGGCGACCGAGCCGCTGCCGCTGAGCAGCAGCCGCTCGCCCTCGTCGAGGTGGATGCAGTGGCCGAACAGCGAACGCGGGCCGAGCAGGCCGAAGCGCTCGTAGACGGCCGTGTAGCTCTCGGCCCAGGGGAAGAGCTTCCGCACCGTCTCGATCTCGCGGCGGTTCTCGCTGAGGTGGGTCTGCAGGTAGCAGCCGGGAAATTCACGCAGAAGCGCCCCGGCGGCCTCGAGCTGCGCCTCGGTCGAGGTGATGGCGAAACGCGGCGTCACCGCATAGAGCTGCCGGCCGAGCCCGTGCCAGCGCTCGATCAGGGCCTTGGACTCGGCGTAGCCGCGCTCGGCGCTGTCGGTGAGCGCCTCGGGCGCGTTGCGGTCCATCAGCACCTTGCCGGCAATCATGCGGGTATTGCGGCGGTGGGCTTCGGCGAAGAAGGCCTCGGCCGACTGCGGATGCACCGTGCCGTAAACGGCAGCCGTGGTGGTGCCGTTGCGCGCCAGTTCGTCGAGGAAGAAGGATGCGACGCGGGCGGCGTGATCGGGGTCGGCGAAGCGCTGCTCCTCGACCAGGGCGTAGCGCTCAAGCCAGTCCATCAACTGGGCGCCGTAGGAGGCGATCACCTGGGTCTGCGGAAAGTGGATGTGGGCGTCGATGAACCCCGGCAGAACGAGCTGGCCGGGATAGTGATCGACCGGCACCGCCCCGGCGATCCGCGGCAGCAGCCCGGCGGCCTCCCCGACCTCGAGGATGTGCCCCTCGCCGAGAAGAACGATGCCGTCCTCGATATAGCTGCAAGCGGCTGCTCCGGCCTCTGCGGGGTCGTCGCTGAAGCTGAGCAGGCGGCCGCGCAGCGCGCGTGTGGGGGCGGTCATGGGGACGGGGCCGCCGGCGCGGCCTGGCTAACCGCTGCACGCCGCACACTCCGCCTGTCACCCTCGGGCTTGACCCGAGGGCCCATGGCGCCGCCTGGCGCCCGGCCTCTCCCATGGATCCTCGTGTCAAGCACGAGGAAGACAGTTGGGGAGATGGCGGGGATAGTGCGTCCTCTGACCGGCATGGTGTCTCCTTGCATTGGAGACTACCAAGCCGGGGCGCCGGCGGCGAGCCAGGCGGCGAGGAGCTGCCGCTCGGCGTCGTCCATGTAGGTGAGGTTGCCGGGCGGCATGGCGTGGCTGCGCACCGCCTGCAGGTCGATGGCGCGGGCGTGGGCGCGAATCTGTTCCGGAGTCTCCAGCACCACTCCCTTGGGCGCCACTGCAAGTCCCGGCCATAGCGGTTCGGCGGCATGGCACATGGAGCAGCGCGAGAGCACCACGTTCTCGACCTCGAGGCCGAGTTCGGCCACTTCCAACCCTGGCGGCAGCGCCGCTTCGTCGACGCTCGCCGGCGGCAGGCTGCTGAGCCAGACGATGGCCGCGAAACCGAGGGCCGCCGCGCCCCAGGTCCACCAGGGACTCTTGCCGCCCCTGTGCTTCACGTTGAAGAAGTGGCGGATGAGCGCGCCGATCACCAGCACGATGGCGAGGATCGCCCAGTTCCAGCGGCTGGCGAAGGCGAGCGGATAGTGGTTGGCGATCATGGTGAAGATGACCGGCAGGGTCAGGTAGTTGTTGTGCAGCGAGCGCTGCTTGGCCTGCGCCCCCAGCTTCGGGTCCGGCCGGCGCCCGGCGATGAGGTCGGCGACCACCTTCTTCTGGTTGGGGATGATGACCAGGAAGACGTTGGCGACCATCATGGTGCCGATCAGGGCGCCCATCTGCATCATCATGCCACGGCCGCTGAAGACCAGGGTGAAGAGCCAGCTCAGGGCGACCAGGAAGACGAAGCCGACACCCGCCAGCGCCGCGTCGCCGCGGCCAAGCGGCGAGCGGCAGAGCAGGTCGTAGACGACCCAGCCGAGCGCCAGGCCTCCGAGGCTGACGGCCACCGCCGCCCAGGGAGCAAGGTCCATGACGCCGACGTCGATCATGAACAGCTCGGCCTGCAGGTAGTAGACCAGCACCAGCAGGGCCATGCCGGACAGCCAGGTGGTGTAGGCCTCCCACTTGAACCAGGTCAGCTCGTCGGGCAGGCGCGCCGGAGCGACCAGGTACTTCACCATGTTGTAGAAGCCGCCACCGTGCACCTGCCAGGCCTCGCCGGCGGCGCCCTCGGGCAGGCCCCCATTTGGTAGATCGGGCCGCTGCTTCAGGCTGAGGTCCAGGGCGATGAAGTAGAAGGAAGAGCCGATCCAGGCGATGCCGGCGATGACGTGCAGCCAGCGAACCGCCATCTCGGCCCACTCCCAAAGCACCCCCAGCATGCGCGATCCCCTCGCTCGTTCTTTGGCGGCGGCGGCCCGCCTCGTCCTTTGAGACGCGCTGCTCCACAGCGCTCCTCAGGATGAGGCTCCCTTTGAAAGATTGACCTCACCCTGAGGAGCCCGCGCAAGCGGGCGTCTCGAAGGACGAGGGCAATCCGGCAGCGGTCCGCCTCCTATTCTCAACTCCTGGTCGGCCCGCGAAGACTCCGAGTCACCGACCCAAACGCCATGCTAGCGCGGCCCCGGCCCGGGCGGAACGGAATGCACAGGGCTATGACCTTCAAAGAAATCCGAATAAACTTCTTCGATAAATGAGAGGGTGCAGATGTCCCTGCTGGAGAACATCCGGGTTTTCGTGCGCGTGGTGGAGCAGGACTCCATGTCGGCGGCCGGGCGCCAGCTGCGCCTCTCTCCGGCGGTGGTGAGCCATCGCATCCAGTCGCTGGAAAGCCATCTCGGCGTGCGCCTCTTGAACCGCACCACCCGGCGCGTGCAGCCGACCGAGCAGGGCCTCGCCTTCTACCAGGCCTGCCAGGAGGTGATGGCGGCGGTCGAGCGCGCCGAGAACGTGGTGGCCGGCACGGGGGGCGTGCCGCAGGGCTCGCTGCGCGTCACCGCGCCGCTCGGTTTCGCGCGCCGCATCCTGGCGCCCCTGGTGCCGGAGTTCCAGGCGCTGCACCCCAAGGTCAACTTGCAGCTCAGGTGCTCCGAGCACCTCATCGACCTGCTGACCGAATCCGTGGACGTGGCGGTGCGGATGGCGATCCTCTCCGACTCCTCCCTCATCAGCCGCAAGATCGTCGACTGCGAGCGCGTGCTCTGCGCCGCGCCCGCCTACCTGTCCGAGCACAGCACACCGCAGCGCCCGGAAGACCTGCACGACCACAACTGCCTGCTGCTGCGGTTTCCCGGATCGCAGCAGTTCCGCTGGACCTTGCAGACGCCCGAGGGCCCGCGCAGCCTCTCCCTCCAGGGGCGCTTCGATGCCGACGACGGCGACCTGCTGACCGGCTGGGCGCTGGACGCGCGCGGTATCGTCATGAAACCGGTCTGGGAGGTGGCGGACCACCTGCGCGAGGGCCGGCTGGTGCCGCTGCTGCTCGACTGTCCGCCGGAGCCGGTCTCGCTCAGTGTGCTCTACCCCCACCGCCGCCTGCTACCCGCCCGCGTGAAAGCCTTCGCCGACTTCGCGGTGACGCGGTTTGCGGAGGAGATCGAGAGGCTGTTGGCGGGGGTGACCCTGGCGGGGTTGCGGGACAGGAACGCGAAGCCGGCAAAGCGGAAGCGCGGAAGGGCCGGCGCCTGAGAGCGCTGCGGCGGACGTACCGCTCTCTCTTCCCTCTCGATTGTGGTGCTCGGCCAACGAGCCGAGCATCCAGGGCGACCGCTCCGTCACTTGCCCTGGACCCTCGGCTCGGGGCCTGTCCGGAGAGGCTCGGTGCCGTGGCAAAATGGGCCCTCGGGACAAGCCCGAGGGCGACAGCCGGAGTGGTCGGCGGTGCTGGTGCGATGGCCGCAAACGATGTGTGAATGGCGTAGGCTCGGGGGCCGAGGGTGAAAAGTTTCATGCGCGGAAGCGCCGGCGCGACGCCGACGGCGGGGATCACTCCCCGCCGGTCGGTACTGCGGCCTGGTGCCGGAGGGTTACGCCGACACCCCCTCGACGTACCAGTCCATGCTCAGCAGGGCCTCGTCGGTCATGGTCTCGCCGGCGGCGATGCGCTCGGTGCCGGACTGGTCGTTGATCGGGCCGGTGAAGGGGTGCAGCGTGCCGTCGACGATGCCGCTGCGCACCTTCTCGGCGGCTTCCACCACTTCGGCCGGCAGGCGCGCGTTGTAGGGCGCCATCTGCACCATGCCCTCCTTGAAGCCGTGCCAGACGTTGGAGGTCTGCCAGGTTCCCTCCAGCACCGCGCGGGTGCGCTCGACGTAGTAGCTGTCCCAGACGTCGAGGATCGCCGTCGCATGATGCTCCGGCGCGAAGCTCGACATGTCGGAGGCCTGGCCGAAGCTCCATACGCCGCGGCTGGCGGCGGTCTGCACCGGTGCCGGGGAGTCGGTGTGCTGGGTGATGACGTCGCAGCCCTGGTCGATGAGGGTCTTGGCGGCGTCGGCTTCCTTGCCCGGGTCGTACCAGGAGTTCACCCAGACCACCTTGATCTCGGCGTCGGGACGCACCTTGCGGGCGGCGAGAATGAAGGCGTTGATACCCATCACCACCTCGGGGATCGGGAAGGAGGCGACGTAGCCGAACTTGCCGGTCTGGGTGACATGGCCGGCAATGGTGCCGATGACGGCACGGCCTTCGTAGAAGCGGGCGTTGTAGATGGCGACGTTGTCGGCGGTCTGGAACCCGGTGGCATGCTCGAACTTCACGTCCGGGAACTGCTTGGCGACGCGGATCGTCGGGTTCATGAAGCCGAAGGAGGTGGTGAAGATCAGCTTGTGGCCGGAGGTCGCGAGCTGGCGGATGACGCGGTCGGCATCCGGTCCCTCAGCGACGTTCTCCACGTAGGTGGTGCTCACCTGGTCGCCGAACTCGGCCTCGATCGCCTTGCGCCCGAGGTCGTGGCCGTGGGTCCAGCCGTAGTCGCCGATCGGGCCGACGTAGACGAAGCCGACCTTCAGCGGGTCGGCGCCCAGAGCCGCCCGGCCGCCCAGCGTGAGGGCGCCAGCCGCAGCGGTGCTGCCCGCCAGGAAACGGCGGCGCGACAGGTCCTTGAACATGAAATGCCTCCTAGTTGATTTATTCGTTGAGAGCGTTCGTGGTTGCCTAAGTTGATGGCCTAAATGGCTTGCCAAGGCAAGCGGGTGCGTTGAGCCGGCCCTTCCACGGTCCGGCCGCGATAATCGTCAGTACGAGAATGGTCGCGAGATAGGGCAGCATCGACATCACCTGGGAGGGGATGCCGAGCCCGCCGGCGCCCTGGGAATAAAGCTGGGCGATGGTGACGCCGCCGAAGAGGTAAGCGCCGGCCAGCAGCCGCCAGGGCCGCCAGGAGGCGAAGACCACCAGGGCCAGGGCGATCCAGCCGCGCCCAGCGGTCATGCCCTCGGTCCACAGCGGCGTGTAGGACAGCGACAGAAAGGCGCCGCCAAGCCCCGCCATGGCGCCGCCGAAGAGCACGGCGCGGTAGCGCACGGCGATGACGTCGTAGCCGATGGAGTGGGCCGAGATGTCGGATTCGCCGACGGCGCGCAGGATCATGCCCGCACGCGAGCGCTTGAGGAACCAGGCCACCGCCGCTACCGCGGCGACGGAGAGGTATACCAGGGCGTCGTGGCCGAACAGCAGCGGACCGACCAGCGGCAGATCGCTGATCCCTGGGATGGCAAGTTTCGGCAGGGCGGCGACGGGGATGCCGACGAAGCCGACGCCCAGCAGCGACGACAGGCCGAGGCCGAAAATCGTGAGGGCGAGGCCGGTCGCCACCTGGTTGGCGGCCAGGGTCAGGGTCAGCAGGCCGAAGATGAAGGCCATGACCGTCCCCGCCGCCGCCCCGGCCAACACTCCCAGCACGCCGGAGCCGGTGGTCACGGCGACCGCGAAGGCGCAGACAGCGCCTGATATCATCATGCCCTCGACGCCGAGATTCAGCACACCGGACTTCTCCACCACCAGTTCGCCAAGGGCCGCGAAGAGCAGCGGCGTGGCGGCGCTGATGACGGTCAGCAGGACCAGGGCGAAGACGTCGAGGCTCATGGTTCCTACTCCGCCGCCTGTGGCCGGGCCGTCGCCACGGCCGGCGGCCGGAGGCGCACCCGGTAGCGCACCAGGAAGTCGGAGGCCAGCAGGAAGAACAGCAGCAGGCCCTGGAACACGCCGGTCACCGCCTGCGGCAGGCCGACCTCCACCTGCGCGGTCTCGCCGCCGATGTAGGAGAGCGCCATCAGCAGGCCGGAGAGGACGATGCCCAGGGGATGCAGCCGGCCGAGGAAGGCGACGATGATGGCGGTGAAGCCGTAGCCGGGCGAGATCGACGGGATCAGCTGGCCGATCGGGCCCGCCACCTCGAAGAGGCCGGCGAGGCCGGCGAGGCCGCCGCTCAGCAGCAGGCAGAACCACACGATGCGCTTTGCGCTGAAGCCGGCGAAGCGCGCCGCCGCAGGCGCCTGCCCCAGCACGCGCACCTGGAAGCCGACGATGGTGAAGGTCATCATCACCCAGCCGGCCACTGCCACCGCCAGGGCCACCAGGGTGCCCAGGTGCATACGCGTGCCCTCCAGGATCACCGGCAGCAGGGCGGCATCGCCGAACATGCGCGACTGCGGGAAGTTGAAGCCCAGCGGGTCCTTCAGCGGCCCGTAGACCAGGGTCGAGAGAAACAGCGTCGCGACATAGGTCAGCATCAGCGAGGTGAGGATCTCGTTGACGCCGAAGCGGGTCTTCAGGAAGGCCGGCACCGCCGCGTAGGCCATGCCGCCGGCGATGCCCGCCAGGCACATCAGCGGCAGGGTGAAGACCCCCTCCTCGCCCCAGAAGGCAAGCGCCACCACGCCGCCGGCGATGGCGCCCATGGTGAGTTGCCCCTCGGCGCCGATGTTCCATACGTTGGCGCGGAAGCCGACGGCCAGTCCGACGCCGATGAGGATCAGCGGCGCCGCCTTCACCATCAGCTCGCTGAGTCCGTAGAGGGTGAGCAGCGGCGAGACGAAGAAGTGATAGAGCGCGCGAAAGGGGTCGTAGCCCATCGAAAGGAAGATGAAAAAGCCCGCCACCACGGTCAGCGCCACGGCAAGCAGCGGCGTCGAGTAGAGCAGGCTGCGCGGGATCTCCGGCCGCGCCTCGATCTTCACGCCGGCCAGCCTAGGCAACATGGGCGGCGTCCTCCCGATCCGCCGCGGCGGCGACTTCCTCCGGCGTCAGGCCATGCACGCCGCCCATCAGCAGGCCAATCTCCTCGACCGAGGCCTCGCGCGTCACCATGGCGCTCGACAGCACACCGACGTTGATCACCGCCAGGCGGTCGGTGATGGCCAGCAGCTCGTCGAGGTCCTGCGACACCACCACCACGGCGACCCCTTCGGCGGCGAGGTCGGCCAGGGCCTGATGGATGCTGGCCGCCGCGCCGGCGTCGACGCCCCAGGTCGGCTGCGAGACCACCAGCACCGTCGGCTTCTGCAGGATCTCACGGCCGACGATGAACTTCTGCAGGTTGCCGCCGGAAAGGCTGGCGGCCGCCACGGCGGTGCCCGGCGTGCGGACGTCGAAGCAGCGGACGATCTCGTCGGCAAAGCGCGCCGCCGCGCCGCCACGCACGAACAGCGAGGATACCAGCCCCATGCGGTGATGGGCGCTGAGCACGGCGTTCTCCACCAGCGACATCCCCGGCACCGCGCCATGGCCGTTGCGTTCCTCCGGCACCGCACAGAGGCCGAAGCGGCGGCGCTCCCCGGCGTCGCGGCCGCCGACAGCCTTGCCGTCGATGCGCACCGCCGAGCCGTGGTCGGCCAGGCGCTCGCCGGAGAGCGCCTGCAGCAATTCGTTCTGGCCGTTGCCCGCCACCCCGGCGATGCCGAAGACCTCGCCGGCGCGCACGGCGAAGGAGATGTTCTTCAGATCGGTGCCGTGGACCTCCTCGGAGTTGAGCGACAGGCCCTCGACTTCGAACCGCACGGCACCGTGAGCGCCGGTGGCGCGGCGGGTCACGGTCTTCAACTCGGCACCGATCATCAACTGCGCCATCGACCGTGCCGTTTCCGCTTTGGGGTCGCAGGTGGCCACAACCTTGCCGCCGCGCAGGATGGTGGCGCGGTCGCAGAGCTGCTTGATCTCCTCCAGCTTGTGGGAAATGTAGAGGATGGACACGCCTTCGGACGCCAGCTGCCGCAGCGTCTCGAAAAGCCGTTCGACCTCCTGCGGCGTCAGTACCGAGGTCGGCTCGTCCATGATCAGCAGTTCGGGATTCTGTAACAGGCAGCGCACGATCTCGATGCGCTGGCGCTCGCCGACCGACAGCGTATAGACGTAGCGGTCGGGGTCGAGCGGCAGGCCGTAGGCCTGCGAGACCTCGCGCACACGCCGGGCCAGCGCCGCCATGTCCTGGGCCCGGTCCATGCCGAGCGCCACGTTCTCCAGCACCGTCATCGGCTCGAAGAGCGAGAAGTGCTGGAACACCATGCCGATGCCGAGCGCGCGGGCGGCATGCGGGTCGGCGACCTGCACCGTCTCGCCGTTCCACAGCAGTTCGCCCTCGTCGGGATTGAGCACGCCGTAGATGATCTTCACCAGGGTCGACTTGCCGGCACCGTTCTCCCCCAGCAGGGCATGGATCTCGCCCGGGGCCACGGCGAAGTCGACACGGTCGTTGGCCAGCACGCCGGGAAAGCGCTTGCTCACTTCCCTCACCTCGAGGCGCGGCGGCGTCATGCCACGGCCTCCCCTAGGGCCGCCGCCGCCTCGCGCAGGCGCTCGATGGTCATAAGCACGCGCTCCGGCGTCGCCGGCGCGTCGAGCCGCGGACAGATGCGGTGATCCGCCACGCTGGCGACGGCATCGGAGAGCGCGTGCAGCACCGAGATCGCCAGCATCAGCGGCGGCTCGCCCACCGCCTTGGAGCGGTAGATGGTCTCCTCGCGGTTGGGGCTGTCCTTTAGCAGTTCGACATTAAAGATCCGCGGGCGGTCGCCGCAGGCGGGGATCTTGTAGGTCGAAGGCGCGTGGGTGCGCAGGATGCCCTCATCGTCCCACCACAGCTCCTCGGTGGTGAGCCAGCCGGCGCCCTGCACGAAGCCGCCTTCGATCTGGCCGAGGTCGAGCGCCGGGTTCAGGGAAGCGCCAACGTCGTGCAGGATGTCGACCCGCTCAATGCGGTACTCGCCGGTCAGGGTGTCGACGACGACCTCGGAAGCCGCCGCCCCGTAGGAGAAGTAGTAGAACGGCCGCCCCTTGCCGGCCGCGCGGTCCCAGTGGATCTTCGGGGTCTTGTAGAAGCCGGTCGACGACAGCGAGACGCGCGCCAGATAGGCAGCCTCCACGAAGTCGGCGAAAGCGATTTCCTGGTTGCCGACGCGCACGCGGCCGGGCAGGAAGGCGACCTGCTCCTCCGGCACCTCCCAGCGCTCCGCGGCGAAATCGACGAGCCGCGCCTTGAGGGTGTTGCAAGCCGCGAGCGCGGCCATGCCGTTGATGTCGGAGCCGGAAGAGGCCGCCGTCGCCGAAGTGTTCGGCACCTTGCCGGTCGAGGTGGCGGTAATCTTCACGCGGTCGATGTCGACCTGGAAGGCCTCGGCCACCACCTGCGCCACCTTGGTATAGAGCCCCTGCCCCATCTCGGTGCCGCCGTGGTTCAGGTGGACCGAGCCGTCGCGGTAGATGTGCACCAGGGCGCCGGCCTGATTGTAGGCGGTGAGGGTGAAGGAAATGCCGAACTTCACCGGCGTCAGCGCGAGGCCGCGCTTCAAGATGGGAGAGGTCCTGTTGAACTCGGCGATCTCGGCGCGGCGCTTCGCGTAGGAGCAGTCGGCCTCGAGCTTTTCGATGATCTCCGGCGCGATGTTGTCTTCCACCTGCTGGTGGTAGGGCGTGACGTCGCGACCGGGGCCATAGAGGTTCAGCTTGCGGACCTCGAGGGGGTCCTTGCCGAGGGCGAAGGCGACCTCCTCGATCACGCGCTCGCCGCCGATCATGCCCTGCGGGCCGCCGAAGCCGCGAAAGGCGGTGTGGGAGCAGGTATTGGTCTTCAGCGGCGCGGAGGCCAGCCGCACCGCGGGGAAGTAGTAGCAGTTGTCGGCGTGGAAAAGCGTGCGGTCGGTGACCGGGCCGGAAAGATCGGCCGACCACCCGCAGCGCGCCGCATAGGTCATGTCGACCGCCAGGATGCGCCCGTCGTCGTCGAAGCCGACCTCGTAGTCGATGAGAAAATCGTGGCGCTTGCCGGTGATGACGAAGTCGTCGTCGCGATCGGGGCGTATCTTGGCGGCACGGCCGGTTTTCTTGGCCACCAACGCGGCCACCACGGCGAAGAGGTTGCCCTGGGTTTCCTTGCCGCCGAAGGCACCGCCCATGCGGCGCACCTCGGTGGTCACCGCGTTGGCCGGCACCCCCAGCGCGCCGGCAACCATGGACTGGATCTCCGTCGGGTGCTGGGTCGAACAGAGCACCCGGACATCGTCGTCCTCCCCGGGGATCGCGAGGGCGATCTGGCCCTCGAGATAAAAATGCTCCTGACCGCCGACCGCCATGCGTCCCGCGAGCCGCCGCGGTGCCTTGGCCAGTGCCGCCGCCGCATCGCCGCGCGCCAGAGTCATCGGCTCGGTAACCATCTCGCCGCGGGCCTTCGCCTCCTCGAAGCTCAACACCGCCGGCAGCGGCTCGTAGTCGATCTCCGCCAGGCGCGCGGCGCGGCGCGCCTGATCGCGCGTCGCCGCCGCCACCACGAAGATCGGCTGGCCGGCATATTCGATCTTGTCCTCGGCCAGGATCGGCTCGTCGTGGCGATGGGTCGGGCTGATGTCGTTGACGCCGGGGATATCGGCAGCTGTCAGCACCAGCTCCACCCCCGCCGCCGCCCGCACGGCCCCCAGGTCCACACGCCTCAGGCGCGCATGGGCGACGGTCGAGAGGCCGAGGCAGAGGTGCAGCAGGCCCTGGGGCTCGGGCAGGTCGTCCACGTAGGCGGCCGCGCCGGCCACGTGCTTGTGCCCGCTGTCGTGCCGCTGCGGGCTGTGCACGCCGCCCCTGATCCGCGCTTCCCCGGTCACTGCCGCATCCCTCGTTCCGAGGCCGGCTGCACTGCCGGCCTTCTTTCTCTGCTTCCCCTCCGGAATGATCCCATCAAGAGGCTCCGCAGGCAAAGCCTCCGCTACCCGGCCGGCCTCCCGGCGCCGACAAGCCGGGTCGCGACCGCCGGCGCCGTCAATTCGATATGGCAGCGGCGCAGCAGGTGCTGCGCCACTTTCAGCCGGTATTCGCGACTGGCGCGCCAGTCGGTGACCGGCTGGAAATCCTCGGCCAAGGCCGCCATGGCGCGCGCGACCGACGCCTCTTCCCAGGGCGCGCCCATCAGTGCCGATTCGGCGGCGCGTGCGCGTTTCGGGATCGCCGCCATGCCGCCGTAGGCGAGGCGCGCCGAGGCCACCCGGCCGTCCTCGATCTTCAGCGAGAAGGCGCCGAGCACGGCGGTGATGTCCTGGTCGAACCGCTTGGAGACTTTGTAGGCGCGGAAATGGGTGCCGGTTGCCGGCAGCGGCAGGGTGATGCGCTCGACCAGCTCGCCGGGCGCGCGATCCTGCCTGCCATAGTCGAGAAAGAAGTCCTCCAAGGGCAGCGAGCGCCGGGCGCGCCCTTTGCGCAGGTGCAGGGTGGCGCCGGCGGCGATCAGCAGCGGTGGCGAGTCGCCGATGGGTGAACCGTTGGCGATGTTGCCCCCGAGGGTGCCGGTGTTGCGGATCTGCACCGAGCCGAGGCGGCGCACCACCTCGCCCATGTCCGGGTAGTGCCGCGCCAGCAATGCCATGGCGTCGGCGTAGGTGACGCCGGCACCGATTTCGAGGGTCCCGTCGGCCTCGACGACCTCTGCGAGCTCGGCAACGCGCCCGGTGTAGATGACGGTCTGCGGCCGGCGCAGGTCCTTGGTCACCCAAAGGCCGACATCGGTTCCCCCTGCCGTCAGCGTGGCATCGGGATGCGCCTCGTAGAGCGCGGCCAGGTCGTCGAGCGTCGCGGGCGCCAGGAAGCGCCGGCCGCCGTCGCCGACCTCGATGGTTTCTCCGTCCTGCAATGCCGCAAGGTGTTCCAGAGTCGGCGCCTCTCCAGCGGTAAAGGCATCGTCGCGCGGCGCGTGCCGGTAGGCCTGCTGCGCCGCTCGCACGATGGGGGCATAGCCGGTGCAGCGGCAAAGGTTGCCGGCCAGGGTATGGTTGATCACGGACTCGTCCGGCTCCTGCGGATAATCTCGGGTCATGGCGAAGAGCGACATGACGAAGCCCGGCGTGCAGAATCCGCATTGCGAGCCGTGGCAGTCGGCCATGGCCTGCTGCACCGGGTGCAGCTTCCCCTGCCCCATCCCTTTCCGGGCCAGATGCTCCACGGTGATCAGCTGGCAGCCGTCCAGCGTTCCGAGAAACTGGATGCAGGCGTTGATCGCCCGGTAGTGCAGACCGGCGCCCCGCGGCCGCGCGACCACCACGGTGCAGGCGCCGCAGTCGCCCTCGTTGCAACCTTCCTTGGTTCCGGTGAGGTGTTCGACCTGGCGCAGGTAGTCGAGCACCGTCATGGTGGGATCGACCTGCGAGAGGCTGCGCGGGGCGTCGTCGAGGAGAAAGCGGATCTCGCCGCGCATCGGATTCAGCTGCCCCGGTAGGTGGAGTAGCCGTAGGGGGAGATCAGCAGCGGCACGTGATAGTGCCGGCCGGGATCGGCGACGCCGAATCGAATCGGCACGGTGTCGAAAAAGGGCGGCCGCGGCAGGTCCACTCCAGCGGCACGGAAGTAGTCGGCAACGTGGAACACCAGTTCATAGGTACCGGCGGCGAAAGCGGCGCCCTCCAGAACCGGGCCGTCGCAGCGGCCGTCGGCATTGGTGGTGAGGCTGGCCAGGGCTTCCCGCGCGTCGCCGGCGAGGCGAAACGCCTCGATGTGGACGCCCGCCGCCGGGCGGCCGCTCGCCGTATCGAGCACATGGGTGGTGAGCCTGCCCGTCATCCAGATCCCCCTCGATCCATCGGCTTGCCGTACTTGCCCTTTACGGGCGGAACCTGATTGACTAGAGGTTCCTGGTTCTTGTCGCCGGCCTGCCGGACAGGGTAAGTCTCGCCGGTGGCGGCCGGAATCTGAAGATTACTCCCTCCGGAAGCAGTTTCAAAAAAAACATGCAAATTCAGCCCCATCCATCTGCATTACCATGATGAGGGGCAGTGCGGCCGGCGCGAGTCACCTCGCGGAGCCGGCGGCATCAAGGGGATCACGCAAGAAGACGATGACCGAATTCTATCCGCGCGATCTCATCGGCTACGGCGCGACTCCGCCCGACCCGCAGTGGCCCGGCGGCGCCCGCCTCGCCGTGCAGTTCGTCGTGAACTACGAGGAAGGCGGCGAGAACTGCATTCTGCACGGTGACGCCGCCTCCGAGGCCTTCCTCTCCGAGATCGTCGGCGCCCAGCCCTGGCCGGGCCAGCGCAACATGAATATGGAGTCGATTTACGAGTACGGCAGCCGCGCCGGCTTCTGGCGCCTGCACCGCCTGTTCACCGAAGCCGGGATCCCCGTCACCGTCTACGGCGTCGCCACGGCACTGCGGCGCAATCCCGAGGCGGTCGCCGCCATGCAGCGGGCCGGCTGGGAGATCGCCTCCCACGGCCTGAAGTGGATCGAATACAAGGACTTTAGCAAGGATGACGAGCGCGCCCACCTGCAGGAGGCCATCCGCATCCACACCGAGGTCACCGGTGCGCGGCCGCTCGGCTGGTATACCGGGCGGACTTCGGCCCACAGCCTGGACCTGGTGATGGAGGAAGGCGGATTCCTCTACTCCGCCGACTCCTATACCGACGACCTGCCCTACTGGGTCGAGGGCCCCAAAGGCCCCCACCTCATCGTGCCCTACACCCTCGACGCCAACGACATGCGCTTCGCCACGGCTCAGGGGTTCAACGCGGGCGACCAGTTCTTCACCTACCTGAAGGACTCCTTCGACATGCTCTACGCCGAGGGCAAGGCCGGCGCCCCCAAAATGATGTCGGTCGGGCTGCATTGCCGGCTGGCGGGACGGCCGGGCCGGGCCGCCGCACTGGCGCGCTTCCTAGACTACGTGATGTCGCATGACGGCATCTGGCCGGCCCGCCGCCTCGATATCGCCCGCCACTGGCACGAGAAGCACAGGCCGTGAGCACTGCGGATACCCTCGACCGGGAGGCATTCGTCGCCCGCTTCGGCGGTGTCTTCGAGCATTCGCCCTGGATCGCCGCCACGGCGTTCGATGCCGGCCTGCCGGAAGGGACCCTGACGGCCGAAGGACTGCACGCGCGCATGGTGGCGGCGCTGCGCGCCGGCAGCGACGAACAGAAGCGCGTTCTCATCGCAGCGCATCCCGACCTCGCCGGGCGCCTCGCCGCAGCCAAGCGGCTGACGCCGGAGTCGGCGAAGGAGCAGGCCTCTGCCGGCCTCGATCTTCTGAGCGACGCCGAGCGCACCCGCTTCACGGAGCTGAACGAGGCCTACAAGGCGAAGTTCGGCATGCCCTTCATCATGGCCGTGAAAGGCCGCACCAAGGACGAAATCCTGGCCGCCTTCGAGCGCCGCCTGGAAAACGACGCGGCGGCGGAGGCCGCCACCGCGCTCGCCGAAATCGAACGAATTGCCCTGTTACGTCTAAAGGAGATGCTGCCATGACCCTCGCCACCGAATCCCTCGCCGGCGCCGGCGCCTGGATCAAGGCGATGGTCGACGGCTGGGCGGGCTTCAGCGAGGACGAGGAAAAGCTCACCCGCGTCTTCCTCAGCCCCGAGCACAAGGCCTGCGCGCAGGCGGTGATGTCGGCCATGCGCGCGGCGGGGATGACGGTCCGCCTCGATGCCATCGGCAACGTCGTCGGGCGCTATGAAGCGGCCGAGCCCGGCGCCAGGACCCTCATCACCGGCTCGCACATCGATACGGTGCGCGACGCCGGCGCCTACGACGGCAATCTCGGGGTGGCACTGCCCATCGCCTGCATCGCCGAACTCGATTCACGCGGCAAGCGCCTGCCCTTCGCGGTCGAGGTGATCGCCTTCGGCGACGAAGAGGGCGTGCGCTTTCCGACCACGCTCAGCGGCTCGCGGGCCGTCGCCGGCACCATCGACCTCTCGGTGCTGTCGGTGACCGATGCCGAGGGGACCAGCCTGAAGGACGCTCTCGCCCATTTCGGCTGCGATCCGGGAGGCATCGCCGCCGAAGCGCGCCGGCCGGAGGACGTGCTGGCCTTCGTCGAGGTGCACATCGAGCAGGGCCCGGTGCTGGAGGCCGAGGGCCTGCCGGTGGGGACGGTGACCGCCATCAACGGCGCCAGCCGCTACTCCATCGCCGTCGAGGGCATGGCGGGGCACGCCGGCACGGTGCCGATGCACCTGCGCAGGGATGCGCTGGCCGGCGCGGCCGAGATGGTCGCCGCCATCGAGCAGCGCGCCGGCGCCGAGGAGGGCCTGGTGGCCACCGTCGGGCGCCTCGAGGTGGCGCCCGGCGCCATCAACGTGATCCCCGGCAAGGTCACCTTCACCCTCGACCTGCGCGCGCCGGACGACGGCCAGCGGCAGGGCGCCGTCGCCGCCGTGAAGGAGAAGCTGGGGGCCATCGCCAAGCGCCGCGGCCTCGGCCTCGACATCGAACTTCTCTACGAGGAGGGTGCCGTCGCCTGCCATGCCGGACTGATGGACCAGATGGATGCCGCCATCGCGCGCCAGGGTATCCGACCCTTACGCCTGCCTAGCGGTGCCGGCCACGACGCCATGGCGCTCTCCGCCCTCTGCCCCATCGCCATGCTCTTCGTGCGCTGCGGCGGCGGCATCAGCCACAACCCGCTGGAGAGCATCACCGCCGAGGACGCCGAGGCCGCCGCCCGCGTGTTCCTCGACTTCCTCGAACACTTCGACGCCGAATTCCGCTGAGGGCCGTTCATGACCGATTTCGAAGCCGTCATCCGCGACTCCCTCGCCGCCGCCCGCGAGGCCGAGACGCGCTTCCTGGCGGAACTGGTGAAGGTGCCGTCCGACAACCCGCCGGGCGACTGCGCCGCCCATGCCGGGCGCGCCGCCGAGCTGTTGGAAGACCTCGGCTTCACTGTCGAGCGGCATCCGGTGCCGCGCGAGACGGTGGAGGCCGCCGGCATGATCGCCGCCACCAACCTGGTGGTCAGGCGAATGTTCGCAGAGGGCCCAGTGATCGCTCTCAACGCCCACGGCGACGTGGTACCGCCGGGCGAGGGCTGGACGAAAGACCCCTACGGGGCCGAGGTGGTCGACGGCTGGATGTACGGCCGCGGCGTCGCCGTCTCCAAGTCCGACTTCGCAACCTATACCTACGCGCTGCTGGCGCTGGAGGCGGCGGCCAAGGCCGGCGCACCTCTGAAGGGCACGATCGAGCTGCACTTCACCTACGATGAGGAGGCCGGTGGCGAGATCGGCCCGCGCTGGCTGCTCGACCAGGGCATCTCCAAACCCGACCTCTCCCTCGGGGCCGGCTTCTCCTACAACGTGGTGACCGCCCACAACGGCTGCCTGCACCTGGAGGTGACGGTGAGCGGCAAATCGGCCCACGCCGCCATGCCCTTCACCGGCCACGACGCCCTGGAAGCCGCCAACGCGGTGCTGACCGCGCTCTACGAGTGGCGCAAGAGTCTGGCGCAGAAGGTCTCCGAGATCGACGGCATCGGCAGCCCGCAGTGCACCGTCGGGCTCATCGAGGGCGGCATCAACACCAACGTGGTGCCCGACAGGGTGACCTTCCGCCTCGACCGCCGGATGATCCCGGAGGAGGACTCGGCGGCGGCCGAACAGGAATTGCGCGGACTCATCGAAGACGCCGCGCGTCGCTTCCCCGGCATCGCCGTGAAGATCCGCCGTATCCTACTGGCTGCACCGCTGACGCCGCTGAAGGGCGGCGAGCGCCTGATCGAGCGCCTCTCCCGGCGCGCGAGCGAGGTAATGAGCGAGCCCGTCGGCGCCAAGGGCGTGCCGCTCTACACCGACGCACGCCACTACACCGCAGCCGGCATCCCCACCGTGCTCTACGGCGCCGGCCCGCACAGCATCGAGGAAGCCAACGCCCACCGCGCCGACGAGCGTCTGCCGCTCGACGACCTCTACAAGGCGACCGAAGTGGTCGCGCTGGCGCTGTATGACATGTTGAGCGAGTGAGCGAAGACCGCCTCTACGACGACCCGGAACTGGTCGGGTTCTACGACCTGGAGAATATCTGGGGCGCCGACTTCGACTTCTGCGTCCGCAGGGCGGCGGAGGCGCGCTCGGTGCTCGACCTCGGCTGCGGCACCGGGCAGCTTGCCGCCGCTCTCGCCGAGCGCTGCGAGGTGACCGGCGTCGACCCGGCAGCCTCGATGCTTGACGTCGCGCGGCGGCGCCCCGGCGGCGGCCGGGTGACCTGGATCGAGGCCGACGCGCGTACGCTGGATCTCGGGCGGCGCTTCGACCTGATCCTCCTGACCGGCCATGCCTTCCAGGTGTTCCTGACGCCGGCCGACCAGTTGGCCGCGCTGCGAACCATCGCCGGGCACCTGAACCCGGGCGGCCGTTTTCTCTTCGACAGCCGCAACCCGGCGGCGGCGGAGTGGCGGGAGTGGGTACCGGGCGTCTCCGACTGGGAGCTGACCCACCCGAGGCTCGGCCGGGTCGAGGCCTGGAACGACGCCGCATACGACCCGGCCACCGGCATCGTCACCTATGAGACCCACTACCGCATCGTCGAGACCGGCCGGCAGCTCTCGGCGGCCTCGAAGATCCGCTTCACGCCGAAAGAGGAGCTGGAAGGCCTCATAGCCGAGGCCGGCCTGCATGTGACCCGCTGGCTGGGCGACTGGCAGGAAACCCCCTGGTCGCCAACCTCCCGCGAGATCATCCCCATCGGCGGGCTGGTACAGATCGCGGGAGACGTTTGAGCAACGAACCGCCGGCGGTGTAGCCTTTCCGCCACCAGTCCTTCGTTCCAGCCTGTTCCGGAGTCCCCACCGCATGTCCGCCTTTTCCCGTTCCCAGGTCACGCGCAAGCCGGCGACCCGGTCGTCCCACGGTATCGTTGCCGCGCAGCACCGGCGGGCGGTGGAGATCGGCGCCGAAGTGCTGGCGGCCGGCGGCAACGCGGTGGACGCGGCGGTCGCGGTTTCCTTCGCCATCGGGGTGGTCGAGCCCTGGATGAGCGGGCCGGCCGGCGGCGGCGCGGCGATGCTGTGGCATGCCGCGGACAGCCGCGCGGAGGCCCTGTTCTATGGCATGCGCGCGCCGGCGGGGCTCGACCCGGCCGACTTTCCGCTGACCGGTCGGGAGTCGAGCGGTGACCTCTTCCCCTGGAAGGAGGTGGAAGGCGACCGCAACGTCCTGGGCGCCACCGCCGTGGCGGTGCCCGGCCTGGTCGACGGCCTCGGCAAGGCCCACGCCCGCTACGGGACCCTGCCCTGGAAGGACCTGGTGATGCCGGCGGTGGCGCTGGCCCGCGAGGGCTTCCTGGTCGACTGGTACGTCGCCCTGCTGATCGCCGGCGCCACGCGCGACCTCGCCCGCGACCCGGACGCGGCGGCGCGGTTCCTCGATGACGGCCGCTGGCCGAAGGCGGCGAACTGGACCGCGCTGTCCGACCTGCGCATCGACATGTCGTCCATGGCACCGACCCTGGAGATCATCGCCGAGGAGGGCCCGCGCGCGCTCTACGACGGCGACCTCGCCGCGGCGCTGGCGAAGGACGTCGAGGCCAAGGGGGGCTCCCTGCGCCTGGCCGACCTGCAGGCCTACCAGGCCGAGTGGCAGGCGCCGCTCTCCCTCGACTACCGGGCTGCGCGGCTGCACGTGACGCCGCACCTGACCGCCGGGCCGACCATCGCCGAGGTGTTCCGCCGGCTGGAGCCCGCCTTCACGCCGGGCGGCGCGCCCGACGGCAGGGCCTTCGCCGCCTATGCCGAGGCGCTGGCGGCGGCCTATGCCCGCCGCCTGGCGGAAGACGGCGACAACGAACATCCCTCGGCGCCGGCCTCGACCACGCATTTCTCCGTCGTCGACAAGGACGGCAACATGATCGCGGTGACCCAGACCCTGCTGTCGGCCTTCGGCGCCCGTACCATCTCGCCCGCCACCGGCCTGCTGCTGAACAACGGCCTCATGTGGTTCGATCCGGAGCCGGGCAAGCCCAATTCGCTCGGCCCCGGCAAGCGCTGCCTGATGAACGTCTGCCCGCTGATCGGTGAATCAGCGGGCCGGCGCTTCGCGCTCGGCGCCTCGGGCGGGCGCAAGATCATGCCGGCGGTGGCGCAGCTGACCTCGTTCCTCGCCGATTTCGGCCTCACCCTGGAGGAGGCCTTCCATCACCCGCGCATCGACCTCTCCGGCGGCGACACCGTCATCGCCGACGAGACCCTGCCGGCCGAGACCCTGGCCGCCCTCGAGGCGGCCGGCCGGGTGGTCACCACCCGTCGCACGCCCTACCCCTACGCCTTCGCCTGTCCGGCCGGGGTGCTGCGCGAGGGCGGCGGGAACTGGGGCGCCACCGAGCCGCTGTCGCCCTGGGGAGATGCGGTGGCGGCCCCGAATTGATCCAGCGCAAGGCGCGCGGGGGCGCCGGGCTCGATCATGGGGCAATGCTTGATGCAGGAGGCTGCCCCATGATGTCCTTCCCTTCCCGGCTCGGCACCCATGCCGCCTACCTGGGCCGCATGATGCGGATCTGCGGCGTGGATCCGGTGCGCTTCTCCCATGACCGCCTGGGTCTCAGCTTCGCCGCGGTGGCACGGACCTGCATGGTCTGCGAGCGCACGGAGGAATGCCGGGACTGGCTGCACGGCGCCGATCCCGAGCGGGCCCACGCGCCGCCGGACTTCTGCCCCAACGCCGAGCGCTTGCGCCAGGCCCGCCAGGGCTGAAGCCGGCGCCGGCGCGCCGCTGCCTATCGCACCAGGACGTTGCGGAACTGCCAGGGATCGGAGGTGTCGACGTCCTCCGGGAAGAAACCGAGCCGCTCGCTGAGCGGCGTCCAGTCGGTATAGACGCCCACCACCGGGCCGAGGTAGGGCCGCTGCACCTCGAGGCAGCGCCGGTGGTCCATCTCGTCGGTCTCGACGATGCCCGCCGCCGGGTTCTCCAGCGCCCAGACCATGCCGGCCAGCACCGCCGAGGAGACCTGCAGGCCGGTCGCGTTCTGGTAGGGTGCCAGCTTGCGCGTTTCCTTGATCGACAGCTGCGAACCATACCAGTAGGCGTTCTTCGCGTGGCCGAAGAGCAGCACGCCGAGTTCGTCGATACCGTCGACGATCTCGTTCTCGTCGAGGATCTTGTGCGTCTCCGGTGCCCGGCCGCCGCGCCCGAACATCTCGTGCAGGCTCAGCACCGCGACGTCCGCGGGGTGGTAGGCGTAGTGGCAGGTCGGGCGATAGACCGCGGCGTCGCCCTCGCGGAGGGTGTAGTAGTCGGCGATGGAGATCGCCTCGTTGTGGGTGACCAGAAAGCCGTATTGCGCCTGCGCGGTCGGCGTCCAGCTGCGCACCCGGGTGTTCGCGCCGGGCTGCAGCAGGTAGATCGCCGCCTGCGGGCCGTGATCGAAACCGCGCGCGTTTTCCGGCTTCCAGGTTTCGTGGGTCCCCCAGCCGAGTTCGGCCGGCTGCAGGCCTTCGGCGATGAAGCCCTCCACCGACCAGGTGTTCCAGAACTGGTTCATCGGCCGCGGCTCGCGGGCGCGCTGGGTATCCCGCTCGGCGATGTGCACGCCCTTGACGCCCAGGCGCCGCATGAGGTGCGCCCAGTCCTCGCGGGTCGCCGGCGCACCGGCGTCGACGCCGGTATCGGCGGCGATATTCAGAAGCGCCGCCTTCACGAACCAGGAAACCATGCCGGGATTGGCACCGCAGCAGGAAACCGCCGTCGGGCCGCCGGGACTGCGGGCCTTCTCGCGCCTCACCGTCTCGCGCAGGGCGTAGTTGGTGCGCTCTGCCGGATCGGCGCCCTGGTCGAGGTAGAAGCCGGCCCAGGGCTCGACCACGGTATCGATGTAGAGCACGCCGAGTTCGCGGCAGAGCTTCATGACGTCCAGGGAGGAGACGTCCACCGAGAGGTTGACGCAGAAGCCCTGGCCGGCGCCGGCGGTCAGCAGCGGCTGCAGCAGCTCGCGGTAGTTGTCCGGCGTCAGCGCCGCCTTGACGAAGCGGATGCCGCGCTCGTCCAGCAACGCCCGGTCGCTGTCGTCGGGGGCGATGACCACGAAGCGGCTGCTGTCGAAGTCGAAGTGCCGCTCGATCAGCGGCAGGGTGCCGCGGCCGATGGAGCCGAAACCGATCATCACGATCGGGCCGTCGATGGCGCCGTAGTCGGGCCAGGGCGTGGTCATGGCGGAAACTCCCTCGTTTGGCTTGCGGCGCCCCGGACGTCGCCTCAGATAACGTAGGACTTCAGCGGCGCGAAGCCGTTGAAGCCGACCGACGCATAGGTCGTGGTATAGGCACCGGTCCCCTCGATCAAGAGTTCGTCGCCGATTTCCAGCGACAGCGGCAGCAGGTAGGGCGTCTTCTCGTAGAGCACGTCGGCCGAATCGCAGGTCGGCCCGGCCAGCACGCAGGGGCCCGCCTCGGCGCCGTCGCGCGCGCTGCGGATGGGATAGCGGATCGCCTCCTCCATGGTCTCGGCGAGGCCGCCGAACTTGCCGATGTCGAGGTAGACCCAGCGCAACTCCTCGGCGGGGTCCTTGCGCGAGATCAGCACCACCTCCGTCTTGAGGATGCCCGCCGAGCCCACCATGCCGCGGCCCGGCTCGATGATGGTCTCCGGCGGCCGGTTGCCGAAGTGGCGCAGGATCGCCTCGCGGATCGACAGGCCGTAGCGCGCCGCCGCCGGCTCGTCGCCGCGGTAGCGGGCGGGAAAGCCGCCGCCCAGGTTCACCAGGGTGAGGCGGATGCCGCGCTGGGCCATGATCCGGAAGATGGCGCTGGCACTGGCGATGGCGGCGTCCCAGGCCTCGGTATTGCGCTGCTGCGAACCGACGTGGAAGGAGATGCCGGCGGCAACCAGGCCGGCACGGTGCGCCGCCTCCAGGACTTCCGGTGCGTGGCCGGGCGTGCAGCCGAACTTGCGCGACAGCGGCCAGTCGGCGCCGGCCCCGTCGCAGAGTATGCGGCAGAACACACGAGCGCCGGGGGCGGCACGGGCGACCTTCGCCACCTCCTCCAGGCAGTCGACGGCGAAGAGGCCGACACCCAGACGATGCGCGGCGGCGATGTCACGCTCCTTCTTGATGGTGTTGCCGTAGGAGATGCGGTCCGGGGTCGCGCCGGCGGCCAGCACCGCCTCGATCTCGGCCAGGGAGGCGCAGTCGAAGCAGGAGCCAAGTGCCGCCAGCGCCGCCAGGATCTCCGGCGCCGGATTGGCCTTCACGGCATAGAAGACACGGCTGTCGGGCAACGCCTGCTCGAAGGCGCGGTAGTTCTCGCGCACCTCCTCGAGGTCGACGACGAGGCAGGGACCGTCGTGACGGTGGCGGCGCAGGTACTCGCGAATGCGGTCGGTCATCGGGTTCTCCCGTTCAGAGCGACGTCCAAGAAACGCCGGCGCCATCCCGGGAGCCCGCCGCTGTGGAGACGGCGGCCCGATACGGTACCGGCCATCGCGCGATCACGCCGGACTACGGCATGGTCGTCGCGACCCTGAAAGTGCTGCCTTGGCTTGGATCGGGAGACCCGGTCCGCACGGCTGGCAAGGATGTAGCTGCCTCTTCAGTGACCCCGGCCTTTGGAAAGCCGGCAGAGACCAAAAAAGCCCTCTACGTCGTTGCTTTAAGCCGCTCGACCCTTCCTCTAGGGAGGGCCCCGCCGGTCTGGCGTCGTGGGAGCGACCACGGGCACGTGCGAATTTGGGCGAGGGGTAGATAGTCCGGAACGAGCCCGGGCGCAAGGCTTTTTTTCGCCGATCCTGCCGGCCGATCAGGGACTTGCCCGGTTGCCCGCAGGCGCCGCGGCGCCGGGGGAACTAGGGCACCTCAATGCGCATTGCGGCGATCAGCTTCTCGCGGTGCGACAGGGCATTCAGGGCCCGCTCGCCCAGGTGCCGGGCGACGAGGTTCAGCAGGCCCTCGCAGAATACGATGTAGGCGCCCATGCTGTTGCTGAAGAAGCTGCTGGCATGCGGGACGAAGAAGGCGTGCCGGGAGGGGGCGACCAGCGGCGACGCCCTGGTGTCGGTGACGGCGATCACCTCCATTCCGCAGGCGGCGGCGGCCTCCGCGACCTCCGCGATGCTGCGGGTGTAGGGCGCACAGCTCGCCACCACGACGACATCGCCCTTCTCGAGTTGCGCCAGGGCTTCGGCCGCACCGAGTTGGGGGACGTCAAGCAGGGCGACGTCGCCGCGCAGCATCCCCAGGCCATAGGTCAGGAAGCTGGCAAAGGCGTGGTACTGGCGCACCCCATGCACCCGCACCCGGCGGGCGCCGGCAAGCAGCGATGCCGCTTCGGTCAGGGTCGCCGCATCGAGCTGCGCCATGAAGCCGTCGACGTTGGCGGCGGTCTCCTGGGCGAGTCGTTCGAAAATGCCGACGGTCTCGTCGCCCGCCGGCATGGCCGAGAGCAGGCGGCCGGCCTGGCGGCTGTAGAAATAGCGGTTGTCGTCGGCGATCGCCTGGCGAAAGACGTTCTGAAAGTCGTTGAAGCCGGCGAAGCCGAGCTTCTTCGACAGCCGCGTCAGCGTCGAGGCGTTGACCGACAGCAGGTCGCCGAGCTCCGAAATCGTGCGGACGGCTGCCTGTTCGGGGGCATCCACCAGCCTGGCCAGGGCGTCGAGGGCCTTACTGCCCAGAGAGATGTCGGTCTGGTCGCGGCTGATGAGAACCACCAGCTCCCGCAACTCTTCGATGCTTTGCGGTTTGGTTTCTGATCTCATTGCTACGGCGCAATCCGGCTTTCGTACAGGCAATCAGCTGCACTGATTCGGCACCAGTCCCCGCTCCACGGTGAAGCGGGCGGAATCGTCATGCCGATCATAGACGCGCCATGCCACACTGTCCGTACCAATCTCGAATACCGCCGTGGCCAGGGTGTTCTCGTCATCCGGATCGTCAGGTGAATCGCGGTATACCGGAAGCGCGGGATTCGCCCTGTCCCACAGCACCGCCAGCGGGTTCAGTTCGCCTTCGCCGGCACCGCCGACGATCTCGTCGCCGCGCTGCTGGCGCGATCGCGACGAGTCGGTAACGATCTGCGATTCCGTGACGGTGTCCGGGTGAACCAGGTGATTGGCGTGGCAGCGAGGCCGTTCCACCTCGACCACGGAGCAGGAGGCGTGCGTGAACTCGACGCTGACCACGCGCCGGTCCCCGGCCTGTGCGAGGCTAAGGTGAAAAGCCCCTGCCCTGCGAGCGCCACGGAGAAGCCGGAGCGCATCGTCGATGCCGTCGCAATCCAGCACCGCGCGGGTCAGGACCATGCGTGGCAGGCCGTCGCCGGCGCGCTGCGAGCGTATGTTGTTCACCGTCTGGACGAGACCGGCATCGGTCACCGCGAAGGTATGGCCCGGAAGGGACGCCGGATAGACGAAGGCGGAGAATGCCCGCCCCCCCTCGGAGCGAATCAGCGCGACGGCGCAGCGGCTGCGCAGTTCGGCGTGCCCGTCCTCGTTGTGCGCCACGACCGGTCGCCGCCCAGGCAGCTGCACCGTGGTGCAGCCATCCGGCGCCATGGCCCAGACGTCGCCACGGCAGTTCCACGCGAAGACGTCGTCGAACGGCAGGCCGAGGCCGGCGGCAAGGCCGCTCAGCTCCTGCCAATAGCGCGGGAAGCGGGCCTCCACCAGGGCCCTCGCCGTCAGGATCCGCGGCTCGTCGCGAAATGCCATGACACTGTTCCAGGCCGGCGTGGTGACGAGATGCCTCTTCACCACGCCCTCGGCATGGCGGCCGAGCTGCACGCCGACCTCGTATGGCGTCCCGGCGATCTCGATGAAAGACAGACGAGACCCAGCTTCAGTTAACATGCTGGAGAAACTCACGGAGTCTTGAATTCTCGGGGTTTGCCAGGAGTTCGGCCGGCTCGCCGTCGACGGCGATCTTGCCGTCCTCCATGAAGATCAGCCGCGTGCCGACCTTGCGCGCGAAGGCCATCTCGTGGGTGACGACGATCATGGTCATCCCCTCTTCGGCGAGCGACTGCATGACCCGCAGCACCTCGTGCCGAAGCTCAGGGTCCAGCGCCGAGGTCGGCTCGTCGAAGAGCATCAGCTTCGGCTTCACCGCCAGAGCCCGCGCGATCGCCACACGCTGCTGCTGGCCGCCCGACAGCTCGGCGGGGTAGTGATGGCCACGGTCGGCGAGCCCGACCTTGGCGAGCAGTGCCCTGGCCTGTTCCACAGCCTCGGCACGGCTGGCGCCGCGCACCCGGCGCGGGCCGAAGGCGACGTTTTCCAGCGCCGTCATCTGCGGGAAGAGGTTGAACTGCTGGAACACCATGCCCGCTTCCTGGCGGATCAGGCGAGTCTTTGAGCCGCCGGACTTCACGCTGATGCCGTCGACGATGAGGTCGCCGCCGTTGATCTGTTCCAGGGCGTTGATGCAGCGAAGCAGCGTGGACTTGCCCGAGCCTGAAGGCCCGATGAGCACCACCACCTCGCCGACGTCGATGGTGAGGTCGACCTCCTTCAGCACGACGACGCTGTCGAAGGTCTTCGTCACCTTGCGGAACTCGACGATGCTCATAGCATGCGCATCCGCTTTTCGGTGGCCCGCAGGATGAGCGTCAGCGTGCCGGTCATAATGAGGTAGAGGATCGCCACGGCGGTCCAGATCTCGACGGCGCGGAAGTTGGCGGCCATGATCTCCTGTCCCTGGCGGGTCAGTTCGCCGACACCGATGACGATGAAAAGCGAGGTGTCCTTGAGGCTGACGATGAACTGGTTACCGAGCGGCGGAATCATGCGGCGGAAGGCCACCGGCCCGACGATGTAGACCAGCACTTTCCATCCCGGCAGGCCCAGCGCCAGTCCGGCCTCGCTCAGGCCCTTGTGCACCGACTGGAATGAACCACGGACGATCTCGGCGATGTAGGCCCCGGCATTGACGATGATGGCGGTAATCGCGGCGGTCATCGGATTGACGCGGATATCCGCCAGTACCGGCAGGGCGAAGTAGATAAACATCACCTGGACGACGATCGGCGTGCCGCGCACAAGCTCGATGTAGACGAAGGCGACGGCGTTCAAGGCGACGTTGCCGTAGGCCCGCATCAGGCCGGCGACGAAACCGACCGCCATGCCGCCGACTAGGCCCGCCAGGGCAATGAGGATCGTCAGGCGGGCGCCGCCCAGCAGCGACGGCAACGCGTCGATGACGACGGACCATTCGAAATCCATGACGAGCTCCTGGAAAGGGGGGCGTGCCGGGATCACCCGGCACGCCGTATCAGGGGCATCGCGATCAGCTTGTCGGCTCGGTGCCGAACCACTTCTTGTAGATCGCGTTGTAGCGGCCGTCGGCTTTCATGTTGGCCAACGCCGCGTTGACCTTGGCCACGAGGTCGCTGCCCTTGGGAAAGCCGATGCCGTACTCATGCGCCATCATCTGCTGGCCCACGGCCTTTACTTTGCCGCCGCCCGCGGTGGCGATGTAGTAGAGGACGTTCGGCGTGTCGTGCATCGCCGCGTCGACACGGCCGGTCTGCAGTTCCAGGTAGGCATTGTCGATGTTCGGGAACTGGCGCAATTCCGTGTCGGTGAAGTGCTCCTTGGCGTAGTCGGTCGCCGAGGTGCCGGTCTTCACGGCCAGGGTCTTGCCCTTGAGATCGTCGGCGCTCTCGACGGAGCTGTCGGCGGGCACCATCAGGAGAAATCCGCTGTCGTAGTAGCCGTCGGAGAAATCGATGACCTTCTTGCGCTCGTCCTTGATGGTGATGCCGGCGAGTGCGACGTCCACCTGCTTGGTCTGCAGGGCGGGAATGATGCCGTTGAAGTCCATCGGCTGCAGGGTGTAGGTGACGCCGATCTCCTTGGCGATGGCATCCCACAAGTCGATGTCGAAGCCGACATACTTGTCGCCTTCCTTGAACTCGAACGGCACGAAAGCGGTATCGGTCGCGACGATGAGGTCCGCCGCGCGGCTGGCCGATGTCGACGCCAGGCAGGCGGTCAGCGCAACGGCCGCGAAGAGAAGTCTGCCGAGTTTCATGGTCTGGTTCCCCTTGTTTTGCGAGCGCGATCGTCTCCCTGTCGTCGCGTAGTGCAAATTTAGCGTGCTTTATGATCATTGTCGCCATGATTTTTTGCATACAACGTCGCCGCCTACTCGCCTGCAGAGGTGACAAGGCGCCGGCAAAGTGATAATTTAATTGAGCGCTTATATAAAAGATGGAGCAGACCTGTGCGTAACTCATTGGAAGGACTGGAAGTCCCCGATAACTGGGACCGCTCCGGCCTCCCCGCCTGGACCTATTTCAATGAGGAACTTCTGAACCTCGAAACCGAGGTGCTGTTTCGCCGCCACTGGCAGCTGGCTTGCCACCAAAGCGACCTGCCAGAGCCGGGAAGCTACGTCTGCTTCGATCTCTGCGGCGAGCGTGCGGTCATTCTTCGCGGCGAGGACGGTGTCATTCGCGCCTTCCACAACGTCTGTCGCCATCGCGGCTCGCGGGTCGCCGTGAAGCAGAAGGGCCAGTGCCGTTCGGCGCTGGTCTGCCCGTTCCACGGCTGGAGCTACAACCTCGACGGCACGCTGCGCAGCCCCGCGCGCCCCAAGAGCCTGCCCAAGCTCGATCCTGTCGAATACGGCCTGAAGCCCCTGCAGAGCGAGATCTGGCAGGGCTTCGTGTTCATCCGCTTCAAGGAAAGCGACCAGCCGCCGGTGAAGGAGATCATGGCGCCCTTCGAGGCCGAAGCGGCGCATTATAATGTGCCCGACATGGTGCCGGCCTACCGCGGCTACTGGAAGTCCGAGACGGCGGTCAACTGGAAGGCGGTGCGCGACGTCGACAACGAGGGCTACCACGTGCCGATAGCGCATCCGGGACTGCAGGACCTCTACGGCCATGGCTACTTCGACGAGCCGCTGTCGGGCGGCAGCAACCGTTCCTTCGGCCCGTTCAACGACGGCCCCGGGCGCCTGTGGAGCGTGCGCCACTACAAGAAGATCCTGCCGGAGATGCCGAACCTTCCGGACAGCCACCGCCGGGCCTGGGTCTATCTCGGCCTGTTCCCGAACACGGTGATGGCTTTCTATCCGGAAAGCGTGATGTTTTATCAGGAGTTTCCGGTGCACGCCGGCCTGACCCTGCAGCGCGGTGCGACCTACAGGTACAGGGACGAAACGCGCGAAATGCGACTGGCCCGCTACCTCAGCACCCGCATCGACCGGGACACGGCCAATGAGGATATCCAGCTGACCGTCTGGTCCTGCGAGGCGGCCAAATCGAGCGGCTTTGACGGAATCATGCTATCGGACCTCGAATACGGTGTGCGAAGCTTTCACGACCGCCTGCGCGAACTCCTGCCGGTGATGGCGCAGACCAGCGAACCAAAACCGGGCAGTCTGGCGCAGATCAACAGGGACCTGCTGGTGCGCGAAGTCGCATAGCGAGCAGGCGTTATGGGCAGGGGCCGGGCCGTGGGGGTCCGGCCGAAAGGGGGATCAGGGAGTGAGATGGAAGGGGTCCGGACGATTCCGTCCGGATTGCACCCATAGCGGGGCAGGCGCGGCATCGTGACTGCCGCGACCGACAACGCCGTCGCGTCCGATGCGGCCGTCCGCGAAGCTGCCGCGACCGGCAGCCTGTGGACGCGCCTCTGCCGCAGCGAGTCGGCACGCGGCCTGGCTCTGGTCAGCCCCACCTTCCTCTATGCCCTGATGCTGCTGGTCGCGCCGATTCTGGTGATCGTCGCCTTCAGCTTCTGGACGCAGAACTATCTCGACATCGACCGCACGCCGACCTTGGCCAACTACCGCGAGGCCTGGACCGAGCCGCTGTACCGAGTCCTGATGCTGCGCTCCCTCGCCGTCTCGGCGACGGTGACCCTGATCACCGTGCTGCTGGCCTATCCCATGGCCTACTACCTGTCGTTCCACGTCACCAGCCGCAAGGCGTTCTGGCTGTTCCTGATCACCATTCCCTTCTGGACCAGCTACCTGCTGCGCGTCTTCGCCTGGAAAATCATCCTCGGCTACAACGGCGCCATCAATTCCAGCCTCATGGAACTCGGCATCATCGCGGCGCCGATGGAGTTCCTGCTGTACAATGCCAACGCGGTGGTGATCACCCTGGCGCATGCCTGGGCGCCCTTCGCGATCCTGCCGATCTTCGTGTCCTTGGAAAAAATCGACCGCAGCCTGCTGGAAGCCGCCACCGACCTCGGCGACGGCCCCGTTCGAAGGTTCCTGCGAATAACCCTGCCGCTGTCGCTGCCCGGCGTCATCGCCGCGGCCCTCATCGTCTTCATCCCGACGGTCGGAGACTATGTGACGCCGCGCCTGGTCGGCGGCAAGGACGGCCTGATGATCGCCAACATGATCCAGGTACAGTTCGGCCAAGCCAACAACTGGCCGCTCGGTGCCGCCCTGGCCGTTTCCACAATGATCATTGTCGCCGCGGCATCGCTGCTGTTCGTGGTGATATCCCGCTACTGCACCTCTCGGTTCCGATAGCGGAGGCGACGGCATGAAGATTCGGCTCCTCAGCGTCTACGCCCTCATCTATCTGGCTTTTCTCTACGTGCCGGTCCTATTCCTGCCGATCTTCTCATTCAACGATTCCGCCATCGTCGCCTTTCCTCTGAAAGGCCTCACCACCCAGTGGTACGAGGCCCTGTGGGGCAATGCCGCCATGCACGGCGCTTTGTGGAACAGCCTCAAGGTGGGTGTCGCCACGGCGGTCATCTCCACCATCCTCGGCATCTGCGGCGCGCGGGCGCTGACGCGCTACCGCTTTCGCGGGCAGACCGGTATCGCCACGCTGATCATGCTGCCCCTGGTGCTGCCGGAGATCATCGTCGCCGTCTCACTGCTCGTCGTGCTGCTGCAACTCGGCTTCAGCCTCTCACTGGTCAGCGTGACCCTCGGCCACATTCTGATGGCGGTGCCCTTCTCGATCGCCGTGCTGAGCTCCAGCTTCGAGGGATTCGACCGCAGCCTCGAGGAAGCCTCGCTGGATCTCGGCGAAGGGGCCGCGGCCACCTTCTTCCGCGTGACCCTGCCGATCGTGGCGCCTGGAATCCTCTCCAGCCTGCTGATCACCTTCACCATTTCCCTCGACGAGTTCATCGTCGCTTTCTTCCTGAGCGGCACCGAGCCGACGCTGCCGGTCTACATCTGGAGCCAGCTGCGCTTTACCGCCAGGCTGCCGAACGTCCTGGCGCTGGGAAGCATCCTGCTGCTGGCTTCCTTCCTTCTGCTCTGGGCGGCAGAAATCTTGCGCCGTCGCGCTGCGCGACGGGCCGGCGGCAGCGGGAGCATTCTATGAACGACCGGGCAATTATCGACATCGACCGCGTGACGCGGAAGTTCGGCAGCTTCGCCGCGGTGGACGAGGTCTCGATGCAGATCCGCGAAGGCGAGTTCTTTTCCCTGCTGGGACCGTCGGGCTGCGGCAAGACCACCTTGCTGCGCCTTCTCGCCGGATTCGACGATCCCACCTCGGGTTCCATCCGCATCGACGGGCAGGCCATGGTCGGCGTGCCGCCCAACCGGCGGCCCACGAACATGGTGTTCCAGAACTACGCTATCTTCCCGCACCTGACGGTGGAGCAGAACGTCGCCTATGGCCTGCGCCGGCTGCGCCTCGACCGGCAGGAAAGGCATCGCCGGGTGCAGGAGGCGCTGGGACAGGTCGACCTGGCACACCTCGGTGCGCGCAAGAGCAACGAGATCTCCGGCGGTCAGCGTCAGCGGGTGGCGCTGGCCCGCGCCCTGATCATGCGGCCCAAGGTACTGCTGCTGGACGAACCGCTCTCGGCGCTCGACAAGAAGTTGCGCGAGCAGATGCAGGTGGAGCTGCGGCACCTGCAGCGGCAGGTGGGCATCACCTTCATCCTGGTCACCCACGACCAGGAGGAGGCGCTGACGATGTCCGACCGCATCGCCGTGATGTTCGGCGGCAAGATCGCCCAGTGCGACCGTCCGGAAGAGATCTACCAGAGGCCCCGCAGCCGGGCCGTGGCCGAGTTCATCGGCGGCATGAACTTTCTCGACGCCGAGATGCTCCGGCAGGGCGACGACACCATGGAGGTGGAGATCGCCGGCTTCGGCCGGGCTGAACTGAAGAAGCCGGCCGATGCCGTGCTGAACGGCAGCGCGCTCACTATCGGCGCACGCCCGGAGCGCATGACCCTGCTGTTCGGCGAGGACCCCGGCCCCAGCCGGGTCGTCTCCGGAACCGTGGCCGAGGCCGCCTACTACGGCGACATGACCTACTATTCCATCAGCATCGACGCTTTGGAGAAGCCGGTCGTGGTGTCGATGCGCAACACCATCGGGCGACGCAGCCTCGAAGCCGGCGAGCGGGTACGGATCGGCTGGAGCGTGGAGTCCCTGGTGCCTCTGCTGTAGCGGGCCGGCAGCTCGGCGCCGGCCCGCTACAGCCGCGGCGTTCTCAGAAGCCTGCCTTGATCTTCTCGAATTCGGCGATCATCTTCTCACGCAGCGCGGTCGGGATCGGCGCTTGCCACAGCGTGTTGGCGCGGAAGGCCTCGACGTCGTCATATCCCATGTCGGCCAGCACCTCGGGATCGATGTTGTCCATGGCCGCCTGGTTCGAGTGTCCATAGCCCCAGTCGTTCACCAGATAGTTCGCCGCGCGCTCGTCGAGAAAGGCGTTGATGTAGGCGTAGGCTTTCTCTTCGCTGCCTTCGCCGCCGGCCAGCAGCGAGTAGCCGCAGACCCAGGTCGAGATGCCTTCCTCGGTGTCGCGCTTCATTTCGACCGGGTGATCTTCGGCCTGCATGCTGACTGACGTCTCGTTCCACGCCCAGGCGACGGTGACCTCACCGGACGCCATCGCCTGCGCCAGGCTGGCGCCATCCTGCCAGTAGACGCGCACGTTCTCGTGCACCTGGCGAAGGAAATCCGACGCCTCGGCGAACTGTGCATCGGTCATCTGCGACCAGTCTTTGAGACCGATCGCCAGGGAGGCAAGCGCATAGGCATCGTCGACATTGTCGCCGATCGAGATCTTTCCAGCGAAGCGGGGATCCGCGAAGACCCGCAGCGAAGCGACGTCTGACTCCGCTACCATGTCGGTGCGGTAGGTCAGGGCGGTGTTGCCCCAATCGACCGGCACGAAGTAGGCCTTGCCGTCGGCGCTGAACCCCGGCATGTCACGCAGTCCGGGGTTGAGGTCGTTCCAGGCCGTGATGCGGCTGGTGTCGAGCGGCTTCAGCAGGCCGGCCTCGCGCCACTTCACCACGCTCTGCGAGCAGGGATGCGCGAGATCGGCCTTGAACCCGGCCCGAAGCTTCTGGAAAGCCTCCTCCTCGTCGCCGAAGAAGGCGAAGGTCGGCGAGGTGTTGTAAGCCTCGGTATATGCCTCGTGAAAGGCCGGGTCTTCGTAGCCGGCCCAGTCGAAGACGGTAAGCTCCGGGTCGGCCCCCGCCGCGGGGCCCGCGGCCAGTGCAAGGATCGCGGCGCCACCCAGCAAGCTGCTCAGCAATCTGTTCGTCATGAAGCCTCTCCCTGTTTCCTTTGGTTCCCGATGCGGGATATCCGCCATGGGCCCGGTACTTCCCCCCACTGGTCCCCGGCGGACTTCATTTTTCTGCCCTAAAATAGGGTATGCGACCGGCCGGCCAGCGGCAATATATTATTTAAGCGCTCACTCAAATCATCGGCGGTTTCCCACGCTCAGGCACCGATTTCCGCCGATACCTCGCGGATCGCCCGCTCCAGAATGTCGAACATCTCGTCGACCTGGGGCCGGGTGATGACCAGCGGCGGCGAGAAGACGCACATGTTCAGCAGGGGGCGCACGATCAGCCCGAGGGCCTCGCACCTGCGGTCGATGCGGTGACCGACATCCCGGTCGAGGTCCAGGCGGTCGCCGTCGCCGTCGAGCCGCCCCTCGACACAGCCTACGAGACCCATGCCGCGGGCATCCCCAACGATGGGATAGGCCTCGAGAGCCGCCAGCCGCTCGAGGAAATAGGGCGAAATCTCGCGTACGTGCTCGAGGATGCCTTCCTGCTCGATGATCTCGATCGACTTCAGCGCGGCGGCACAGCAGACCGGGTGGCCGGAATAGGTGTAGCCGTTGTTGAACAGCAGATCTGGCCGGGCCTTGGCGCGGATCATCTCCAGCAGGCGGTCGGAGATGATGCAGGCGCCGAGCGGCAGGTAGCCCGACGTCAGGCCCTTGGCACAGGTGATCATGTCGGGCACGACGTCGAACACCTCCTCGGAGGCGAACCAGTGACCGAGCCTCCCGAAGCCGGTCACCACCTCGTCGCAGATGAGCAGCACATCGTGCCGGCGGCAAACCTCGGCGCAGCCCTTGAGATAACCCTCCGGCGGGATGATGACGCCGCCGGAAGCGAGGATCGGCTCGGCGATGAAGGCTGCCACGGTGTCGGGACCGAGTTCGAGGATGGCGTTCTCCAGATCGGCGACCTTTTCGCGGCACCACTCGGCCTCGCTCATGCCGGCGGGGCGCAGGTTCGGATTGACGTTGGGCAGGAAGTGGGTGAGCCGTGCCTCGATGTCGAAGAGGGACTTGCTGCGCTCCTTGCCGGTCACCGTCGCCGAAAGGTAGGTCGAGCCGTGATAGGCCTTTTCGCGCGAGATGACACGTTTCTTCTCCGGCCGGCCGAGGACATTGTTGAAGAAGTGGGTAAAGCGGATTGCGGTGTCGACCGCCGTCGAGCCGCCCGTCGTGAAGCTGACGTGGTTGAGATCGCCCGGCGCCAGTTCCGCGAGCTTGCGGGCGAGCATCGCCGAGGGCTCGCCGGCCGTGTTCCAGGGGGAGTGATAGGAAAGCTTCATGACCTGGTCGGCGATGGCCTCGGCCATGTCGCGACGCCCGTAGCCGATCTGGGTGCACCACATGCCGCCGGGGCCGTCGATCAACCGGCGTCCCTCCTGGTCATAGACGTAGATGCCCTCGGCATGCATCGAGATCGTGCGGTCGGCCTTTCCGAGGCTGGCCATGGCCTCCCAGGGATGCAGAAAGTGGTCGTTGTCGTAGGCGCGGATCGTCGCCGCGGTGTTCGTCAGCGAGATTTTCTTCGGAGCTGTCTGCATCACTGGTCTCATTTGTCTTTCTAATGATTCCTTCGGCCGCTGCTGCTTCGCGCGCAAGTCAGAACCGCGCCGGCGGCGTGGCGGAACGCCGGGGATGCCGGAAGAACGGCCGCTCGACAATCGACGCTTGCGCCATGATCCGCTCCCACTTGCCTTCCTTGTCGAGGTAGATCTCGACCCAGAGATCCGAGTTCACCTTGACGCCGTAGGGCGCCTTCAGCATCGCCAGAGCGAGATTCCGCTTGCAGGTCGGCGACCACAGGGTCGAGGTGATGTGGCCGGCCTCCGTCTTCTTGCGGTGATAGACGTAGGCGTTGTGCGGTGCCTTGTTGCCGTCGATCTCGAGCCCGACGAGCCTGTAGCGCGGCCCCGCCTCCAGGTGCCGCAGCAGCGCCCGGCGCCCGTTGAAGTGTCCCTTGTCGAGATCGACCAACCGCTCGGCGCCGAGCTCGAAAGGCGTGCGCCCGCGACTGGGCCGCACGGCCGCATGGATCGACTTGAAATCGATTCCGCTCACCACGAAGCCGGCCTCGATGCGCGCCAGATCGAGTGCGGCATTGCCGATCGCCCTGAGGCCCAAATCGCGCCCCGCCGCCCAGAGGCGGTCCCACAGGTCGAGCGCCCGCTCCGCCGGCGTCCACAGCTCGTAGCCGAGATCGCCGGTGAAGCCGCTGCGTGAGACCGTGAGCCCCGGCGCCGCTTCCGCCAGGTCGAAGGGCCGCAGGCGCGATAGGGCTCCGAGGCCGGCGGCCTCCAGCACCGCGAAGCTCGTCGGCCCCTGCAGCGAAAGGCCCGCAACCGCCTCGCTCTCGTCGGCGATCTCGACGTCGAAGCCCCAGGCGACATCGTGCAGCCAGGCGTATTGCGGCTCCTGACAGCAAAGCCGGAAATCCTCCGCCGAGAAGCGGAACAGGGTGCCGTCGTCGATCACGAAACCGTCCTCGTCGCACCAGAAGGTATAGCCGACCCGACCCGGAGCGATCTTGCGTACGTCGCGGGTGACGAGGCGGTTCATGACCCGTTCGGCGTCCGGCCCGCTGATGCGGTACTTGTGCATCGGCGAGATGTCGAACAGCGTCGCCTGGTTGCGGATGGCGAAGTATTCCGCCTCGACGCTGTCGAAGCGCCGTGCCGAGAGATACCCCGCCCAGCGCATCCAGTCCCCATGCAGGTTCAGCGGGCCGGTGCGTGGATGAAAGGGCGAAGGCACCAGGCCGCGGGCGACCATGCCGGCCTCCGACATCGCGGTCGCCGGCGCAGCGTCACCCGGCTGCTGGCGGCCATGCAGTGGAGAACTCATGCCGCCCTGCCTTCCCGGATCGCCTGCCGCGCCGCGTTGTGGCCGGCGGCGCCGATGATGTCGCCGCCGGGATGGGCGGCGGCTCCGCAGAGATAGAGACCGCCGACAGGCAGGGCGTAGCGCGCCATCCCGTTGACCGGCCGCAGCGTCAGCATCTGGTCGACGGCCAGTTCGCCATGGTGCCAGTGTCCCCCGGTCGCCCCGGTCTCGCGCTCGATATCGGCCGGCGTGAAGACGTCCCGGGCGACCACCAGGCGGCGCAGGCCGGGCGCATGAGCCTCCAGCAGGTCGAGCACACGCTCGCCGAGGTCGTCGCGCGCCGCGTCGGTCCAGCCGCCATTCAGCGCGTAGGGAGCGTATTGCACGACGATCGACATGACTTGCCCCTCCCCCGCCACCAGCGAGGGGTCGGCGAGGCCAGGTACGACGATCTCCAGCGCCGGCTGCGCCGGCATCTCGCCGTACTTTGCGGTATCGAAGCCGGACTCGAGGGTCTGCACGGCGGGGGCCACCACGATCCGCCCGGCCAAGGCGGCCGCATCCAGACCATCGAAGCGGGGCAGGCCGGAAAGCGCCAGATTGACCTTTGCCGTCACCCCCTTGCAGCGTTGCCGGCGAATGCGCCGCACCGCTTCGGCATCGAAATGCTCGACACCGGTAAGCCCGAGCGTGGTTCGCGCATCGAGGCTGGACAGGACCAGTGGGGCGGTCATTTCCTCGCCGTCGGCAAGCCGCACGCCGACGGCCCGGTCGTCGGCGACGAGAATTCCGTCGACCGCGGAATTGCAGCGGATCTCGGCCCCGCGTGCCTCCGCCGCGCGCACCAGCGCCGCCGTGAAGGCTCCCATCCCGCCCTGCGGCAGGTGGCGCCCGCCGCCCTGCGCCAGACGGTAGAGCAGCGTCAGCACGCTGCCCGGTGAGCGCGGCCCGCAGTGCCCGCCCATTACCGCATCCAGCGCGAGCGCTCCGGCGAGCGGGCCGTCGGCGATCTCGTCGAGGACGACATCGGCGGCGTTGGACAGCAGGATACGGAGGAATTCCCGCGCGTCCTTCGTGCCCAGCCGCCTGAGGTCGAGTCCCAGCTTCGCCAGGCTTCCCAACTCGCGCCAATCGGGACGCCCGAGACGCGGCGGCGTCTCCAGGAGCTTGCCCGTGAGCACGGCGGCGAAGCGCACCAGGCGGTCGTGGAGTTCGGCGAAAGCGGCCGCGTCGGGGTGCGCGGTGCCGTCGGCGAAGCGCGCCCGGCCACCCTCGACGACGACGTGGCGGCCGTCGGCCGCCAGCGAGACCGTCGGCAGGTCGCGCCGCGCAAAGGCGAGGCCATGGGACGGCAGTGCCAGCTGAGCTTCGACACGCGGATGCCAGGCGTGCAGCAGATGGGCGAAGCGCGGCGCGTGGAAGCCGGGAGCGATCTCATAGCCCGCCGCGGCGCCGCCTGGGATGGCGGCCTTCTCCAGCACCAGCACCTTGCGCCCGGTTCCGGCCAGCACCCCGGCCGCGGCCAGGCCGTTGTGCCCGGCGCCGATCACGATGGCGTCGAACCCGGTCATGCCGCCCGTCCCATGCGTTTCAAGCCGAGGTCGCGCAGGACTTCGCGGGCCGCATTGGCACCGGGCGCGGCCATTACGCCGCCACCGGGATGGCTCGAGGAGCCGCAGAGATAGAGTCCCCTGATCGGCGTTCTGTAGTCGGCGTAGCCGGGTACCGGGCGGTTGAAGAACATCTGGTCGAAGGTCAGTTCGCCCTGGAAGATGTTGCCCTCCGTCAGGCCCACCTCGCGCTCGAGGTCCCAGGGCGTGCGGACCTCCCTGTGCAGGATCAGGTCCCTGAAGTCCGGGCTGTGGCGGGCAATCTTGGCGATCACGGTCTCGGCCAGGGCTTCGCGCGCCGGCCCGTCCCAGGGCTCGCCCGATGCCAGTTCGTAGGGCGCGTACTGGACGAAGACCGTCATCATGTGCTTGCCGGGCGGTGCCATGGTCGGGTCGATGGCGGTCGGGATCAGCATGTCGAAGTAGGGTTCGCTCGACCAGCGCCCGGCCTTCCAGTCGTCATAGGCCCGCTCCAGTTCCTCCAGGGATTCCGACGCATGCAGATCACCGCGCAGGAAGGGCGCGTCGGCCGGGGCCGCGGGGAAGCTGGGAAAGCCGTCGAGGGCGATGTTGAGTTTCGCCGAAGAGCCGCGAATCTTGAATCGTTTCACCGCCTTCAGGAAGTCTTCCGGCAGTTCGGCCGCATCGACATGCCGCAGGAAGGTGCGACGCACGTCCATGTTGGAGATCACCGTCGGCGCTTCCAGCACTTCTCCGCCCTCCAGCACCACGCCTTTGATCCTGCCGTTGGCCGAAAGGAATCGCTCGACCGGTGCGCCGCTGCGGATCTCGCCGCCGGCTTCTTCGAGGGCGCGCGCCATCGCCTGGGTGACGCCGCCCATGCCGCCGCGCGTGAAGCCCCAGGCACCGATGGTGCCGTCCACCTCGCCCATGTAGTGGTGCAGCAGGACGTAGGCTGTGCCGGGCGAATTGACCCCGAGCCCGGTGCCGATGATGCCGGAGCCGGCAAAGTGCGCCTTGACCACCTCGGTCTCGAAATACTCGTCGAGGAATTCGCCGATGGACATGGTCCAGAATCGAATCGTCTCCCCCATCTCGCGTTCGCCGAGATCGTGGAAGCGCTTGCCGAGGAACAGCAGTTCGCCGATGTCTCGCGGGCGGTTGCTCGCCGGGTCCGGCGCCGTGCGCAGCAGCAGCGGCTTGATGAAGCGGCACTGCCGCATGATCGCCTGGGCGTAACGCTCGTAGTTGTCCGCATCGCGCTTGGAGAAGCGGCTCAACTCCCGGCGCAAGGCATCGTGATCGGAGTAGTAGGCGAAGTAGCCGCCATCCGAGGTGAAGGTCGCACCGCTCTCGTAGGGAATGACCTGCAGGCCGTGGCGCGGCAGGTCGAGGTCGCGCACCACCTCCGGGCGCAGCAGGCTGCAGACGTAGGAGCAGTTCGAGTAGGTCCAGCCCGGATAGAGCTCGCGACTGACCGCGGCGCCGCCGATATGCGCGTTGCGCTCGACCACCAGCACCCGCAGCTTCTGGCGGGCCAGATAGCAGGCGGCGGTAAGGCCGTTGTGGCCGGCGCCGACGACGATGACGTCATACCGCCCCGACATTCCAGGGTCTCCTCCGTGCCAAGGGATTGCCTGCCCGGCGGCAGCCTGAGACAAGATTAGACAAGGCCCCGAAGCCGGTCTATATTTTTTTGAGCGCTCAAATAAAAATATCTGCTGGAAGGCTGAAAAGTGCCTTTCTTCCATTGTTGTGGCAGTCTGCCGATCATGATTCGGCGGCCGGAGAGAGAAATCGGATGGCAGTGAAGACAGCGGCTGGGCGGCCTCGGCGCGAGCGGACGGAAAACGCTGCCATGCGGCGCCGGCAACTGATCGAAGCCACCATCGATTCCGTGGTCGAGCACGGCCTGTCGGCGACCACCCTGGCGACGGTTTCCGATGGCGCCGGCCTGTCCCAGGGCGTCGCCGTCTTCTACTTCAAGAACAAGCAGATGCTCCTGGCGGAGACCTTGAAGTACCACTACGAGGAATACAACAAGGTCTGGCGCTCCGCCTTGGCCGCGGCCCCGGACGATCCCGTCGAGAAGATCCTCGCCATGGTCGGCGCGGACCTCGACGAGCGGATCTGCAACAGCCGCCACCTGGCCCTGTGGAACTCGTTCTGGGGTGAGGCCAAGGCGCGCCCGGTCTTCGCCGAGATCTGCGAGGCCTACGATTCGGAGCACACAGAAGTGCTACTCGGCCTCTGCAAGGAGGCCGAGGATCTGATCGCCGATTCCTCCTGGAGCGCCGAGAACCTGGCCGAGGCACTGGACACCATGACGGACGGCATGTGGATCCGCATGCACGTCACGCCCGACGCCATGGACAAGGCGGCGGGGCGCCGGCTCGTCGGCCGGTTCCTGGCCACCCTGCTGCCCTCGCGCCGGGCGCAGATCATGAAGCGGATGGGCGAAACCGGTTCCGCGGCCGCCTGACCCTAAACCTCCGCCGCCGCCAGCTGGCGTCCATTCAAGCCTCGCGCGCCGATGAGGAGCAGGCCAGTTCGCGCATCTTCCCCAGCGCGGCCTCCAGCAGATCGCGGTCGAAGTCGGCGGGATGAACGACATAGGCCGGCAATGTAAAGGTCGGCGCGTCCTCGAGCCGCGTCAGGCGCGCATCCTCCAGGTGTTCCTGCACCAGGCGCTCGGGGAAATACCCCGCTCCTCCGTGGGCCAGGACGTGCTGCAGCCCGAGCCAGCCGATGTTCGCGGTAAGCGCCGGCCCGATGAAGTTGGGAAAGCTGGCGCTGTGGCGCGCATAAAACTCGGGACCCCAATCGATGTAGACGTATCCGGGACCCGGCTCCGGTGCGCTCGCGGGATCGGTCGAAACCAGGATCAGGCACTCCTCGAACAGCAGCTCCACCTTCAGTCCCGGGCGGCTCTGCGGGGTATACATCACGCCGATGTCGAGGCGGCCCTCGACGAGGCCCAGCATCAGGTCCGGCTCGAAGCCGATCTCGGCGCGCAGGGAAACCTCCGGAGCCGCCGCGCGCATGAGCGGCAGCCAGTCGAGAAGGAACCGCTCCCAGAGGCCGAAGCGGCCACCGACGGTCAGGGATTTGCTGAACCCGCGCGGCACACCGACGTCGTGGCGGGCCTGCTCCACCGTGCGCACGAGGGTCGAGGCGTGCTTTTCGAACTGCCGGCCGGCAGGCGTCAGCGACGCACCCCCCTTATTGCGCACGAAGAGAGTGCAGCCGAGGTGGTCCTCCAGGGCATGGATGCGGGCGCTCACCGTCGACTGGGTCACGTGCAGCCGCTCCGCCGCGCCGACAAAGCTGCCGGCGGCGACGACCATGAGGAAGGTCCGGGCCAGCTCGGTATCCATGCACCGCCCTCCCGGGCAACGCGCCGATAAAATCGATTTTTCCGATATTAAGCAGCACTATTAGTCGTTTGTCAAAAGCGACGGCGCTGCGTAGCCTTTGGCTCGCCCTGCCGCCCCGAGACCGGGCAGGACCGTGGGAGCCGTGTCGCCATGGAACAGGACTGGACCGAGATCCGCCGCTGGCGCAAGGCGACGCGGGCGGCGCTGCTGACGAAACGGCAGGCGATTCCGCGCGCGGAGAAGCTGTTTCTCAGGCCGGTCGTCGCCGGCCACGTGTCGGCGCAGTTTCCGGAGCTGCGGCACGCCTGCATCGGCTTCTACTGGCCGTTCAAAGGTGAGATCGACCTGCGCCACCTGGTTCGGGATTTCCTGGCACAGGGCGCCGAGGCGGCCCTGCCGGTAGTGGTCGAGAAGGGGCAGGCGCTTGAGTTCTGGACCTGGCGCCCGCGCATGAAGCTCGGGCGGGGCATCTGGAACATCCCCATTCCCGCCGAACGCCATCCGGTCCGACCGACCGCCCTGCTGGTTCCCCTGCTCGGGTTCGACGCCGCCGGCTATCGGCTCGGCTACGGCGGCGGCTACTACGACCGTACCCTGGCCGCGCTCGACCCCCGGCCGCTGACCATCGGGGTCGGCTATGCCTGCGGCCGGCTCGAGACCATCTTCCCGCAACCGCACGACATTGCCCTCGACGCCATCGTCACCGAGGCCGGCGTGGTACGCCACAGGTATCGGGGCGACACCCTCCCCGCGGCGGGCGTCGCCGGCGCTCTGGACGGCGCTACGGAGGAGTCAGTCTATGCCTCGCCGCCCTGCTCGATGCACGAACTCGACCCCGGCTATCTCGGCTACATGGACCGCGCCGAAACCATCGCCCTGTTGAACAACCTCCTGGAGGGGGAGCGGGCCGGTGCGCGGGCCGTGGCTGAAATGGCGCGGCAGGAGGAACGGGCGGCGCGCCGGGCGGCATTGCGCGACGTCGCCATGGACGAAGCGCGCTTCTGTGCCATGCTGGTCCGCCACGTGACCCGCCTCGGCGGAGTGCCGAGCCCGGCGACGGGAGCGTTCTACGACAAGGTTCTGTCTGAGGAATCGCCGGCGGCGCGCATCGCCCTGCTGAACCGCGGTCAGGGCTGGGTCGTCCGCAGGCTTCGGGAAGCCGCGGGCAGGATTGCCGAGGACGCCCTGCTGCACGATCTCAAGGACATGCTCGAGGTCCATGAGCGCAACATCGGGCGCTGCGAAAGCCTCCGGTAGGCTGCGGCGGCGGTGGCTCGCTACACCGTCGGAGAGTGAGCCGGTTCAGCCGGCCGGCGCGCCGGTGTAGATGGCGATCAGGCCCAACTGCAGGGCCGCGATCACCAGCAGCACGTTAAGCGCCCAGGCAATGGTGAGCCCGCGCGCGAGCAGCGCATAGGTTTCACTCCCAGCGTTCGGAGCGCAGCGCCACACCGAGACGACGATCCATGCCGTGTAGAGCAGGATGATCGGCAGCAGAATCTGTTGGGCCGTCGTGTCGGCGGCAAACAAGGCCCAGGCGTAGAGCCCGGAAAGCACCGTGCTCGCCAGCACCCCGTAGACCCAGAAGATCCTCCACAAAGCCCCTTCGCCGCGCCAGTAACGCAGGAAGAACGAAGAGGACGAGGCACCGGAAGTGGAACGTGCAAGCATCGGAGAAACTCCTCAGCGGGAAGGGCCCGGCCTCACTGGCCATGGCTCCACACGTACAATTGTTCGCCCCGCCATCGCCGAAGACAAACGATTAATACCGAAGCGATCCATCGGAGTGATCGAAGTAATCCGGGCAAGAATGCACTCAAGCCTGCGGACTGTTCCCGCAAGGCGGCGGTTGCGCTAGGTCGAAACGAACATGCCGGCAAGCCCGTCGTAGACGATCAGCTTCAACGCCAGTACGACCAGGATGAATCGAAAAACGAAAAGGAAGCTGCGCTCGTTCAACCGGCTCAAGAGCGACTGCCCCACCCTGGTGCCGATCATCGCTGCCGGGATCATGCAGAGAATGGCCGGCCCGTACTCCTGGAAACTGAATCCGACGAGGGTGAAGCCGGCAACCTTGAGGACGTTTCCGACCAGCCCGAAGAACCCGAGAGTCCCGACGACCTGCTCCTTGGCAAGGTCCTTGCGGATGACGAGGACACCGAGGATCGGCGCGATCACGCCGACGATCATGTTCAGAACGCCGGTGGCGAAGCCCACAGGAACGAAGGCCCAGAGCGGCAGCTCCCGACCGCGCAGGAACTTGAGCTGCCGGACCGTGAGAGTGACCAGAATAAAACAGCCGATGAGAATCTGAATGACCTCCGTCGGCAGGCCCTGGAACAGCAGCAGGCCGACCGCCACCCCCAGAGGCATCAGTGCAGCGAAGCGCAGGATGATGGGCCAGGCCATGTGGCGGCGGAAGAGCCATACGCGCATGGTGTTGGAAGCAAGCTGGACCGCGCCGTGCACCGGTATGGCGGCGGCCGGCGACATCACCTGCAGCATGATCGCCAGCAGCGCCGTGCCGCCGCCTGCTCCGACGACGGTGGTCAGAGCCGAGGTGCAGAATGCAGCGGCGGAGAGAAAGATGATCTCGAACGGGGACATGCGATACGATCCTGTCCGGCAGGCGCCCGCGCCGAACGCAAGGCCGCCGAAGACCATGACGCCGGCGCGCTCCAAGAGGAACCGGCCCTGCCGGCATCCCCGGAAGAAAAGGCGTCCGAGGCGGCGGCCTAGCCCCTTACGTCCGCAGCCAAGCGGCACGCCCGCGGCGACCCTGTGAGCCGCGGGGCATGGCCAAGAGGGAGATCGACGATGACCGACAGGCAAGATCGCAAACGTCGCGCCGAAGACATCTACAAAGTGCTGGTGCGCATCTACCGTGGCGAGTCGCCCACTGACGAAGAGATCGCCGCTGCGCCCCGGTTGGATTTCTGGACCGTCGGCGCCGACGACGGCTGCCTCGTGCTGCAGGGTCTGGTCACCGGTCATCCGCTGCTCGAGGAGGGCGCCTACATCCAGACGAGCGCTCTCATGTGGCTGTCAGATGATCGCAAGGTCGCTCGCACGGTGAGCCGCTTCTAGAAACTGGGGGTGCGCTTCGACGAGACACTCGAGCAGGCCAACTGAGCCTCGGTCCGGTCGGTCCGGAATCCAGCGTGAAATGCAACCGGCCCTGGACCGTACCGGGAACCACAACCCGATGACCGGTCGCCGGGCTGCGCAACGAAAAATGCTTCCGCGCCCAGGGCCGCACCCGCATCAGCGGCGAGGCCGCCCTTCTCTCGGCGCGGACCTTCCAGAACACACCGGGGTTCTGGCTGAACCTGCAGGCACACCACGACCTGGCGCGCGCGCAAGCGCAGCTCACATCCGCGCAGGTCGCGCACGCCTAGGCCTTCGGTACCCAGCAGCAGCGAACGCGGTGGCGTTGACGGCCGCTTTCCTCAAGCAGGGCCCGCGAGTTGCTCCAGGAAATAATAGAGCACCGGGCGGCGTCAGCGGGCCACGGCGAGATGCCCCGGCAATAGATGCGTGCGCGGTCCGCTTGGCAAACGGCTGCCCGGCGGCGGGATTGGCACCGCAACCTCGACCCGGCCCACGGCGGTTTCGACCACCCGGGTCGGGCTTTCAGTCAAGGCCGCTGGACATTGGTCGCCGGGCGACTGCTTTTCATCTCAGCCGTGCTGGTGGCTTCTGATATAGGCACAGAACATATCGGCCATCGCGTCGGCATAAGCCTCGATCTCGGACGTGGTTCGCGGTCTTTCCGAGAACTGTTTCCCAGCCGTGCTCATCGTCGTCGTGATCAGATCGCCGACCAGGTCGCGGGCCGCATCCGAGGCTTCGGGCAGCAGCTCCCGCATGAAGGCCTCGAAGACGAGGTCCCCCTCCGCCCGTGCCTCTCGCGCTTCGGGAGCATCGCGATAGAGAGGGGCCGCGTCGTCGAGCGCCACGCGAACCGCAGCTTCATCACATTCCGAACGGATGAAGGCATGAACCAGGTTCCGTAGCCGTTCGGGGGGAGGTCTGGAGACATCACCGACGATCGAGCTAAGCATCTCGGTCGTTTGCCGCCATTCGTCGCTCTGAAGCCGGAAGAGGATCGCCGCCTTGTTCGGGAAATACTGGTAGAGAGATCCGATGCTGACGCCGGCCTTCTCGGCTACCCGAGCCGTGGTGAAACGCTGCGCGCCTTCCTTCGTCAAAACCTGAACAGCAGCCTCAAGGATCGTCGCGACGAGCTCGGTCGACCGCGCCTGCTTCGGCTGTTTTCGTGAGGAAATTCGCGGACTTGGGCGATCGGTCATGCAGCGCTCCGGCAATGCGAATAGAAAACGCGAATAATCAATCGTATTTTCTACCACAGCACAAGGGAATGCCCACGACTGACTGGAGGCGTCGATGACCACCCTTACATACCGTTCACCGGGGACGTCGAGCCATCCATGCGACTAGCTTCCGACCATCTTCCATTATGCTGGCAGAAGTCCGCTCTGCGCTCGTCTGCATCCGGCATTGAGCAGGGCGAGGACCGCGCCGGAGAGCCGACGAACGGTGTCGCGGCGGACTTCGCGATCAGCCGCCGGACAACCCTGAAGTGCACGGCTGCCGCAGCGGCATTAGGACTCTTTGCTGACGGTAACGTCATCGCGAAAGACGGCAGAACTTCACCCGAGCCTGTCGTCCCTGTCCCAAATAGGTTCATCGTCAGGACAAAGGTTAATGGACAGGCCGTCCATCTGACGATCGATGCGCGCGCTTCGCTTCTGGACGTCCTGCGTGAGACGCTGGCGCTAACCGGAGCAAAAAAGGGTTGCGATCACGGTCAATGTGGTACCTGCACCGTCCATGTCGATGGCCGCAGGGTCGCGTCATGCCTGACCCTCGCCGCCAAGGTGGATGGCCGCGAAGTCACCACGATCGAGGGGATTGGCAGCGATGACGAGCTGCATGTGATGCAGCAGGCCTTCATAGACCATGACGCTCTTCAATGCGGATACTGCACGCCCGGCCAGATCATGGCTGCGATTGCTTGCGTCAACGAGGGTCACGCGAACAGCCCCGCCGAAATACGAGAATTCATGAGCGGGAACATTTGTCGTTGTGGCGCCTATCCCGGGATCGTTGCGGCGATCACCGACGCGGCCGGCCGGATGCGGAGGGGCTGATGGAGCCGATCACTTACAGTATCGCCGCCAGTGCCGAACAAGCGGTGAGCGAGTTCGCCAAATCCGGTGAAAGGGCACGCTACGTTGCCGGTGGAACAACCCTATTCGATCTCATGAAGCTCAGGGTGGAACATCCCAGCCGGCTGATCGACGTAACGCGCATCGGGTACGACGCGATCTCGACGTCGGCCGACGAAATGCGCATCGGCACGAATGTGACGATGAGCGATGTGGCGGCCGATCCGACGATCGCGCGCGACTATCCCGTCCTCTCGGAATCGCTGCTGAAGGGTGCGTCCCAGCAACTGCGCAACATGGCGGCCGTGGGGGCCAACCTGCTCCAACGGACACGTTGTTCGTATTTCCGGCACGGAGCCGGCGCGATTGCCTCCGCGGGTGCAGTCTACCCATGCAACAAACTCAACCCCGGCAGCGGTTGCGCCGCCATCGGCGGCCTCGATCGTGCCCAGGCAGTTCTCGGCATCAGCGACGCCTGTACGGCTGTCTCTCCGGGCGATTGGCCGGTCGCGCTGACGGCGCTTGATGCGCGCATCAACATCCTTGGGCCTAACGGCCAGCGCAGCCTTCCCGTTTCGGCGCTCTACCGCCTGCCGGGAGACACTCCGCACCTTGAATTCGAACTCCAACACGGGGAGCTGATCACCGAGATCGTGATCCCGAAGACAGGCGCCGGGCGCCGATCGACCTATCACAAGGTGCGGGACCGCGAATCCTACGCGTTTGCGCTCGCATCAGCGGCGGTGGCGCTTCAGCTCGATGGCTGCCGGGTCGAGCGTGCTCACGTAGCGCTCGGCGGTGTGGCGACCAAACCATGGCGCGCGCCCGCTGCCGAAAAATTCCTGACCGGCAGGACTGTGGATCGGGAGACTGCCTTGGAGGCGGCGCGCCTGGCATTCTCCGATGCGCAACCCGGCCGCCACAACGGCTTCAAAATCGAACTCGGTATTCGCACGCTCGCGGACGCCGTGATGATTGCATCGGAAAGGAGCGCCTGATGGCCCTCGACAAACTACCTGACCGCGCGCGGATAGATGCGCTCGACAAGGTACGCGGTGCGACGCGCTATGCGGCGGACTTCCAAAGTCCGGGTGTCCTCCACGCTGTCCTCGTACCCTCCCGTATCGCCAAAGGAACGGTCGTCCGTCTCGATGTCGCTGAGGCCCTCGCGGTTGATGGTGTATTGCGCGTGCTCACGCCGAAGGATTTCCCGAGGCCCAATCCGAACTTCGAAGCCCCGACCGGTGAAGACGAAGAGGAAGGAGACGAAGAGGGCTATTCCGTCCCTCCTACCGTCGTCGAAGCAATCGCCTATCGCGGTCAGCCTATCGCGGTGGTCATTGCCGAGACCCTCGAAGCCGCAATCGAAGGCGCCGAGAAGATTACAGGCGAATACGAGGAAGATCCGTTCTCAGTCGTGATGGAGAGCCGGGACGCGCGCAGGGAACCGATTGACGAAGAGATCGTCGCCGGCAATGCGGCGGACGCCTTCGAACGTGCCTCCGTGATCGTGGACGAGATCTACGTTTCGCCCACCCAGCATCACAACCCGCTCGAGTTGCTGAGCGCGACGGCGGTGTTCGACGACGGTCGGCTGACCATCTACGATACGACGCAGCATACGATGGGTATCAAGAACGCTGTCGCCGCCTCACTATGGTTGGACCCGGCCAAGATCGACGTGAAGAGCACGTCGGTTGGCGGCGGTTTTGGTCAGAAGGCCGCACCGCACGGATATTCCGTGATCGCAGCGCATGCCGCCATTCTGACCGGCAAGCCGGTCAGGATCGTCATACCGCGCGGTCACATCTTCCACATCGCATCCTACCGGCCCAAAAGTGTGCACCACATTCGTCTCGGCGCCGATTCCAGCGGGAAGATGATCGCGGCCCATTATGTCGCGGAGCACGAAAATTCGCGCGAAGGCGGATTGTCGCCCGCCGAATATCATGAAGGTACACCCAGGCTTTACAATATCACGAACTACCATGGAGGCGGCACCCAGATCCGCCTCGACCGCCCGGACGCCGGCTACATGCGCTGCCCGTTTCCGCATCAGGCATGTTTCGCCTTCGAAAGTGCGGTCGACGAGCTCGCCTATAAGCTCGGGATGGATCCCGTCGCGCTGCGCCTGAACAACGACGGCCCGACCGATCCGCTATCCGGAAAACCTTATTCGTCCCGGTTCGTGGCCGACTGCATCACCGAGGGTGCGCGCCGTTTCGGCTGGTCGCGGCGATCGCACACCCCCGGGTCGATGACGACGCCCGACGGGACCCAGGTCGGCTGGGGTATGGCGCTCGGCAACTATCCGTCCCCGATGTCGCCTGCCATCGCCACCTTGCGTATAAGCGCCAAAGGCAGGACGCGCATCGCGATCTCCGGCCACGAACTGGGTCAGGGCATCAAGACGACGATCGCCAACGTCCTGCTTGCAGGGCTGGACATCGATCCCGCCGGGCTGGAGGTAGTTGTCGGCGATACCAGCGCCGCGCCGCAGCATCAGACGGGCGCCTCGTGCGGCACGGCCGGATGCGTGCCGGCGACCCTCAAGGCTGTCATGCGCATGCAGGCAGCCTTGCGAGAACTTCTGGATGGCAGGTCCGTGCCGGGCAACATCCACCGGCAACTGGCCACCATCCGGCGGCCCTATCTGCAGGTCGAGGTGTCGGAAGTCGCGCCAGGACAGGGCGCAGAAGCCATCGAATATCTGCGCGTGAGCGGCGATGGGGCGGCTGGGCCCGAATACCCGGAATTCACTACTATGAGCTGGATCGCCCATTTCGTCGAGGTCCGCGTCGAACCGACCACCCGCCGCATCCGCATGCCGCGTTGCGTCAGCATTGCCGACTGCGGCCGTGTCATCAGTCCCCGCACGGCGCGAAGTCAGGTCCATGGCGGGGTGGTCTGGGCTTTCAGTGCGGCACTGCGCGAAGCGACCGAAATCGATCCTCGCTATGGCGGATATCTCAACTGCGATCTCGCCGAGTATGTCGTGCCCGTCAACGCGGACATCGGCGAGATCGAGGTTGGCTTCGTCGACAAGCCGGACCCGTTGGCCAATTCCGCCGGCCTCAAGAGCCTCGGAGAGGTTGTGATGGCTGGGGCATCGGCAGCGATCGCGAACGCCATCTTCCATGCGACCGGAAGGCGCCTCCGCTCGATGCCATTTCGGGTCGAGCACCTGCTTTAGCGATGGGGGAGGAAGGTGACCAACAACTGGTTTGAACCGCGCTCCGCCGGGCTTTCCATTGCGTCGGCTCTTCTGACCGCGGATATCGCCTGAGGGTGGTCGGCAGAGTGTGTCCCACCAGGCGGGATATATCGCAACCGCGCTCGTCTCACCACTTCGGCCAGATGTGAACGATTCGTGAAGTGAATTGCAAACAGCAACCGCGAAGCGTAAGCGATTTGCGCTTTTCCGGGCCGCTTTTGTGTCTTCAAGCATTGCCGCTTCAGTGTTCACTAGAGGTTCGTATCATGATGGAAGTCAACGGAAGATCCGATTTCCAGCGCTTTCTAAGGTCATGGATCGGTAGCCCGTTACGTGTAGGGGCGATTGCTCCGTCCGGTGCGTCGCTAGCACGGCTTATCACATCTGAGATCTCGGAGATGAGCGGTCCCATTCTCGAACTGGGGGCGGGAACCGGCGTCTTCACACGCGCTCTTATTGATCGCGGTGTCGACGAAAGCGACCTGACGCTCGTTGAGTATGGATCGGATTTTGCGCGATTGCTCGACTTACGATTCCCGAAAGCACGCGTTCTATGGATGGATGCGTTTCAACTGACGAGATACAAGCTCTTCGGACTCGAAGGTGCAGGTGCAGTAATTAGCGACTTGCCTCTCTTGTCCATGCCCCCACGAAAAGTGATTGCCATCCTTTCCGGCGCATTCATGCACCTCCGGATAGGCGGCGCTCTTTACCAGTTCACGTACGGGCCTAGATGCCCGATTCCTCGGACCATTCTTGATCGGCTCGGGCTAAAGGCAGTGCGCATCGGCGGAACGATGCGCAATCTCCCCCCTGCAGCCGTCTACCGCATCACGCGCCGTTGTTCGTTCGAGTGGCGGCGGAGGATGCCGGCACTTCCGCCACAAGTTCCAATGCGATGATGACTTATTTGCAGGTACGGCGTGCCGATAAAATGAGTTGACGGAAAGTCCAGAGAATCTGCGCTACCGCTGAACGAGCGCCAGGACCAAGTAGCTTTCGGATGTGACCCAGGATGCTCGACCGTTGACTAAAGCAGACTTGTTCTCCGAAAGCGCTTTCTCCGCACTGCAATGGGTGGCTGCAGTCTTGCCAGACCAGTCAGGCCGCACTGCGATCGTGACCGGTGCGAATAGGGGGCTCGGCTTCTTGACGGCGCAGGCGATGGCTCATTGCGGGGCTCACGTTGTGATGACGGCCCGTGATGAGAGGAGAGGTCGCAATGCCATGGCGCAGATTCTCGCCACGCGTCCCCGCGGCACTGTCGAACTGCGGTTTCTTGATCTCGCCGACCTCGTCGATGTGCGCCGTTTCGCCGAGAAGTTCCTCCACGACGGCCTCCCACTTGATGTCCTTGTCAACAATGCAGGCGTCATGATGGTTCCACACGGTCTGACTCGCCAGGGGTATGAATTGCAGTTCGGCGTCAACCACCTTGCCCACTTCTTACTGACAGCGCTGCTGCTGAAACGCCTGGCACAAAGCCGTGACGGACGGGTTGTGACAGTAACCTCCAGCCTCCACAAGGAAGGCCGGATTCGTTTCGATGACCTCCACGGCAAGCGGCGTTACGGACCCGTCGCATTCTACGCTCAGTCCAAGCTCGCCAATGCCCTCTTCTCACTCGAACTCGACCGCCGAGTTAGAGCGGTCGGCTTGCCGGTTCGTAGCGTGTTAGCACATCCGGGCTTTGCAGCGACGAATGTCCATCTGAATGGGCCTACAGGGCTCCTCGGAATTTTCATGAAGTTCGGCAATCGCTATGTTGCTCAGAGTCCGGCAATCGCCGTCTTAAGCCAGCTCTATGCTGCTATGGCACCCTCAATCGAGGGTGGGCAGTTCTTTGGGCCGAATGGTGAGTACGAGGTGCGGGGCCTGCCCTGCGCGGTGGAGCCCGCTCCCGCGGCAAAGGATGCCGTTTTGGCTCACCGCCTATGGGCACTCTCCGAACAACTGATTGGCGAGCACTGTGATCCTGCTGTCCACTTGGAGGCCTGACCATTGATGTCAACCGGCACCGTTCAGTTCTTCCGTGCCTGGCTACGGGATCCCCTGCGCGTCGCCTCAGTCACACCATCCAGCACAGCGCTGACTCGCAAAATATCCGCGGAGATTAGCCCAGCAAGCGGCCCCGTCATCGAGCTCGGACCAGGCACCGGTGTCTTTACCAGAGCTCTGCAAGGCCGCGGCATTGCGCCAGATCAGTTAACGCTGGTGGAGTCTGGGCCGGAACTCGTCCCCTTGCCTTCAGCGCGTTTCCCCGACCTTCGGATCCTGACCATGGACGCCACAGCCCTGCGGTTTGTGGGTCTCTTTACAAGCACCAGCGCTGGCGCCGCAATCAGCAGCCTCCCCCTCCTCTCAATACCCCCAAGGAAAGTGCTCGCGATACTGTCGGGCACCTTCGCAAACATGCGCAGATCTGCAGCGTTCTACCGGATCACCTACGGTCTCCGGTGCCCCGTTCCCCGTCCGATCCTCGATAACCCGGGGCTGCGAGCCGTGCGCACGGGCTTCACCGTCGCGAACAACCCATCGGCCTCTGCTCGTTCTGCTTTTGCGCCGGCGCCGGCAGGCCGGGGAGTCATCATCCAAACCGCTCTACTGATCAATGCCTGGGCGTCAGGCGCCAATGCATATCGCCGTCGTGTGCCAAGCCGGCACGGGCAATGTGAGAATCCCATCGAGCAAAGGAGCAGAAGCACACTAACTCTCTCTTCGGGCAAGAGCTAAGGAAAGAGGCACACCTACAAAGCAAGTACCTGAGTAACTCCGCAGCGGGTCACGTGCCGAAGTCTGCGCGGCTCGCATCAAAGTCCGCAGTCAAGACCGAAGCTGACGTGTGAACCTGCTGCCTGCCCGGCGCCGCTTTCGCGGTGGCGACCGCTTTCCTGCAGTACCGAGGCGGCTAGACTAGCCAAAGCACCCTCCACGACCAGGAAGGTTCCCATGACAGGGCCCTGGGGCGCCGGCGACCCAATACATCCCGGTGAGATTCTCCAAACAGAGTTTCTTGGCCCGCACGGCCTCAGCAAGACGCGGCTGGCGCGGGCGACGGGGCTCTCTTCCAGCCGGCTTGCGCGCCTCACCCGGGGCCGCGGCCGAATCGGCGGCGAGGTGGCCTTTCTGCTGGGCCGGGCATTTCACACGACGCCGGAGTTCTGGCTGAACCTGCAGGCGCACTACGATCTCGAGCGCGCGCAGGCGACGATCGCCCCGGCGCCGGTGGCGCATGCCCGGACGCTCGGCCGTCAGCTGCGCCGGGCACGCTAGCGGCGATGAGCGGTATTATCGCCCCCAGGACCGAGGCCGCTTCAGAAAGCAATCGGGCATAGCGGGGGTACGGGCTCCGCAATCGCTTGGCGCCGGTCCCTGCCGCAGGAGCCATTTCGTTCGCCAAACGCTACGATTTTCATCGTCACGGCGAATGAAATGGCACCGCCCTCAATCACCTCTGCGCCATAGAGCCTCTGTCCCTGCCCCCTGATCCTGGGGCCGTTTGTTAGTAGAGTCTGTTCGCCTTCCCGCCCCCCTACGCGCCCCGGTTTGCCCCTAGCCCCGATTGCTCAGCAACCATTTCAGGGGCACCCTTTGGTGCCGGCCAGCATGCGGCTCCCCGTCCGGCTTGGTTGGGCCTAACCGGTGGCTTCGGGCCGCCAGGTGCTGAGCTGGTTTTCTGTCGGCTAGGAGATCGCCAGGAGGTGTTCACCGCGACAGTCGCCACCGTTGAGATCCACCAAGTCGAATCTCCGATTCTTGGTCTCTGGCATTCCGCCTCGAGTCAGCAAGCCGCGTTGCTTTTCCCAAACGCCATTCGAGCGGCTCCCCAAATGCGAGCCGCTCTCATTCATTCAGGCATCTAACTGACTGAAATATATGGGGAAAATGGTGGGCGCACAAGGACTCGAACCTTGGACCCGCTGATTAAGAGTCAGCTGCTCTACCAACTGAGCTATGCGCCCCCAGGGGCCCACTGGGCCACCGAAAACCCGGTGGGTCCGCCGGGAAGCGGGGTGATAGCAAGTCCGGCCCCCTTTGTCGAGGCCCTATTGCCCCGGAAAATGAGCCAAATCCGGGCCCTGCACCGGCCGGCTCGGCCGCAGGCCCCGGTCAGGCTTCGGCGGTACCGCGCCGCGAAATGCGGACGTCGCGATGGATATAGCAGGACATGACGAGGCCCATGGAACCCATCACGGTCAGCAGGACGGTGCCGCCATAGGACACCAGCGGCAGCGGCACGCCGACCACCGGGAACACCCCCATGACCATCGCCATGTTGATGAAGACGTAGAGAAAGAGGTTCGTGGTCAGGCCCAGCGCCAGCAGGCGGGCGAACTGGCTGCGCACCCGGAAGGCAATGGCGAAGCCGTAGCACAGCACGAGCACGTAGAGGCCGAGCAGCGTCAGGCTGCCGACCAGGCCGAATTCCTCGGCCAGCATGGTGAAGATGAAGTCGGTTTGTTTCTCCGGCAGGAAATTCAGGTGGCTCTGGGTGCCCTGCATGAAGCCCTTGCCGGTAATCGCCCCGGAGCCGAAGCCGATCATCGCCTGCAGGGTGTGATAGCCGGCCCCCAGGGGATCGTTCTCGGGATTGAGGAACATCAGCACGCGGTCGCGCTGGTAGTCGTGCAGGAACTGCCAGGCGAGCGGGATGGTGGCGAGACCCGCGACGACAGCCAGGGCGAACTTCCACCAGCGCACCCCGGCGCAGAAGAACAGCGCGCCGCCCGCCAGCAGCAACATGCCGGCAGTCCCGAGATCCGGTTGCTTCAAAACCAGCGCCGCCGGCGCCAGCACCATGGCGATCGGTAGAATCAGGTACAGCGGGCTGCCGATCTCCTCGACGGAGACACCATGGAAATAGCGTGCCAGCGCGAGAATCATCGCCACCTTCATCACTTCGGAAGGCTGCAGGCGCACGAAGCCGATGTCGATCCAGCGCTGTGCGCCCATGCCGACGTGGCCCATCACCTCAACCGCGCCGAGCAGCAGGAGGCTGCCGAGGTAGATCACGTAGGCATAGCGCAGCCAGAAGCGGATATCGATCAGAGCTGCGGTGAACATGATGACGAGACCGAGGCCAAAGCGCATCATCTGGCGCGAGGCCCAGGGCTCCATGGAGCCGTTGGCCGCCGAATAGAGCATCGCGAAGCCGACCCCCGCGATCAGCGTAAGCAGCAGCACCAGGCCCCAGTTCAGTTGCCAGACCTTCTGGCGCAGGGTCAGTTCGGGATTGCGGGTGGATAGAAAGGCGTCCGCCGGCATCAGCCCCGCTCCGCGATCTGCGCAGTCGCCACGATGGGCAGCGAACGGCGACCAGCCGGATCGCGAAGCTGGGTCTCCAGCATGATGTCGCGCGCGATCGGGGCCGCCACCGCCGAGCCGCCACCGCCGTGCTCGACCACCACGGCACAGCAGTAGCGCGGCTTGTGAACCGGCGCGTAGCAAACAAAGAGGGCGTGGTCACGACGACGCCAGGGCAGCTGCTCATTCTTGGTCACGCCGGCGGCACGCTCGGCCATAGTGATGCGGCGTACCTGGGAGGTGCCGGTTTTGCCGGCAAGTTCCATGCCCTCATCCTCGATGCGGGCACGATAGGCCGTACCGCGAGGGTGGTTGCTTACCGCATCCATCGCCTCTCGCATGATCTGGAGATGTTCAGGCGGCACGTCGAGCGGCGCAAAGTCCGGCATCGCGAGGCTTTCGCCCCCGGCTCCGCCCGCAACGGGCTCAGCGTCGGCGCGGACGCCGCGGGCAAGCCGCGGGATGACGCGCCGGCCGCTGGCCAGGCGCGCAGTCATGGTCGCAAGCTGCAACGGCGTGGTCAGCACGAATCCCTGCCCTATGGCGGCGATCAGCGTTTCGCCGCCATGCCACACCTCGCCGATGTTAGCCAGCTTCCAGTCGCGGGTCGGGACGACGCCGCCCTTCTCGCCGTTGATGTCGATGCCGACCGGGGCGCCGAGCCCGAAGGTATTGGCCATCGCTGCCATATTGTCGACGCCGACCTTGCGGGAGATGTCGTAGAAGTAGACGTCGCAGGAGTGCTTGATGGCCTCATGCATGTCGACCCAGCCGTGGCCGTGCTTCTTCCAGCAGTGGAAGCGTGCATTGCCCAGGGTCATGTGACCCGGACAGAATACCTTGTAGTCCGCCCGCACACCGGCCTTCAGCGCCGCAAGCGCAGGCACCATCTTGAAGGTCGAACCCGGCGCGTAGAGTCCAGCGATGGCCTTGTTAGTCAGCGGGTGCAGCGGATCGTTGATGAGGTCGTTCCACCGTTTGACCGTGAGACCGGTATTGAAGACGTTCGGATCGAAGCTGGGTGCCGAGGCCAGCGCCAGGACGTCGCCGTTCTCCACGTCCATGACGACGGCAGAGGCACTCTGCTCGCTCATCAGGCGCTGATGCACGAAAGTCTGCAGGCCGCCGTCCACCGTCAGCACGAGTTCCTGGCCGGGCTTGCCTTCGTCGCGCTTTAGCTCGCGGATGACGCGGCCGTAGGCGTTGACCTCGATCTGGCTGGTGCCGGCGCTGCCGCGCAGGGAAGTATCGTATTTCTGCTCGATTCCGTTCTTGCCGATGCGGAAGCCGGGCAGTTCGAGGAGCGGATCTCCGGTCAGGTCGCGCTCTGCAACCGCGGCAACATACCCCAGCACATGTGCCATGGAATCGGCGAAGGGATAGTCGCGGATCTGGCCCATCTCGATGGTGACCCCGGGCAGATCGGGCCCGTTCACCTCGACGCGGCTTACCTCATCCCAGGTCAGGTTCTCGCGGACCGTCACAGGCACGAAGCTGCGCTTGCGCGCGACCTCGCGCAGGACCCGCTTGTGATCGTGCTCGTTGAGTTCGATGATATGTGAGAGCGCCTTCAGCACCATCTCCACGTCACCGGCATGCTCGCGCACCAGCACGACGCGGAAGTTCTGCCGGTTGCTGGCCAGCGGCAGGCCGAAGCGGTCGAGAATGCGCCCGCGAGGCGGCGGCAGCAGGCGCAGATTGATGCGGTTGTCCTCCGCCAGCGTCTTGTAGCGGTCGGCCTCCACCACCTGCAGGTAGTACATGCGGGCGGCCAAGCCAGAAAACAGCAGGGCCTGGGCGCCGCCGAGCAGCAGGCCGCGTCGCGTAAACGACCTCTGGCGTTCGTTGTCCTCGTTCTTCTGGAGCATGGCCGCGATACCCGTCGCTTAATGCTGGAACAGCCGCTGGCCGCGCAGGAAGGCCCAGGCCAGACAGGGATAGAACGCGGTGGTAACGAGATACTGGAAGAAAAGTGCCGCCGGATCGACAAGAGCTACCATGGCGATGCTCGTGAGCAGCCAGGTGACGGTCAGGGCCACTGCCGCCACCACCATGAAGGCAAACCAGATCACGGCAAAGGACGCCGCCAGGAAAAACCGGTGCCGCCAGACTACGAGCGCGTGCGCCACCAGCAGCCCGACGATGCCGGGGCCGATTACACTGCCGGTCAGCAGATCCTGGAAAAACCCGATGAGGAACACGGCCCAGATCGGCATCAGGTCGGGGCGATGCACCGACCAGAAGAACACGCCGATGAGGGCCAGCGCCGGGACGATGGGCGACAGGTCGGCGATGCGCAGGGGCACCAGGCCGAGAAGCACCAGCAGCAGCGTCACGAAGAAGGGCGAAATGCTGCGGGCGACGACATCGAGCCGGTGCCAAAGCCCCTCTTCCTGTCTCACGGCTCGCTCCCTGCCGCCGCAGCCGCCCGGGCCGCCCCTACCTGCCGTTCGAAATCGAGGACGCCGGGCGTCTCGTAGTCGACGATGCGCAGCACCTCCATGTGGGCCCAGCCGACAAAGGGCTTCACCCGGAAGCCCTTCTCGGTGACCGCGGCGACCACGCCGATTGGCAGGCCCGGCGGAAACACGCCGCCGTAACCGGACGTGGTCACGCGGTCGCCGACCTGGATTTTCGCCGTCGGGCCGAGGTAGAGCAGTTCCGGCGCATTGGTGTTGTCGCCGGCCAGCACGGCGCGGTCACGCGCGGCGCCGACCACCACCGGAACGCGGCTGTTGATGTCGGTCAGCAGCAGCACCCGGGCCGAGCGCTGACCGACCTCTGCCACGCGGCCGGCGAGGCCGTCGCCCGTGGTCGCCGCCTGACCCTTCTCGACTCCGTCGCGCGCGCCGGCATTAATCAGCACGGTCCGCACGAAAGCACCACCAGGATCGCCGACCACCCGCGCCGTAATGAAGCGTGTCGTCGGGTCCGGCACCATGTTACTGAGGCTTCGCAGTGCGGCGTTTTCCGCCTCGAGCCGATGGGCCACCGCCTGCCACTGCAGCAGCCGGGCGTTCTGCTCCTTCAGGAACTGGTTCTCGGCGCTCAGCCGGGTGAAGGCCTCCGCCTGCTCGATGACGCCGCTGAAGGTGTCGACCGGCTGCGATACGGCGGTGAGGATCGGGGTCACCATGTCGGTGACCGCCGTGCGCGCATTCTCGACGATGAAGGTGTTGGTCCGCCCGATCAGCATGAGCCCGAAGGCCGCGCCGACCAGAAGCAGCAGAGCAAAGCGGCTCGCCCAGGCTTTCAGCGGCGAGGCAACGCGGATCTCTGAGCCGGTCGGTTTGTTCACAGGACCTCCTGTCGCTGCAGCCCCCCAACCAGGCCATCGAGCGACCGATTCGGGCTAAGTTACCGAACCATCACAACAAATACAAATGAAGAAACCGTTGACTGCTAATAGATCCTCAATACATGGAGATCAGCACGTTCTTCAGGACCTTCATTTCCTCCAGGCAACGGCCGGTGCCGAGCGCCACACAAGAGAGCGGGTCGTCGGCAATGGAAACCGGCAGGCCGGTGGAGGCCCGAAGCACGTAGTCCATGTTGCCGAGCAGGGCGCCGCCACCGGTGAGCACGATGCCCTTGTCGACGATGTCGGCGGCCAGTTCCGGGGCGGTGTGCTCGAGGGCGACCTTCACCGCCTCGACGATGGCACCGACCGGCTCGGCCAGGGATTCGGAAATCTGCCGCTCGGAGATGATGAGTTCCTTCGGCACGCCGTTCATCAGGTCGCGGCCCTTGATCTCCATGGTACCGCCCTCACCGTCTTCCGGCGGGCAGGCGGAGCCGATTTCCTTCTTGATGCGCTCGGCGGAGCCTTCGCCGACCAGGAGGTTATGATTGCGGCGGATGTAGGCGATGATCGCTTCGTCGAGCTTGTCGCCGCCGACACGTACGGAACGCGAGTACACGATGCCGCCCAGCGAAAGTACGGCCACCTCGGTGGTGCCGCCGCCGATATCGACGACCATGGAGCCGGTCGGCTCGGTCACCGGCAGGCCGGCGCCGATCGCCGCGGCCATCGGCTCCTCGATGAGGAAGACCCGGCGGGCGCCAGCGCTTTCCGCGGATTCCTGAATGGCGCGGCGCTCGACGGCGGTGGAGCCGGAGGGCACGCAGACGATGACCTGCGGACTGGCGAAGGAGCGCCGGTTGTGCACTTTGCGGATGAAGTGCTTGATCATCTCCTCGGCGACTTCGAAGTCGGCGATGACGCCGTCGCGCAGAGGACGGATCGCCTGGATGTTCCCCGGCGTACGTCCGAGCATCATCTTGGCTTCGTCGCCGACGGCGAGTACCTGCTTCTTGCCCTTGACTTCGGCGATGGCCACCACCGAGGGCTCATTGAGGACGATGCCGCGCCCCTTCACGTAGACCAGGGTGTTCGCCGTACCGAGGTCGATCGCCATATCGGCGGAGAGCATGCCGAGCAAACCAGAGAACATGGATCCAATCGCCTTTTCTTCAATCCAAGAAACATGCCGCGGAGCCCGCGGCGGTTAAAACTCCGAAACCGGATCAGGCCGACATCACCTGGGGTGCCGTCTTTTCCCGCTTCACCAGCAACTTGTTCAGCGCGTTGATGTAGGCCCGCGCCGAGGCCACCAGGGTATCGTGATCGGCACCCTGGCCGTTGACAGTCTTCCCCGCCTCTTCCAGGCGCACGGTCACCTCGGCCTGGGCATCGGTACCCTGGGTCACCGCATGGACTTGGTAGAGCTGCAGGCTGGCCTCGTGCGGAAACAGCTGGGAGATCGCCGCGAAGGTGGCGTCCACCGGGCCGTTGCCGGTCGCCTTGGCCTTCCGGGTCTCGCCGTCGATCTCCATCTCCAGCTCGGCCGTCTGCGGGCCCTTGGAGCCGCAGACCACCTGCAGGGAGAGAAACCGCAGCCGGTCGTTGTGGCGCAGCACGGCGTCGTCCACCAGGGCGATGATGTCCTCGTCGTAGACGTCCTTCTTGGCGTCGGCCAGGTCCTTGAAGCGGACGAAGGCGTCCTGGATCTCGTTATCGGTCAGGGTGAAGCCCAGCTCCTCCAGCTTCGACTTGAAGGCGTGGCGGCCGGAATGCTTGCCCATCACCAGCTTGGAGCGGCTGAGGCCGACCGATTCCGGAGTCATGATCTCGTAGGTCTCGGCATTCTTCAGCATGCCGTCCTGGTGGATGCCCGATTCATGGGCGAAGGCATTGGCGCCGACGATGGCCTTGTTGGGCTGCACCGAGAAGCCGGTGATGGCGGAAACCAGGCGCGAGGCCTTGGTGATCATCTCAGTCTTGACGCCGGTGGTGTAGGGCATGGCGTCGTGGCGGGTGCGCAGCGCCATGACCACCTCTTCCATGGCCGCGTTGCCGGCGCGCTCGCCGATGCCGTTGACGGTGCACTCGACCTGGCGGGCGCCGGCCTGTACGGCGGCCAGGGAGTTGGCGACGCCGAGGCCAAGATCGTTGTGGCAGTGCACGGAGATCACCGCCTTGTCGATGTTGGGCACCCGGTTCTTCAGCATGGCGATCAGCGCATGGAACTCTTCGGGGATGGTGTATCCCACGGTATCCGGGACGTTGATGGTGCCGGCGCCGGCCTTGATGGCGGACTCGACGCAGCGGCAGAGGAAGTCGTGCTCGGTGCGGGTACCGTCCTCCGGCGACCACTCGACGTCGTCGCAGAGGTTGCGGGCGTAGCCGACGCTGTCGATCACCGCCTGGTGCACCGCCTCCGGCTCCATCTGCAGCTTGAACTTCATGTGCAGCGGGCTGGTCGAGATGAAGGTATGGATCCGCGGCGCCGCGGCGCCTTTCAGGGCCTCGGCGGCGCGGTCGATGTCGCGCCGGGTGGCGCGGGCGAGGCCGGCCACGCGGGCGGCCTTCACCTTGGCGGCAACCGCCTGCACGGCCTCGAAATCGCCCTTGGAGGCGATCGGGAAGCCGGCCTCGATGATGTCGACGCCCATCTCCTCCAGGACCTGGGCGACCTGCAGCTTTTCCTCGAGGTTCATGGAGCAGCCCGGCGACTGCTCGCCGTCGCGCAGGGTGGTATCGAAGATGAAGACGCGCTCCCCGGCCGCCTTGCGACCGGTCGCCTCTCTCTTCTCACCTGTCTGCTTGCTCGCCACTGCCTGTCACACCCTCGTCTCGTGACCCACAATCCGGGCCGGGTGCCGCCTGGGCCCACCGCGTCCCGTCAAATCCTCGGCCTCCGGCCACGCGCCGACGACGGCGGCGTGGTGCGGCGGAAGAAAAGCTGGCGCACGACTGATCCTTCTGGACCACGGGAAGGGTTCCCTGCTTCTGACGGCCACCCCCGCAGGATGATCCGGCCTTCCGTGGCTCGCGCCGTCTCCCGTCTCGGCGCGGCGGCCCCGCCAGGGACCCGCCATTCGTCTCAGAAGCGTGGTTAACGCCTACTTTTCTAAACTCCGCTCAGGAGGTTAACAATATCTAATTTGGAAGCGTTAATAATTGCTGAAGTGCAGCGCCTTCCTACGTTTTTTTTAGCCGAGGAAGGTTTGCCGGAGGTTACCCGGAGCGCGCTGCCGGCTTCACCGCGCGATAGAGCACGTGCCGCCGCAGCGGGCGTCCGGCGGGCAACCCAGGATGGTCGAAGTCGTCGGCCGGGTTGTGGGTCATGCCGATGCGCCGCATGACCGCCTGGGAGCGGCTGTTGGTCGTGGCGGTGAAGGAAACGATCTCCGCCAGACCCAACTCCCCGAACCCGAAGGCAAGAGCCGCGCGGGCGCCCTCAGTGGCGTAGCCCCGGCCCCAGTGCGCGCGAGCGAGGCGCCAGCCGACCTCGACCACGCTCTGGCCCGGCGGCAGGAAGTGGGCACCGAAGTCGGGTACCGAAAGCCCGATGAAGCCGATGAAGGGCGCCACGCCCGGCACCTCGGCCGCCCACCAGCCAAAGCCGCGCTCTGCCATGTCCGCGCGGATACCGGCGGCCAGCGCCGCTGTTTCGTCCGCCGTCAGGGTGGATGGAAAGTGTTCCATGACCGCCGGATCGGCGTTCAGCGCCGCAAAGGGCGCGAGGTCGCTGTCCCGCCAGGGGCGCAGGACGAGCCGTTCGGTGGTGAGGGTCGGTTCGGTGCCGGTCGGCATGGCGAAGCCCTGAAATCACCTCGGAGAAACACCTCGGGCCCCGCGCATCTCCTCGCGGGGCCCGGGGCCGAGCGTAAAGCCCGAAGGAACGGCTAGTTCTTTTCCTTGTCGACCAGCTGGTTGGCGGCAATCCACGGCATCATCGCGCGCAGCTTGGCGCCGACCTCCTCGATCGAGTGCTCGGCCGAGCGCCGGCGCATGGCCTTGAAGGAGGGCTGGCCGGCCCGGCATTCCGTCACCCAGTCGCGTGCGAAGCGGCCGGACTGGATGTCGTCCAGGATCCGCTTCATCTCGGCCTTGGTCTCATCGGTGACGATGCGCGGGCCGCGGGTATAGTCGCCGAACTCGGCGGTGTTGGAGATCGAGTAGCGCATGTTCGCCATGCCGCCCTCGTACATCAGGTCGACGATCAGCTTCACCTCGTGCAGGCACTCGAAGTAGGCCATCTCCGGGGCGTAGCCGGCCTCCACCAGGGTCTCGTAGCCGGCGGTGATGAGGGCCGTGAGGCCGCCGCAGAGCACCACCTGCTCGCCGAAGAGGTCGGTTTCGCACTCTTCCTTGAAGGTGGTCTCGATGACGCCGGAGCGCCCGCCGCCGATGGCCGAGGCGTAGGACAGCGCGATCTCCTGGGCGTTGCCGGAGGCGTTCTGCGCCACCGCGATGAGGCAGGGCACGCCGCCGCCGCGCACGTACTCGGAGCGCACGGTGTGGCCGGGGCCCTTCGGGGCGATCATGAAGACGTCGAGATCCTTGCGCGGCTCGATCAGGTTGAAGTGGACGTTGAGGCCGTGGGCGAAGGCCAGCGCGGCGCCTTCCTTCAGGTTCGGGGCCAGGCAGTCACGGTAGATGTCGGCCTGCAACTCGTCGGGGGTCAGCATCATGACCACGTCGGCCCACTTGGCGGCGTCTTCCGGGGTCATCACCTGGAAACCGGCCTTCTCGGCCTTCTTGGCGCTGGCCGAGCCGGCCCTGAGCGCCACCCGGACGTCGGAAACACCGCTGTCCTTGAGGTTGTTGGCATGGGCGTGGCCCTGGCTGCCGTAGCCGACGATGGCAACCTTCTTGCCCTTGATCAGATTGACGTCGGCGTCCCGATCGTAATAGACGCGCATTGCAGCCGTCTCCCATTGTCATTTTGTTGTCCGAAAAGGCTCGGGCGGGGTTCTAAAACGCCGGGGGGGAAAGCGCAACGGGATTCCCGGCATGGCGCCTTGCGCCTGCCGCATAGCCCGGAATCCGCGGATTTCCGAGGTTTTCCAGCCTATTCGGCGGCCTGCCGGAGGAAATCCAGATCTTCGAAGCCGACCGAAAGGTCCGGGCCGACCACCAGCACCCGGTCGGCCGGCACCGACTGCCAGGTTTCCGGCTCCTCGAGCGGCTCCGAAACGATGGAGACGGCCTGTCCGGGACCGCCCTCTGCGCCCTCTGCCGCCCGCCAATAGAGACTGGGCGGCACCCGGTCGCTGGCGTGGCGCACAGCATAGATCGAACGGCCGTCGCTCAGCGCCGCGGTGAAGCGCAGCGGCTCGCGCTCCCCCTCCTCCGCCATCACGTCGTGCACCTGGGCGAGGGTCGCCGAGAGGGCGCCGACGGGGTCATCCTCCAGGCCGTTGGCGAACAGCAGGTAGAACAGCACCTCGCTGTCGGTGGTGCCCAGGCGATGGTCGTAGTAGCGGTCGGGGATCAGTGCCTCCAGGCGGCGGCGCAGCCGCAGGTAGCCGCCGATCTGGCCATTGTGCATGAACAGCCAGCGGCCATGCCCGAAGGGGTGGCAGTTGGGCCGTGAGGAGGCGGTGCCGGTCGAGGCGCGCACATGGGCGAAGAACAGGCCGGCGCGGATCTGATAGGCGAGACTGCGGAGGTTGGGGTCGTTCCAGGCCGGCAGGACCTCGCGGTACAGCCCGGGCTCCGGCCGGTCGCCATACCAGCCGATGCCGAAGCCGTCGCCGTTGGTCGGGCTCTTGGCCTCGGTGGCGCAGAGGCTCTGGTCCACCAGGGAGTGGACCGGCTTGCAGATCAGCTCCTCGAGAAAAACCGGCGCCCCGGTATAGGCCAGCCAGCGGCACATCTCACCCTCGTCGAAAGTCCCCACAGACGGCGCGGACTATAGCCGACAAAGATGGAGAAAGCCTTGCAAAGAGCGCGGGGCGGGGCTGCGGCGCCCCTCCTCAACTCCCGCCGGCCGGCCTACAGCCCCTGTGGCCCGCGCGAGATGGCGACCACGCCAGTGCGGGACACGTCGACCAGGCCGAGGGGCTGCATGAGGTCGATAAAGACGTCGAGCTTCTCGCTCTTGCCGGTCATCTCGAAGACGAAGTGGTCGTGGCTGGAGTCCACCACCCGGGCGCGGAAGATGTCGGCGATGCGCAGGGATTCGACGCGCTTGTCGCCGCTGCCGGCGACCTTCACCAGGGCCAGTTCGCGTTCCACCGAGGGGCCGTCGAGAGAGAGGTCGCTGACCCGGTGCACCGGCACCAGGCGGTCGAGCTGGGCCTTGATCTGCTCGAGAATCTGCGGCGTGCCGGAGGTGACGATGGTGATGCGCGAGAAGCGCTGGCGCGGGTCGACCTCGGTCACCGTCAGGCTCTCGATGTTGTAGCCGCGCCCGGAGAACAGGCCGATGACGCGGGCCAGCACGCCAGGCTCGTTGTCCACCAGCACGGCGATGGTGCGCGATTCGATCTCTTGATCTTTGTGATTGGCCATGACGGGGTCCGGGGGCCGCGCCCCCGCTCTCTCTTGCTCTTGGGTCCGAAGGTGTCGAGGCGTTCGTTCGCTGCGCTTGCTGCGTTCCGGGGGGCCCTATACCAGGACCATGCCCTCCTCGGAGATCGGCTTGCCGGCCTTGTCGTCCGGGCCCAGCAGCATCTCGTAGTGGGCGGCGCCGGAGGGGATCATCGGGAAGCAGTTCTCCTCCTTGGCCACCACGCAGTCGAAGACCACCGGCCGTGGCGTGTCGATCATCTCCATGATCTTGTCGTCCAGCTCGTCGGCCTTGTCGCAGCGGATGCCGACGGCGTGGAACGACTCCGCCAGCTTCACGAAGTCCGGCAGCGAGGCGGTGTAGCTCTCCGAGTAGCGGCCGCCGTGCAGCAGTTCCTGCCACTGGCGCACCATGCCCATCCACTGGTTGTTCACGATGAACACCTTGACCGGCAGATTGTACTGCGCGATGCACGACAGTTCCTGGATATTCATCAGGATCGAGGCCTCGCCGGCGACGTCGATCACCAGGGCGCCGGGATGCGCGCGCTGCACGCCCAAGGCCGCCGGCATGCCGTAGCCCATGGTGCCGAGGCCGCCGGAGGTCATCCAGTGGTTCGGCTGCTCGAACTTGAAGTACTGGGCCGCCCACATCTGGTGCTGGCCGACCTCGGTGGTGATGAAGGGCGAGCGGTCCTTGGTCAGCTCGTAGAGGCGCTTGATGGCGTACTGCGGCTTGATCTCCTGGCCCTTCTGCTCGAACTTCAGGCAGTCGCGGGCGCGCCACTCCTCGATCTTCTGCCACCAGGCCTTCAGCGCCTTCTGGTCGAGCTGCAGCCGGCGCGCCTGCCAGGCCGCCATGAGATCCTCCAGCACCGAGCCGGCGTCGCCGACGATGGGCAGGTCTACCATCACGTTCTTGTTGATCGAGCTGGCGTCGATATCGACGTGGATTTTCTTGGAGCGCGGCGAGAACTCGTCGAGGCGCCCGGTCACCCGGTCGTCGAAGCGCGCGCCGATGTTGATCATGACGTCGCAGTTGTACATGGCGAGATTCGCCTCGTAGGTGCCGTGCATGCCCAGCATGCCGAGGAACAGCGGGTCGCTGCCCGGAAAGGCACCGAGGCCCATCAGGGTGTTGGTGCAGGGCACGCCGAGCTGGCGCACGAAGCGGGTCAGCAGCTCGCAGGCCTTGGGGCCGGAGTTGATGACGCCGCCGCCGGCGTAGACGATCGGCCGCTTAGCCTGGGCGATCATCTCCACCGCCTCGGCGATCTTGTGGTCCTCGGCCTTGGTCTGCGGACGGTAACTGCGGTGGCTGACCTCCTCCGGCCCGATGTAGCTGGTGGTCTTGGCCTGCAGCACGTCCTTGGGCAGGTCGATGACCACCGGGCCGGGCCGCCCGCTGCGCGCGACATAGAAGGCCTCGTGGACGACGCGCGGCAGGTCGGCGACGGCCTTCACCAGGTAGTTGTGCTTGGTGCAGGGCCGGGTGATGCCGGTGGTGTCGGCCTCCTGGAAAGCGTCGTTGCCGATCAGGTGGGTCGGCACCTGGCCGGTCAGGCAGACGATCGGGATCGAATCCATCAGCGCGTCGGTAAGACCGGTCACCGCGTTGGTGGCGCCGGGACCGGAGGTCACCAGCACCACGCCGACCTTGCCCGTGGAGCGCGCATAGCCCTCGGCGGCGTGCACGGCGCCGCCTTCCTGGCGGACCAGGATGTGCTGGATGTCGTTCTGCTGGAACAGGGCATCGTAAATCGGCAGTACGGCGCCGCCGGGATAGCCAAAAATGACGTCAACGCCCTGATCCTTCAGGGCCTTGATCAGCATCTCCGCACCGGACTTCTGTTCCGCCGACATTTCTCTCTGCCTTTCGTCTGTGTCCGGCGGCCGGGTTCCCGGCCGCGCGTACCCTGCAAGGGGGTCTTCTCCACCAGGCCCGGCAGATCGCCGGGCAACGCAAAACTGGCCGGCTGAACCGGCCAGATCACACAATCGCTAATGATTTCATTCGCTTCCCGCGCAGCTGGCGCGGCAAAGGAGGCGGACCCTAGCCCCTTACCCCGGGTCGGTCAACAGATTTTGACGAATTTTCGCAAAAAAATCCAGCCTCTGACTTTCTGAATATTGCGTTTCCATGACCATAACAGTGGGATCGTTACCGACAAACTGGTGCCTCAGCCAGGTCACCTGGCGCTTGGCATAGCGCCGCGTGGCCTGCTGCGCGCGCGCCAGCGCCTCTTCCAGGTCGGCTTCGCCGGCCAGATGCGCCGCCAGTTCCGGCACCCCGACGGCTTTCATCACCGGCAAGGCCGGATCGAGCCGAAGCGCCAGCAGCGCCGCCACTTCCGCCAATGCCCCGCCGTCACCCGCCGGCCCCACCATGGCGGCCAAGCGCCTGTCGCAGTCGGCGTAGAGCGCCTGGCGTGGTGGCAGCAAGCAGAGCTTGGCGAAGCGGTAGGGAGCCGGCATGGCCGGCATGGCCTGCCAGTCGGCCAGCGAGCGCCCGGTGGCGAGGAGAACCTCCCAGGCACGCAGGACACGCTGGCTGTCGCCGGGCCGCAGGCGGCCGGCCATGACCGGATCGCGGGCTGCCAGCCGGGCGTGGAAAGCCGCCCGCCCCATGTCCTTCAATTCCGCCCGCGCGGTAGCGCGCAAGGCCTCGGGCACTTCGGGGATCTCGTTCAGACCCTCCTCGAAGACCTTGAGGTAGAGCCCGGTGCCGCCGACCAGGATCGGCAGCCGGCCTGACGCCAGTGCGGCTTCGACCTCGGCCACCGCCATGGCGCGCCAGCGCCCCGCAGAACAGGCTTCGGCGCCGGGCAGCACGCCGTAGAGGCGGTGCGGCGGCGCGACCAGTTCCGCCGCGCCGGGCCGCGCGGTGAGCAGCGAGAGTTCGCGGTAGACCTGCATGGAGTCCGCGTTGATCACCGTGCCGCCCCACTGCGCCGCGACGGCGGCGGCCAGCGCCGACTTCCCGGAAGCCGTCGGTCCGGCGATCATCATCACCATCGGCTGAAGTGCGGTCTCGTTGGGCATAGGGCGATCAGGGGCCGCTCTCGCTGCGGGTGACTTGCGGTAGAGGGGGCGGCCTCTGTATAAGCCGCCGATGCAGTACGTGCTTACCGTGATCGGGGACCCTGCCTCAAGGCCGCTGACCACAGCCCTTGTCGATGCGGCGCGGCACGCCATCGAGCGCAGCCCGGGCGCGGCGGACGGTGTCGCCTGGCTGGCCGAGGGCATTGCCTGCGACCTGGCCTTCGAGGGCAGCGAGCCGACCATCACCCAGGCCCTGGTGCGAGAAGCACTCGGCCGCGCGCCCCTCGACCTGGCCATCCAGCCGGCCGGGGACCGGCGCAAGATGCTGCTGGTGGCCGACATGGAGTCCACCATCATTCGTCAGGAGATGCTGGACGAGCTGGCCGAGGTGGCGGGAATCCGCGAGGACGTGGCGGAGATCACCGCCCTTGCCATGGCCGGCGAACTGGATTTCGAGGCGGCCTTGCGCGAACGCGTCGAGCTGCTCGCCGGCATGAGCGACGCCGCCCTGGAAGCGGTTGCGGAGCGCATGACGCTGATGCCCGGCGCCCGCGCGCTGGTGGCCACTATGCGCGCCGCCGGGGCCTACTGCGCCCTGGTCTCCGGCGGGTTCACATGTTTCACCGGCCGCATCCGCGAAGCCTGCGGCTTCGACCAGGACCGCGCCAACCAGCTGGAGGTCGTCGACGGCCGGCTGACCGGCCGGGTACTCGAACCGTTGCTCGGGCGTAGCGCCAAGCTGCGAACGCTGGAGGAACTCTCGGCGGCACGGGGGCTGGTCCCCTTCAATGCCTGCGCCGTCGGCGACGGCGCCAATGACCTCGACATGCTGGGGGCGGCCGGCCTGGGCGTGGCCTTCTACGGCAAGCCCAGGGTGCGGGCGTCGGCGCACTACCGAATCGACCACGGCGACCTCACCGCGCTGCTCTACATGCAGGGCTATCACGCCGACGAGATTCGCGAGACCTGAACGAAAACGGCGGCCCGATGGCCGCCGTTTCCCAAACACTCCGTGAGTAGAAGTCAGCTCTGGTCGATGCGCACGGCGACCCATTGGAAATCGCCCTGGCGGAACACCAGCAACGTGACCACGCGGTAGCCTTCCGACTTCGCCTTTTCGACCTTCGCGGCGACGTCGGACGGGGTGGAAACCTCCTCCTGGTCGACCTCGACGATGACGTCGCCGGGCCGCAGGCCCTTTTCCGCACCGGCGCTACCATCCTTGACGCCGGTGATGACGACACCCTTGGTGGTTTCGTCCAGCGAAAAGCGGCTGCGCAGCTCGGGCGTAATGTTGCCGAGGGCGAGGCCGAGGGACTCCATATCGGTGGGCTCGGCTTCCTCGGGCGTCGCAGTCGGGGCCGCCGCCGCCACCTGCTCCGCCTCGAGCTGACCGACGGTCACCCGCAGGTTCACTTCGGCGTTGCGCCGCCAGACGACGACATCGACGGTCGAGCCGACCGGCGTCTCGGCGACGATCGCCGGCAGACGCCTCATCTCCGGGACTTCGCGGCCGTTGAACTCGAGGACGACGTCACCCTGCTGGATGCCGGCATCTTCGGCGGGGCCGCCTTCGGTCACCGCGGCCACAAGTGCGCCACGCGCGCGATCGAGGCGCAGACCCTCCGCCAGTTCATCGGTCACGTTCTGGATGCGCACACCGAGCCAGCCGCGGCGAACCTCGCCGGTTTCGCGCAGCTGGGCGATGATGTTCTTGGCCATCGACGACGGCGTCGCGAAGCCGATGCCGACAGAGCCGCCGGAAGGTGAGAAGATCGCCGTGTTGACGCCAATTACCTCGCCATCGAGATTGAACATCGGCCCGCCGGAGTTCCCCTTGTTGATGGCAGCATCTGTCTGCAGGAAGTCGTCGTAGCGCCCGGCATTGATGTCGCGCGACCGCGCCGAGACGATGCCGGCGGTGACGGTACCGCCCAGGCCGAAAGGATTGCCGATGGCGACAACCCAGTCGCCGATCCGGGTAGAGTCCGAGTCGCCCCAGGCAGCGGCCGGCAGCGGTCGCTGAGCTTCGACCTTTAGCAGGGCCAAATCGGTGTCCTTGTCGCTGCCGACGATGGTTGCCTCGAGCGTGGTGCCGTCGGACAGCAGGACCTCGACCTCGTCGGCTTCTGCGATTACGTGATGATTGGTGACAATATAGCCGGTGGAGTCGATGATGAACCCGGAACCGAGCGAGCTGCCGCGCCGGCGCTGCGGCGGCGGCTCGCCACCCTCACCACGCCGCTCGAAGAACTCCCTGAAAAACTCCTCGAACTGCTCGGCCTGGCCGCCCTCGATGGTCTGGCGCGTTTGCACGTTGACCACGGTCGGCAGCAGCTGCTCGACCATATCGGCAAAGGAATCAGGCGCCGAGCGGGCCTGCGCCGCCGAGGCCCAGGCCAAGACCAGCATGGCCACAACCAGTGCGACCAGGCCGAACCACCGGCGCCCGGCGAGGGTCGGCCGCGTCGTGGCCAACGCCATGGCCCGCGGTCGTTGCATTCTGGAAAATCGAGTCACTTTCAGTCCTCTCCCTCGATTTGAGGTCCGCTCCGACCGCTTGCCGGCGCGCCCTGCCGTCCACTCGGGCCCCTCTGCTTGGGGCCCTCTGCTTTGGGCCGTCCGGCCTGAGCCACTCGGTCGGGCGCCCTGCCACCCCCAAGACGTGACCGGAGGCGGGCCGGTCGCTGCGTCGTCAGCTGACAACCTCGGCCCTGGCGGGCCAAGTTTACAGGACCTCTTGACGGATAATCTATCACTCCAAGGCTGCGATACGAAGTAGGCGAATTTGTGGCGCTTCGAAGCCATTCCCGCGTTCTCAGGCTTCGGGCCGGCCCGCCGGGCCCGGCCCAGCTAGCCGCGCAGCAGCCAGACGAAGAACACCCCGAGGGCCGCTGCGACGAGCCCACCCAGCCGCAGGGCCTCCGGCGGCGTCGCTTCCAGCATGGCGACGATCTGACGCAAACGGTGCGGCAGGATCGCCAGGAACAGGCCTTCGATAACGAGGACCAGGGCGAGCGCCGTCAGGAAATCTGTCATCCCCGACCGGCCGGCCGGCGCGAGGGGCGCCGCCTATCTGGCGACGCCATCCCGCGCCTGGTTGAAGAAGCCGAAGAAGTCGCTGTCCGGCGACAGCACCATATAGGTGCCCTCGGTTCCCAGGGAAGCGCTGTAGGCCTGCATCGACCGGTAGAAGTTGAAGAACTCCGGATCCTGGCCGTAGGCATCGTTGAGGACCGTGGTGCGAAGCCCTTCCCCCTGACCGCGCAGGATGCTGGACTCGCGCTCCGCTTCAGCGCGGATGACCGTCGCCTCGCGGTCGGCAGCGGCGGTGATGCGCTGGGCCTGCTCGTAGCCCTGGGCGCGGAACTCGGCAGCCTCGCGCTCACGCTCGGAGCGCATGCGGTTGTAGACCGATTCCCGGGTTTCGTCCGGCAGATCGGCACGGCGGATACGCACGTCGACCAGGGTGATGCCGAAACGGCGGGTCTCCTGGTCGACGCTGTCGCGCAGTTCGCGCAGGATCTGCGTGCGCTCCTCAGAGAGTACCGCCGCGAGGGTCGAGTTGCCGAGAATCTGACGCAGCCGGCCGTTGACGATGGTGCCGAGGCGCGCACGCGCCGTTTCTTCCGCCCGCACGGTCTGGAAGAACAACAGCGGGTCGGAGATGCGGTAGCGGGCGAAGACATCGACGATCAGGCGCTTCTGGTCGGACAGCAGGATGTTCTCGCCCGGCGGATCGAGGTTCAGAACGCGCTTCTCGTAGTATTGCACGTTCTGGATCAGCGGAATCTTCCAGGACAGGCCAGGATCCGGGATGACCCGCTTGGGCTCGCCGAACTGCATGACGATGGCCTGTTGGCGTTCGTCAACGGTGAACAGCGACCCGTAGGCGGCAAGGCCGAGGACGACGATGACGATACCGATGATGAGATTGGTGCTCATGCGCATGTTCCGTCCCCCTCAGTTGCCGACGACGCTGCCGGCGCCGGGAGCGCGCACGCCGACGGGCGGCGTGCGTCTCAGTTCGTTCAACGGCAGATAGGGAATAGCCCCGGAACCGCCACCTGCCTGGCCATCCAGGATGACCTTGTCGGTCCTGCTGAGAACCTCCTGCATGGTTTCCAGGTACATCCGCTGGCGCGTCACGTCGGGATTCTGACGGTAGGCCTGATAGACGGAAAGGAAGCGCTGAGCTTCACCGTCTGCCTGATTCTCCAACTGCTCTTTGTAGGCCTCGGCCTCCTGCACTACGCGCAGCGCCTCGCCGCGGGCGCGCGGCAGAATGTCGTTGCGATAGCGGTCGGCCTCGTTGCGCGCACGGTCGCGGTCCTGCTGGGCGCGCAAGACGTCGTTGAAGGCATCGATCACCGCGCCCGGTGGCTGCACGTCCTGCAGGGCCAGCTCGGTGATCTCGATGCCGGCCTCGTACTCGTCCAGGGTGGCCTGCAGCAGGATGCGGGCTTCGGACTCGACGGTGCCGCGGGCCTCGGTCAGTGCCGGCTGAATATCAGTACGGCCGATGATCTCACGCATGGCACTCTCAGCGGCGATCTTCACCGTTGCTTCCTGGTCCCGGATATTGAAGAGGTACTGGCCCGCGTCGGCGATCTTCCACTGCACCGTGAAGTCGATGTCGATGATGTTCTGATCGCCGGTCAGCATCAGGCTCTCTTCCTCGATGTCGCGCCGCGCGCTGCGAGTGCGCTCGTTGCCGGCCGCGACGAAGCCGATATCGATCTGCTGCACCGAGGTGACGCTGGGGGTCAGCGCGGTCTCGATGGGCCAGGGAAGATGCCAGTTGAGGCCGGGCTCCGTGGTTTCGACCCACTTGCCGAAACGCAGCACCACGCCCTGTTCGTTGGTCTGGACCCGGTAGACACCGGTGAACAACCACACGATCAGCAGGGCCAGACCGATCAGCAGATAGGCCGATTTTCCGACGCCGCCTCCGCCTCCGGGCAGGATGGAGCGGAACCGGTCCTGTCCCTTGCGGATGAAGTCTTCGAAGTCGGGCGGCCGGGGACCGCCGCCGGAACCGCCGCCGCCGCGGCCCCAGGGACCGCCGCCGCCGGGCCCGCCGGCCCCACCACCACCGCCGCCGCCCCAAGGGCCGCCGCCACCTTTGTTCTCCCAAGGCATACCGAATAACCCCGCTGCCTGTGTGCCATTTCCCCGGAACCATACAGCGATGGGTCCGAGGCTGAAATCCCTGTGGGCCGGTCTTATATCACGGCTGAGCTATTGTTCTAGCCGAGTCTGCCTGCTACCTCCTGCTGGGATATCGGCCCGAACGGGGAGTTTTCAAGGAAATGAGTGGAATCAGCGAAGTCGCCGTGCTGGAGGCCCTGAAGGCGGTCAAGGATCCCGGCAGAGGTCAGGACATCGTCAGCCTGGGCATGGTTTCCGGCCTCATCGTCAAGGACGGCAACGTCGGCTTCGCGATCGAGGTGGACCCGCGCCAGGGCGCCGCCATGGAGCCCCTGCGCAAAGCGGCGGAGAAGGCCGTCCACGATCTACCCGGAGTGACCTCGGTGACGGCTGTATTGACGGCGGAACGCGCGCCGCAGGGCGCCGGCAGCGGCCAGGCAGCCGCACCGGCCGGCCAGGGCAAGGCACCGGGACAGCCGGCGGCCGGTCCGGGCGGCACGATGATTCCCGGGATTCGCTCCATCGTCGCCGTGGCCAGCGGCAAGGGCGGCGTTGGCAAATCCACCGTCACCACCAACCTGGCCCTGGCGCTGGCGCAGCTCGGCCTCAAGGTCGGCGTCCTCGATGCCGACATCTACGGTCCGTCGCAACCGCGCATGCTGGGAATCAGCGGACGGCCCAACTCGCCCGACGGCAAGACTCTCAATCCGATGGAGAACTATGGGCTGAAATGCATGTCCATGGGCTTCCTGGTGGCCGAGGACACGCCGATGATCTGGCGCGGGCCGATGGTGCAGAGCGCCCTGCAGCAGATGCTGCGCGATGTCGCCTGGGGCGAACTCGACATCCTGGTCGTCGACATGCCGCCCGGCACCGGCGACGCCCAGCTCACCATGGCCCAGCAGGTGCCGCTGACCGGTGCGGTGATCGTCTCGACGCCGCAGGACATCGCCCTGCTGGATGCCCGCAAGGGACTCAACATGTTCCGAAAGGTCGATGTGCCGGTGTTCGGCATCGTGGAAAACATGAGTGTCTTCGTGTGCCCGAACTGCGGCCATGAATCTCACATCTTCAGCCATGGCGGCGCCAGACGCGAGGCCGAGCGCCTCGGCATGGAATTCCTCGGGGAGATCCCGCTCGACATCGAGATCCGCGAAACCTCCGACAGCGGCCGCCCGGTGGTGGTCTCGCGCCCCGACGCGCCCAATGCCCAGGTCTTTCTCGCCATCGCCCGGCGCGTATGGGAGAAGGTCTCCACCCAGATCGGCGCCGGGGGACCGCGCCAGGCCCCGAAGATCGTCATGCAGTAGGCGGCGCGAGGCCGGCCCGGCGCTCGCCAAGACGTGAAGCAAGGGTGACTTGCCGCGCTGGCGGGGCCGCGCCATCGTTCCCCTCCAGCCAGTTGGCATAGCTACGCAGAGGAGACGATCATGGCGCTGTTCCGGCTCTCATATCCCGGTGTTTCGCGGCGACGCCTCGCCGCGTTGGTTCTGGCCGCCGCGGCGGCGCTCCTGACCGCGGCCCCGGCGCGGGCCCTCGACCCGGTCTTCAACGACGGCGGCCTGGCCATCCGCGGCTTCGACCCGGTGGCCTACTTCTCCGAAGGCAAGCCGGTCAAAGGCAGCGCGGACTTCACCCACAGTTACGAGGGGGTCGTCTGGCGCTTCGCCTCCGCCGCCAACCGCGACGCCTTCGCGGCCGAGCCGGAACGTTATGCCCCGCAATACGGCGGCTACTGTGCCTGGGCGGTTTCTCAGGGTTATACCGCCGCCATCGACCCGGATGCCTGGCACATCGAGAACGGCAGGCTCTACCTGAACTATTCGCGGTCGGTGCAGCGCCGCTGGGTGGCCGACATCCCCGGCCACATCTCCAAGGCCGACGGCAACTGGCCCGACCTCAAGGCGGGCAAGTGAGACTCCGACCTAGGGACGGATCTCGATCAGCGTCCCGTCGGGCACCAGGCTCCAGATCTCTTCGATCTCCTCGGAGGTGACGGCGATGCAGCCGTCGGTCCAGTCGATCAGCCGGTGCGCCTCGCCCACCCAGGCTTTGCCGTTGGGCAGGCCGTGGATCATGATCATGCCGCCGGGATCGACGCCGGCTTCCTTGGCCGCCGCGCGATCCGTGGCGTTCGGATAGGAGATGTGCAGCGAGAGGTGATAGCTGCTCGCGGGGTTGCGCCAGTCGACAACGTAGTGCCCCTCCGGGGTGCGGCCGTCGCCTTCCTGCAGCTTGTGCCCTTCGGGCGTGAACCCGAGCGCGATGTCGTAGGCGGCGATCTCCTTCGGCCCGCGCCGCAGGACGAGGCGCCGCTCACCTTTCAGCACCAGGACCGCCGTAGCTTGCGCCTCGGCCGAAGCCGGTGCCGGCGGCTCGGCCGCAGCGGCCGTACCCGCGATCGCCGTGGCCAGAAACATGATCGCCAAACTTCCGGCGTCTCGCCGCATCCGCTCCCTTCCTCACGCGTGCCCGAGGGGTGACGACCAGGACATAGCGGCGAAAGAAGGCGAAAACTCGGCCGCCGGTGATGCCTTCAGCCTCCGAATATTTTCTTAAGGTTCTCGAAGCCGGCTTCGTAGATGCCGCTGATCGCCGCCACTGCGTCGCCCTCCGGCGCGCCTTTGGCCTCGAACTCGCTCGTCCACTCCACCGTGCAGCCCTCGCCGTCCTGGGCCTCGCGCACCCTCAGGGTCGCGGTGTAGTTGGCCACCGGCAGCGGACCGGAGACGATGGAGTAAGTGTAGCGCCGCTCCTTGTCGTCGATCTGCTCCAGCTTCTCCTCGATGGTGCCGCCGCCGACCAGCGACAGCTTGCGCAGGGTGCCGCCGTTCTGCTTCTCGAGCTGGCTCTTGGCGACGGCAGGATGCCAGTCCGGCAGCGCATTGAAGTTGCCGATGACGTCCCACACGGTTTTCGCCGGCACCGGAAGCTCGGTGGATGAACTGACCTTTGGCATGTCGTTGGACCTCCCGTCGTGGCGTTGTTCTTTATTGAGTCTTTGCGCAGGCGGTCAGTCTAGAACCTCCGGCGTGGCAGCGACAACCGAGCCGAACGGTCTACGCACGCCGCTCCAGCACAACGATGGAGTAGTCGGGCTGGCCTTCGCCGCCCGAGACCGGCGGGTCGCGCCGCACCTCCCGCCATTCCGCTTCATCGAGGTCGGGAAAGGTGGTGTCGCCCTCGGGGCGGGCGTGCACCTCGGTCAGGTAGATGCGCCGGGCCAGGGGCAGGGTCAGGAGGTAGATCTGGCCGCCGCCGATCACCATCACCTCGCCGGCACCGCTCTCCGCCGCCAGGTCCTGGGCACGGGCAAGGGCGTCGTTCACCGCGGCGAAGACCTCGACGCCCTCGGGCCGGAAGGCGGCATCGCGGGTGACCACGATGTTGGGGCGCCCCGGCAGCGGCCTGCCGATCGACTGGTAGGTCTTGCGGCCCATCACCACCGGCTTGCCGAGGGTCTGCGCCTTGAAGAACTTGAGGTCACCGGAGAGGTGCCAGGGCAGGCCACCGGTCTGGCCGATGACGCCGTTCTCGGCGCGCGCCAGGATGAGCGCCACGGGCACCTGCGCCTGGTGCTTGGCCGCCATTTGGGACGCGGTCCCCATCAGACCGCGACGGGTGCCTTGATGTGCGGATGCGCCTCGTAGCCGACCAGCTCGAAGTCCTCGAAGCGGAAGGCAAAGAGATCGCGCACCTCCGGATTGATCCTGAGGGTCGGCAAGGCGAGCGGCGAGCGCTGCAGCTGCAGGTCGGCCTGCTGCTGGTGGTTCACGTAGAGATGCGCGTCACCCAGGGTGTGCACGAAGTCGCCCGGCCGCAGCCCGGAAACCTGCGCCACCATCATGGTAAGAAGGGCATAGGAGGCGATGTTGAAGGGCACGCCGAGAAAGATGTCGGCACTACGCTGATAAAGCTGGCAGGAGAGACGTCCCTCGGCGACGTAGAACTGGAACAGGCAATGGCAGGGCGGCAGGGCCATGCGGTCGATCTCAGTCACGTTCCAGGCGGACACGATGAGGCGGCGCGAGTCCGGGTTGCTCTTCAACTGCTGCAGGAGGTTCGCGATCTGGTCGATGTGGCGGCCGTCGGGGGCGGGCCAGGAGCGCCACTGGGCGCCGTAGACCGGCCCGAGGTCGCCCTTCTCGTCGGCCCATTCGTCCCAGATGCTGACGCCGTGGCGCTTCAGGTAGGCGACGTTGGTGTCGCCCTGCAGGAACCACAGCAGCTCGTGGACGATCGACTTCAGGTGCAGCTTCTTGGTCGTCACCATCGGGAAGCCCTGGCCGAGGTCGAAGCGCATCTGGTGGCCGAAGAGGCTCTGGGTCCCGGTGCCGGTGCGGTCGCTCTTGTAGCAGCCTTCTTCGCGGACCCTGCGCAGGAGATCGAGGTATTGCTTCACGACGGTCCTTCTTTCGCCTTGAATCCTCTTCGGGGTTCCTCGCCATAGGCCGAGCCGAGCCTCCGAGTCGGCCCAAAGTATCTTAGCGCAGATGACGGCCGCGATGCCCCCGGATTTCCGCCCTGGCGACCGCGCCCGCGTAGACCTTTTATCAATCAGTCAAAGTGCCTATATTGGGGGTGCCGGTTCGCCGGCTATGGTGCTAAACGGACCTGTGAAATAAGCGTGACGGACCCGGGGGCAGTACCCGGCGCCTCCACCAAACCTCCCCCAAAGGCGCGGAATTCTGGCGCTTCCGGGGGTTCTTGAGGGGGCGAAACAGGATCGACGTGCGTGGTAAAGATGGGTTCGGTGCCCGGCATGGTACCGCCGTTATCGGGCCGAAACTATAGTTGCGAACGACAACTACAGTGAGGCTCGCCTCGCCGCTTAATTGCGGTCGGGTTAGCCGACTCTAAGTCCTAGACCTTCACAAGTGTAGGCGGGGTTCGGGGCGCACCTGGCAACAGAAGCGCCCCACTTCGGGCAACCGCAAGCGGGCCCGGCAGGGGGCCAGGGGGAGCAATATCCCCGGCAAGAGAAATTCAGAGGCTGGTCTGGACGGGGACGTGACGGACGAAAGGACAAGCGGCGACCTGCGATACGATCGCATGGTGGAAGACGCGCTGCGCAGCGTCGTGCGACGCGCGCTGATCCACGTCGCCGAGCACGGCCTGCCGGGCAACCACCACTTCTACATCACCTTCCGCACCGACCACCCGGGCAGCGAGATTCCGCAGCCGCTGAGCGATCGCTATCCCGGCGAGATGACCATCGTGCTGCAGCACCAGTTCTGGGGTCTCGAGGTCGACGAGCACCAGTTCTGCGTCACCCTCAGTTTCTCCGACGTGCCGCATCGCCTTGTCGTGCCCTTCGCCGCGGTGACCGCCTTTGCCGACCCCTCCGTGCGCTTCGGCCTGCAGTTCGATGTCGAATCGGCCGAAGGTCCAGGCGACAGCACAGCCGGCGGGCAGTCCGGCGAAAGCCAGGGCGTGTTCGAAAGCGGACCTGTGGCGTTGCTCGACGAGGGCGCCGAAAGCAACGACGCCGAAGCCGCGGACGGCAAAAAGGAAAAGGGCGACAAGGTCGTCACCCTGGACGCCTTCCGCAAGAAATAGCCGCGGCCGCCGGGCGGACGCTTCCTGGAAATTCAGCGATGGCGGGCCGGGCCCAACGGCCTAGTGGCGCTTGCCCATGGTGGCAGGATCCCAGCGCTGGGTTTGCTTCTGGCTGGGTGACTTGCCCAGGCTGTCGGCGACGGCGGGGCGCCGCACCAGTCCGACGAACTCTTCGAAGCGCCGCTTCAGCTCGCGCCGTTCCTCCAGGGTCATTTCGGACTCGGGAATCTCGCTGAGATCGCGGTGTCGGATATCGTCCATGGGCTGCTCCTTGGCTTCCGGGGGGGCTTCCGGGGGCCGGCCAGGGATGCGATGCGCCCTTGGACGGCGCGGCCCCGGGACTGCGCCCTGCGCGGGGCTATCATCCCGCCCCTTGGTTAAGGCTGTGTTATCGTCCGGCCGCTTTTGCTTCCCCACCGCCCCAAACCCCGCGATTCTCTTGGAAAACCTCAAAAGTCCGCCGGAATTCCTGATCGACGCCGCGCCCGGCCCGGGCGCAGCGCCGCTCACCTTCGCCTTCGCCCACGGCGCCGGCGCGCCGATGGACACCCCCTTCATGGATTTCTTCGCCCACGGGCTGGCCGCGCGTGGCTGGCGGGTGGTGCGCTTCGAGTTCCCCTACATGGCGCAGCGGCGTCACGCCCCGAAGCGACCGCCGCCGGACCGTCCCCCGGTGCTGCTGGAAACCTGGCGGCAGGTCATCGCCGCCCTGGGGCCGGAGAGCCTGGTGATCGGCGGCAAGTCCATGGGCGGGCGCATCGCCAGCCTGGTCGCCGACGAGACCGGCGTCAGGGGCCTTGCCTGCCTCGGCTATCCGTTCCACCCGGCCGGCAAACCCGAACGCCTGCGCACCGGGCACCTGGCGGCCCTGAAGACCCCCTGCCTGGTCTGCCAGGGCACCCGCGACGCCCTGGGCAATGCCGCGGAGGTGGCGGGCTACGATCTCGCCGCGACCATCCGCCTGCACTGGGCGGAGGACGGCGACCACGATCTCAAGCCGCGCAAGGCCAGCGGCCGCACCGCCGAGCGGAACTGGACCGAAGCCGTCGAGGCGCTGGACGGCTTCTTCCGCGCACTCGCCTAGGTCGTCCGATCAATCCGAGGCGGTCAGCGCCTCCGGCGGGATGTGCACCAGCTCGAACTTCAGGCCGTCCGGGTCGGCGAAGAACACCGCGTAATAGCCGGGCAGGTAATCGTAAACCGCCGGCGCATCGAGCACCTCGATGCCCTCGCGGCGCAGCAGATCGTAGCAGCGGTCCACGGTCTCGCGGCTGTCGGCGTTGAAGGCGAAGTGGTGGAAGCCCGGCGCGTAGCGCTCGACCGCCTTGCCGGCGTGCTCCGGACGGGCCTGCCAGAGGTTGATGGCATAGCCGCCGGACGCCGCCCAGAGCGACATATCAGGCAGCTCCTCGACCGGCCGGTAGCCGAGGAACCCAAGCAGCGGGCCATAGAAGCGCTCCGTCGAGCGGGCGAGGTCGCTGACGGTGATGCCCAGGTGGTTCATGCTGCCCAGGGTCATGGCGGAAGCCTCCTGAATGCCCGGTCTGAAAATCGCCCCTGGAGATAACAGAATCCTCCTGACAACATGCTGTCAGCATGGTTTTGTTAGGATCACTGTCAGGAGGAGACAGGATGCGTCGCGCTGACAGATTATTCCAGATAGTCCAGGAGCTTAGGCGCCGAAAGCTGGTGACGGCCCGGCAGCTTGCCGGCACCCTGGAGGTGTCGGAACGGACCATCTACCGGGACATCCGCGACCTTGCCGCCTCCGGCGTGCCGATCGAGGGCGAGGCCGGCGTCGGCTACGTGCTGCAGCGCGGCTACGACCTGCCGCCGCTGATGTTCACCGAGGAAGAGATCGAAGCCCTGGTGCTGGGCGCCCGCATCATCGAGTCCTGGGCCGATGCAGCCCTGGCCAAGGCCGCCGGCGACGTGGTGGCCAAGGTCGAGGCGGTACTGCCCGAGGGACTGCGCGAGCAGGTTTCACGCACACCGCTGGCCGCCCCTGCCGACCACCGGGCCGCGCCCCTGAGCGTCGATGCCGCCGCCATTCGCGCCGCGCTCCGCAGCCGCCGCAAGCTGCATTTCCACTATTGCAACGCCGAGGGCCGGGCCAGCGAACGCGCGGTGCGGCCCCTGGCGCTGGCCTTCTACGGCCCGGTCTGGCTGCTCATCGCCTGGTGCGAGCTGCGCGAGGATTTCCGCGCCTTCCGACTGGACCGCATGCGCGATATGACAGTCCTGGAGGCGCGCTTCGCCGAGGAGCGCGGAAAGACCCTGCACGACTTCGTCGTCGCCGACCGGGCGCGACGAGCCGAGGAGCGCGAGCGGACCGCGGTGCTGCCGGCAGCAGCCGGCGAGTGACGGGCGTCAGCGGCCGGATGCTCCGTTAGAAACTTCCGGTAGGGCCTGCGGGTTTCGAAGAGATGCCGTTCTTCTTATGCGTACCGATCAGACCGTCCGGCGCGGGCGCTGCGCCGACCGATGGCGATCCGGCTGACGGGGCTGCGCTGACCGGCAGCCCCGTCCCCGGCGCAGCCGTCAGCCCGCCCGCAGACCGGAAATGAACTTGCCGACCTCGCCGCGCAGCAGTTCCGACTGGCGCGACAGCTGGCCGGCCGACTCCAGAACCTCGCTCGCCGCGGCACCGGTCTGCTCCGCAGCCTGGCGGACGCCGACGATGTTGCTGGCCACCTCCTGCGTTCCGGCGGCTGCCTGCTGCACATTGCGCGAGATCTCGCCGGTGGCGGCATTCTGCTGCTCCACTGCCGCGGCGATTCCGTGGGCGTTCTGGCTGATCTGCTTGATCACCGTCACGATACCCTCGATCACGCCGACGGTACCGCCGGTCGCGTTCTGCATCCCCTCGACCTGCTGAGCGATTTCCTGCGTTGCCTTGGCGGTCTGGGTTGCCAGTGACTTCACCTCCCCCGCCACCACGGCAAAGCCCTTGCCCGCCTCGCCGGCGCGGGCCGCCTCGATGGTGGCGTTGAGCGCCAGGAGATTGGTCTGCTCGGCAATGTCCTGGATCAGGCTCACCACGGCGCCGATCTTTTGTGCCGCCTCGGCGAGACCGTTCACCGACTGGCTGGCGCGATCGGCGTCCTCGACCGCCTGCTGCGAAACCTTGTTGGTCTCGGCGATCTGGCGGGCAATCTCGGCGATCGAGGCCGAGAGTTCCTCCGAGGCGGTGGCAACCGTCTGCACGTTTGCCGAAGCTTCCTCCGAAGCGCCGGCAACGCTGGTGGACTGGGCGTTGGTCTGCTCTGCGGTCGACGACATCGATTGAGCGGTGGCCTGCAGCTCCGTCGCCGCGGCAGAAACCGTGTCGACGACACCGCCGACAGTTGCTTCGAAGGTTTCAGCCAATTGCAGCATCTGGCGCCGCTTTTCTTCCTCCTGGCGTGCCTCTTCCTCGGCGCGCTCGTCCTCCAGCCGCTTCAACTCGATGGTCTTTTCCTTGAAGGTCACGAAGGCGTCGGCCACCTGGCCGATCTCGTCCCTGCTCTTGACGTTGACTTCCGCGGAGGTGTCGCCCTCGGCGAGCCGATTGAGCGCGTTGACCACCTGGCCGAGCGGACGGGCGACGCCGACCCTCGTGAACCACACCGCCACGGCGAAGCCGATCACGGCGGAGAGGATCGATACCACGGTCATCTGCAGGATGGCCGCCTTCTCGTGCTCCTCGGCAGTGCGCACCGCCGCCATGGTGAAGGCTGTGATCTCTTCCAGCAGCGCGGCGAGCTCATGGTTCAACTTTTCTTCTTCCGCTTCGATTCCATGCACCAGCGAAAGCGCCTCCTGGGTGCGGCCGGCATGGACCAGCTTGAAGATCTCAACGGCATGACCGTGATAGGATTTGTGCTCTCCTTCGATCTGGTGCAGTGCCGACAGGACCTTCTCGAACTCGGCCCTCTGCTCGGCGGTGTGCGCGCGGCCCATCGCCGTCTCGGCAAGCCGCTCGCCGGCCAAGATCTCCTCGTCGACAACCGCGGAGAGCCTCTCGAACTCGGCTTCCACCGCCGCCAACTCCTCGGGCGTGGTCTCGGCCACGAGGCCACTGAGCCGCAGGATGCGCTCGAGCAGCACGGCCTGCTCCAACTGGTGCACGGTGACGCGGCTGACTATCTCGGTCAGCGGCATGTCGTCTTCGGCGATGGCCTCGATCTCCAGGCCGATGCGGCTCATCTGCCAGATGCCGATGGTCGCGACGACCACGGTGGCCATGAGGCAGAGGCCGACGATGCCCAGCAGCTTGTGCATGACCGTAGTACCGACGCGGCCGGCCCATTTGAAGATTTGCATGTCTCACTCCAGATTCCGTCCTGAGCTGACGCAGGACTGTCGTCGCCCTCAACGACGAAGGCCTTCATGGCGAGGACAGCTGGAAGTTCGCTTGACTACGGGAGCGTGCTGCCTGCCTGCGCGCCAGGCGCTCGACTCTGAAAACGGCGGACAATTGTCTATCCAGCCCGATGTACAAGAAACAAACTCCTCGACAACCGGAGTAATTGAGAGATCTACGAATTAAATTTTCCTAAATTCATAGAATTATTATCCAGAAATACTTCTAATGTATAGTATACCTACCCATTGGTATTATACTAACCAGAGTGTCCATAGCTGAAGGTGATCTATTCATGATCTCAATACGACTATGATCATCCTTTAAACCCGACAGCCATGTAGGGTTGCACCTGCCGCCGACCGCCACGCCATGCCGTTCAACGTGGGCTTGGCGGCGCCGGACGAGACTCCTAAACTCCGGACCGCCCGCTCCCGCCAGGCGGGCCCCAGCCGCAACCATTCGGGATTCCGACACCGATGTCTTCCGCCTCGTCCGCCGAACCCGCTACCCGCATCGAAACCGACTCCATGGGCGAGATCGCCGTGCCCGCCGACCGCTACTGGGGCGCGCAGACCCAGCGGTCGCTGACCAATTTCAAAATCGGCGGCGAAAAGATGCCGCCGGCCCTGGTCAAGGCCCTGGGAATCCAAAAGCTGGCGGCGGCGCGCACCAACAAGGCGCTGGGCGTACTCGATTCGAAGCTGGCCGAGGCGATCTGCAAGGCGGCCCAGGAGGTCGCCGACGGCAAGCTGATGGACCACTTCCCGCTGGTGGTCTGGCAGACCGGCTCCGGCACCCAGACCAACATGAATGCCAACGAGGTGATCGCCGGCCGCGCCAACGAGATCCTGACCGGCACCCGGGGCGGCAAGGACCCGGTGCACCCCAACGACCACTGCAACATGGGCCAGTCGTCCAACGACACCTTCCCGACGGTGATGCACATCGCCGCGGTACAGAAGATCGTCGGCGAGACCATCCCGGCCCTCGGCCACCTGCACGCCGCCCTCGACGCCAAGGCCCAGGCCTTCGACTCGATCATCAAGATCGGCCGCACCCACCTGATGGACGCCACGCCCTTGACCCTCGGCCAGGAGTTCTCCGGCTACGCCACCCAGGTCGCCTACGGCATCAAGCGCTTGGAGGGCGCGACCGAGCGTCTGCTGCAACTGGCCCAGGGCGGCACCGCCGTCGGTACCGGCCTCAACGCCATCGACGGCTTCGCCGAGGCCTTCGCCGCCGAGGTTGCCAAGATCACGCAGTTGCCCTTCATCACCGCCGAGAACAAGTTCGAGGCCCTGGCCGCCCACGACGCCATCGTCGAGGCCTCCGGCGCGCTCAACACCATCGCCTGCTCGCTGATGAAGATCGCCAACGACATCCGCCTGCTCGGCTCCGGACCGCGCTGTGGCCTCGGCGAGCTGCGCCTGCCGGCCAACGAGCCGGGCTCCTCGATCATGCCTGGCAAGGTGAACCCGACCCAGGCCGAGGCCATGACCATGGTCTGCGCCCAGGTAATGGGCAACCACACCACCTGCACCGTCGCCGGCTCCAACGGCCACTTCGAGCTGAACGTCTTCAAGCCGGTGCTGATCTACTCGCTGCTGCAGTCGGCCCAGCTGATCGGCGATGCCTGCGACTCCTTCCGCACCAACTGCGTCGACGGCGTCGAGGCCGATGAGGAGCGCATCGCCATGCTGATGCGCGAGTCATTGATGCTGGTGACGGCGCTGAATCCGCACATCGGCTACGACAATGCCGCGAAGGTGGCCAAGAAGGCCTACCAGGACAATTCGACCCTGAAGGACGCCGCCATGGAGCTCGGCCTGCTGACCGAGGAGCAGTTCGACAAGTGGGTACGGCCGGAGAGCATGCTGGGCCCGCGCGCGCGCAAATGAACGGCGCGCCGCCGCTGCGAATTCGCAAGCGCTCGGTGAAGATCGCCGGCCACAGCACTTCGCTGTCGCTGGAGGGAGATTTCTGGGACGCCCTGAAGGAGGTCGCCGCCGGGCGCGGGCTATCGCTCAACGCCCTCATCGAGGAGATCGACCGCGGGCGCGGCGGCAACCTCTCCAGCGCCGTGCGGGTCTACCTGCTGAACCACTTCCGCGGCGCGGCGGTATCTAGCCTCCGAGGCCCTTCAGAAGGTTTCTGAGGCCGTCCTTCAGCAGCTCCTCGGGCTTCACCGGCTGTGCCGGCTCCCGCTCCAGCACCGCCGGTGGCTCGTCGCCGCCAGGCGCCTCGGGCGCCGGCTCCTGGCGGCGCTGGAACGGCTGGCCGCCGATGGCAATGTCCGGCTCGTCCAGAGGCCCGCGCAGCCTGGCGGTCAGGTAGGCGATCTCCGGATCGACGTCGCGAAACACCTCGGTGGTGCTGTCGAGCAGCCAGCCCGGCAGATCGGCGCTGCCCTTGGTGAGGGCGACCGCATCGCGCCCGCGCACCGTCAGGTCGTCGCTTCGCGCGATTCCCCTTTCGACGACGAAGCTGCCGTCGACCTTTGCCGGCGCGCCGGCGAAGGCGCCGAACAGCATGGTGGTGCTGTCGGTGACACCGCGGATCTCCCGCACCTTGCGCCCGAGAATGTCCAGCACCAGGGCCCCGGCCTGTTCCTCCACCTTGGCCGCCACGGTGACCGTGCCGGTCAGGCTGCCGGTACCGGCAAGGGCGGAGACCAGGGCCGCCTGGCTGGTGCCCCGGGTGACGAGGCTGGCTTCCAGCGTGACCGGGCCGGAGAAGCGGTCGGAGTCGGCGAGGTCGCGCAGCAGGCCCTTCAGTTCCACGTTGCTGGCGGCGATCTCGGCCGTCACCTGCAACCCCGCCGCCGGATCGCGCGCATCGGCCCGGCCGGTGGCGGAGAGCGCGCCGCCGTAGCTCTCGGCGGTGAAGCGCCGCAGGTCCAGCAGGCCGTCGGCCAGCTGCGCCTCCAGCCGCGCATCGCCGAGGCGCAGGCGATCGATCAGCACGGCACGGGCGTTGAGCTTCACATCGGCATCGATCGCGCGCAGGCCGGCAAGGTCAAGCGGCTGGCGCGACCAGCGCTCGCGGCCGGCTGCGGCGGCGTTGCGGGTGCTGCCGCTGGAACTACCGGCGGCGGGACGACCGGTGGCGGCCGGTGCCGCCAGCGCGGCCAGCGGCATTTCGCCGACCGCAAGATCGGCATCGATCTTCGGGCGTGGTCCGGCAAGCGAGACCGCGAGATCGCCCCCTAGCAGGTCGATGCCGGCCAGCCGACCCTCGAGGCCGGAAAGGCGAACGTCGGCCACTGTCGCCGCCAGCCGGCCCTTCACCGAAGCCGGCCCGAGCTCCGGCGGCACGTCCGGATCGCTCAGCAGTTCCCCCAGCAGCACGCTGAGATTCGGATGATCGAGATCCACCGCGGCATCCACCGCGGGTGCCGCCGCCTGCAGCCGCCCGGCGGCATGCAGGCTGCCGCCGAGAGCGGTCAGGCGCTGGTCGAAGCGCAGATCCTCGCGGTTGCCGTTGACCGCGCCGCTCAGGGTGAAGGACTCGAGCGGCAGCGGGCCGCCGGAGCTGAGGCCGAGCGCCTTCGCCAGGCGCGATAGAGTCGACACCGAGACATCGAGCGAACCATCGATGGAGGGATCGCGGTCGACGTTGGCGAGACTGCCGGAAAAGCGTCCGCGGCTGCCGACGAGATCGGCCACCGAGAGCTCCCGCACCACCAGGCCGCCGCGCTGCAGGGTGGCATCGAGACGCAGACCCTCAAGCGGCAGGCCGCTATAGGTCAACTGGCCGACCCGCAGATCGAGGTTGGCGTCAAATTGTCCCAGCAGCGGCAGGCCGAGGGGGGCTGCCGCGGCCGGCGCCTGACCGTCCGCGGAGGGCGTGCCCGCCGACGGCGCGCCGGGGGCTGGCTCGGCGGGCGCAGCGGCGGCCGGCGGCAGGTAGGCGTCGAGATTGATCCGATCGAGGTTGATGGCAACGCCGAAACCGGGTCGCTCGCGCAGGGCGACGGCGACGCCGCCGGTCAGTTGGCTCACATCCAGGCGCAGGTCGGTGTTGCGCAGCACCACCTGGTCCGCGGCAAGGTCGAGCCCGGTTTTCAGCACCATGCGGCGCAAGCGCTCGGCCGGCACCATGTCGACCTCGACGCCGAGCCAGGCCAGGAGGCCGCGCAGGTTCCCCGACTCCGCGTCGAGGCTGCCGCTGAAGCGCGGCCCCTGGGCATCGGTGCTTACCGTGCCGCTTAGCGACGCTGCGGAACTGCCCGGCAGCTGAACCGCCGCTTGGGTCACCTCGAGGCGGCCGTCCTGGAGGCGCGCCACCGCCTGCAACTGTCGCAAGGTCTGGCCGCGGTAGAGCAGCGCGTCGGCGGAAAGTTCGACACTGGCCGAGAAGCCGCTCGGCAGACCGCCGCCGCCCGGCGCGGCCTCAGTATCCGTGCGGCCGCCGCTGGCGCCGCTGCCCGGCGACGCCTCAGCCGACTGCCCGCCGGCATTGGCCGCCGAAGGCAGGGCCAGCACCTCGTCGAGGTCGACGGTCTTGGTCGTCAGGGCGATCGTGAGGTCCGGCGTGTCGCCGAGGACGGCCGCGACGCGGCCGCTCAGCGACAGCGGACCCAGCGTCAACTTCACCGACTCCGCCGCCGCGTCTGCGTTGCCTCCGCTGACCTCCGCCGTCACCGCGAAGCTTTGTGCGAGCAGGCCCGGCACCGGATCCGGAACACCCCCTCCCGGCAGGCTCCCTAGCAGCCGGGCCAGGTTCTCGCCCTCGGCCTGCAGGCGCCCGCGCAGGGTCCGCAGATCCTCATGACGGGAGATAGCGCCGACGAAATTGCCGCCGGCGCCGGCACCCGGCAGCCGGAGCGACAGCGAGACCGCCGTGGCACCCCTCTCGGCCAGCTGGCCGAGGCTGAAATCGAACTCCAGCGGCACATCCCGGTAGACGGCCGCACCGCTGGCCGCGAAGGGACCGGCGAGGGAATCCGCCGCGAGTTCCGCATCGAGGCCGCTGACCGACTCCTCGACACCGCTCGCCGCATCGCGGTAGCGCAAGCGGCCGTCCTCGATGCGGAAGCTGTCGATCCGGATCGGCCGCCCGGCGGACGCGCCGGCGGGCTGGGCGTCGCCGCCACCATCGGCCGCTGCGGCGGCCTGGACCGGTGTTTCGAAGCGCCAGTTGGGCCGGCCGTCCTCCAACACTTCGAGCAGCACCTCGGGCTTCACCAGGGTCACGCTCTTGACCTGGACCTCGCCGCGCAGCAGGGGCAGCAGGGCAACGCTGACCCGCATCTCCTCCAACTGCACCATGGCCGGTCCGGAGCCCCCCTCGAGGTTCGCCAGCGTTACCTGCCGGGCCGAAAAGGCGGGGGCCGGCAGCAGACGCAGGCTGACGTCGCCGGCGATCTCGAGGTCGCGGCCGGTGTGTTCCTTTACCAGGGATGCCATGCGCCCCTTTTCGGCGTTCCAATCCCAGAAGCTGGGCAGAACCAGGAGGGCGCCCGCCACCGCGACGACCAGAACGACAAGCGCGAGAGCGACCTTTTTCACGTACGTTCCTCGAAACCTCCCGGCATGCGCCGGTTGCATCCCCGTTGCGGCCTGCCTCTGCGCCGCCCGGCCGACCTCTGCCGGGAAGGAATCGGGGGCTGGGACATTGCAACCGCGATTGATTGCGCTAAGCTACTTTAATCGGATGAACCCGGCAAAGCGGAAGGATCGTTGCGCGAGCGGACCAAGTGCCCGCGGACCCTGCCACCGCCCACGCGTTACGAAGTCGTAACACCCGAACAGGTACAATGTGGGCCGGCGAAACGCCATTTGTACCCGAATCCGGTGGACGGGTGCCCGCAACGATCCGACGCGGCCGAGCCGACAAGTGACGAAGCCAATGGGTGAGATCGTCGATCTGGATGTCTACCGTGCCGCGAAGCGGCGGCGCCAGCGCGATGAGGCCAAGCGCAAGGAGCGCGGCCGGCCGGTGACGGAGCGCGGCGAGACCAGTAATGCCAAACCCGATTCCGAGCCGCTGAAAGACGACCCGGCATAGCTGGGCAAGCAGCCAGCACAACACGGGATCCGCGCGCCGGGAACGACGGCTAAACCGTCAGGATCTTGCCCGGGTTCATGATGTTGTCGGGGTCGAGGGCCAGCTTCAGCTGGCGCATGACCGTCAAGGCCTCGCCGTGCTCGGCCTGCAGGAACCGCATCTTGCCGGTGCCGACACCGTGTTCCCCGGTGCAGGTGCCGCCCATCGCCAGCGCGCGCATCACCATGCGCTCGTTGACCCCTTCGGCCCGCGCCATCTCCTCCGGATCGTCCGGATCGATGAGGAAGGTCAGGTGGAAGTTGCCGTCGCCCACGTGGCCGACGATGGGCGCCAGCACGCCGGACTCGTCGATGTCCTTGCGGGTTTCCAGGATGCACTCGGCGAGCCGCGAGATCGGCACGCAGACGTCGGTGGCCCAGCCCCGGGCACCCGGCTTCAGCGCCAGATTGGCGAAATAGGCGTCGTGGCGCGCCTGCCACAGCTTGTTGCGATCCTCCTGGCGGGTCGCCCAGGTGAAGTTCGCGCCGCCGTAGTCGCGGGCGATTTCACCCACCAGTTCGGCCTGCTCCCTGGCCCAGGCTTCGGTGCCATGGAACTCGAAGAACAGGGTCGGCTTCTCCGGATAGTCCAGCTTGGCGTAGGCGTTGATCGCCCTCACCTGCAGCTCGTCGAGCAATTCGATGCGGGCGACCGGAATCCCGGACTGAATGGTCAGGATCACGGTGTCGACGGCGCCGGCCAGGGTGTCGAAGGAGCATACCGCTGCGGTGGTCGCCTCGGGGATGCCGTAGAGGCGCAGCTGCACTTCGGTGATCACCCCGAGGGTGCCTTCGGAGCCGACGAAGAGCCGCGTCAGGTCGTAGCCCGCCGAGGACTTGCGGGCGCGTCCGCCGGTGCGGATCACCCGCCCGTCGGCCAGCACCACGGTCAGGCCCATGACGTTCTCGCGCATGGTGCCGTAGCGCACCGCATTGGTGCCGGAGGCCGAGGTCGCCGCCATGCCGCCGAGCGAGGCGTCGGCGCCGGGGTCGATGGGGAAAAACAGCCCGGTGTCGCGCAGGTGGGTGTTCAGCGCCTTGCGGGTCACCCCGGCCTGCACCCGGCAGTCGAGGTCGGCCTCGTTGACCTCCAGGATCGCGTTCATGCCGGAGAGGTCGATGCAGATGCCGCCCTGGGCGGCCTGCACCTGGCCCTCCAGGGAGGTGCCGGTGCCGAAGGCGATGACCGGGCGCTTGTGGTCGGCGCAGAGCCGGACGATGGCCGCGACCTCCTCCGTGCTCTCGGCGAAGGCCACCGCGTCGGGCATTTCCATGGCGTGGTAGGAGGCGTCCTTGCCGTGGTGCTCGCGCACCGCCCGGGCCGTCGACAGGCGCTCGCCGAGCTGCGCCCGCAGCGCCTCGATCAGCGGGTCGTCCGGCAGCTTCCTGGTTTCCGTGGCGGCTTGGGCCATCGCCTGTCTCCTCGCATCGCCCGGGCACTATAGCAGAGCCGGCCCCACGCGGCACAACGCCCGAATCGCAATGGCTTGGGGTCGCCGGATCAGGGGCTGGAGCGCATCTGGGCCGGCAGCCAGGTGGCGATCTCCGGGAAGGCGACCACCAGCACCACCGCCAGCACCATGATGGCGAACATCGGCAGGGCGGCGCGGGCGATGTAGGGAATCTCGTGATCGGTCATCCCCTGGAGGACGAAGAGGTTGAAGCCGACCGGCGGGGTGATCTGGGCCATCTCCACCACGATGACCAGGAAGATGCCGAACCACAGCATGTCGATGCCGGCCTGGCGCACCATCGGCTCGACCACCGCCATGGTCAGCACCACCGCGGAGATGCCGTCGAGAAAGCAGCCGAGGATGATGTAGAACACCGTGAGCATGGCGATCAGAGCCAGCGGCGAGAGTTCCATCGAGCCGATCCAGGCGGCCAGGTTGCGCGGCAGCCCGGTGAAACCCATGGCCAGCGACAGGAAGGCCGCTCCCGCCAGGATGAGCGCGATCATGCAGGAGGTACGCACGGCGCCCATCAGGCTTTCGGCGAAGGACTCGCGGGTAAGCGAGCCCTGCACGGCCGAGATGGCCAGGGAACCGACGACACCGAGCACCGCGGCCTCGGTCGCCGTGGCGATGCCGGCGTAGATCGATCCGAGCACCGCCAGGATCAGCAGCACCACCGGCAACAGCGAGAAGGAATCCCGGATCTTCCTGAAGAAGCCCGCCGCGGCCTCGTGCGGCGGCATGCTCTTCGGATCGAGCAGCGCCCGCAGGAGGATGTAGGCCATGAACAACAGCGCCAACATGAGCCCCGGGAACACGCCGGCCATGAAAAGACCGGCGATCGACTCGTTCACCGTCACCCCGTAGACGATGAGGATGATGGAGGGCGGGATCAGCAGCCCCAGGGTGCCCGCCCCCGCCAGGGTGCCGATGATCATCTGCTCCGGATAGCCGCGCCGGCGCAGTTCCGGAATCGACATCTTGCCGACCGTCGCCACCGTGGCGGCGGAGGACCCGGAAATCGCGGCGAAGATGGCGCAGCCTGCCACGTTGACGTGCAGCAGGCGGCCCGGCAGGCCGCCGAGCCAGGGCGACAGGCCCTTGAAGAGGTCCTGGGACAGCCGCGTGCGGAACAGGATCTCGCCCATCCAGATGAACAGCGGCAGGGCGGTCAGCGTCCACGACGAGGACGCGCTCCAGATCGTCGTCGCCATGGCATCGCCGACCGGGCGGCTGGTGAAGAGCTCCATGCCGACCAGCGCCACGCCGACCAGGGCGAGGCCGACCCAGACGCCGCTGCCGAGCAGGAAGAACAGAACGCAGAGGAAGACGAGAGTGAGGAAGAGATTTTCCACCGCCCTACTCCCCGACCACGTCTTCGGGCGGCAGCTCTTCCGGCGCCGCCTTGCCGGAGCCCAGGGGGGCGCCGAGGGCCACCGCGACGAAGCGGTCGGCCACCGCGACGGCGAGCAGCACGGTGCCGACCGCCATGCCGAGCTGCGGGATCCACAGCGGCGTCGCGTCGGCACTTTCGCTGACGTCGCCCAGCAGGTGCGAAACGCGCACCATCTTCACGGAGAACCAGGCGAGGTAACCGGCCAGGAATACGCCGACCGCCAGACACCAGAGTTCCGCCGCGCGCCGTCGCGGCCCGCTCAGTTTTTCCAGGAACAGGGCGACGCGGATGTGGCCGCCCTGGCCGAAGGTATAGGCCAGGGCCAGGAAGGAGCAGCAGGCCATCGCATAGCCGGCATAGTCGGTGAGCCCGGCCACATAGATACCCATGAGCCGGGTGACGATGGAAAGCAGCACCAGCACACCGATGGCGATGAGAAAGAGTCCGGCCAGGATGCCGGCGGCCAGATAGAGGCGGTCAAGCGACCTGCGCAGGACTCCCATCGCTCCCCCGTTCCGGCTCGCGCCGCAGCCAGCCGATGGGCGGCGGCCGGTGACGCCGGCCGCCGCCCCGCCATGCCGATCTAGTTTGCCTTGTAGACGTCGATGACGGCCTTGCCGCCGGCGCCGGCACGCTCCAGCCACTCGGTGGTCATGGTTTCGCCGATCTTCTCGAAGTCGGCCTTCAGGCTCTCGGAGGGGCCTTCCACCACCATGCCGTTGGCGGCCAGCTGATCCTTGTACCAGTCGGAGAGTTCGCGGGCCTTGTCCCAGCCGGCCTGCTCGGCCTTCGCGGCGGCATCCAGCACAATCTTCTGCAGGTTGTCGTCAAGCCCTTCCCAGGCCGCCTTGTTGACCACCACCATGTTCTTCGGCAACCAGGCCTGGACGTCGTACCAGTACTTCACATGCTCCCAGATCTTGCTGTCGTAGCCGGTCGAGCCGGAAGAGATCATCGAGTCGGCGACGCCGGTCGCGAAAGCTTGGGTCAGTTCGGCCGCTTCGATCTTGGTGGGCACCGCACCCATCAGGTTGGCCAGCCGTTCGGTCGCCGCGTTGTAGGCGCGGAACTTCACCCCCTGCATGTCGGCCGTGGAGTTGACCTCCTTCTTGTTGTAGAGGCCTTGCGGCGGCCAGGCCGTGGTGTAGAGCAGTTTCAGGCCCGCGGCATCGAGGGTCTTTTCCAGCTCCGGCTTGGACGCCTGGTAGAGCTTCCAGGCATCGTCGAAGCTGGTCGCCAGGAACGGCAAGGCGTCGATCTCGAAGAGCGGATCCTCGTTGCCCAGCGCCGAAATCAGGCGCTCGCCGATCGGCGCCTGGCCGGTGCGCACGGCGCGGTAGATCTCGCCGCCGCCGAACAGCGAGCCGTTCGGATGGGTGACGATCTCCAGCGCACCACCGGAAGCCTTGGTGACCTCTTCGGCGAAGGCAGCCGCAGTCTCGGAATGGTAGTTGCTGGCCGGGTAGGCCAGCGGCATGTCCCACTTCTCGGCCGCCGAAGCGGTGCCGGCACTCATCGTCAGGGCCACGGCCGAGGCGATTCCCCCAAGGGACTTGGCAAATGATCTCATTGTGTTGTCTCCCTGTTTTCCCGTCGGCGGGACGTTGCTGCCCGCTGCGTTTGGCCCGTTGGCTGCCGGGCGGCGGCCGTGACGGCAACCCGATACTTGGGTTGAACTTTAGTCACGGGCCCGCCGGGCAGGCAACCGGTGCACCACAATGACGTTTTATCGATAAATTATCAACGTTTTCTTTCAACGCCTGCCCGACCTCCGGTACGGGCAAGCCGCGCCTCGAGCCAAGTCACCAGGTCGTAGACCGGCAGGCCCAGTTCGCGCGCCAGGGCGTTGCGGTAGGGCGGCAGGTTGGTGCACTCCAACACCACGGCACCGAGCTCCGGGTGCGCCGCCTTCAAGACCCGGCCGGCGGCCAAAACGTCGGCCTCGGCCCTGGCGGTATCGAGGTGCGGCAGGTCGCCGGCAATGACGCGATGGAGTTCGCCGCCCTGTTCGAGACCGGCCACAGCCGTGTCGGAAGGGGCGCCGGCGGCTGTGAGGTGCGCCGCCGAGAGCCGCCGCGAGTCGAAGGTCAGCACGCCGACGCGGCGGCCATCCGGCAGGCCGGCCTGCACCTGCGGAATCTGCAGCAGGCTGGAGGTCGCCACCGGCACCGGCAGGGCGTCCTGCAGCGCCTTCTGCGCCGTCACCAGGAAGCCGCAGGAGGTGGTGATGAGGGTCGCACCCTCGCCGACCAGTACCTGGCCGGCCTCGACGAAGGCTTGCAGCAGCGGCACCGGCAGCGGCCCGGAACTCGCCACGGCGTCGACGTTGGCTGGCTCGACCACCCGGTAGCGGGTGGCGCAGGACCAGGTCCGGGGATTGCCGACGTCGCCCGGCGGGCG
>JBHJOA010000024.1:0-113852 GCA_050330205.1 Kiloniellaceae bacterium
CGACCTCGCGGCGCGGGGCTGGGCCGTGGCGGTCCACTACCGCACCGCCGACGGCGCCGCCGAGGCGCTCTGCGCCGAGATCGCCGCGGCCGGCGGCCGGGCGCTGCCGCTGCAGGCCGACCTCGCCGACGAGGCCGCCGTGGCGGCCCTGGCCGGCCGCGCCGCCGCGGCGCTGGGGCCGCTCGGGCTGCTGGTCAACAACGCCGCGATCTTCGAGTTCGACGACGTGGCGAGCTGCGACCGCGCGAGCTGGGACGCCCACCTCGACACCAACCTGCGCGCGCCCTTCGTGCTGACCCAGCGCTTCGCCGCCGCGCTGCCGGCCGAGGCCCGCGGCCTGGTGGTGAACATCCTCGACACCCGGGTGTGGAACCTGGCGCCGGGCTATCTCAGCTACACCCTCTCCAAGGCCGGCCTCTGGACCCTGACCCGGACCCTGGCCCAGGCGCTGGCGCCGCGCATCCGCGTGAACGCCATCGGCCCCGGGCCGACGCTGCCCTCGCGCGGCCAGAGCGCGGCCGACTTCGCCGCCCGCCGCGCCGGCCTGCCGCTGGGCGACGGCGCGACGCCGCAGGAGGTTGCCGCCGCCCTGCGCTTCATCGTCGCCGCCCCCTCGATGACCGGCCAGATGATCGGCCTCGACGGCGGCGACCACCTCAGCGGCGACCGCCCGGCCGCCGGCACGACTCTCCCAGAGGGCTGAACGCGAGGGCTGAACGCGAGGGCTGAACGCCAGGGCTGACCGCGAGGGCCGGCTTCAGGGCGGGGATGCCGCGCGCCGCCGCCGCGTAGGGTTGGCTATACGGCCGGCGCGGACCCCCAGGGCCAGGGAGCCAGAATCGAGCGAACTCCGGGTCGCCGGCCCCCGCAACCGAACTCGGAGGAGGCTCCCATGACCCTGGCCCAATCATCCCTGGCCCAATCCCTGAAACGCGTCATCTCGATTTCGCCCGTCGCCGCCGCTGCGGTGGCGCTGCTCCTCGCCTTCGCACCGGCCGATGCCTCGGCCGCGGCCCGGGAGAAGACCCAGGCAACGCCGCATGCCTCCGCGCAGCTCCATCTCGCGCACCAGTCCCGGAACCACGGCTGGAACGACCGCAAGCACCGCCGCCACGCCGCGCCGCCGCACCGCCGGCACGGCTTCGTGCCGCCGCCGCATCGCCGCCACTTCCACGCCGGGCCCCGCCGACACTTCCACGCCGCGCCGCGGCGTCACGCCTCCTGCCGTCCCATCACCGCGGTCGGCTACCACCGAGGCCACCGCGCGCTGATCGCCCGCACCGTCTGCGTGAACCGCTTCGGCCAGGCCTACGTGCTGCAAGGCAGCCAGCGCGTGGTCCGCTACCTGCACCGCTGAGCGACCTCACGACCCTGGGCATGATCCCGGGCATGATCTTGGGGCACGATCTTAGGCGTTCATCCGCGCCGCCATCCGGCCTAAGCTGCCCGCCGGTCGGATGGTGGCCGGGTCGGATGGTTGAGGAGTGCCGGGGTGGATCGGCCGTCGAAGCGGGACGGGAACGGGAACGGGCGCGGGCTGCTGCTGGCGGCGCAGCATCAGCTGCGCCAGCCGCTGAACGCCATCGGCCTGCTGGCCGGCGAGCTGCGCCAGGGCCCGGACGCGCGCGACCTCGCGGCGATCGCCGACGACCTGCAGTACGCCGTGACGCTGAGCAACGCCTGGCTCGACTCCCTGGTGGCGCTGGAGCAGGTCCGGCAGGGTCTGCTCGACTGCCGGACAGGGGGGGTATCGCTACAGCAGGTTTTCAATGACTTGCGCGGTGACTTTGAGGCGCGGTTTGAGGTTCTGGGGCTCGCGTTCCGGGTCGTGCCGACGCGCGCCGCGGTGCGTGCCGACCCGGTCCACCTGCGCCGGATTCTGGCGATCCTGCTGGACAATGCCGCCCGGTTCTGCGGCCGCGGCGGCGTCCTCGTCGGCTGCCGGCGCGCCGGCGAGCGCCTGCGCGTCGAGATCCACGACACCGGCCCCGGAATCCCCGAGAGCGAGCAACACCTTGTATTCGAACCGTTTTTTCGGCTGGAAAACGAGGTCCGCCCGCGCGAGCGCGGCCTCGGCCTCGGCCTCGCCTATGCCCGCCAGCTGGCGGCCCTCGCCGGCGGGCAGCTGACTCTCAGGTCCGTGCCCGGCCGCGGCGCCTGCTTCGCGCTGACGCTGCCGCCGGCCGCCGGCGCCGACGAAGCCCCCGCCTGCGAGGTCGTGACCAACCCGCTCGAAGGCATGGAAGTGATTCTGCTGGAGGGCGCCGCCGCCGCGGAACTGCGGGCCAACCTGGAATCCTGGGGCGCCGTGCCGCGCGTGATTCCCGTCTCAGGCCTCGCCGGGGCGCTGGCCGCGGGCGCCAGGCTGGTCATCGCCGACGGCGAGGTCTTCGCCGGGCCGGGTGGCTGGGACCGCCTCGGCAAAGGCGCCGCGACCTTCGTGCTGCTGGCCGACAGGCTGCCGGAACAAACCGCCCCGACGGCGGCGCACTACCTGCAGCGGCCGGTCAAGCCTGCGCGCCTGCGCGCCCTCTGCCACTACGCGCTCACCCGGCAGCCTTGATGGCGCCGAGGGCGCCTCAGAAGTTGGCGGCCTCGGCCTCTTCCAGGGCGCGGACCTGCGCGGCGGCGCTGATCGCCGCCTGGGTGCGGCTGTCGAGGTTGAGGCGCTTGACGATCGCCGAGACGTGCACCCGCACGGTGTGTTCCGACAGGCCCAGAGACTCGGCGACCTGGGCGTTCGACATGCCCTGGCCGAGGTACTTGTAGACCTGCAGCTGCCGCTTGGTCAGCGCGTTGGAGATGTCTTCCAGCGACTTCTCGCTGCCGAAACCGTAGACCGGCGCCTTCCTGGCCGGGGTCCGCTGCTCCAGCAGGCGGCGCGGGAACGCCACGCCGCCGGAAAGAACGGTCTGCAGGGCGGACTCGATCTCGTCGCTCTGGGCCGACTTCGGAATGTATCCCATGGCTCCGGCCTCGATGCAGCGCAGGATCTCGTCGCGATCCTCGATCGCCGACATCACCACGACAGGAACCTGCGGCAGGCATTCGCGCATCGCACGAAGCCCCTCGAAGCGCTTCATGCCGGGCATCAGCAGGTCGAGCAGAATCAGATCGAGGTCGGGATTGCCGGATGCGATCTCCAGCGCCTGCCGGAAGTCCGAGGCCTCGAGCAGTTCGCTCTCCGGCTCCAGCCTGTCGATCAGGTGCTTGGCGGCGCTACGGGTGATCCAATGATCATCGGCGTAAAGGACCTTCATATTTCAGAGAACCCTGATGTGTGTTGTTGCTCCCAGCGTTCTCGGACGCTGGAATTGATTGGTCCCGGGTGCCGGTTCATCCCCCCATCGATCCTGCAATGCCCCTCCGGCGTCGAACTGTGGGTCGACACCTGCGGACTAGCTGATCAACTGACACCCCGGTACGTTTGCTATAATCCGAATTTTACATGGCGTTTCAACCACAAACAAATTCAACCGGCCGTCGCACGGCCGTCGCAGCCGCGGCTGAAACGCCTGATTTCCGGCGGATATCCCCCTGGCACGCCGGGGTGCGCAGGAAGTCGACTCCGGCGAATTACAGATTACGATTGTATATTGCCACAGCTCTGCCGGAAAAGGCCAGCTTTCTGCACGGAATGATTAGCAGCAGGCTCGCAGCGCCGCGAGGAAGCTGTCGACGTCCACGGGCTTGCGCAACAGCCGGAATCCGGCGCGGGCCACTTCCTCGGCGATCTCCCGGGACAGGTCGCCGGTGACGATGAGCCCGTGCAGGGGGGCCGCCACGGCCTCGCGCACCGCCGCGGCGGCGCTGAGGCCGCTCTCGTGACGGTTCAGCCAGTAGTCGGCGACGACGCAGCTGGGGGTCAGGCGGCGCGCCGCCATGACGCCGAGCACCTCGTTGCTGTTGGTGCCCGCGACGACCTCGGCACCGAAGCGCCGGAGCATCCGCTCGGTGGCGCGTCTGACCAGTTCGTCGTCCTCCAGCAGGACGATGACCGCACCGGCGAGGGCGTCCTTCCGATCCAACAGTGGTTGTGTTTGCGACGTGGTCATCCGCCAAGGAGAGATGCCGCCGCGGCGAAAGTCAATCGCCCGCGTTCGCGCGTGCGTCCTCGAAGGAGTCGACGGGGCGGCGAATCGCCGGCTATAGGGTCTGGGGCGGGTGGGCTCGGAGCGGAGTGCGGCTGATGATCGTGATCTACGGGTTGAAGAACTGCGACAGCTGCCGCAAGGCCGTGAAGCTGGTGCAGGAAGCAGGGGCGGCGCACCGCTTCCACGATCTGCGCGGCGACGGGCTGCCGCCCGCGCGCCTCGCCCGCTGGCTGGAGGCCGTCGGCTGGGAGGCGCTGGTGAACCGCCGCAGCACCACCTGGCGCGGGCTGCCGGAGGCGGAGAAGGCAAGCCTCGACGCCGCCGGTGCCGGGCCCCTGCTGGCGCGCCATCCCACTCTCGTCAAGCGCCCGGTGATCGAGGCCGGGGAGGCGGTCATCGTCGGCCTCGGCGCCGACCAGCAGCGCGCGCTGAAGGCGCTGCTGGCCGGTTGACCGGCCCGGCCATTCCGTCATTCCGCGCCTGCCGCTGGCGCAAATCCGCTAGCGGCACCGGCAGCCGCGCTGCATAAGCGGGACAGCATCAGCACGAAGATCGAAGGCAGGTTCCGAAAGCCATGTTCGCAGCCGTGAAATCGGCCTGGGCGCTGTTCGTCGGCCTCGGCATGCTGATGCTGGGCAACGGCCTGCAGAACTCGCTGGTCGGCATCCGCGCCGGCGCCGAGGAGTTCTCGACCGAGGCGACCGGCCTCATCATGGCCTGCTACTACCTGGGTCTGCTGGCCAGCGCGCTGATCACGCCGAAGGTGGTGGGCAAGGTCGGCCACGTGCGCGTCTTCGCCGCGCTGGCCTCCACGGCCTCCACCGCCGCGCTGCTGCATGCCGTCTTCGTCGATCCGTGGTCCTGGGGCGCGATGCGCATGGTGACCGGCTTCTGCTACGCCGGCCTCTACATCGTCGCCGAATCCTGGCTCAACGACCGTGCCACCAACGAGACCCGCGGCACCCTGCTGTCGGTCTACATGGTGGTAGTGCTCGGCGGCCTCGCCGCCAGCCAGTTCCTGCTGGTCCTCGCCGACACCAGCAGCTTCGTACTCTTCGCGCTGGCCTCGGTTCTGGTTTCCATGGCGCTGGTGCCGATCTCGGTCTCCGCCACGCCGACGCCGGACTTCACGGCGCCGGAGCCGCTGGGCTTGCGCGCGCTCTATCGCACCTCGCCGCTCGGCATGGTCGGCGCCATCGGCACCGGCATGGCCAACGCGTCGATCTACGCCATGTCCGCGGTCTACGCCGGCGCCGTCGGGCTCAGCGTGCCGCAGATCGCCATCTTCGTCAGTGCCAGCATCCTGGGCGGCATGGCCTTCCAGTGGCCGATCGGCCGCCTCTCCGACAAGCTCGACCGCCGCCGCGTGTTGACCGGCGTCACCTTCGCCGCCGCGCTGGCATCGCTGGCCGCCAGCCTGGCGGCCAAGGGCGAGCCGCTCGCCCTCTACGCCATGATGTTCCTGCTCGGCGGCATGAGCCTGCCGATGTACTCGCTGTGCATCGCCCACACCAACGACTACCTGACGCCCAAGCAGATGGTCTCGGCGAGCGGCTCCCTGATGATGGTGGGGGGCGCCGGGGCGATCTTCGGGCCGATCGCCGTGTCGCAGCTGATGTTGGGGGTGGGCACCGACGGCTTCTTCGTCTGCATCGGCGCGGTGCACGGCGCCATCGGCCTCTTCGCGCTCTATCGCATGGCCCGGCGCGCGCCGCTGCCGCTCGAGGAGCAGGGCACCAGCGTGCCGGTCGCCGGCACCGTCAGCGCGCCGACGGCGACCCTCCCGGTCGATGCCATCCGCGACCAGATGGACCGCGACCTCGCCGCCATGGCCGGCCCGCTGCGCCGCCGTTAGCCCCGCTGCGCTGCCGTTAGTCCCTCTGGACCGCTCCCTGCCGCGGCGCCGCAGCGTAAGGCAAAATTTACCGAAAAGTGAGATGCTGTGGCCTTCGCAGCTGCAAAATCGCACTTGCGAAGAGATTCGTGTTCCTCTAGAGTGGCAGGAACAATATTGCGCCATAGTGGCGATCACCACAATATTATTACCTTGGCGGAGCGAAACGGTCGGATGCACGAAAAGCACGGTTACTTCCTCGAGGATCTCTCGGTCGGCATGACCGCGGTCTTCGCGAAGACGGTGACGGACGCCGACATCACCATGTTCGCCGGCATCTCCGGCGACACCAACCCGGTCCACCTGGACGAGAGCTTCGCCGAGAAGACCATGTTCGCCGGGCGTATCGCCCACGGCATGCTGTCGGCCAGCTTCATCTCGACGGTCTTCGGCACCCGCCTGCCGGGCCCTGGCTGCATTTATCTGCGCCAGGATCTGCGCTTCAAGGCACCGGTGAAGGTCGGCGACACCGTGGAGGCCCGGGTCACGGTGAAGGAGATCCAGGCCGCCAAGAAGCGGGTCGTCTTCGATACCGTCTGCACCGTCCGCGGCACCGCGGTGCTGGAGGGCGAGGCCACGCTGATGGTCGCCAGCCGTCAGGATATGGCGGCCCAGCCCGACGCCGGGGCGAACGACGCCGCCACCAAGGCTCCCCAGGCGGCCGAGTAGGCCCGTACCGGACCCGGCGAGGGTGCCGGCACCGGACAGCTGACCTGGGCGCCTCAGCGGGCAGCCTTCTTCGTTGACAGAGTCTGCCGAAGGCGTCAGACCAGCCGGTCTTATGGCTATTTTCCGGCATACCGGCGACCTGCCCGCCGCCGCCCGCGGCGCCGTGGTGGTGATCGGCAACTTCGACGGCGTGCATCGCGGCCACCAGCTGCTGCTGGCCGATGCGCGGCGGCAGGCCGACGCCCTCGCGGCCTCGCTGGCGGTGCTGACCTTCGAGCCGCACCCGCGCTCGGTCTTCCAGCCGGATCAGCCGCCCTTTCGCCTGACCTCCCTGCGCGCCAAGGCCCACGCTTTGCAGGAGGCCGGCGTCGACAACCTCTTCGTGCTGCACTTCGACCGCGCCTTCTCGCTGAAGTCGGCCGAGGCCTTCGTGCAGGACATCCTGGTCGGCGACCTGGCGGCGCGCCACGTAGTGGTCGGCTGGGATTTCTGCTTCGGCCACAAGCGCGCCGGCAATGTGGCGCTGCTGAAGTCGATGGGGGCGCAGAACGGTTTCGGCGTCACCGCCGTCGATCCGGTGATGACCGGCGACGGCCAGGTCTATTCCTCCTCGATCATCCGCAATCACCTGCGCGAGGGGCGCCCGGCCAAGGCGGCCGAGCTGCTCGGCCGGCCCTGGGAGATCGAGGGCCGTGTCGAGCACGGCGACCAGCGCGGGCGCACCATCGGTTTTCCGACCGCCAACCTCGGCCTCGGCGACTACCTGCGCCCGGCGCTGGGGGTCTACGCGGTCCTCGCCGGCCGCGACCCCGGCGTCGAGCACGGCGGCGAAACGCGCTGGCTGCCGGGAGTCGCCAACCTCGGCCGCCGCCCGACCGTGGCGGGCGAGGACCTGCGCCTGGAGGTCCACCTCTTCGATTTCGCCGAGGATCTCTACGGCGAGACCCTGAGGGTCCGCCTGGTCGACTACCTGCGCCCGGAAAAGAAGTTTGACGGCCTCGACGCTTTGCGGGCACAAATCGCCCTCGACTGCGGCCGGGCCCAGGACATCCTGGTGCAGTCCGGCATCGCCTGATCGGGCCACGGCCCCGCTACGCCCCGGCCTGGAAAAACCACGGTTAAAAGAACCATCTCATGAGCGTCGACTACCGCCCCACCGTCTTCCTGCCGAAGACCGACTTTCCGATGCGCGCCGGGCTCGCCCAGCGCGAGCCGGAAACCCTGGCAAGCTGGAACGAGATGGATCTCTTCGCGCTTCAGCGCGAAGCCTCCAGGGGCCTCGAGAAGTTCATCCTGCACGACGGCCCACCCTACGCGAACGGCCACCTGCACATCGGTCACGCGCTCAACAAGATCCTCAAGGACGTCATCAACCGCGCCCACCAGATGCTGGGCCGCGACGCCCACTACGTACCGGGTTGGGACTGCCACGGCCTGCCCATCGAATGGAAGATCGAGGAGCAGTACCGCGCCGCCGGCAAGGACAAGGACGCCGTGCCGGTGCTGGAGTTCCGCCGCGAGTGCCGCGAGTTCGCCGAGAAGTGGGTGAAGATCCAGACCGAGGAGTTCAAGCGTCTCGGCGTGATCGGCAACTGGCAGCGTCCCTACACCACGATGTCCTTCGACGCCGAAGCGCAGATCGTGCGCGAGATCGGCAAGTTCCTGGTCGGCGGCGGCATCTACAAGGGATCGCGCCCGGTGCTGTGGTCGGTGGTGGAGAAGACCGCCCTGGCCGATGCCGAGGTCGAGTACCACGACCACACCTCCACCACCATCTGGGTGCGCTTCCCGGTCGTGAAGGCGCCGAACGCGCTGCTGCAGGACGCCTCGGTGCTGATCTGGACCACCACGCCCTGGACCATCCCCGGCAACCGCGCCATCGCCTTCGGCGAGGAGATCGCCTACGGCGTCTGGCGCGTCGACGCGGCGGCCGAGGGCAGCGCCGCCGTGGCCGGCGAGAAGCTGGTGCTGGCCAAGGATCTCGCCGAGCAGGTGAAGGCCGACGCCGGCATCGAGTCCTGGACGCTGCTGGGCGAGGCCGGCGACCTCGCGGGCACCGTCGTCGCGCATCCCTGGGGCGGCTTCGCCCCGGCGGCCGGCGGCTACGATTTTGCGGTGCCGGTGCTGCCGGGCGATTTCGTCACCACCGAGCAGGGCACCGGCTTCGTGCATATCGCGCCGGGGCACGGCTCCGACGACTGGGCCCTCGGCCTGAAGCACGGCATCGAGATTCCGCAGACCGTCGACGGCGCCGGACAGTTCTACGATCACGTGCCGCTGGTCGCCGGCGCCGTGGTCTATGACGCGAACGGCAAGCCGGGCGACGCCAACGGGCGCGTCATCAAGGCCCTCGCCGAAGCCGGCCGCCTGCTCGCCAAGGGCAAGCTGAAGCACAGCTATCCGCATTCCTGGCGCTCCAAGGCGCCGCTCATCTTCCGCAACACCTCGCAGTGGTTCATCTCGATGGAGACCAACGCGCTGCGAGAGAAGGCGCTGAAGGCCATCGACGCCACCCGCTTCGTGCCGGCGACCGGGCGCAACCGGCTGCGCTCGATGATCGAGCAGCGGCCGGACTGGTGCATCTCGCGCCAGCGCCTCTGGGGCGTGCCGCTGCCGATCTTCGTCGACAAGAAGACCGGCGAACCCCTGCGGGATCCCAAGGTCGTCGAACGCGTCGCCGCGGCCTTCGAGGAGGAAGGCGGCGATGCCTGGTTCGCCAGCGACCCGCAGCGCTTCCTCGGCAACGACTACAGCGCCGAGGATTTCGAGCAGGTGACCGACGTGGTGGAGGTCTGGTTCGATTCCGGCTCGACCCACTCCTTCGTGTTGGAGGCGCGCCCGGAGCTGAAGTGGCCCGCCGATCTCTATCTCGAGGGCTCCGACCAGCACCGCGGCTGGTTCCATTCCTCGCTGCTCGAGTCCGCCGGCACGCGTGGGCGGGCGCCCTACGACGCGGTGCTGACCCACGGCTTCATCCTGGAGGAGCAGGGCAAGGAGAAGATGTCCAAGTCGAAGGGCAACGCGCTCTCGCCGCAGGACGTCGTCGACAGCCAGGGCGCCGACATCCTGCGCCTCTGGGTGGTCGCCTCGAACTACGAGGAGGACCTGCGCTTCGGCCCGGAGATCCTCAAGTACCAGGGCGACGCCTATCGCCGGCTGCGCAATACCCTGCGCTACCTGCTGGGCAACCTGGACGGCTTCGAGGAATCGGAGCGGCTGCCCGCGAAAGACATGCCCGAACTCGAACGCTGGGTGCTGCACCGTCTCGCCGAACTCGATCGGCAGGTACGCCGCAACGTCGAGGACTTCGATTTCCACGCCCTCTACCAGGCGGTCTACACCTTCTGCGCGGTCGATCTCTCCGCCTTCTACTTCGATGTGCGCAAGGACGTGCTCTATTGCGACCGGCCGGACTCGCTGCGCCGGCGCGCCTGCCGCACGGTGCTCGACGAACTGTTCTCCTGTCTCACCGCCTGGCTGGCGCCGATCCTCTGCTTCACGGCGGAGGAGGCCTGGTGGGCGCGGGGCGCCGGCGCGGAGGCCTCCGTCCATCTGCGGACCTTCCCCGAGGTACCGGCCGAGTGGCTCGACAAGGACCTCGCCGCCAAGTGGGCCAAGGTGCGCGAGGTGCGCCGCGTGGTGACCGGCGCCCTGGAACTGGAGCGCGCGGCCAAGCGCATCGGCTCCAGCCTGCAGGCGCGTCCGGTGGTGCACATCGAGCGGCCGGAGCTGCGCGCGGCGGTGGCCGCGGTGGACTTCGCCGACGTGGCCATCACCTCGGACATCGTGCTGAGCGACGATCCGGCGCCGGAAGATGCCTTCCGCCTGGCCGAGGTGCCCGGCGTCGCCGTCGTCGCCGCTCTGGCCGAGGGCGGGAAGTGCGAGCGCTGCTGGAAGGTGCTGCCCGAGGTCGGCGCGGTGGCCGAGGCGCCGCAGACCTGCGCGCGCTGCGCCGATGCGGTGCAGCACCTGGGCGCGGCGGCGCAGTAGGCGCCGCGGGGGTCCGGCCAGGCCATGCAGCGTGCCCTCGTCATCGCCGCGGCGATCCTGCTTCTCGACCAGGCCAGCAAGTGGGTGATCCTCCATGCGGTGATGCAGCCGCCGCGCATCATCGAGGTGACCGGCTTCTTCAACATCGTGCTGACCCACAATCCCGGGGTCAGCTTCGGCATGTTCCAGAGCGACGCGGCCTGGCAGCCCTTCGTCCTCATCGCCATCAATCTCGGTGTCTCGATCGGGCTCCTGGTGTGGCTGTACCGGCAGTGCGAAGGGCTGATGCCCTATGCCGTCGGCCTGGTGGTGGGCGGCGCCCTCGGCAACGCCATCGACCGCTTCCACCAGCCCGGCGTGGTGGATTTCCTCGACTTTCACCTGGCCGGCTGGCACTGGCCGGCCTTCAACGTGGCCGACAGCGCCATCGTCTGCGGGGTCGCCCTGCTGGTCGCGGATGGCTTGTTCCTGCCGGGCAGGAAGGGTAATAAGGGGGCGGGGAAAGGGAGGTAGTCGAAAATGGATCGCAGCATGACATTGAGACTTCTCATCGTTGCCGGCCTGGCACTGGCGGTTTCCGCCTGCGGCAACGGCTTTCGCGAGCAGCTCGGCCTGACCAAGCAGTCGCCCGACGAGTTCCGCGTGGTGTCGCGGGCGCCGCTCACGCTGCCGCCGGACTATAACCTGCGGCCGCCGGAGCCCGGCGCGCCGCGCCCGCAGGTCGGCACCTCGGCGCAGCAGGCCGAACGGGCGGTCTTCGCCAACACCCAGGCGGGCGGCGTGCAGCAGGCCTCGGCGCCGCGCACCCTCGGCGAGCAGGCGCTCCTCGAGGCGGCCGGCGCGCCCCAGGCCGATCCCGATATCCGCCAGATCGTCAACCGCGAGACCCGGCAGATCAACGACGAGTCCGAGCGCTTCGTGGATGCCCTGGTGTTCTGGAACGTCCAGCCGCCGGCCGGCACCATCGTCGATCCGATGGCCGAGACGCGGCGCCTGCAGGAGAACGCGGCCCTCGGCCAGCCGCCGACCACCGGGCCGACGCCGCAGATCGAGCGCCGGCGCCGGGCGCCGCTCGAAGGTCTTTTCTGAGGCCTCGCCGCGCGAAACGGCGGCCTGCTGACCGGCCCTTAACGATTGCTCACCATAATGCGACCGGGCGCCCGCTTGAGGGCGCCCGGTTTCGTGCCATATTGATGTCCTAATTGCAGTGCTGAATCCCGCAACCCTGAGCCGAGCGAGGCCGGGGCTGCCGAGAGGTCAGTGGAGCCGCAACGCTTGAAGCCAAGGAAGATCGCCGAAATGGGAGCTCTCCGCCGCCCCGCCCTGCCGCACAGGCCGCTGCTCTGGGCCCTGGCCATCCTCGCGACGGTGGCGCTCGGCCAGCCCGGCACGAGCCGCGCCCAGGTCTTCGATCCCGTCAGCTACACCCTCGACAACGGCCTGCAGGTGGTGGTGGTGGTCAACCGCCGCGCTCCGATCGTCCACCATTCGGTGTGGTACCGCGTCGGCGCCGCCGACGAGCAGGCGGGGGAGTCCGGGCTCGCCCACTTCCTCGAGCACCTCATGTTCAAAGGCACGGAGAGCCTGGCGCCGGGCGAGTTCTCGGAGATCATCGCCGCCAACGGCGGGCGCGAGAACGCCTTCACCTCCTGGGACTACACCGGCTACTTCCAGACCGTCGCCGCCGACCGCCTGGAAATCATGATGAAGAACGAGGCCGACCGCATGGCGAACCTGCGGCTGAGCGACGACGTCGTGCTGCCGGAGCGCGAGGTGGTGCGCGAAGAGCGGCGCAGCCGCACCGACAACGATCCCGCGGCCCAGCTGAGCGAGATCAGCCGCGCGGTGCAGTTCCTGAACCATCCCTACCGCATTCCCATCATCGGCTGGGACCACGAGATCGAGCAGCTCAGCACCGCGGCGGCGATCGCCTTCTATGACAAGTGGTACGCGCCGAACAACGCCGTGCTGATCGTCGCCGGCGATGTCGAGCCCGAGGCGGTGCGCGCGCTGGCGGAAACCTACTACGGCGTGATCCCGGCCAAGGACATTCCCGAGCGTCAGCGCGTCATCGAGCCGCCGCAGAACGCGCCGCGCGAGGTGCGCCTGACCAGCCAGCGGGTGCGCCAGCCGCAGCTGTCGATCAGCTACCTGGCGCCCAGCTACCGCCTGGCTGAAGGCAACGAGGCCTACGCCCTGCAGGTGCTTTCCGAGATCGTCGGCGGCGGCGCGACGGCGCGGCTCTACAGCCGGCTGGTGGTGGAGCAGGGCGTGGCCAACAGCGCCGGCGCCGGCTACAGCCCGACCAACTACGACTACTCGACCTTCCTGTTCTACGTCGCGCCGCGGCCCGGACAGGAGATCGAGGACGCCGAGGCGGCGCTGCGCCGCGAGATCGCCGAAGTGCTCGAGCACGGCGTCACCGAGGCAGAGGTGGCGGCCGCCAAGAAGCGGCTGGTGGCGGGCGCCGTCTTCGCCCGCGACAACCTGCGCACCGCGCCGCGGGTGTTCGGCGCCGCGCTCACCACCGGCGGCAGCATAGAGCAGGTGGAGTCCTGGCCCGAGCGCATCGCCGAGGTGACCACGGAAGAGGTCAACGCGGCGGCACGGCTGGTGCTGCGCGACGAGCAGTCGGTGACCAGCTACCTGCTGCCCGATCCGACGAGTTGAATCTCTCCCGCACCGCAGAGCCGAGGAAAGGACGCGCCGTGACAGAGCCCCTCCCGTACCGTCGGGCGACGACAGCAGCCGGCATCCGGCCGCGCGCGCCGAGCCTTGCCGTGGCTCTGGCGGCGGCTCTGGCCGTGACCTTGGTCGTCATGCTGACCGCCCTGCAGGCGCGCGCCGTCGAGGTGCAGCGGGTGGTCAGCCCCGGCGGCATCGAGGCCTGGCTGGTGGAGGACCACACCAACCCGATCGTCGCCCTGGAACTCGCCTTCCGCGGCGGCTCCGCGCTCGACCCCGAGGACCGGGCGGGCCTCGCCCACATGGTCGCCAGCACCATCGACGAGGGCGCCGGGCCGCTCGACTCCCAGGCTTTCCAGGGCGAACTCGACAACCTCTCCATCAGCCTCCGGTTCAGCGCCGGGACCGACAGCTTCAGCGGCTCGCTGCAGACCATCTCCGAGCACCGCGCGCGCGCCTTCGAGCTGCTGCGCCTGGCGCTCACCGAGCCGCGCTTCGACGAGGAGCCGGTGGAGCGCATCCGCAGCCAGATCATCACCCGCCTCTCCCGCGAGTCCGAGGACCCGGACTACATCGCCGGGCGCGTGCTGCGCCGGCTGATGTACGACGACCATCCCTATGCCCTGTCGAGCCGCGGCACCGAGGCCTCCATCGCCCGCATCACCGCCGACGACCTGCGCGGCTTCGTGGCCGATCGCTTCGGCCGCGACCGGCTGTTCGTCGGCGTGGTCGGCGACATCACGGCGGCGGAACTGGCGGCGGCGCTGGACGAGATCTTCGGCAGCCTGCCGGCGGCCGCCGCGCCCTTCGAGATACCGCCGGCGGTGGCGAAGAACGGCGGCGAGACGGTGGTGATCGCCAAGCCGATCCCGCAGTCGGTGGTCGCCCTCGGCCAGGAGGGCATCCGCCGCGACGATCCGGACTACTACGCGGCCTACGTGGTGAACTACATTCTCGGCGGCGGCGGGTTCTCCTCGCGCCTCGTCGAGGAGGTGCGCGAGAAGCGCGGCCTCGCCTACTCCGTCTATTCCTACCTCGCTCCCTTCGACCACGGCAGCATGGTGGCCGGCGGCACGGCGACCCAGAACGCGCGCGTCGCGGAGTCCCTCGACCTCATCCGCCAGGAGTGGCGGCGCATGGCCGAGGCGGGCCCGACCGCCGCGGAACTGGAGGCCGCCAAGCGCTACCTCACCGGCTCCTTCCCGCTGCGCTTCTCCAGCTCCGACAACATCGCCGGCATGCTGGTCGGCATGCAGACGGAGGACCTCGGCATCGACTACCTGGACCGCCGCAACGACTACGTCGAGGCGGTGACCCTGGAGGACGCCCGCCGGGTGGCGGCCCGGCTCTATCGGCCCGACGACCTCACCGTGGTGGTGGTCGGCGCCCCCGAGGGCATCACCCCGACCCGCGAGGCCCCCGGCGACGGGAGCTGAGGGCGCGGTTTTCAGCTTTGTGCAACCTGGAGATGGTGTAGCCTGAGGGCTGTTCGCCAACTGGGCCGGAAATCGTGGAACCGCGGCGCCGGGGGTATCGTTCTCCTTCTGTGCAGAGGTAACTCCAGCCAAGGGAGAGACGCCATGCCAGAAGATCCCGAAAAGCACGCACGAGAATCCTTCAGTTTCCGCCGTATGAAGAACTGGCAGCCATGGGTCATCGGCCTGGTTGCCGTCCGCGTGGTGATCGTCGCGGTTTCCTACGGCGGCGCCTGACGCAACCGCCGCGTGGCGGCGGAGAGGTTTCGCCCGACTCCGGGTGACCTGCTAGGCTCTCCGGCATCCCGACTGGAGAGCCTTCAGCCATGCCCATCCGCCGCCTGCCGGAAACCCTGGTGAACCAGATCGCCGCCGGCGAGGTGGTGGAGCGCCCGGCCGCGGCGGTGAAGGAGCTGGTGGAAAACGCCCTCGACGCCGGGGCGCGCCACATCGACGTGGTGCTGCGCGACGGCGGGCGGGCGCTGATCGCGGTCACCGACGACGGCTGCGGCATGACCCCCGAGGAGCTGGTCCTGGCGGTCGAGCGCCACGCCACCTCCAAGCTGCCCGACGACGACCTCGTGCACATCGCCTCGCTGGGCTTCCGCGGCGAGGCGCTGCCCTCCATCGGCGCCGTCTCGCGCCTGACGGTCACCAGCCGTCCGGCAGGCGCCGACGAGGCCTGGTCGATCTCGGTCGAGGGCGGCCGGGTCGGCCGGCCGGCGCCGGCGGCGCATCCGAAGGGCACCCGCGTCGAGGTGCGCGATCTTTTCTTCGCCACGCCGGCGCGCCTCAAGTTCCTGAAGGCCGCCCGCACCGAGGTGATGCATGCCCAGGACGCGGTGAACCGCCTCGCCATGGCGCATCCCGCGGTCGGCTTCACCCTCGGCGACGGCGAGCGCAAGGCGATCGGCCTGGCACCGGCCGAGGGCGACCTCTTCGAGGGGCGGCTGAAGCGTCTCGGCGCGCTCATGGGCCGCGACTTCGCTGACAACGCGCTGCCCATCGACGCCGAGCGCGAGGGCATCCGCCTCACCGGCTACATCGGCCTGCCGACCCTCAACCGCGGCAACGCGCAGCACCAGTACCTCTTCGTGAACGGCCGGCCGGTGCGCGACAAGCTGCTCTACGGCGCCATCCGCGGCGCCTACCAGGACTTCCTCGCCCGCGACCGCCATCCGCTGGTGGCGCTGTTCCTCGACCTGCCGCCGGAGGAGGTCGACGTGAACGTGCACCCGGCCAAGGCGGAGGTGCGGTTCCGCGATCCCGGGCTGGTGCGCGGGCTTATCGTCTCGGCCTGCAAGCACGCCCTGGCGCAGGCCGGCCACCGCGCCTCGACCACGGTATCGCAGGGTGCGCTGGGCGCCCTGCGGCCGCAAAGCGCGCCAACCTGGAACGCCTCGGCCTTGAACGCACCCAACTGGGGTGGGCAGCGCACGACCCTGCCGCGCGGCCTCGCCGAGGCGACCGCTGCCTACCACGCGCCGCTCGACCGGACCTGGGGGCAACCCCAGGGTCACGCCGATCATCTGCCGGGGCTCGACCGCGCGCCCGCCGCGGTGGCGGCGCAGGCCCAGACGGCCGCCCGGGAGGCGGCGGCCGAGGGATTCCCGCTGGGGGCGGCGCGCGCGCAGCTGCACGGCACCTACGTGGTGGCGCAGACCACCGACGGCATCGTCATCGTCGACCAGCATGCCGCCCACGAGCGCCTGGTCTACGAGCGCATGAAGCAGCAGCTCTGCGACAGCGGCGTGAAGCGGCAGTTGCTGCTGCTTCCCGAAGTCGTCGAGCTGGAGGAAACGGCGGCCCAGCGGATCGCGGAGCGGGCGGAGGAACTGGCCGACCTCGGCCTGGTGGTCGAGGCCTTCGGGCCCGGCGCCGTGGTGGTGCGCGAGGTGCCGGCCCTGCTGGGCGAGGTCGACGTGCAGGGACTGCTGCGCGACCTCGCCGACGAACTGGCCGAACTGGGCGAGGCGCTGGCCCTGCGCGAACGGCTCGAGCAGGTTTGCGGCACCCTGGCCTGCCACGGCTCGGTGCGCGCCGGGCGCCGCCTCAACGCCGAGGAGATGAACGCCCTCCTGCGCCAGATGGAGGCGACACCGCACAGCGGCCAGTGCAACCACGGCCGCCCTACCTACGTCGAACTGAAGCTGGCGGACATCGAGAAGCTGTTCGGGCGGCGCTGAGCGTCCCGCGCGGTCGGCCGATAGCCGGTTTCAGTGGGAAAGCATGTCGCTCCGCTCCAGCGGCAAGCCGGCCGCCCGCCATTCGGGCAGGCCGTCTTCCAGCCGCCGGATATTGAACCCGCGCGCACGCAGCAGCGCCACGGCCTCGAAGGAAAACACACAATAGGGACCGCGACAGTAGGCGACGATCTCCTGGTCAGGATCCAGCTCCGCCAACCGGGCCTCCAGTTCCGCGAGCGGAATGTTCACGGCCCCCGGCAGATGCCCGGCGGCGTACTCGTCCGCCGGGCGGACATCGATCACCGTCACCAGGCCGGCGCGCGTGCGCTCCAGCAGTGCCCCGCGGGTGACAGGTTCCAGGTTGTCGCGCTCGGTGAAATAGCTGCGCAGGATGCGGCCGACCTCCGCGCGGTTGCGCTCGCCGACGTCGAACAGGGCCCGCATCAGTACCACCACGCGCTCGTCGGTGAGCCGGTAGAGGATGAACTTGCCGTCACGGCGCGAGGCGACGAGCCCCGCGCGCTTCAGCTGCTGGAGATGCTGCGAGGCATTGGCGATGGAAAGCCTGACCCGCCTGGCCAGGGCTTCCACCCCGCGCTCCCCCTGCGCCAGGTGTTCCAGTATCTCCAGCCGCTGCGGCGAGCCGAGGGCGCGCGCCAGGGTGGCGAATTCCGCCAGGAGCGCTTGCTTGGGGCCGATTGACATAGCCGTCATCCACATATTATATCATTCAATTGATTTATTGAATATAAAGCGCCGGCGCTCGGCTGGCAAGGAAAGGCAGCGCCCGTGACCGATCTTCTGCTCGCCAACGAGCCGGCGATCCGGCTCGCCATCTTTTTCGGCGTGCTGGCCGCCTTGATGGTGGCGGAGACTGTCCTGCCGCGCCGCCGGCGGGCGATTCCGCGAGTCACGCGCTGGGTCGGCAACCTCGGCATCGTGGCGATCGACACCCTGCTGCTGCGCCTTGTCTTCCCGCTGGCAGCGGTCGGCTTCGCGCTCGTCGCCGGGGAGCGCGGCTGGGGTCTCTTCAACGTTCTCGACGTGCCGGGCTGGCTCGCCTTCGTTGTCTCACTGCTGGTCCTGGATCTCGCCATCTACCTGCAGCACGTCATGTTCCACGCGGTGCCGGCCCTGTGGCGGCTGCACCGCATGCACCATGCCGACCTGGAGTTCGACGTCACCACCGGTCTGCGCTTCCATCCGGTCGAGATCCTGCTGTCCATGGGCATCAAGATCGGGGTGATCGCGGCGCTGGGACCGCCGGCGGCGGCGGTCCTGGTTTTCGAAGTGCTCTTGAACGCGACGGCGATGTTCAATCACTCGAACCTCAGGCTGCCGCTGGACCTGGACCGCGTGCTGCGCCTTATCGTGGTCACGCCCGACATGCACCGCGTGCACCACTCGATCCATCCCAACGAGACCAACAGCAACTTCGGCTTCAATTTTCCCTGGTGGGACCGCCTGCTGGGCACCTACACGCCCCAGCCGCGCGACGGCCACGAGGCCATGACGATCGGCATCGAACAGTTCCGCACGGTCGGCGACCTGCGCCTCGACCGCATGCTGATCCAGCCGGTGCGGGGGCCGGTAAGCGGCTACCCGCTGAATCGCAGAGAGGAGCCCGCCGATGATCCGCGGCGCCCCGGCTGACAAGATGCAGGGAGACCTGACATGAAGCTCCTGCCGATCCTCAACGACCCGCCCTACGGCAGCGAGCGCGGCTGCAACGGCCTGCGCATGGCGCCTCGCCGTAGCAGGTGTCCCTCTGCGGCACCAAGTCCGCTCCCGGTCATAGAGAGTTCCCGGCCAGCACCCCGATCGGATCTCGTGCTGCGCCTGTGAGAGAAACCTACCCCTCGTACTTCAGGAAGATCAACTTCGCCTTGCCGTAGCTGCGGGCGTCGAGTTCGGTGAAGCCGGGCGGCGTCTCGAAGGGCTCGTGCTTCATGAGTTCGACGGAGACCAGGGTGCCCGGCGCGATCCAGCCGGCCTTCAGCAGAACGTTCACGGCCTTTTCGCCGAAGCCCTGGTTGTACGGCGGGTCGAGGAAGACGATGTCGCAGGGGGCGGGGGCCGGGCGCGGGTGCAGCACGTCGCAGGCCAGCAGTTCCGCGCGCTCGCCCTCGCCGAGGGCGGCGATGTTGGCGCGGCAGATCTCGATGGCCGGCGCGTAGTTCTCCATGAAGACGGCATGGGCGGCGCCGCGCGAGAGCGCCTCGAGGCCGAGCGCGCCGGTGCCGGCGAAGGCGTCGAGCACGCGGGCGCCGGGCAGTCGCTTGTTGCCTTCCTCGCTCAGCTTGCCGCTCATCAGGATGTTGAACAGCGCTTCGCGGGTGCGGTCGGCGGTCGGCCGCACGGCGAGGTCGTCGGGAGTCCTGAGGCTGCGGCCCCTATGACGGCCGGCGACGATTCGCATGATTCTTCCGTCCGTCCGGTTTGCCGGGCTGGGTCTTGCGGGCCGGCGCCTTCTCGGCACCGCTCTTCTTGGCGCCGCTGTACTTGGCCGCCGTGTTTTTTCCAGGAGTTCTCTTGGCGGGAGCATTCTTGCCGGCAGCCGTCTTGCCGGGAGCTTTCTTGTCGGCCGGCTTTCTCGCCGCAGGTTCCCCGGCCGTCTCCGCCGCCTCGCGCCGGTGTTTGAAGCCGCGCTTGGAGCCTGGCCGGTTCGCCTTCGGCTTGGCCTTGGCGAAGCCCTTGCCGCGCGCTTTCTTCGCCTTGTCCTCCAGGCCGAGGGCCTGGCGCAGGCGCGCCGGTTCGACCTCCTCGAGCGCCCGTTTGGGCAGCTTGCCGAGGGTGAAGGGGCCGTAGGCGATGCGGATCAGGCGGTTCACGTGGAGGCCGAGGTGGGCGCAGACCTTACGCACCTCGCGGTTCTTGCCTTCGCGCAGGGCCATGGTGAGCCAGGCATTGGCGCCGGACTGGCGGTCGAGGCTGGCCTCCACCGGGCCGTAGTCTACGCCCTCCACGGTGATGCCTCTGGCCAGTGCGGCGAGGCGGTCGGGGTGGACATGGCCGTGGGCTCTGACGCGGTACTTCCGGAGCCAGCCGCTGCTCGGCAGCTCCATCCGGCGCTTCAAGGCCCCGTCGTTGGTCAGCAGCAGCAGGCCTTCGGAGTTGATGTCGAGGCGGCCGACCGCCTGCAGCCGCGGCAGGCCGGGGGGCAGATGGTCGAAGACTGTGGTGCGGCCCTGCGGGTCGCGCGCCGTGGTGATTTCGCCGCGCGGCTTGTGATAGCGGAACAGGCGTGGCGCTTCGGCGGCGGGCAGGGCGGTGCCGTCGACCTCGATGCGGCTCGCGGCGGTCACCGTCGCGGCGGCGCTGGTCAGCACGCGGCCGTCCACCTTCACCCGTCCGGCGGCGATCCAGGCCTCGGCGTCGCGCCGCGAGCACAGTCCGGCACGGGCGATCACCTTGGCGATGCGTTCGCCCTTTGCGGTGTCGGACAAAATCGCGGCCTCACGCGGCGGCGGCGACGAAGGCGCGGAAGATCGCGCTGTCGCCGGGGCTGACGGCGAATTCCGGGTGCCACTGCACACCGAGGCAGAAGCGATAGCCCGACGCCTCGATGCCTTCGATCACCCCGTCGGGGGCGACGGCGTTCACCGTGACCCCGGGGCCGACCTGCTTGACCGCTTGGTGGTGCGCCGAGTTCACCGCCATCTCGTCGCTGCCGCAGATCGACCGCAGCAGCGCGCCGCCGGCCAGGGCGACCGGGTGGCCCGGCTCGTGGCGAGGGTTCGGCTGCTCATGGGCCAGCGCGCCTTCCACCTCGTCGGGGATGTGCTGGATCAGGGTGCCGCCGAGCACCACGTTCAGCAGTTGCTGGCCGCCGCAGATGCCGAGCAGCGGCAGGTCGCGTTCCAGCGCGCCGCGGGCGATCGCGGCCTCGAAGGCGGTGCGGCGGTCCTTGGTGCGCACGGTCTCGTGGCGGGTGTTGGCACCGAACAGTGCGGGATCGAGGTCGAAGGCGCCGCCGGTGATCAGCAGGGCGTCGATGCGCTCCAGGTAGGCCTCGGCCTTGTCCGGCTCGTGCGGCAGCAGCACCGGCAGGCCACCAGCCTCGACCACCGCCGCGCAGTAGTTCTCGCGCACGGCATACCAGGGATACTTCGACCAGCCGCCGGCGGGTTCGGAATCGAGCGAGATGCCGACCAGCGGCGCGGGATTGGAGCGCTTTGCCATGGCGGCAATCTAGGCGCGGCGCGGCGGCGCCACAACCGGCGAATGGCGTGAGCCGGAATGGGACTAAACGGGTACCTCGTAGTCCTCGCAGGAGTAGCCGAGCGCCGTGAAACCCTCCTCCAGCAGGTCGCCGAGCAACGGCATGCCGAGCAGGTACTTGGAACTCGGGCCGGTGTGGCGCTCGCGGGCGGCGGTGAGGGCGTCTTCCCACTCTTCGTTCGAGAAGTCGCCGCGGCCCACCCAGGTCAGGGCCACGAGCTCGGCCTGCTCGTCCTCGTTGAGCCCCTCGATCACCTCGCGGATCTCTTCGGCCACCGGGTCGTCGCCGTAGTCCTCCAGCACGTCGTGCATGTCGTCCTCGCCGGGCTGAGAGACCTCGTCCCGGTCGGCGGCGGCGACCTTGGCGTCGAAGGCGCGCGCCTTGGAGATCAGGAAGCACACCGTTGCCGGGTCGATGTCCAGGCTGACCTCGGGGCCGTCCGGATCGGCCTGTCGCGTTTCTGCCATGGGCTTCGCTCCTCTCCTGCGCGGTCCATAGGGGATGCGCTACTGCCTCTGCGAACATTTCTAAGAATAGGCCGCCAGCGCCGAGGCGGACATTGACCTAAGACAAATCGCCTCTGGGGCAAATGGTTCCGAACCGGGGCCGGCCTGTCCCCCTTGACCGCCCTGCGCCCGGCGGGCAGGCTCCGGCGCCATGACCCGGCCGCAGAACCCGCAGAAAACCGACTATATGGGCGAAGCCCTCGCCGAGGCCGCCCTGGCCGCCGCCGCCGGCGAGGTGCCGGTCGGGGCGGTGCTGGTCGATGCCGCCAGCGGCGCGATCCTGGCCCGGGCCCACAACCGGGTCGAGCGCGACGCCGATCCGACGGCGCACGCCGAGATGCTGGCGGTCCGGGCCGCGGCGGCCGACGGCGGCGTCAAGCGGCTGACCGGCGCCGACCTCTACGTCACCTTGGAGCCCTGCCCGATGTGCGCGGCGGCGATTTCCTTCGCCCGCTTGCGGCGCCTGGTGTTCGGCGCCTACGACCCCAAGGGGGGGGGCGTCGACCACGGCCCGCGCATTTTCCAGCAGCCGACCTGCCACCACCGCCCCGAGGTCGTCGGCGGCGTGCAGGAACGGGCCTGCGGCGAGCTGCTGCGGCAGTTCTTTCAGGCGCGGCGTTGACGACCACCGCGACTTCGCGATCTGGCTCGGCGACAAGGCGGCCCTCGATCTCGATGCGCTGAAGTGATCCGCCCTAGGTCAGCGTCGCGGCGCGCAGGTGGTCCCACATGGTCCAGAGGCCGAGGGCGACGAAGCCGGCGCCGGCGATCAGCTTCAGCGGCAGCACCGCGAGGTAGCGCTCGGCGGCGACCCCCAAGGCGACCGCCAGTGCCGTCGACAGCACCAGTGCCGCCGCCGCCGCGAAGAACACCGCCAGGGGCGGCGTGTCCTTCCCGGCGGCGAAGAGCAGCGTGGCCAGCTGGGTCTTGTCGCCGAGTTCGGCGAGGAACACGGCCGCGAAGATGGCAAGGATCTGGGACATTTTTCTTGATCTCTCCGGAGCCGGCTGCTGACGCCACGACGCACCGTCCGGGCCGGCTCCTTGTGCCCGACGGAACGTCGCAGGTCTCGCCAAATCCGGAGGATCTCCCCGCACCACGGTGCGACAGCGATGCTGCCGGTCCGAGTCTGTTGATGCGGGGCCCCGTATCGCGCGCATGAGGAAACCCTTGCGGGCGATCGGGGCGGCTACTCCCCTACGAAACGTTCCGGTGATAATCGATCATGGCGGCGACGGCAAGGGCGGTCTCGCGCGCTGCGGCAGGGTTAACCGGCGTGCGAATTGCCGCCGTCTGCCGTTTCAGACGGCCGTTCGCCTTGAATTTTCTCTGTGAAGTCCAATTTTGTCTTGCATCGCGCGGTCAAAAACCCGACAACGCGCGCCTCAGTTTTTTGCTGGGTCAATCTACTGGTTGTGTTGGAGGACCGATGGCACAGGCACGCGCCCTCTTCCAACTGGGGATCGACTTGGACGAGAACCCAAGCGCCTCCAAAACGGAAGAACAAGACACCACTCCCCGCTTTCACACCGAGGGTGAGGAGCGTAAGGACTTTTTCATCGAGCGCGACGGCGAGCGTTTCGCCGGCACGCATCTGATCGTCGATCTCTGGGGCGCCGAGGGAATCAACGACCTCGCCTACGTCGAGGATACGCTGCGCGCCTGCGTCGAAGCCGCCAAGGCGACGCTGCTGCATATTCACCTGCACCACTTCACGCCGAACGACGGAATCTCCGGCGTCGCGGTGCTGGCGGAATCGCATATCTCGATCCATTCCTGGCCGGAATCGGGCTACGCCGCCCTCGACATCTTCATGTGCGGGGAGGCCGAGCCGCATCGTGCCATCGAGGTGCTGCGCGAGCGCTTCAAGCCGGACCACGTCGCGGTGACGGAGCACCGGCGGGGCAGCGGCCTGTGAGCCGCTGGCTCGAGGAGACGCTGCACCCGGATTTCCGGCTGGCTCTGAAAGCCGACAGTGTTCTTTACGACAGCGAGACGGACCACCAGCGTCTCGTGGTCTTCGAGAACGCGACCTTCGGCCGCGTGCTGACGCTCGACGGGGTGGTGCAGACCGCGGAGGGGGACGAGTTCATCTACCACGAGATGCTCGCCCACCTTCCGCTCTTCGCCCACGGCGCCGCCAGGAAGGTGCTGATCGTCGGTGGCGGCGACGGCGGCCTGCTGGAGGAGGTGCTGAAGCACCGGAACGTCGAGAAGGTGACCCAGGTGGAGATCGACGCCGGGGTGATCGACTTCTCCAGGCGCTACCTGCCGTCGATCTGCAAGAACGCCTACGACGATCCGCGCCTCGACCTGGTGATCGCCGACGGCGTCGACTTCGTGGCGACCTGCACCGAGCGCTACGACCTCGCCATCGTCGACTCCACCGACCCCGTCGGCCCCGGCGAGGTGCTGTTCACTGACAGCTTCTACGGCAAGGCGAAGAACTGTCTGGCGCCCGGCGGCATCCTGGTGACCCAGAACGGTGTGCCTTTCCTGCAGGGCGCGGAGCTGACGAACACGATGCGGGCCTTCAAAGGCCTCTTCGCCGACGCCGCCTGCTACCTGGCGACGGTGCCGAGCTACGCCGGCGGGCCCATGGCCTTCGGCTGGGGCAGCGACGATCCCGCCAAGCGGCAGGTGAGTCCGGAGACGCTGGAGGAGCGCTACCGGGCCTCCAGCATCGCCACACGCTATTACAATCCCGCCGTCCACCAAGCCGCCTTCGCGCTGCCGAACTACGTGGCGGCGCTGCTGCCTTAGGAACAATTCAGGTCAGGCGTTCCATCAGGAGCACCGACGTTCCTTTGAACTCGGTTTCGGCAAAGGGCGCGAAGCCGCATTTTTCGGCTACGCGCAGCGACGCCTGGTTCTGCGGATCGACGATGCAGACGTAGCGCTTGGCTCCGAGATTCGATTCCGCCCAAGCCAGGGCCGCCTGCACTGCTTCGGTCGCATAGCCTTTACCGTGGGCCGACGGCGATAGCACCCACCCGACCTCTGGCGCGCCGTCAAGGCCCGGCTCAATATCCCGTTTGAAGTCCGCCATGCCGATCTGGCCGACGAACCGTCCGCCTTGGCGCTCCTCGGCCAGCCAGTAACCGAAGCCGTGCAAGGCCCAGTGGCCGGCACTGCTCAAGAGGCGCAACCAACTCTCGGATGGTGTCGAGGGCTGGCCGCCGATGAATCGGGTGACCGAGGGGTCGCCCCAAAGGGCGGCCAGGTGCCGGAAGTCGTCCGGGACGTAGCCGCGCAGGATCAAGCGCCCGGTCTTCACAATGGGAATGTTCAGGCCGGCGTGCGGCATCAGTTCAGCGCTGCGCAATCGCGCGCCAGCCGATATCGCGGCGGCAGAATCCCTCGGGCCAGTCGATCTTGTCGACCGCGGCGTAGGCGAGCGCCTGGGCATCCTTGATGGTCGGGGCCATGGCGGTGACGTTCAGCACGCGACCGCCGTTGGCGAGAACCTCGCCGTCCGGGCCGGCCACGGTGCCGGCATGGAACACCTTCACGTCGTCGGAGTTGCCGCCGGCGTGTTCGAGACCGCGGATGACGCTGCCTTTCTCGTAGGCGCCCGGATAGCCTCTGGCGGCCATCACCACGGTCAGTGCGGCTTCTTCGTACCAGCGCAGGTCGAAGGACGAGAGCACGCCGTCCGTGCTGGCGATCAGTGCCGGCAGCAGGTCCGACATCAGCCGCATGAGGATCACCTGGCACTCCGGATCGCCGAAGCGCACGTTGTATTCGATGAGCTGCGGGCCGTCCCCGGTGATCATCAGGCCGGCATAGAGCACGCCCTTGTAGGGCGCGCCCTCGGCCTTCATGGCGGCCACGGTCGGGCGGACGATGCGCTCCATGGTCTCTTCGATCAGCTCGGGCGTCATCACCGGTGCCGGCGAATAGGCGCCCATGCCGCCGGTGTTCGGGCCCTCGTCGCCGTCGAAGGCACGCTTGTGGTCCTGCGCGGTGACCAGGGGCAGGGCGGTTTCGCCGTCGACCAGGGCAAAGAAGCTGGCCTCCTCGCCCTCCAGGAACGCCTCGATGACCAGTTCGGCGCCGGCCTCGCCGAAGGCGCCGCCGGCCATCGCTTCGTCGATGGCGGCCAGGGCCTCGTCCTCGGTCATGGCGACGGTGACGCCCTTGCCGGCGGCCAGGCCGTCGGCCTTGACGACGATGGGCGCGCCCTGCGCGTAGACATAGGCCTTGGCGGCGGCGGCTTCGGTGAAGCGGGCGTAGGCGGCGGTCGGGATGCCGTAGCGCGCGCAGAGATCCTTGGTGAAGCCCTTGGAGCCCTCCAGGCGCGCGGCGGCGGCGCTGGGGCCGAAGGCCTTCACGCCGATCGCGGCGAGGCGGTCGACGAGGCCCAGCACCAGCGGCGCTTCCGGCCCGACCACCACGTAGTCGATGGCTTCCCGCTGCACGAAGGCGAGAAGACCCTCGACATCCTCGGCGGCGATCGGCACACAGGTGGCTTCCTCGGCGATGCCGGCGTTGCCCGGCGCGCAGAACAGCTTGTGGCAGAGGGGGGAGGCCGCGATGGTCCAGCAGAGTGCGTGCTCGCGGCCGCCGCCGCCCACGACCAGAACTTTCATGCTGCGGGTACCTTCATGCTGCTCCCACGAACCTGCGGCGGCGCGACTCTCCGCCATGGCCTGTCCGGCGGCGCTCTTGTAGCATAGCCGGCAGCAGCCATGACCGATTTTTATCCAGCAGCCGCCGGCGACGGCGGGCCCTTGCCCGGCAACGTGCCGGAGTTCTCCGTCTCGGAGATCTCCATGGCCGTCAAGCGCACCCTCGAGGGCACCTTCGAGCGGGTGCGCGTGCGCGGCGAGATCTCCGGCTTCAAGCGCGCCGCCTCGGGGCACCTCTACATGGCCCTGAAGGACGAGAACGCGGTGCTCGACGCGGTGTGCTGGCGCGGCACCGCCGGGCGGCTCTCCATGGCACCGGAAGACGGCATGGAGGTCATCGCCACCGGCCGCATCACCAGCTATCCGGGCCGCTCCAAATACCAGATCGTCATCGAATCGCTGGAACTGGCCGGCGAGGGCGCGCTGCTGAAGCTGCTGGAGGACCGGCGCCGCAAGCTGGCTGCCGAGGGCCTCTTCGACGAGGCGCGCAAGCGGCCGCTGCCGTTCCTGCCGGAAGTGATCGGCGTGGTCACCTCGCCGACCGGCGCGGTGATCCGCGACATCCTGCACCGCCTGGCCGACCGCTTCCCGCGCCGGGTGCTGGTCTGGCCCGTGCTGGTGCAGGGCGAGGGCTCGGCCGAGCAGGTGGCGGCGGCGATTCGCGGCTTCAACGCCTTTGCCGCCGGCGGCGCGCTGCCGCGGCCCGACCTGCTGATCGTGGCGCGCGGCGGCGGTTCGCTGGAGGATCTCTGGGCCTTCAACGAGGAGGTGGTGGTGCGTGCCGCCGCCGAATCGGCCATTCCGCTGATCTCCGCCGTCGGCCACGAGACCGACACCACCCTCATCGACTACGCCGCCGACCGCCGCGCGCCGACGCCGACCGCCGCCGCCGAGATCGCCGTGCCGGTCCGCCGCGACCTGCTGATCCAGGCCGGCGATCTGCAGCGCCGCCTGCTCGGCGCCACCGGCCGCATGGTCGAGGAGCGGCGGGTGCAGTTGCAGGGCCTCGGGCGCGGGTTGGTCGATCCCCGGCGCCTGCTGGAAGACATGAGCCAGCGCCTCGACGAGCGCGCCGAGCGCCTGCGGGGCGCCTGGCTGGCGCTGGTCAGGGACCGGCAGGCCCGGGCCGACCGCCTGGGCGCCGGCCTGCCGCATCCGCGCCGCCTGCTGGCGGTGAAGTCGGAGCAGTTCGCCGGGCCGGCCGCGCGGCTCGACCTGCTGCGGCCGCGCCTGCTGGGCGAGCGGCGCCAGGAGGTCGACGGCCTTAACCGGGTGTTAGAGAGCGTGTCCTACAAGAAGGTACTGCAGCGCGGCTACGCGGTGGTGCGCGGGCCCGAGGGCGCGATCACGGCGCCGGAGGCCGTGACACCGGGGCTGGCGCTGGAGCTGGAGTTCGCTGCCGGCCGCGCGGCGGCCACCGGTGGCGGCCGGCCCGCGGCGTCCAGGTCCGAGCCGTCCAGGTCCGAGCCGTCGAGGCCCGCAGCGTCGAAGCCGGCGGCCGCGAAGAAGAAACCCGCGCCGGACGATCCGCAAGGCTCACTGCTATGATCCGCTCCTTGTTCGCCGTCCTCCTGGGCCTCCTCGGCCTGCTGGTCCTGCCCGGCCTCGCCGCGGCGGCCGAAGTCGCCCTGAAAGGCGATCTGATCCAGGGCGGACTGATGTTCGGCCAGGCGGCGCCCGGCGCCCGCGCGACCTTGAACGGACAGCCGCTGCGCATGACCGCCGACGGCCGCTTCATCTTCGGGTTCGGCCGCGACGCGGCGCCCCGGGCGACGCTCGAGGTCGTCGCGCCCGACGGCGCGGTCGAGACCCGCGAACTGGAGATCGCCGCCCGCAACTACGACATCCAGCGCATCGACGGCCTCGCCCAGAGCTACGTGACTCCGCCCGAAGAGGTGCTGGCGCGCATCCGCGCCGACGCCGAGGCGGCGGCCCGCGCGCGCGAGGCGGACCGGCCGGAGAGCGACTTCGACACAGGCTTCATCTGGCCGGCGATCGGTCGGATCTCCGGGGTCTACGGCTCCCAGCGCATCCTCAACGGCGAGCCGCGCCAGCCGCACTACGGGATCGACATCGCCGGCCCCGTCGGCACGCCGGTGATGGCGCCCGCCGACGGCATCGTGACCCTGGTGCATCCCGACATGTACTTCAGCGGTGCCACGCTGATCATCGACCACGGCCACGGCCTCAGCTCCACCTTCCTGCATCTGCAGGAGATCCGGGTGGCCGAGGGCCAGAAAGTGCGCCAGGGCGAGGAGGTGGCGCTGATGGGCGCCTCCGGCCGCGTCACCGGCCCGCACCTCGACTGGCGCATCAACTGGCGCGAGGAGCGCATCGACCCGGCGCTGCTGGTGCCGCCGATGCCCCAGGCCCCGACGCCGCAGTAGGCGGCGCTACGGCCGGTCCCAGCGGCGGTGCAGCCACAGCCAGTCCTGCGGGCGCTGGCGGATCCAGCGCTCCAGGATGCGGTTCACCTCGGTCATCATCGCCTTGGCCTCATCGTTGCGGTCGCCGAGGTGCGGGCGCTGCACCGGTTCCTCCAGGGTGATGCGGAAGCGGGCGCCGCCGAGCCGCTCCAGGTGTACCGGCACCATCGGCAGATCCTTGTCGATCGCCAGCTTGGCGACACCGAGCGTGGTGCGCGCGGGCCGGCCGAACAGCGGCAAGGCAACCCCCTGGCTGGTGCGCTGGTCCACCAGGGCGCCCAGGTTGAGGCCCTGGTCCAACAGCTTCACCGCCTGGCGGCCGCCCTCGATCCCCTTCGGAATCTTGCCCCAGTTGCCGGTCGGCTTTTCGCGGAAGTACAGCAGGATGCGCTGGATCAAGGGATTGTTCACCGGGCGGGAAATGACCGTCAGGTTGAGCCCGTGGTTGTAGGCGACAATCGGCATCAGTTCGAAGTTCGCCATGTGGGCGGAAAAGCCGATGAACGGCTTTCCGCCCTGCTGTACGCCGACCATGCGCTCGGCATGCAGCACTTCGACCCGGCCGGACTTCGGATCGGCGATGGCGCCGAGGTGAGGGTACTCGGCGATCATGCGCCCGAGGTTGTCCCACATGCCGGCGACGATGTGCCTGCGCTCGGCCTCGGGCATGTCCGGAAAGGCGATGTGGAGATGCTTCATGGCGCGCCGGCTGACCGGCAGGCGGGTGCCGATCTGACGCGTCAGCCAGCCGCCGAGGTCGGAGGCGCGGTCGACCGGCAGCAGCCAGAAGAGACCCAGGACCAGGAACTGCAGGCCCGCTTCGACGCCATGGCGCAGGCTGCGCAGCGCCCGGCGCCAGGGCCGGTGCTTGTGGGCCCAGGAAGTCATCGGCCGGTGGTCCTCGCAGGCGTCAGGGGCAGGCGCTCCAGCAGGCGGAGCAGGGCCTCCTTGTCTTCCCACTGCAGTTCGACGTCAAGCACGGCCAGGTCGTCGGGAACCTGAGGGCCGAGGCGCACGGCGTCCTTGGCGGTGGTCACCAGCCGCGCGCCGGCGGCCGCGGCGGCGGCACGCAGGCGCGCCAGCGTGGAATCGTCGTAAGCCTGGTGATCGGCGAAGGCTTCGCTGCCAACGAGCTCGGCGTCGAGGGCGCGGAGGCTGTCGAAGAATTTCTCCGGGTGGCCGATGCCGGCGAAGGCGAAGACGCGCTGCCCCCGCAGCGAGTCGGCGAATGCCCGGTCACGGGGCACCAGCCGCGCCCGCAGCAGCGGCAGCTTCGCGGCTTCCCGCCCGATCAGGTTCTTCTCTGTTTCGCCGATCGCGGCCTCGCCGACGACGACCACGGCGTCGGCCCGCGCGAAACCGCTGGCCGCGGTCTCCCGCAGCGGCCCGGCCGGGATCACGCAGCCGTTGCCGAGGCCGTAGCCGGCGTCGACCACCAGCAGCGAGAGATCCTTGGCCAGTCCGGGGTTCTGAAAGCCGTCGTCCATGACGATGATGCCGGCACCTTCCTCGACGGCCTCCTTGGCGCCGTCGGCGCGGTCGCGCGCCACCCAGGTGGGGGCGGCCCTGGCCAGCAGCAGCGCCTCGTCGCCGACCAGGGCGGCATCGTGCCGCGCGAGGTCGACCAGCAGCGGCCCGGCCGCGCTGCCGCCGTAGCCGCGGGTCAGCGCCATCGGCCGCAGGCCGCGCTCGGCGAGCAGGGCGAGCAGCGAGAGCACTACCGGTGTCTTGCCGGCACCGCCGGCCACCAGGTTGCCGACGCAGATCACCGGCACCGGGGCCCGCCACGGCCGGGTCACGGCGCGGCGGGCAACGCCGGCCAGGTGATAGGCATGGCCGAGCGGCGCCAGCAGGCGCGCCAGCGCCCCGTCGTGCCGCCAGAACTCAGGCGCTCGCATGGCGCTGTGGCAGGTCTTCGGGGGCGGCGGCCTGGATTTCCTCCTGGCCCAGCGCGCGCTCGGCGTCGTTGGTGAGAGCGTTCAGGCTGTCCTCCAGGCGCTGCCGGCAGAGTTCCAGCGTCGCCGGGTCGGCGTCCCGAGGCACGTAGACCGGCGGCCCGATCCGTATCACGGCGCGGGCGAAGGGCAGCGGCAGGCAGAAGCGGTCCCAGCTCGCGAAGATCTTGCGCGGGCGCGCGCTGCCGCTGTAGGCGACCAGCGGCGCTCCGGTGATCTGCGCCGCCTTCACCGCGCCGGCCTTCAGCCGCATGCGCGGCCCCTTGGGGCCGTCGGGGGTGATCACCACCGGCACCCCGCGGCGCAACAGGCGGCTCATGCCGAGCAGGGCCGTGGTGCCGCCGCGGCGGCTGGAGCCGAGCACGGTGTCGTAGTCGAACACCGACGCGGCGCGGGCGATCAGCCGGCCGTCGCGGTGGGCCGAGGTGACGACGCCGAGCCTGGCGGGCCGTCGCGGCCAGGCGCCGGACAGCAGCAGCATGCGGCCGTGCCACAGACAGATCAGCAAGGGCTGGCCGTTGTCGAGCAGGGCCTGCGTTTCCGGTGCGATCTCGCGCCGCCAGCGCACGGTGACGTGGAGGACCCAGAGCAGGAGGGCGATCAGGCGGCCGAACAGCCGCTGCGCCGCCTCGGACTTGATCCAGGAACCGATGAGCTTCACCGCGCGGTGCTCCGGAGAGATCGTTGAGGCGCGGCCGTCAGGCCTGCGCCCTCAGGTCCTTGGGCGCGATGCCGCCGTCGCGGCGCTCTTCCTGCTCGGCGAACTGCAGGGCGTAGAGTCGCGCGTAGTGGCCGCCGCGGGCGAGCAGTTCGGCATGGCTGCCTTTCTCGACGATGCGCCCCTCCTCCATGACGTAGATGATGTCGGCATCCACCACGGTGGAGAGGCGATGGGCGATGACGAAGGTGGTGCGTCCGCTGATCAACTGGCTGAGGGCGTGCTGAACGTGGCGTTCGGACTCGCTGTCGAGGGCGGAGGTCGCCTCGTCGAGCAGCAGGATCGGCGCATTCTTCAGCATGGCGCGGGCGATGGCCACGCGCTGGCGCTGGCCGCCTGAGAGATTGCTGCCACGCGGGCCGACCTGGGTGTCGTAGCCCTCCGGAAAGCCGGCGATGAAGTCGTGCGCACCGGCCATGCGGGCGGCCTCCTCGATCTCCGCGTCGCTCGCGCCGGGGCGGCCGTAGGCGATGTTCGCGCGCAGGGTATCGTCGAACAGCAGGATCTCCTGACTGACCAGGGCAATGGCGCCGCGCAGCGAATCCAGGGTGACGCCGCGCAGATCCTGGCCGTCGATGCTCACGCGGCCGGCATCGGGGTCGTAGAAGCGTGGAATCAGGTTAAGGATCGTCGACTTGCCGGCTCCCGAGGGCCCGACCAGGGCGACGGTCTTGCCGGCCGGCGCCTCGAGGCTGACACCGTGCAACGCCGCCTTGGCGCGGTCGTAGGAGAAATGCGCGTCCTCGAAGCGCACGCTGCCGCCGGCGACCCGCAGCGGCTTCGCCTCCGGCGCGTCGACGATCTCCGGCGCGCGGTCGAGCAGAGCGAAGATGCGCTGCGCCGCCGCCAGGCCGTTCTGCAGCATGGCGTTCAGCTTGCTGAGCCGCTTCAGCGGCTCGTAGGCCAGCAGCAGCGCGAAGATGAAAGTGAAGAGGGACCCGGCGTCGCGCTGGCCGCTGATCACCTCGTTGCCGCCGTAGAGGATCACGGCGGCGATGGCGAAGCCGCCGAGCGCTTCCATCACCGGATGGATGATGTTGCTGACCCGGGCGGACTTCTGGTTCAGGCGGAAGACCTCCTCGATGGCCTCGTCCGCGCGCTTCGACTCATAGCGCTCCATGACGTAGGCCTTCACGTGGCGGATGCCCTGGAAGGCTTCGTCGAGAAGCGTGGTCAGGCGGCCGACCTGCACCTGGTTCTTGCCGGAAACCTTGCGCATGGAGCGGCCGATACGCACCGACGGCAGGATCGCCAGCGGCAGGATCACCGTGGTGATGATCGCCAGGCGCCAGTCCTCGGCGAACATCACCCCGACCAGGAAGATCGCCGTCAGGCTATCCTTGCCGATCGCCGTCAGGGTGCTGGAGGCCATGTTGCGCAGCAGGTTCACGTCGTTGATGAAGTGAGAGATCAGCGTTCCCGGCGAGTTGTGGTGGAAGAACGCGAGGTCGGCGCCGATCAGCCTGTCGAACAACTGCTGCTGGATTCTGGCGACGACGCGGTGGCCGACATGGCTCATCAGCACCGCCTGGCCGTAGGTGGCGAAGCCGCGCAGGGCGAAGACCGCCACCGTGGCCAGGGCGATGGGATAAAGCAGCTCCGCCTGCCTGGCGATGAAGATCTCGTTGACCACCGGCTTGATCAGCTGGGTGAAGGCCGCCGTGGTGGCGGCGACCATGCCCATGCCGAGCAGCGCAAAGGCGATGCGGAGCTTGTGCTCGGCGACGTAGTCGCGCACCAGGCGGCGGACCAGCACCTTGGTGTGCTCGTCGCGCAGGTCGACCTTCGTTCCGGCAGCCTTGGGTTTGTCCGACAATTCGCCCGGGATCGGCCCTCTGGGGGCCATGTCAGCGGTTGATGAGGGGGCCGAGTTTATCATGCCCTCCGCCGCGGCGTCACGCGGCCAAAAGCCGCCGTGGCCGGGGCTCTCGGGCGCTCCCCGCCCGCTTGTCGCGCCTGGATTTTGCTGTCGAAGGCACTATGATCGCGGCCTCCATGCCCGATTCGCCGCATTTGCAGGGCGCCAGGCGGCGTCTCCTCGTGATCCATAATCCGACGGCCGGCGGCAACCGCCGCCGTCGCTTCGAGGCCGTGCTGGCGAACCTCGCCGGTCTCGGCTGCCAGATCGATCTGCAGGCGACCACCGGCCCGGGCGATGCCGAGGGCATCGCGCGCGCGGCCGATACCGCCGCCTACGACCTTGTGGTTGCCGCCGGCGGCGACGGCACCATCAACGAGGTGATCAACGGTCTGGTCGGCGGTCCCGCGACGGCGACGGCGCGCCTGCCGTTGGCGGTGCTGCCCTTGGGCACCGCCAACGTACTGGCGAATGAGCTTGGGCTCGGCCTGGTGCCGGCGCAGATCGCCCGAACCATCGAACGCGGCACGGTGCAACTGGTCTCCCTCGGCCGTGTCAGCACGGGGCAGGGCGACAGTCGGTTGTTCTCGCTGATGGCGGGTGCCGGTTTCGATGCCCGCGTGGTGGCGGGGATCGCGCCGCCCGTGAAGCGCCTCATCGGCAAGGGCGCCTACGTGTTGGAGGGATTCCGCCAGATGTGCCGCCGCCAGCCGCCGCCGCTCCATGTCACCGTCGACGGCAGGCTCTACGAGGCGGCCTCCGTGGTGGTCAGCAATGCCCGCTACTACGGCGGGCGTTATCTGCTGGCGCCGGAGGCGCGGCTGGCGGAGCCGCTGCTGCACGTCTGCCTCTTCCGTGACGGCGGCGCCTTTCACATCCTGCGCTACGCCATCGCCTTGCAGGTTGGCCGGCTGCAGCGGGAACGTGGCTTCATGATCGTTACCGGGCGCGACATCCGCATCGAGGGCGATCCCGGTGCGCCGCTGCAGGCCGACGGCGATATCGTCGCCCGGCTGCCGGTCGGCATAGACCTGCTGCCGCAGGCTCTCGGCATGGTGACGGCCGACTGAGTCACGCTCAGGCCAGCAGCGCGTCCTCGAAAGGAAAGCGCGACAGCAGTTCGATGCCGTGCTCGGCGATCAACACCTGCTGTTCCAGCTTCACGCCTTCGTTTCCGCCTTCGGCGCCGATGTAGGATTCGACGCAGAGCGTCATGCCGGCCTCGATGACGCCGTCGTAGCCGGCCTCGCCGTAGTCGGCGCGGTGGTAGAGGTAGGGATACTCGCCGGTCATGCCGACGCCGTGGGCCGAGAGATAGTAGCGGTTGGCGAGATAGCGCTCCGGAATGTTCCAGGCATGCTCGGCGTAGTCCCTGAAGGTGAGCCCCGGCTTCAGCAGAGCCATGTTGTGGTTTACCTGCTCGTGGGCGGTCTTGTAGAGGTCGCGCTGCGTGGCATCGGGCTTGCCGGGCCCGGCATGGAAGGTTCGCGAGAAGTCGGCGTAGTAGCCGAAGCGCCCGACCACGTCGGTGTCGAGGGCGACCAGTTCGTTCTCCTCGATGACGCGGGGGCTGCATTCCTGGAACCAGGGATTGCTGCGCGGCCCGCTGCTCAGCAGCCGTGTTTCGATGTAGTCGCCGCCGGACGCGATGACGCCCTGATGCAACAGCGACCACAGCGCGTTCTCCGTCAGCCCGGGCCGGAGTTCGTCGCGCAGCCGCGCCACCGCGCGCTCGGTGGCGCGCAGCGAGGCGACCACGCATTTTACCTCCTCCGGCGACTTGATGGCGCGGGCCCGCTCGATCGGCGCCTGGGCGTCGGCCAGGACGAAGCCCTCGTCGGCCAGCGCCAGGGCGGCGCCGGCGTTCACGCGCTCCAGACCGATGCGGGCGCCGGGCCCGAGGGTTTCACGCAGCAGGGCGGCGGTCTCGCGGGCCCAGAGGCGCTCGCGCGCGGCGATGGCCTCGCCCGCGGCGACGTAGGAGGCGGTGATCGCCGGGCGTACCTCGTCGATGGTCTCCAGGCCGGCGGCGAGATGCCGGCAGCCGGCGAACTCGAAGAGGATGACCGGACCTTCGACCGGCAGGAAGAGATAGCGCGCCGGGTTGCGCTGGTGGAAGACCTGCATGTTGCGGGCGCCGGTGGCGTAGCGGATGTTCACCGGATCGAACAGCAGGCAGGCGGCGAGATCGTGGCGCGCGATTTCCTGCCGGGCCCGCCCCAGGCGCCAGGCGCGCACCGCCGCCAGATCGATATCGGCGTCGTCGGGTTCCGCGTCGAACGCGCCGCTGCCGTCGTGCCAGTCGAGCCGCATGGTTTCCCGCCCTTCCGTCTTTCCACCAGTCTGCCCGCGGCCCGGACGCAGCGACGTCCGCAGATGCGACGGATTAGGCGACAGAAGCGAAGCCGCTGCAAGACCGGCTCCCGCTTCCGCCAAGAGCGCGGTACAGGTATATGTAGATACCGATTGCACAATCAAACCCGCCGCGAGAGAGACCCCATGCCACCGGTGCTCTACGCCCATCCCTTCTCGTCCTATTGCCAAAAGGTGCTGATCGCGCTCTACGAGAACGCCACGCCCTTTACCTATCGCGTGCTGGGGCCGGACGATCCCGAAGCTCTGGAGGAATGGAGCCGGTTGTGGCCCATGAAGCGCTTTCCGATGCTGGTTGACGATGATCAGCCCGTCGTCGAGAGCAGCATCATCATCGAGTACATCGCGCTAAGATGGCCCGGCCCGCAGCGATTCCTGCCGGCCGACCCGCGGGCGGCATTGGAAGTGCGCAAGCTGGACCGATTCTTCGACAACTACATCATGACGCCGATGCAGCGGATCGTAGCGGACTACCTGCGCCCGCCGGAAAGCCGCGATCCTTATGGTGTCGGGGAAGCCAAGGCGTTGCTCGACACCGCCTATCGCTGGCTCGACGGGGCCCTGGCGGAGCGGGACTGGGCCGCGGGCGACGACTTCAGCCTCGCGGACTGCGCCGCGGCACCTTCCTTATTCTATGCCGACTGGGTGCATCCCATCGGCGAAGACTTTGCGGCGGCGCGCGCCTATCGCCAGCGGTTGCTCGCGCGGCCGTCCTTCGCACGGGCGGTCGATGAGGCACGGCCCTATCGCCCGCTGTTTCCGCCGGGCGCTCCGGATCGCGACTGAGCGGCGCGCCCGCGTCAGTTGCCGGCCAGGGTCATGCCGTCGATCCGCAAGGTGGGCGCATTGACGGCGTACTTGAATTCCAGGTCGTTGGCCGGCGTGAGGTTCAGGAACATCTGCTTCAGGTTGCCGGCCACCGTCGCCTCGCTGATCGGATAGGTCAGCTCGCCCTTTTCGATGCGAAAGCCCGAGGCGCCGCGCGAATAGTCGCCGGTCACCCCGTTGATGCCCATGCCCATCATGCCGGTGACGTAGAAGCCCTCGTCGATCTCGGCGATCATCTCGGCGGGTGTCAGCTTGCCGGGCTCCATGTAGAGGTTGGAGGTGCTGGGCGAGGGCGGGCTGGAGGCGCCGCGCGCGGCGTGGCCGGTCGAGCGCATGCCGAGCTGGCGGGCCGAGCTCAGGTCGAGGATCCAGGTGGTCAGGCGCCCGGCCTCGACGACGTTCATGCGCTTGTTGGGCAGGCCTTCGCCGTCGAAGGGCTTCGAGGCCAGGCCATGCGGGCGGTGCGGGTCGTCGACGACGGTGATGCCCTCGGCAAAGATCTGGCCGTTCAGCTTGTCCTTCAGGAAGGAGGTGCCGCGGGCGATCGAGGGCCCGGAGATGGCACCGGCCAGGTGGCGCAGCAGGCTGTTGGAAACGCGCGGGTCGTAGACCACCGGCAGGCGCCTGGTGGGTGGCTTCCTGGAGCCGAGGCGCCGCACCGCGCGCTCGCCGGCGCGCCGCCCGACGGCGGCCGGGTCCTCGAGTTCGCCGCCGTAGACGGCGGAGGCGAACTCGTAGTCGCTTTCCATGCCGAGGCCCTCGCCGGCGATAACCGAGACGCCGACCGAGTGGCCGGAGCGCGCGTAGCCGCGGGCGAAGCCGTTGGAGGTGACCAGGGCGATCTCGATGCGGCTCCAGCTCGCCTCGGCGCCTTCGGAGTTGGTGACGCCCGCGATCGCGCGGGCGGCCTCCTCGCAGGCGCGGGCGCGCTCGATCAACACCTCCGGCGCCGGTTCCCCGGCATCGAGGATATCGAGCGCCGGCACCGATTTCGCCAGCTCCTCCGCCGTCGCGAGGCCGCAGTAGGGGTCTTCCGGCACCACCCGGGCCATGGCCACGGCGCGCTCGACCAGCTCGTCCAGGCTGTCGGCGGCGGTGTCCGTGGACGACACGATGGCCTGGCGGCGGCCGATCATGACGCGCAGGCCGACGTCGTGGCTCTCCTCGCGTTCGAGGCGCTCGGGCGCTCCCAGTCGCTGGGCGTGGGACAGGCCGATGGAGCTGAAGTGCACGGCGTCGGCGGCTTCCGCGCCGGCCTTCTTGGCCTTGGCGACGAGGTCGCCGAGCAGGGAAAGCGGATCGTCCGTTGCGGTCATGACGCCTCTCTCGGGAAGGGAAACGGGAACTGCGTTGCTCTTGACCGGGAATATAGGTGCTGGCGGCCGCCCTTGCACCCGTGGAGGTGTCACAGTTCGTAGTGCAGCACCGGCAGGCAGCGCTCACCGCCGTCGGGCGCGCGCACCGGGGAGCGGATCTTGCCGGACAGCGTCGCCCCGACGGCACGGTAGAAGCCGAGCGCGAAGGGATCGCTCAGCACTTTCAGCCGCTTCAGGCCCTCGGCACGGGCTTTGGCCACGGCATGCTCCCACAGGGCCCGGCCGATGCCGTGGCCGATCACCGCCGGCTCGACGAAGAACAGGCTGATCTCCGCCTCGTCACGGCGCTCGCCGGGCGAGAGCGCATAGAATCCGAGGGGTGTGTCCTCTTCCTCCAGCACCACCACGCGTCCGGCGGCGACGTCCGCCGGCTCGACGGCGAGTTCGCTGCGGCAGGCCTGCAGGAAGATGGGATCGTAGCCCCAATAGGCCTTGGACCGCAGGGCCAGTGCGGAGAGGGCGCCGCATTCCGCGGTTTTCGCCAGGCGCAGGGTACGGCCGGAAGTCATGCCGACGATCTTCCACGCTGTTGCTCCACCGCCCGGGGAATGTTGTAGGCGAAGGAACAGCACATGCTAAGGCGAAAAATCGCCTGCCGATTGCAGCCGGGCCGTGAAGCCGGCGGCAGGGGCCGGGATCCCGAGGTTCCCGGCCCCGCTCGCTACGGCGGACAAAATGGGGTTAGGCGGCCTTGCCGGAGCTCTGCGGCTCCACCGCCGCGGCCATCTGGTTGGCGGCGCTGACCACCGCCTCGAGGCAGGCGACCACGATGTTGGGATGCTGACCGACGCCCCAGTAGCTGCGGCCGTCGGCGGCCTCCGCCTCGACGTAGGCCACCGCCTTGGCGTCGGCACCGGCGCCCACGGCATGCTCATGGTAGTCGTGCACCTTGATCTCGACGCCGCAGTCCCTGCGCAGAGCGTCGACGAAGGCGGCGATGGGGCCGTTGCCGCTGCCCTGGATCTCCCGGCGCCCGCCGTTCTCCTCGATCAGCGCGGTCAGCTGGCGCAGCTCCGAGGCGTGGGTGTCGGGCACCGAGCGGTGCTCGACGAAGGCGTAGGGCAGCCGCGGCGCCAGGTAGGTTTCCTCGAAGAGGTCCCAGATCTGCTGGGCGGTGATCTCCTTGCCGGAGCTGTCGGCGCGCTCCTGCACCTTCTGGCTGAAGGCGATCTGCAGCTTGCGCGGCAGGTCGAGGCCGTACTCGCTGTGCAGCAGGTAGGCGACGCCGCCCTTGCCGGACTGGCTGTTGATACGCACCACGGCTTCGTAGGAGCGCCCGAGGTCCTGCGGGTCGATCGGCAGGTAGGGCACCTCCCAGAGGCCGGAGTTGCTCTGCTTCATCGCCGCCATGCCCTTCTTGATGGCGTCCTGGTGGGAACCGGAGAAGGCGGTGAAGACGAGATCGCCGGCATAGGGGTGGCGCTCGTGCACCGGCAGCTGGTTGCAGTATTCCGCGGTCTTGCGGATGCTGTCGATGTCGGAGAAGTCGACGCCCGGATCGATGCCCTGGGTGAAGAGGTTCAGGCCCAGGGTCACCAGGTCGACATTGCCGGTGCGCTCGCCGTTGCCGAACAGCGTGCCCTCGATGCGGTCGGCGCCGGCCATGACGCCCAGCTCGGCCGCCGCGACGCCGGTGCCGCGGTCGTTATGCGGATGCAGCGACAGCACCATGGCATCGCGCCGGGCGACGTTGCGGTGGAACCACTCGATCTGGTCGGCGTAGACGTTCGGCGTCGACATCTCCACCGTGGCCGGCAGGTTGATGATCGTCTTGCGCTCGGGCGTCGGCTGCCAGACGTCCATCACCGCCTCGCAGATCTCCTTGGCGAAGTCCAGCTCGGTGCCGGTGAAGCTTTCGGGCGAGTACTGGTACACGATCTCGGTGCCCTCGATCTCCGCTGCCAGGTCGCGGATGCGCTCGGCGCCCTTCACGGCGATGTCGACGATGCCGGCCCGGTCGAGGCCGAAGACGACGCGGCGCTGCAGGGTGGAGGTCGAGTTGTAGAGATGGACGATGGCCCGGCGGGCGCCCCGGATCGCCTCGAAGGTGCGGTCGATCAGGTGGTCGCGCGACTGGGTCAGCACCTGGATGGTGACGTCCTCGGGAACCAGGTCCTCCTCGATCAGCTGGCGCACGAAGTCGAAGTCGGTCTGCGAGGCGGCGGGGAAGCCGACCTCGATTTCCTTGAAGCCCATCTCCACCAGCAGCTTGAACATGCGCCGCTTGCGGGTGCCGTCCATCGGCTCGATCAGGGCCTGATTGCCGTCGCGCAGGTCGACCGAACACCAGATCGGCGGCGCGGCGATGACCCGGCTCGGCCACTGGCGGTCGGGCAGGTCGACGGGTCGGAAGGCGGTGTACTTCTCGGCCGGATTGACCTGCGGTCTGGCCGTTCGGGGACCTGTGGAGCGGGAATTCGTAGATCGGGGACTCATGGCTCTGGTTCCTTTTTCGCCGGGCGGGGCGGCACCTGTTTCAGGGCTCTGCCGGCCGCCGGGCCTGATGTTCCGGGGGCTGTCTGGCCGCGACTACGGCCGCTGCGGTGCCAGCGGGGCGCAGCGGCCGCAGCTAAGTCGCAGGCCGGCGCGGAACGGCGCGGAAGGCGGAAAAGCTGGGGTTTTTCGCGGACTGTCGCTCATCGGAGCGAACCTCAATCAGGGACTGCGGGTGTCGGACGACGGCTTTACCCGGCGCGCTGTTCAGGCGGCCGGGGCGATAAGTCGAAGCGACAGCAGTCCATGAGAGGTGGTCATAGCGGTTCAAAGGTAAGCGCCAAACCCTTGGCGGTCAAGGGTTCTGGGGAAGGCCTGTCCGGCCGGCGGTCAGACGAAGCCGACGGTCACGAAGAGCATCTGCACCCGCCGGCCGTCGTCGGAGAGCGGCATGATGAGGTCCTCGGTGGTGAGGAACTCCTTGCCCTTGCCGACGTAGGGGGTGTCGCCGGCCAGCGGCCGGCCCTGCAGCGCCACCTGGCGGCAGTTGGCCCAGATGCGGCTCGGCGCCTTCTGGTGCGGGATCTGGCTCATCCACAGGCCGGTGTAGCGGCCCAGCATGTACTCGTCCATCTTGGTGCCGATCAGGCGGTAGCGGAAGTCGAGCGGATCTTCCCGCACATCGAGCAGGAAGACGTGCGGCAGGATCCTGGCGATCTCCGCCGGATCGATGTCGCGCCGCGCCGGCATCGCGCGGCCGCCGCGCTTCGTCGCCCAGTAGTCGTAGGCGAAGCGGTTCACCGGCGACTTCAGCGCCGGCTTGATCTCGCCCTGGGGCAGGGGGGCGCCGGCGGCCGGAGTTTCGGGCAGGCAGGTGGTCATGGCCTTCACAGGCAGGGTTCCGCATCGCCAAAAAAACAACCCGCCCCCGCAGGGACCGCGGGCAGGCGAGCGCGGCGACTGAGAGACCGTCTCTCAAGGCGGCACTGTAGCCGCCCGGGCGGATTATTCCAGGGGTCGAATTGTAAAGAAGTGTTTCAAAGCAATCGCAAAGGCCCGGGGAATGTTTCAGCGCGGCGGCGACACCGCCGCCGCCGGGCGATCACTTCCAGATCGCCTTGCCGCTGCCGGGCAGGCCGAGCTCCGGCCACAGACGATCGATGCGGTCGACGACCTCCTGGTCCATGCGGATCTCGCGTCCCCACTCGCGCTTGGTCTCGGGCGGCCACTTGTCGGTGGCGTCGAGGCCGATCTTGGAGCCGAGGCCGTCTTCCGGCGAGGCGAAGTCGAGGTAGTCGATGGGCGTGTTCTCGACGACGGTGATGTCGCGCGCCGGGTCCATCTTGGTGGAGATCGCCCACATGACGTCCTTCCAGTCGCGTGCGTCCACCGTGTGGTCCACCACGATCACCCACTTGGTGTAGGTGAACTGGCGCAGGTAGGACCACACCCCCATCATCACCCGCTTGGCATGGCCGGGGTAGGCCTTCTTCATGGACACCACGGCGATGCGGTAGCTGCAGCCTTCCGGCGGCAGCCAGAAATCGACGATCTCCGGGAACTGCTGCTGCAGCAGCGGGATGAAAACCTCGTTCAGCGCCTCGCCGAGCACCGAGGGCTCGTCCGGCGGCCGCCCGGTGAAGGTAGAGAGATAGATGGGATCGCGGCGCAGGGTGATCGCCGTCACCTTGAACACCGGAAAGCGTTCGACGGCGTTGTAGTAGCCGGTGTGGTCGCCGTAGGGGCCTTCCTCGACCGTCTCGTCGAGCGATACTTCGCCCTCGATGACGATCTCCGCCTCGGCCGGCACTTTCAGCGGCTGGGTCTTGCAGTCCACCAGCTCCACCTTGCGGCCGCGCAGGAGGCCGGCGAAGTGGTATTCGGAAAGCGTGTCGGGCAGCGGGGTGACGGCGGCGAGGATGGTGCCGGGGTCGGCGCCGATCACCGCGGCGGCCGGCAGCGGCGCCGTCTTCTCCGTCTTCCAGCGGCGGTGGTGCTGGGCGCCGCCGCGGTGCTTCAGCCAGCGCATGATGGTGCGGTCGCGGCCGGTCACCTGCATGCGGTAGATGCCGAGGTTGAAGTCGTCGGCCCTGTCGCTCTCCGGCTTCGGGCCGCGCGTCACCACCAGCGGCCAGGTGATCAGCGGCGCCGGCTCGCCGGGCCAGCAGGTCTGCACCGGCAGGCGGGCGAGGTCGATGTCGTCGCCGGTCAGCACCACCTCCTGGCAGGGCGCGGTGGCGACCGTCTTCGGCTTCATCGCCATCACCGTCTTGAGCAGGGGCAGATGCTCCCAGGCTTCGCGCAGGCTGCCCGGCGGCTCCGGCTGGCGCAGGAAGGCCAGGGTCTCGCCCACCTCGCGCAGCTGGTGGGGCTCGCGGTCCATGCCCCAGGCGACCCGCTCGACGGTGCCGAAGAGGTTCACCAGCACCGGCATCTCCGCCTTGCGGCCGTCGCCGTGGACGACGTTCTCGAAGATCACCGCCGGTCCGCCCTCGGCCAGGAGGCGGGTCTGGATCTCGGTCATCTCCAGCTCCGGGGAGACCGGGGCCGTCACGCGCTTCAGGCGACCGGCCCGCTCCAGCCGGTCGATGAAGTCACGCAAGGAGGCAAAGGGCATCAGGCGCGCTCGACGGTCAGCACGGTGCCTTCGATGCCGGTGACCTTGATCTTGGTGCCGGCAGGCATGTCCTCGCCCTCGACCTTCCAGCGCGAGTCGTCGACGTGCAGCAGGCCGGTGCCGTCGACGATGGGCTCGCGCAGGGTGAAGGTGCGCCCGACGTAGCCGGCGCCGCGGCGGTTGAGCAGGCGTCCGCTCAGCGGCTTGGGGAAGCGGTCGCGCAGGAAGTAGCGCCAGACATAGATCGAGGACAGCGAGATCGCGGCGAAGCCCAGCAGTTGGAACTGCCAGCCCAGTTCGGGATAGATCAGCAGCGCCAGGCCGACGACGCCGGCGGCGATGCCCATCCAGAGGAACACGGCGCCGGGCGCGAAGATCTCGATGCCGATCAGGAAGACGGCGATCACCCACCAGTTCCAGAATTCGATCTGCTCGAAACTGATCATCGGTCCTTGGACTCCCCGCGGGTCGACCCTGGGCCACGCCCGGCATTGCGCTGCTGCATGGCGTCGCGGGCGATCTCGGCGATGCCGCCGACGGCGCCGATCAGGCTGGTCGCCTCCAGCGGCAGGAAGAAGGTCTTCTGGTTGGCGGAGTCGGCGAACTTGCCGAGCGCGTCCACATAGCGTTGCGCCACGAAGTAGTTCACCGCGTTGACGTCGCCGCGGGAAATGGCCTCCGACACCATGGCGGTCGCCTTGGCCTCCGCCTCGGCCTCGCGCTCGCGCGCCTCGGCGTCGCGGAAGGCGGCCTCGCGGCGGCCTTCCGCCGCCAGGATCTGCGCCTGCTTCTCGCCCTCGGCGCGCAGGATCTGGGCCTGGCGGTCGCCCTCGGCGACCAGCACCGTCGCGCGCTTGTCGCGCTCCGCCTTCATCTGGCGGGCCATGGAGTCGACGAGGTCGGCCGGCGGCGTGATGTCGAGGATCTCGATGCGCGCCACCTTGATGCCCCAGGGCGCGGTGGCGTCGTCGACCACGTGCAGCAGGCGGGTGTTGATGTCGTCGCGGCGCGACAGCAGTTCGTCGAGGTCCATGGAGCCCATGACCGTGCGGATGTTGGTCATGGTGAGATTGAGGATGGCCCGCTCCAGGTCGCGCACTTCATAGGAGGCGGCGGCGGCATCGAGCACCTGGAAGAACACCACGCCGTCGACCTGCACCAGGGCGTTGTCGCGGGTGATGACCTCCTGCTGCGGCACGTCGAGCACGGTCTCCATCATGTTCATCCTGGAGCCGATGCGTTCGATGACCGGAAAGATCATGCCGAGGCCCGGCGTCAGGGTCTTGACGTAGCGCCCGAACCGCTCGACGGTGTACTCGTAGCCCTGCGGCACGGCCTTCATGCTCATGGTGACGATGATCACCGCCAGCACGACGAGGGCGATCACCAGCACGCTGAAGCCTGATACCTCGAATTCCATCGCTCTGCTTGCTCCCCAGAAACCCATACCCGGCCGGCCCCGACCCAGGTCCGCCGGAACTCCCGGAGGGGTGCAGGTTGGCAGGCGTTAATCTATCCTTTGTTGAGGCGGCGGGGAAAGCCTCGGCTGCGGCGGCGGCAGATGGCGGTTTCCGGCCAGAAACGGCCGCTTGGAACACATCCCGGCGATCGCGGGTTAACATTCTTGAAACGCCGCGACGGCACTATACATAGCCGTGGAGATTTCCCTATCTTCATAGGGAGATTCGTCACCGGGCGCGGCAAGGCGGCCGGCGGCATCGGTGAGCGGCATTTTCGAATCGAGAGGCGGGAGCCTGATGATCCAGTACTATGTGGTTGGCGGAGAATACAAGGATACCCACTTCGCGGAAGCCGTCGGCGGCGACGAAGAGTGGTTCGGCCCCTTCGCCGACTACGAGGCGGCGAAGCAGGAATGGGCCAAGCATGCCTGGCAGACGGTGGACCACTGCACCTTCCGCTATCGGATCGAGTGCATCGACAACGACGCCCCGCCGCCCTGCACCGACTGAGACCATGTCGGTTGGGCCCGCATCGCCTGGGCCCGCATCGGCCGGGCCCGCTTGGGCCGCTCCCGTGACGGCCCGCCGCGCCTGATGCCCTGGGCGCTTCCCGAAAGCGACCACGCGCTGCTGCGCCTGGCCAAGGGCTATCCCTACGCGGCGCCGGCCGGCTCCTACCTGTATCGCGACGGCAACAGCGAGCCCTTGGCGGGGCCGCTGGACGCCGCCCTCCTGGCCGGGCGCGTGCCGGTCATCGCGCACGGCTCCAACCGTGCGCCGGAACAGCTCCATCGCAAGTTCGGCCACCTGGCGGGCGCGGCCTCGACCATCCCGGTAACGCGCGCCCGGCTGCACGGCCACGACGTGGTGTTCTCCGCGCACATGACCCGCTACGGGTCGATCTCCGCCACCCTCCACGAGGCGCCGGGCACGCGGGTCCAGGTCTACGTCACCTGGCTCACCGACGCGCAGGTGGCGCGCATGCACGAGACGGAGATCGGCCAGGGCAACTACGGCTACGGCCGCATCGACGGCGTCCGGCTCGACATCGAGGGTGGCCCGGCGCTCGCCGAGGCCTTCGTCTACCTCTCGGTGCACGGCTGCCTCGCCGATCCGGAGACGTCGGGCGCGCCGCTGGCCCTGGCGGCGGTGGCGGCCGAGTCCCGCGTGCACCGCGCGGTCGACCAGGAGGCGGCGCTGTCGGTGCTGCACCGGGCGCACCACGCCGACATCGCCCTCGACGCCATGATTCTCGCCAATATCCGCAACCTCGAGCAGCGCCGCACCCTGGTCGAGGCGCTGCAGGCCACCGCCGTGCCGTGGTCGGTACCGGGCTTCGAACTCATCGCGCGCTGAGGCCTGTTTCCACGGCGCTCGCCTTCGCTATAGTGCGGCGCATGAACCTCCGTGGATTCGCCCCGCTCATCCTGGTGTTGCTCGCGGCCTGCGCGGCGCAGCCGCAGCTTCAGCGCGCCGGCACCTTCGATCGCGGCGAGCCTCTGTTCGATCCGGCCGCGGCGATCCAGCAGGGCTGGATCGAGATGGCGCTGGTGGGGCACACGGACTATCGCATCGACTCCTACCAGGACCGCCTCTCGATCCGCGCCGAGGGGCGCCGCTCGGCCTCGGGCCTGGTGCTGCCGGTCGACTTCGATGCCGAGGTCTGCCCCTTCCTGGAATGGGACTGGCGCGTCGAGGTGCTGCAGGAGAGCGCCAGCCTGTTCGAGAAGGACCTCGAGGACGTGGCCGCCTCGATCTATGTCATGTTCGGCGATCCCGGCAGTTTCGCCGCGCCGCAGCCGGTGCCGACGCTGCGCTACGTCTGGACGACGGAACGGATGCCGGAGGAGACCATCGTCGATTCGCCCTACCTGCCGGGGGTGGTGCGCTCCATCGTGGTGCAGGGCGGCATCGAAAGCCCGCTGGCCTGGGTACGCGAGCGGCGCGACCTGGTGGCGGATTTCCAGGCCGCCTTCGGCAGGCAGCCCAGGGAGCGCGTGCAGGCGATCGCCCTCTTCACCGACAACGACCAGACCCAGGAGCCGGTGATCGCCCACTACGGGGCCGCCCGGCTGTTCTGCGCGGGCAGCTGACTAACAGTCGGCGCCGACTTTCCAGACCACGGCGTTGCGCAGGTCGCTGTCTTCCAGTTCCCGGCTGGTCTTCACCCCGTAGGCGACGATCTGCTCGAGCCCCTGGCGCGGCAGGTAGGTGCGGCCGGGATCGCCCAGCAGCACCAGGCAGTCCGGCCGCGCCAGGCCGCGCAGCCAGGCGACGATGCGCTCGGCCGCCGGGCGCTCGTAGCAGACGTCGCCGGCCAGCACCACGTCCCAACGGGATTCCGGCCCTTCCGGATTGGCGCTGCCGACGATGTCCGCCTCGCGGACGGCGATATCGACGCCGTTTGCCGCGGCGTTGAGGCGGCAGGCCGCGCAGGCGAAGGCGTCGATGTCCACCGCCTCGACGCTAGCGGCCCCCGCCAGCCTGGCGGCGATGCCCTGCAGGCCCGATCCGGCGGCGAAGTCCAGCACCCGCTTGCCGCGCACCACCTCCGGGTGGTCGAGCAGGTAGCGCGCCAGCGCCTGGCCGCCGGCCCAGGCGAAGGCCCAGAAGGGTGGCGGCAGGCCCTGGGCGGCCAGCTCGGCCTCGGTCGCCTCCCACAGCGGCACCACCTCGCTGGCGAGGTACAGCTTTACCTCGGGCACCAGGGGCGGCGCCTCCAGGCGGGTATTGGCGCGGATGAAGTCTTCCGGCGGCTGGCGCAGCAGGCTGCTCAATCGGCCAGCCCCAGCCCCAGCCAGGGACTGCCGGCGACAATGCCGGCCAGCAGCAGCCAGCCGGCGTAGCGGTTGGACTTGAATTTCGTCAGGCAGTCGAGCGGGGCGTCGAGGTCGACGTCGATCACCTGCCAGGCGAACTGGGCGCCGGCGGCGGCGAGGCCGACCCAGAACGGCCAGGCGAGTCCGGCCGCCGCGCCGGCGAGCCCGAAGAGCGCCAGGGCGACGGCGAAGAAGCCGGCCAGCCAGGGCTTGCTGGCCTCGCCCAGCCGCAGGGCCAGGGACTTCACGCCGATGAGGGCGTCGTCCTCCTTGTCCTGGTGGGCGTAGATGGTGTCGTAGCCGAGGGTCCAGGCGATGCCGCCGAGGTAGAGCAGCAGCGCCGGCCAGCCGAGATACCCGGTCGCCGCGGTCCAGCCGATCAGGGCCCCCCAGTTGAAGGTGAGGCCGAGCCAGGCCTGCGGCCAGTAGGTGATGCGCTTCATCAGCGGGTAGGGGAAGACCAGCAGCAGCGAGGCGCAGCCCAGCAGGATCGTCAGGCCGTTCATCTGCAGCAGGATGGCGAAGGAGACCAGCAACAGGGCGAGCAGGAACAGCCCGGCCTGAACGAGGCTCACCTCGCCGGAGGGAATCGGGCGCGTCGCCGTGCGCGCCACGCGGCCGTCGATGTCGCGATCGAGGATGTCGTTCACCGTGCAGCCGGCCGCGCGCATCAGCACGGCGCCGACGCCGAAGTAGAGATAGAGCAGCCACGACGGCCCGGCATTGGCGGCGGCATCTCCCAGGGCGATCGCCCACCAGCCGGGGAACAGCAGCAGCCAGGTGCCGATGGGCCGGTCGAGACGGGCCAGGCGCAGGTAGGGCCGCGCCGGACGCGGGGCGAGGCGCAGCACCCAGTGGTCGACGCGGATGTCGCTGGCGTCCCCGGTGCCCGAACTGGAAGAGGTCTGGCTCATCGCCTAATCTTTAGCGGCGAATCGGATCGGGAGAAAGCCGCGCCGCACCAATGGCAGGGCGGTCGGCAGATCTATCGGGGAAAACATGGGCGCCAGCAAGCCGGTAACCCGCCTGCATGTCGAGGCCGCGCTGGCCGCCGGAGGGGCCATCGACCTCGACCAGGACCGGGCGCATTTCCTGCGCAAGGTGCTGCGGCTGGCGCCGGGCGCGCAACTGGCCCTGTTCAACGGCCGCGACGGCGAATGGCTGGCGGAGATCGCCGATCTCGGCAAGCGCTCGGCCCGCGTGGCGGTGCTGGCGCAGCGCCGCCCGGCGGCGCCGGAGCCGGACCTCTGGCTGGTCTTCGCGCCCATCAAGCGTGCGCGCATCGATTTCATGGCGGAAAAGGCGACGGAACTGGGCTGCTCGGTGCTGCAGCCGGTGATGACGCGCTTCACCGCCGTCAGCCGGGTGAACGAGGCGCGCCTGGCCGCCAACGCCCGCGAGGCGGCCGAACAGTGCGAACGCCTGACCTTGCCCGAGGTTCGCGAAACCGTCGAGATCGCCCGGCTGCTGGAAACCTGGCCCGAAGGGCGGCGGCTGCTGGTCTGCGCCGAGTGGGGCGAGGCCCGGCCGATCGCCGAGGCCCTGCAGGCGATGCGCGCCGAATCCGCCGCCGAGGCGGGAGCTCCGGCCCATCCGCCGGCCGACCCCTGGGCGGTGATGACCGGCCCGGAAGGCGGCTTCGCCGAGAGCGAACTTGACGCTCTTCGCAAACTGCCTTTTGTTACGCCGGTCGGCCTCGGGCCGCGGATTCTCCGCGCCGACACGGCGGCCCTGGCCGCCATCGCCTGCTGGCAGGCGATCCTCGGCGACGGCGCGCGGCGACCGCCGGCCGACCTCGCCGGCTTTCCCGGGCCGGAAGGGGAACGGCGGGAGGATTGAAAAGCGGCCGCGCCGGGCGCACTTATTGGGTTCACGCGGCAGGCCCCGTCCAAGAGGGTCGCCGTTCGCTGCAATTGGGAATGAGATTTCATCTGGCGTTCGGGGGGCGGGCGCCGACTTCATGCACAAGCAGGCGGTCGACCGGGCGGCTCATCGAGGAGCTGTGGCGCATCGCACAGCCGCTTGGACCGAGGGGATCGAGGCATGTCCGCTCCGCCGCAGAGCCAGGGCGAAATCATCGCCGGCAAGGCTCAGCTCGTCGAATACCTGGAAGCCGGCTGCAAGCCGCCGGAGGCCTGGCGCATCGGCACCGAGCACGAGAAGTTCTGCTATTCCCTCGACGACTTCCGGCCGCTGCCCTACGAGGGCGAAAACGGCATCCGCGCCCTGCTGCAGGGCCTGCAGCGCTTCGGCTGGGCGCCGGTCGAGGAAGACGGCAAGGTCATCGCCCTGGCCAAGAACGGCGCCAGCGTCTCGCTGGAGCCGGGCGGCCAGTTCGAGCTCTCGGGCGCGCCGCTGGAGACCATCCACGACACCTGCGCCGAGGTGCACATCCATCTCGACCAGATCCGCCAGGTCGCCGGGCCGCTGAACGTGGCGGCCATGGGGCTCGGCTTCCAGCCCAAGTGGGCGCGCGCCGACATCCCCTGGATGCCCAAGGGCCGCTACAAGATCATGCGGGAGTACATGCCGAAGAAGGGCAGCCTCGGCCTCGACATGATGCTGCGGACCTGCACCGTGCAGGTGAACCTCGACTTCGCCTCGGAAGCCGACATGGTGAAGAAGTTCCGTGTCGGCCTGGCGTTGCAGCCGGTGGCCACGGCGCTGTTCGCCAACTCTCCCTTCACCGAGGGCCGGCCCAACGGCTTCCTCAGCTACCGCAGCCACATCTGGACCGACACCGATCCCGACCGCTGCGGCATCCTGCCCTTCGTCTTCGAGGACGGCATGGGCTTCGAGCGCTACGTCGACCACGTGCTCGACGTGCCGATGTACTTCGTCTACCGCGACGGCAGGTACATCGACGCCTCCGGCCAGTCGTTCCGCGATTTTCTCGACGGCAGGCTGCCGGCGCTGCCGGGCGAGAAGCCGCGCATCGGCGACTGGGCCGATCATCTCTCGACCCTGTTCCCGGAGGTGCGCATGAAGCGCTTCCTGGAGATGCGCGGGGCCGACGGCGGCCCGTGGAAGTCGCTCTGCGCGCTGCCGGCGTTCTGGGTCGGCCTGCTCTACGACGGCGGCGCGCTGGAGGCCGCCTGGGACCTGGTGAAGGATTGGACCCTCGACGACCACCAGTACCTTCGCGACGAGGTCCCGCGGCAGGCCCTGCACACGCCGTTCAGGACGGGCAAGCTCAACGACGTGGCCCGGCGGGCGGTGGAGATCGCCGAGGCCGGGCTCAAGGCGCGGAGCCGCCTCGACGGCCAGGGCGACAACGAAAGCCACTTCCTGGCCCTGCTGCGCAGCCGGGTGGAGCGGGAGATGAGCCCGGCGGACTACCTGCTCGACGACTTCCACGGCCGCTGGCAGGGATCGATCGACCCGATCTTCACCGAGTGCGCCTACTGAGCCCCGACGGCATCTCTAGACCCGGATCCTGAACACCGTCTTCGGCAGCAGTTCTTCGAAGTCGATGTCTTGCCGATCATGGGTCTGGATGTCCTGGCTGAACAGCTGGTAGCACAGCAGCCGCGTGACACGCGCCTCGTCGCCGTAGGGCAGGGCGATGCGCCAGGCCTTGCGGGTCACCGGATTGACGAAGTCGCCCGGCAGCCGGAAGTCGTGACGCGAATAGAGCGGCAGGCCGTTGGCCGCGCAGTCGTGCAGCTGGCGTTCGACCAGGCGGGTGTAATCGGTGTCGCCCAGGACCTGGCGCAGGGTGCGGCCCTTCAGGCCGGTGCCGAGGTTGGTGACCACCTTCTCGCCGAGCACGCGGATGATCAGGTCTTCGCCGGCCACCTCGTAGAGGATGATGTTGGCCGCCAGGGTCGGCACCAAGAAGGGGTCGATCTGCTCTTTCAGCGGGAAGGGCCGCTCGCCGCGCTGCGCGCACCAGGCGGCGACGATCTCGCGATAGCTCCTGGGCTCGATCTCGTCGACCTCGATGTACCCGAAATCCTGCAGCAGCATGGAGCGGCGCGACCCTTACCTCTGCCGCTCCTCCCATCGGGAACGACCCGTCCAGATTGGCTAGGTTGCCCTGTCAGGATCGTCCAGAACAAGTGCTTATGCGATTCCGCGGCGCGGCGCGACGCTCTCCGGTTGAACGGCGGCGGATCGCGCTTTCCCTTGCGGGTGGAAGGCCCGCCTCGGGGAGGGGCGCCTCAGTCCGCAGCCGGGGAGGTACCGGACTCCGCCGCGGCCTTCTCGCGCGCCTGCTTGGCCAGGGTCAGGGCGCGCAGCAGCGCCGGTGACATCGTCGACCTGGCGGCATCCTGGGCGGGGGTCAGTTCCAGCTGCTCGAGCTGGTGGCGGGCCTCGATGGCGAGGATCTCGGCGCGCAGCGCGGCGATGCGGGAATCGTAGAACTGGCCGCTGCCGCCCAGGCGCCTGGCGGTGCCGACGCCGGTGAAGGTGCGCGCCGGCACCAGGGTACTGCTTTCCGCGCTGCGGTGAATTCGGCTGTGCGGCGGGGTGCCGGTCACGGTGTAGTTGCCGATGCGCCGGCCGGCTTCGCCGTTGTTGAAGATCACCGTGTTGCCGACGGTGTTGTGCGAGCCGCGCGCGCCGCAGAAGGTCGAAGAGCCGATGGTGGTGCAGGACTGCGCCTGCGCCGGGGCGGCCCCGGCGGAGAGCAGCACGGCTGCGAGGGCGGCGGCGCAGATGGCGGGCAGATGCTGTTTCACGGGCGCTTGCCTCCCTCCGGGGATGTCGTGTCGAAGGCTGTTAAGCGACCTACGCGCCGCGACGGTCCCGGGGCTTCACATTACATGGGGGCGATTCGCAGGCAATTCCAGCGCTTGGTGGCGGAACAGGCCTTTTGCCGCCGGCGGCGGCAGCGGCTAAACTCCCGTCCTCGCCTCCGGGCGCATGGCAGCGAAGCAGGAAGGGCCATTCATGTCCATAGATCCCGAGACCCGGCGCTGGCTCAAGGACTGGGGCATCCGGATCGCCGCCACCTCCTACCTGCTGTTCGTCTTCGCCTTCATGGCCGGCCATGCGGCGCCGGGCAGCATGGCCAGCCTGTCCTACGCGCTGGCCACGGCGATCGTGCCGGCCGTCATCGCCACCGCGGCGGTGCTGGGGGTCATGCTGTTCCTGCGCAAGCGTTAGCAGGGCGCAGGCGCTGGCCGCGGGAAACGGTCAGTTCGCTTCGCCGTCCTGCCGGCTCTGCCTTGAGAGGGCGAGGGCACGCAGCAGGGCCGGGGACATCTCTTCCCTGGCGGCTTCCTGGGCCGGCGAGAGTTCAAGGCTGGTAAGGCCTTCTTGTTCCGTCATGCGCTGCAGCAGATCCTGAAGGCGCGCCAGGGTCTCGGCGTATTCATCGCCGCTGCCGAAGTAGGCCTGGCGGCTGGAGGCGTTGGAGCGGCGCAGCGGACGCAGGCTGTCGAACTCGAACGACGTGTCGCCGTGCTTGCCGTAGATGATGCGGGGAGCCTTGCGCGCAGGCGCGGCGTGTGCCCCGCCGGAGACAACGCAGTCCGCCGGCCGGATGGGTGGCGCTGCGCAGTTCTCGGCAGCGGCGGCGCCGGCCGAGGACAGGATCGCGAGGGCGGCGAGCCCGCCGAGCCCGACGAGGAAGAGCTTCACCTGGCCGATTCCTTGCGGCTGTGAGTCACGGCCCGGCCCGCCTCGCGGGAGACCGGCCGGCCCCCGAGAGTGGCACGGTCAATCTTTGCCAAGGGTTAAGGCTGCGGAAAAACCTCGAGCCGGGCCTCGGCCCGGACGGTCAGGCCGCCGTGCCGCCGACCGTAAGGGCGTCGATCAGCATGGTGGGCTGGCCGACACCGACCGGCACGCCCTGGCCCTCCTTGCCGCAGGTGCCGATGCCGTCGTCGAGCTTCATGTCGTTGCCGATCATCTTCACCTTGGTCATCACGTCCGGCCCGTTGCCGATCAGGGTCGCCCCTTTCACCGGCGCGCCGACCTTGCCGTCCTCGATCAGGTAGGCCTCGGTGCAGGAGAACACGAACTTGCCGGAGGTGATGTCGACCTGGCCGCCGCCGAAGTTGACGGCGAAGAGGCCTTTCTTCACCGAGGCGATGATCTCCCGCGGGTCCGCTTCGCCCGCCAGCATCACCGTGTTGGTCATGCGCGGCATGGGGATGTGGGCATAGCTCTGGCGGCGGCCGTTGCCGGTCGGCTGCATGCCCATCAGCCGCGCGTTCTGGCGGTCCTGCATGTAGCCGCGCAGGATGCCGTCCTCGATCAGCACCGTCGCCTGGCTCGGCGTGCCCTCGTCGTCGATGGTCAGCGAGCCGCGGCGATCCTGCATCGTGCCGTCGTCCATCACGGTGACGCCCGGCGCCGCGACGCGCTCGCCGAGCAGGCCGGAGAAGGCCGAGGTCTTCTTGCGGTTGAAGTCGCCTTCCAGGCCGTGGCCGACGGCCTCGTGCAGCAGGATTCCGGGCCAGCCGGCGCCCAGCACCACCGGCATCTCGCCGGCCGGCGTGTCGACCGACTCCAGATTCACCAGCGCCTGGCGCAGCGCCTCGTCGACGCCGGCCTGCCAGTACACGGGGTCGAGCAGCGTCTCGTAGGCGATGCGCCCGCCGCCGCCGTGGCTGCCGGCCTCCATGCGCTCGCCGTCGCCGACCACCACGGAGACGTTGAGGCGCACCAGCGGGCGGATGTCGGCGGCCCGCTCGCCGCCGGCGCGCAGGATCTGGACCGCCTGCCACTCGCCGGCCAGCGAGGCGCTGACCTGCTTCACGCGCGGGTCCTTTGCCCGGGCATAGGCGTCGATCTCGGCCAGCAGCTTCACCTTGACCTCGAAGGGCACCGCGCCGATCGGGTTGTCGTCGCCGTAGAGAATGCGGTTGGTGCGGGCGGGGCCGTCTGCCATGCGCCCGGAGCGGCCGGCCTGCACCGCCTTCACGGTCTCCGCCGCGCGGGCGATGGCGGCCTCCGACAGGTCGCTGGCGTGGGCGTACCCGGCCGCTTCGCCGGCGATGGCGCGCAGGCCGAAGCCCTGCATGGTGTCGAAGCTGGCCGCCTTCAGCCGCCCGTCGTCGAAGGCCAGCGCCTCCGACTGGCGGTATTCCAGGAACAACTCCCCGTCGTCGGCGCCAAGGAGGGCGTCGTCGACCATGGTTTCCAGCCGGTTGCGGTCGAGGCCCGCGCGCGCGTAGAACAGATCGTCGGTGGCGGAGAGATGAGTCATGACAGGGCCTCCGGGCCCGAAGTGATGAGATTGCGTCGCCTATTGGGTCGTCTGCGGCCTAGCTTGCCCTAATATGGTACGGCGCCGCCAGGATAACAGCCCCGCGGGATGACACCACCGGGGCAGGGGCAGCAACCGGCGGGGCGTGTGGAGAGGGGGCTCGTGCACGAGATGATCGACGGCTTGCGGGACCATCCCCTGCGCGCGACCCTGAACGCGGAGGTGCACTCGCGCCCCTTCGCCAAGCTGCAGGCGCCGGAGCGCATCAGCCACCTGGCGCTGCTGTCCGGGGAGGGCGCCGCCCCGCGCGAGCGCCGCCACGTGGCCGCGCTGTGCCAGAGCCGGGGGCTCGCCGGGCCGCCGGAGAACACCAACCACTTCACCTGCGATCTCGGGCCGTTCCGCCTGAAGTGGGAAAGGCACACCGAGTTTTCGACCTACACTTTCTTCCTCAACGGTCCCTTCGCCGACGCGCCTTTCGCCGGCCGTGCCGTCGACCTGGTCCCCCGGGAGTGGATCGCCGGGCTGCCCGGCGACATGCTGGTCGGGGTTCACCTCGAACTGCTGGCCGCCGGGTCGCGCGAGCCCGACGCCGCCGCCCTGCAGGAGATGTTCGGCCACGACAACATCGTCGGCGGCCTGGTCTCGGGCGGTTCCGCTGCGGTGTGGATGGATTTCCGCGTCCAGGACGACGGCTTCGCCCGCATCCTGCTGCGCGACGGCGACCTGCGGCCGCGCCAGGCGGGGAGGCTGGTGCAGCGGCTGCTGGAGATCGAGACCTACCGCATGATGGCGCTGCTCGCCTTTCCGGCCGCCAAGCGCCACAGCGCCGGCCTCGCCTCCATCGGCGAGCGCCTGACCACGATCACCGGGCGCCTCACCGAGGGCGGCGACATCGGCGCCGAGCGCCGGCTGCTCGACGAGCTGATGGCCCTGTCCTCCGAGATCGAGGACGTGGCGGCGGCCACCACCTACCGCTTCAGCGCCGCCAGTGCCTACTACGCCCTGGTGCTGCGCCGGGTCGAGGAACTGCGCGAACAGCGCGTCGAGGGGCTGCAGACCCTCAGCGAGTTCGTCGACCGCCGCCTGGCGCCGGCCATGCGGACCTGCGAGGCGGTCGCCGAACGCCTGGAGACGCTGTCGCGGCGGGTGGCGCGGGCCAGCCAGCTGCTGCGCGCAAGGGTCGACATCCAGCTCGAGGCTCAGAATCGCGATCTGCTGGAATCCATGAACCGCCGCGCCCGGCTGCAGCTGCGTCTGCAGCAGACCGTCGAGGGGCTGTCGATCGCCGCCATCACCTACTACCTGGCGAGCCTCGTCGGCTACCTGGCCAAGGGCCTCAAGGCGGGCGGCCTGCCGGTGAACCCGGAGATCGCCACGGCGGCGTCGATTCCGCTGCTGGTTCCCGCCATCTGGCTCGGCCTGCGCCAGCTGCACCGGCGCCTGCGCCGCGACGACGGCGGCGGCGACTGACCCTTGGGTGCGGTGCTGCCGATGCGGGGCGTGGCACACCGATTGCGTCATTCGGTCGCACCTGCCGGGAGGGCGGCTCCAAGGACCGCTTCGATGCTCTATCATGGCGGCTCCGGGAGAGCCGATTCTCAAGGCTGGCTGCGGCTTTGCGTGCCCTTGTGAAGCTATCGGCCTTGGTATAGGTTGCGCTCGCCTCGGCCAGACCCTGACGCTCCGAGGGGACCGCGCCGCAGTGCGCAACGGAGCGGCGGGACGCGAGGTTTTGCAGGAAAGATGGGAAATGCAGCTATGAACTTCCTAAGCCGGTTCGGCCTCTTCGCCGCCGCCTTCACGTTCACGCTCGGCGCCTTCAGCTTCGCCACCGGACTGGTCGGCCGGGCCGCGGCCCTCCCCGACGATTATCAGCTTGGCCTGCAGGAAGCCGTGACGCCGGTCATGCAGCGCATCGACTCTTTCCACGACCTCCTGCTCTACATCATCACGGCGATCACCATCTTCGTGATGCTGCTGCTGCTCTGGGTGATGTTCCGCTACTCGGAGAAGCGCAATCCCAATCCCACCAAGACCACGCACAACGTGGTGCTGGAACTGGCCTGGACGGTGATCCCGGTGCTCATCCTCATCGGCATCGCCTTCCCCTCCTTCCGGCTGCTCTACTTCGCCGACCGGGTCGAGGACGCCGACATCACCGTCAAGGCGATCGGCCGCCAGTGGTACTGGTCCTTCGAGTACCCCGACCACGGCAACTTCGCCTTCGACGCCTTCATGATCCCCGAAGAGGATCTGCAGCCCGGCCAGCCACGCCTGCTGACCACCGACAACGCGCTGGTGCTGCCGGTCGACACCAACATCCGTATCCTGGTCACCGCCAGCGACGTGCTGCACAACTTCGCGATGCCGCCCTTCGGCATCAAGATCGACGCGGTGCCCGGACGCATCAACGAGACCTGGGCCTACGTCCCCGCCGAGTTCGCGGGCCGCACCTTCTACGGCCAGTGTTCCGAGCTCTGCGGCACCGGCCACGCCTTCATGCCGATCATGATCCAGATGGTCACCAAAGCGGAGTTCGCCGCCTGGACCGAGCAGGCGCGCGAAGAGTTCGCCGGGAGCCCGGTGCCAGCGGCCGTCGCCGCCGGCGCTGAATCCGGGGAATCCGCCGAGGCCGTGGCGGTCGCCGCCGTGTCCGCCGGCGCGCAGCAATCCAAGTAAGGGAAGAGACTGAAATGGCTTACAGCAGCGAAGCGCACGCGCATCACGATCACAAGCCCGGTTTCTTCCTGCGTTGGTTCTGTTCGACCAACCACAAGGACATCGGCACCCTCTATCTGCTGTTCTCCATCGTGGCCGGCATCATCGGTGCGTTCTTCTCGCTGATCATGCGCATGGAACTGCAGGAGCCGGGTGTCCAGTACCTGCTGAGCGATGGCATGCCGGACGGCCAGTTGTGGAACGTCATCATCACGGCGCACGGCCTCATCATGGTGTTCTTCGTGGTGATGCCGGCCTTGATCGGCGGCTTCGGCAACTGGTTCGTGCCGCTGATGATCGGTGCGCCGGACATGGCCTTCCCGCGCATGAACAACATCTCCTTCTGGCTGCTCGTGCCGGCCTTCCTGCTGCTGCTGGGCTCGGCCGTCGTCGACGTCGGCGCCGGCACCGGCTGGACAGTCTATCCGCCGCTCTCGGGCTCGCTCGGCCACGGCGGCATGTCGGTCGACATGGCGATCTTCGCCCTCCACCTGGCCGGCGCTTCCTCCATTCTCGGCGCCGTCAATTTCATCACCACGATCTTCAACATGCGCGCGCCGGGCATGACGCTGCACAAGATGCCGCTCTTCGTGTGGTCGGTGCTGATCACCGCCTTCCTGTTGCTGCTGTCGCTGCCGGTGCTGGGCGGCGCCATCACCATGCTGCTGACCGACCGCAACTTCGGCACCCACTTCTTCGATCCCGCCGGCGGTGGCGACCCGATCCTGTTCCAGCACCTGTTCTGGTTCTTCGGGCACCCCGAGGTCTACATCATGATCCTGCCGGCCTTCGGCATCGTCAGCCACATCGTGTCGACCTTCTCCCGCAAGCCGGTGTTCGGCTACCTCGGCATGGCCTATGCCATGGTGTCGATCGGCTTCGTCGGCTTCATCGTCTGGGCCCACCACATGTATGCCGTCGGCCTCGACGTCGACACCAAGGCCTATTTCACCGCCGCCACCATGGTCATCGCGGTGCCGACGGGCGTGAAGATCTTCTCCTGGATCGCGACGATGTGGGGCGGCTCGATCCGCTTCACCACGCCGATGCTCTGGGCGATCGGCTTCATCTTCCTGTTCACCGTCGGCGGCGTGACCGGCGTGGTGCTGGCCAACGCCGGCATGGACATCGCCATGCACGACACCTACTACGTGGTGGCGCACTTCCACTACGTGCTGAGCCTGGGTGCCGTGTTCGGCATCTTCGCCGGCTTCTATTACTGGTTCGGGAAGATGACCGGCCGCGAGTTCCCGGAGTGGGCCGGCAAGCTGCATTTTTGGCTGACCTTCATCGGCGTCAACGTGACCTTCTTCCCGCAGCACTTCCTCGGCCTCGCCGGCATGCCGCGCCGCTACATCGACTATCCGGACGCCTTCGCCGGCTGGAACGCGGTGTCGTCCTACGGCTCGTACCTCTCCATCGTGGCGACGGTGTTCTTCCTGGCGGTGGCGGCCTACGCCATGTTCGCCGGCCGCAAGGTGGAGGCGAATCCCTGGGGCGAGGGCGCCACGACGCTGGAATGGACGGTCTCCTCGCCGCCGCCCTTCCACACCTTCAACGATCTGCCTCAGGTTCGTTGAGGCTGTCGGTGAAACAGGCGGGCGTTCCCGAAACCGGGCCGCCCGCCGGCAAGGACGAAGGACCATCGAGTGAGTGACGCTTCGCTGCAACTGGGTGCCGAGAGCCCCGCTTTCCCCGGCGCCGCCGCCGGGGCGGTGCCGCGCGGCACCGGCCGGGTTTCCGACTACCTGGCGCTGCTGAAGCCGCGCGTGATGTCGCTGGTCGTCTTCAGCGGCTTCGCGGGCCTCTACGCCGCTCCCGGTGAACTGCACCCCTTCCTGGCGGCTGTCGCCGTGCTCTGCATCGCGGTGAACGCCGGCGCGGCCGGCGCCATCAACATGTGGTACGAGCGCGACATCGACGCCGTGATGGAGCGCACCCGCGGGCGCCCGCTGCCGCGCGGCAAGATGGAGCCGCAGGAGGCCCTGGCCTTCGGCGTGGTGCTCACCCTGTTTTCGGTCATGCTGATGGGCATGGCACTGAACTGGACGGCCGCCGCCCTGCTGGCGCTGGCCAACGCCTTCTACGTTTTCGTCTACACCATCTGGCTGAAGCGCCGCACGCCGCAGAACATCGTCATCGGCGGCGCCGCCGGCGCCTTTCCGCCGATGATCGGCTGGGCGGCGGTGACCGGCGGAGTCGACCTGCATTCCCTGCTGCTGTTCGCGCTGATCTTCGTGTGGACGCCGCCGCACTTCTGGGCGCTGGCGCTGTACCGCCAGCTCGACTATGCCCGCGCCCGGGTACCGATGCTGCCGGTCGTCGCCGGGCGGGCGGCCACCAAGCGGCAGATCATGGCCTACAGCCTGCTGCTGGCCCCCTTGGGCGTGGTGCCGGCCGTGCTCGGCACCGCCGGCGTCGTCTACGGCGTGGTGGCGGCGGCGATGGGCCTCTGCTTCCTGCTGCTGGCCGGCGCCGTGCTGCGCAGCCCCGAGGAGGGCGGCGACCGCCCGGCGCGCCAGCTGTTCGGCTTCTCGATTCTCTACCTCTTCGTGATCTTCACCCTGCTGATCCTCGACCGCGCCCCCGGGATGCTGTCGGGTGCGGGTCTGTTCGGGCTGGCGGGATGACGGTGATGACCGGCGAACGCGACGACGAGCGACGCAAGCGGCAGAAGATCAAGAACTGGGTGCTGCTGGCGGTGCTGTTCACCTTCGTGGTCGTGGTCTACTTCGTCTCCATCATCCGCATGGGCGGAGGCTGAGCGATGGCACAGAGCGAAAGAAGCAGAGCGAACAAGCGGCTCGGGATGGCGCTGGTCTGCGTCGCCCTGGCGATGGTCGGGGCGGCCTATGCCTCGGTGCCGCTCTATGATCTGTTCTGCCGGGTGACCGGTTTCGGCGGCACCACGCGGGTTGCCGAGGCCGTGCCGGAGACGGTCGGCGAGCGCATCGTCACCATCCGCTTCAATGCCGACGTCGATCCGCGACTGCCCTGGGCCTTCCAGCCGGTCGAGCGCGAGATGCAGGTGACGGTCGGCGAGTCGGGCCTGGCGGTGTACCAGGCGCGGAACCTGGCCGCCCGGCGCACTGTCGGCACCGCGACCTACAACGTGTCGCCGGCGAAGGCCGGCCCCTATTTCAACAAGGTGCAGTGTTTCTGCTTCACCGAGCAGCAGCTCGCCGCCGGCGCCAGGGTCGACATGCCGGTCAGCTTCTTCGTCGATCCGGCGATCGAGGACGATCCGAACCTGCGGGACGTGAAGACCATTACCCTGTCCTACACCTTCTTTCCGGACGAGCAGGCCGCGGCCAGGCTGCAGCTTGGCGAGCTGGCAGTGCCGGCCGGCGATCCGGAGGCCGGCAAGGGGCAGGACGTCAATTGATGCCGCGGCCCCGCAGGGGCAGTATCCTGGGGCGCGGTGGAGCATACCGTTTTGAGCGGGGAGTGATATGAGCGCAGGCCACGACCAACCGAACCATCCCTACCACCTGGTGGACCCCAGCCCCTGGCCCCTGGTCGGCGCGGCATCCGCGGGCCTGCTGGCCATCGGCACCGTGCTCTTCATGCACGACGTGACGCCCTGGCTGCTGGTGGCCGGCTTCCTGCTGGTGCTGCTGACCATGGTTCTCTGGTGGCGCGACGTCATCAAGGAAGCGGTACACCAGGGGCACCACACCAAGGTGGTGCAGCTCGGCCTGCGCTACGGCATGATTTTGTTCATCGCCTCCGAGGTGATGTTCTTCTCCGCTTTCTTCTGGGCCTTCTTCGACGCCAGCCTGTTTCCCGGCGAACTCAAGCAGGTGGCGCGCAGCGAGCACACCGGGGGCGTCTGGCCGCCGGTCGGTGTCGAGGTCTTCGATGCCTTCGACCTGCCGTTCCTCAATACCCTGATCCTGCTGCTCTCGGGTTGCACGGTAACCTGGGCCCACCACGCGCTGATCCACGGCGACCGCCAGGGCCTGCTGCAGGGCCTGGCGCTGACCATCCTGCTCGGCGCCCTGTTCACCGCGATCCAGGCCTACGAGTACAGCCATGCGGCCTTCGGCTTCACCGACGGCATCTACTCCTCGACCTTCTACATGGCCACCGGCTTCCACGGCTTCCACGTGATCGTCGGCACCATCTTCCTCATCGTCTGCTTCTTCCGGGCCTATGCCGGCCACTTCAAGCCGGACCATCACTTCGGCTTCGAGGCGGCGGCCTGGTACTGGCACTTCGTCGACGTGGTGTGGCTGTTCCTCTTCATCTGCGTCTACTGGTGGGGAGGCAACTGATCGCCGAGGCGCGCCGGACCTGCCCCGCAAGGAGCTTCGCCGGGAGGGCGCCGCGATGACGGCGCCCTCTCCCGGCTCCCTGCCGCCGGACCTGCCCAACGCGATCCTTACCGGCCTCCTCTGCCGCTGCCCGCGCTGCGGCAAGGGTAAAATCTTCTCGGGCATCCTCACGGTCGCCGAGCGCTGTAATGTCTGCGGCCTCGACCTCAGGAAGCAGGACGCCGGCGACGGCCCGGCGGTCTTCGTCATCTTCTTCCTCGGCGTCATCTTCATGCCGCTGGTGTTCTGGGTGGAGTTCACCTTCGAGCCGCCGTGGTGGCTGCATATGGTGGTCTGGTCCCCGCTGGTGGTGATCGTCGCGCTGGCCCTGCTGCGGCCGATGAAGGGGATGCTCATCGCCCAGCAGTTCCGCCACCACGCCAGCGACAGCGGCACCGTCGACTACAGCGACAGCGGCCACGGCGACGACGAGCGTCCATGAGCGCCCCCGAACCCACCTCCGGCGGCCGTCGGCGATTCCGGCCGACCTTCTGGGCCACGGTCTTCACCATCCCGGCGCTGGCCATCCTGATCGGCCTCGGCAGCTGGCAGGTCCAACGCATGTACTGGAAGGAGGGGGAGATCGCCCTCCGCCAGGAGCGCGCCGAGGGCCCCGCGGTGCCGCTGCCGGGAAGCTTTCCCGATCCGGCCGAAGTCGAGTTCATCCGGGTGGCGCTCGAGGGGACTTTCCTGCACGACCAGGAGTTCCACCTGGGGGCCCGCACCGAGGGCGGGCGCGTCGGCTACAACGTGGTGACGCCTTTGCGGCTCAACGACGGCCGCGTCCTCCTGGTCAATCGCGGCTGGGTGCCGGAGAACCGGCGCGACCCGGCGACCCGCGCCGAGGGGCAGATCGAAGGCGAGGTCCGCATCGAGGCGCTGCTGCGCACCGATGGCTGGAAGGGTGTCGAATTCGCCAAGCCGCCCAACGATCCCGAGGACCGCTTCTACTTCTGGCTCGACCTGCCGGTGATGGCGGACTACGTCGAGGAACCGATCGTCACCGAGGTCTACGCCGATGCCGTGGCCTCCGAGGTGCCCGGCGGCCTGCCGATCGGCGGCCAGACCCGCATCCAGCTGCCCGACGACCACCTGGAGTACGCCATCACCTGGTACTCCTTCGCGGTCATCCTGCTGGTGATCTATTTCCTCTTCCACTACCGCCGCGAGGACGAGGGCGGCGCATAGCGTCTTGATGACGGGGCCGGGCGGCGCCAGATATGGGGCCGCAGCATCGTCCCGCCCGGAAGGTTTCCAGATGACCGCCTACGAAGAACTGTCGAGGAAGTTCAAGCGCCTGCATGCCCTTCAGGAGGCGCAAGGAGTGCTGTCCTGGGACATGTCGGCGATGATGCCGGCCGGCGGCGCCGAGGCGCGCACCGAACAGTTGGCGACCTTGAGCGTGGTCTGCCACGAGATCCTGACCGATCCCTCCCTGGACGAACTCTTCGACCGGGCCTCGGCCGAGACCAAGGGCCTCGACGCCTGGACCCAGGCGAACCTGCAGGAGATGAAGCGGCGCTGGCTGCATGCCACTGCCCTGGAGAGCGACCTGGTGGAGGCGCTGGCCAAGGCGTGCAAGCGCTGCGAGATGATCTGGCGCAAGGCGCGGCCGGCGGCCGATTTCGCCGCCGTGCTGCCGGCCCTGGCGGAGGTGCTGAACCTGACCCGCCAGGCCGCGGCCGCCAAGGCGGAGCGGCTCGGCTGCTCGCTCTACGACGCGCTGCTCGACCAGTACGAACCGGGCGGCTCCTCGGCGCGCATCGACGCCGTGTTCGCCGAGCTTGCCGATTTCCTGCCCGGCTTCCTCGATGCCGTGCTGGCGCGGCAGCGCGCGCTGCCGGCGATCCTGCCGCTGGAAGGGCCGTTCCCGCGCGAGAAGCAGGAGGCCCTGGCCCGCCGCCTCATGGCCGCCGTCGGCTTCGACTTCGAGCACGGGCGCCTCGACACCTCGCTGCATCCCTTCTGCGGCGGCGTGCCCGACGACGTGCGCATCACCACCCGCTACAACGAGGACGACTTCACCATCGCCCTCATGGGCGTGCTGCACGAGACCGGCCACGCGATGTACGAGCGCGGCCTGCCGAGGGACTGGCGCCTGCAGCCGGTCGGCGAGGCGCGCGGCATGGCGATGCACGAGAGCCAGTCGCTGATGGTCGAGATGCAGGCCTGCCGCAGCCGCGAGTTCGTCGACTTCCTGGCCCCCCTGGCGCGCGAGGCTTTCGGCGGCAGCGGCGCCGCCTGGCAGGCCGGCAACCTGCTGCGGCACTATAACAAGGTCGAGCCGGGCTTCATCCGCGTCGACGCCGACGAGGTCACCTATCCCGCCCACGTCATCCTGCGCTACCGCCTGGAGAAGGCGCTGATCGCCGGCGACATGGACCTCGCCGACCTGCCGGGGGAGTGGAACCGGGGCCTGCGGGAGCTGCTCGGCATCGTGCCGCCCGACGATCGCCTCGGCTGCCTGCAGGATATTCACTGGTACGACGGAGCCTGGGGCTACTTCCCGACCTACACCCTGGGGGCGATGACGGCGGCGCAGCTCTTCGCCGCCGCCCGGCGGGCCCGCCCGGAGATCCCCGAGGCGCTCGGCAGGGGCGACTTCGCGCCGCTGATGGGCTGGCTGGCCGAGCAGGTCCACGCCCAGGCCTCCTCGGCCGGCTTCGAGGAGATCCTCGAGAAGGCCACCGGCGAGGCGCTCAATCCCGCGGTTTTCAAGGCACACCTGAAGGCCCGCTACCTGCCGGACTAAGGTCTATTTTCCTATGAACCGCCGGTCGCGGGGCTCCGACCCATGGGCATGCAAACCCAATGGGAAAGGTGGAGAGCACCCATGTCCAAGCAGTTCCTTTTCAACGGCGTCCTGGCGTCGTCTCTCGTCCTCGGCCTTGCCGGCCCGCTGGCCGCGGGCGCCCAAGCCGAGCCCCAGGCCGCCGGCATGGTCGCGGCCGCCGCCCAGCAGCTGGCCGCGCGCGGCGACGGCTTCGCCGCTTCCTCGGCCAGCCTCGAAGTGCTGCCGATCAAGATGGCCGGTTCCTGCCCGCGCGCCTACATGCTGAAGATCGATCTCGGCGCCGAGGCGCCGGGCAAGCTGGCGTACCGGATCGAGACCCTCGACGGCCGCGCTTCGCAGGTCTTCGAGGCGCCCGTCCGGGCCCACCGCGAAGGCGGCTTCATGGCCCAGGCCCAGCACGAGATCGTGCTGCGCGACGGCGAGGCGGAGGCCGACAGCCCGTCGCGTCTCGTCTTCAGCACGCCGACCCACATGAGCCAGCCCGACTATGAGCCCGATTTCTTCGAGCGCCTGTTCGGCACCGCCCAGAACGATCCCACCCAGGGCCTCAGCCAGCAGAGCTTCCGCGTGAAGGTGGTGGCGCCGAACGAGATCGCCTCGACCTTCGACGCACCGAGCGTCAGCTGCGAATACAACGAGCTGCTGCGCGTCGTCGAAGAAGATCAGCGCGACGATGGCCGCGACCCGCCCGGGCGCGATCGCGGCGACCGCGGCGACCGCGGCGGCTCCGCGGGCAGCGGTGCCAGCGGCGGCGCCAGCGGCCCGGCCGGCACGCCCTGACCGCAACTCGGCGGCCAGGCAGCGAGAGATCAGGGCCCGCCGGGTTGGCGGGCCCGACTCGTTGTGGCGTTCAGTCGGGAGCAGGGGCCGGCTGTGGCTTTCCTGGGGCAACAGGAGGTTCCCAAGCAGGTGGATTGAACCCCGGCCGGCGGCCCGGGCGACCCCAAAGACAGCACCAGTGGTTCCAATTCACCGCTTGCCGAATTGAAAGGAGACCACCATGAGACGCCGCATTTCCTTCGTAGCCGCCACGCTCCTGCTTGGCAGTTTGTCTGGCCAGCCGAGCCAGGCGGCGGACTACTTCGATGCCTCCGTGAAGTCCGTGATCACCGAACAGCTCTTTGTCGAGAGCAATGGGAGCAGCTATCACCGGATGGCCCTGCTATCCAATCTCGTCGCCGAGGTGAACGTCGAGCTGAATACCGGGGTCGCGGGGAGGATTGTATGGTTCACGACCTGGCTCGGACTCGGCAGAGAAGGACTCGCCCCGCAGTACTGGCCGGACTATCGCGAACACGGTCACCACAAGTCCTTCGTTCCGCGGCCCAAAGCCTGGTCGGGAACGGTGATTGTCGGAGTACCCGGCTCTGCCCTGGAGCAGTTCGTCCTCGGGCAATGCAACTATCACGCCCTGACCCTCCGACAGCAGGGGCTTTCGAATAAAGCGATCTTCGGTGAGGACCGTAGGATCGAGCTCTATGTGGTTGCTCATCTCGATCACAAGATGACCGGCGCCAGCGGCACCCCATTGATCGAAGGCGTACAGATCCACAAGACGGTCGACCTGGTCTGCCAGAAGTGGCCGGGGGCGGTGCTGCCGCAAGTCGGCAACCAGTTGGATTCCGTGCCGCCGGTCGTCGAAAAGGCCTCGCTCGCACTGCTTGAGCGCTCCGGTCTCTCGGGCGTCTGCAAGGTCATCCTGTCGGGGGTGATCGAAACCTCGGTTCCGAACACGAAGGTCAGGTTCCGATACAAGGACGACGCCGGCCACCAGAGCAGCGTACATGAGGTAGTTACGGATCACACCGGTACGGTGATGTTCGACCATCAGTACGATGTGCCCAACAACCCCAACGGCGGTGAGAGCGGCAAGATTCGCATCGTCGGCGTCAGCCATCCCTTCGAGTCGGCGAAACGCTCCTACGAGATGGACTGCACGGCCCCCGCGACCACCGACCTCCAGGCGCTGCTGCCGCCGACGCTGCAGATGCAGGTGGTGCCGCTGGAGAAGGTAATGGTAGGCCAACAGCTTTGCGTCAGCCGCGTGAGGATCATCGGTAAGATCACTGGTCGCGGTCCAATGTCCGGCTATGCCGCATTCGTTGGCGACCGCAACTACATTTCGCCGCCGAAGGCCTACGAGGTTGAGCAGGGTGAAATGGTGCTGACGGCTGCCGAGAGAGTGCTCGACTGGGCCGCCGACCCGCAACACACCTTGACGACCGGGCCGGCGCCCGCAGGTCAGCCGAAGTCGCAGACCATCGATCTCGGCTTCAATGTGACCGGGAGCAACAATGCCATCGTCGCCTCGCTGCCAAAGAAGGGCTTCACCTTTACCTGCAGCTTCCCGACCCTCAATCCTGCCGTCATGGGAGGTCAGGGCCTGACCGTGGAGCCGAGCCGGCCGGCCGCCGAGCCGCCAGTCCTGCGCCGGCTGCAGCAGAAGCAGCCCGGCACCGTCCAGCCGAGGCTGCCGGCCCGGGAGAAGCCGAGCCTGCGCCTCAAGCAGTAAGGGCTCGTGTGCCGGCAGCAGGGTTAACAGCGGTTGCGAGCAAGGGGTGCCGCGGGTTGCGGCACCCCCTTTGCCGTGTCTAGATTAGCCCCTTGGCGACGGGAGCTTTCGGACCCCCAAGTGATTTCGGGCTGCAGATGATGAAGTATGTCTCGACCCGGGGCGATGCCCCGGTTCTCTCCTTTGACGAGGCGCTGCTCGCCGGGCTGGCGCGCGACGGCGGCCTCTACCTGCCGGAGAGCTGGCCGCAGTTCTCGGCGCAGGAGATCCGCGCCCTGGCCGGCCGGCCCTATGCCGAGGTCGCCTACGCCGTCATCCGTCCCTTCGTCGGTGATACCATTGCCGACGCCGACCTGAAGCGCATCCTGGCGGAGACCTACGCCGGTTTCGGGCACGCGGCGGTCGCGCCGCTGAAGCAACTCGACGAACGCACCTGGCTGCTGGAGCTGTTCCACGGCCCGACGCTGGCCTTCAAGGACTATGCCCTGCAGCTGCTCGGCCGGCTGTTCGACCACGTGCTGGCCCGGCGCGGCGAGCGCGTCACGGTGATCGGCGCGACTTCCGGCGACACCGGCTCGGCGGCCATCGAGGCCTGCCGCGACCGCGATCAGATCGACATTTTCATGCTGCATCCCAAGGGCCGCGTCTCCGAGGTGCAGCGCCGCCAGATGACCACCGTACAGGCGTCCAACGTCCACAACATCGCCCTGGAAGGCACCTTCGACGACTGCCAGGATCAGGTGAAAGCGATGTTCAACGACCTCGCCTTCCGTGACGCCATGAACCTCTCGGCGGTCAACTCGATCAACTGGGCGCGCATCATGGCCCAGATCGTCTACTACTTCACCGCCGGGACGGCGCTGGGCGCGCCCGACCGCGCCGTCGCCTTCGCGGTGCCGACCGGAAACTTCGGCAACGTCTACGCCGCCTATGCCGCCGGGCGCATGGGGCTGCCGGTGGCGCAGCTCATCGTCGGCTCCAACAGGAACGACATCCTCACCCGCTTCTTCGAGACCGGCAGCATGACGATGGCCGGCGTCAGCCCGACCATCTCGCCCTCCATGGACATCCAGGTCTCCTCCAACTTCGAGCGCCTGCTGTTCGACGTCTGCGGTGGCGACGGCGCCCAGGTGCGGCGGGCGATGCAGGGCTTCCGCCAGTCCGGCGAATTCTCGGTAAGCGCCGAGCAGCTTCAGCGCCTGCGCCGGCTGTTCGACGCGCAGCGTTTCGACGACGACCAGACCGCGGCGGAGATCGCCCGCCGCCTGGAGGAGAGCGGCGAGCTGCTGGATCCGCACAGCGCCATCGCCACGGCGGCGGCGCGCAGCGCGCTACGCCCGGAAATTTCCGCCGTGGTGTCGCTGGCGACCGCCCATCCGGCGAAGTTTCCCGATGCGGTGGAGAAGGCCGCCGGCGTCAGGCCGCCGCTGCCGGCGCGCCTCGCCGGCCTCCTCGAGCGCGAGGAGCGTTGCACGACGCTCCCCAACGATCTCGCGGCGCTGCAGGAATATATCCGTGGCCGGCGTCAGGACCCGCCGCAACGCGCGAAGGGTGCCGCATGAGCATCGAGATCACCCGGCTGCCTTCCGGCCTCACGGTCGCCACAGACAGCATGCCCGGCGTGGCGACGGTTTCGCTCGGCGCCTGGATCGGCGCCGGCACGCGCCACGAAACGGCCGCGCTGAACGGCATCGCGCACTTGCTGGAGCACATGGTCTTCAAGGGCACCGAACGCCGCTCGGCGCAGGACATCGCCGAGGAGATCGAGGCCGTCGGCGGCCAGCTCAACGCCTACACCAGCCGCGAGAACACCGCCTTCTATGCCAAGGTCCTGGCCGAGGACGCGGCGCTCGCCGTCGACGTCGTCGCCGACATCCTGCAGCACCCGACCTTCCTGGAGGAGGAACTCGACCGCGAGCGCGCCGTGGTGCTGCAGGAGATCGGCCAGGCCTACGACACCCCGGACGACATCGTCTTCGACTACTTTCAGGAGACCGCCTACCCGGCCCAGGCCCTGGGACGCCCGGTGCTGGGCGAGAGCCGCACGGTCTGCGGACTCGGGCGGACCGCCCTCCGGGACTATCTGCACGCCCACTACGGTCCGCAGCAGATGGTGGTGGCCGCGGCCGGCAAGATCGAGCACGACCGCTTCGTCGAGATGGCGGCCGGCGCTTTCGCCCACGAGGACTTCGCCTGCAACGGCGCCACCGATCCGGCCGCCTATCGCGGCGGCGACCGCCGCGAGCAGCGCGACCTCGAACAGATCCACCTGCTGCTCGGCTTCGACGGCGTCGGCTACCTGGACGACGACTACTACGCGCTCTCGGCGCTCTCCACCCTGTTCGGCGGCGGCATGTCCTCGCGGCTGTTCCAGGAAGTGCGCGAGAAGCGCGGCCTGGTCTATTCGGTCTACTCCTTCCACTCCGCCTTCCTCGACGGCGGCCTCTTCGGCATCTATGCCGGCACCGGCACGCAGGAGATTCGCGAGCTGGTGCCGGTGGTCTGCGACGAACTCGCCAAGCTGACCCTCGGCGTCAGCGCCGAGGAGCTCGAGCGGGCCCGGGCGCAGCTGAGCGCCTCGCTGCTGATGAGCCGCGAGAGTTCGTCTTCGCGCGCCGAGCAGTTGGCGCAGCAGCTGCTGATCTACGGCCGGCCGGTGCCGGTCGACGAGGTGCTGGCGAAGGTCGCCGCGGTGACGGTGGAGGATATCGAGCGTGTCGCCCGGCGCCTCCTGGCCAGCGCGCCGACGGTGACCGCCATCGGCCCGCTGGCGCAGTTGGAGAGCGCCGAGCGGATTGCCGCGCGCCTCGGCTGAGACGGGAGCGGGGGATGCTGTTCACGGTATTCCGCGGCGACAATCCCCAGGCCGTCCGCCTCGAGGGCTCGCGCGTCTACCTGCTGCCGCCGCGCATGGGCGACTGGAAGGCCTGGGCGGGGTTGCGCGAGGAGAGCCGCGATTTCCTGACGCCCTGGGAGCCGACCTGGCCGCACGACGCCCTCACGCGCTATGCCTTCCGCCGCCGCCTCAAGGCCTATAACCAGGAATGGCGCCGCGGCACAGGCTTTTCCTTCCTGGTGCACCGGCTTTCCGACCACGCGATGATGGGCGGCGTGACGCTGTCCAACGTGCGCCGCGGCGTCGCCCAGGCCGCCAGCGTCGGCTACTGGATCGGCGAGCGCTTCGCGCGCCAGGGCTTCATGAGCGAAGCGGTCTCGGCGGTGGTGGAATTCGCTTTCGAGGAACTGGCCCTGCACCGTGTCGAGGCCGCCTGCCTGCCGCACAACGACGCCAGCCGCAGCCTGCTGCTGAAGGTCGGATTCCGGCAGGAAGGCTACGCCCGCCAGTACCTGCGCATCAACGGCAAGTGGCAGGATCACCTGCTGTTCGAGATGCTGCGCGACGACCCCCGCCGATAGGGCCCGCGTCGATAGGGCCCGCGCCCATAGGAAAGATCGGCCGCCTCAGGCGTGGCCGGCGTCGCCGGAGAGCATGGAGACGTCGACGCCGAGCTTGCCGATGGCACGCTCCCACTTGTTGTCGAGGGCGTCGTCGAACACCAGTTCCTCGTCCGGTGCCACGTGCAGCCAGCCGTTGGCCTGGATCTCCGAATCGAGCTGCCCTGGCCCCCAGCCCGCGTAGCCCAGCGCCAGCAGGCGGCGGCGCGGACCCTGGCCGGCGGCGATGTCGCGCAGGATGTCGACGGTGGCGGTCAGCGCCACGGCGTCGTCGACCTGCAGGGTGCTGTCCTGGCGGTATTCACCGGAGTGCAACACGAAGCCGCGGCCGGATTCCACCGGGCCGCCGAAGTGCACGCGAATCTCGTCGTCGATGGCCGGCGGGCCGATGCCGAGCTGCGCCAGCAGGTCCGGAAAGGTGATGGCGCCGACCAAGCGGTTGATGACCAGCCCCATGGCGCCGTCCGGGTGGTGGGCGCAGACATAGATCACGCTGCGGGCGAAGCGGGAGTCGCGCATGCCGGGCATGGCGATCAGGAGCTGGCCGGTAAGATATTCTTGGTCCTGCATGATCCTTGAATCTAGCCGCCTCCCCCCGCGGCCACAATGGCTTGGGGCGCTCTTTTTTCCACCGGCCGGCCCCGCGGCGCGGACTCGCGGGCGTGCACGTTCTTGTGAGCGCCGCTTGCCTGTCGCTGGATAATGTGGCTGTTGCCCTCTATATGCCGGTAAGCGGGCCTTGCGCCATGGCGGGCGGCCCCCGACTGCGGGTGAGAATGCGTCTCAAGTTACTGAATTTCCGGGTTATTGCGGCCGTTGCCCTGGCCCTCGCTGCGCTGCTTCCGGGGTCTCGGGCCGCGGAGGCGGCGGCCGGTGCCTGGGCCGAGGAGGAACAGGCGCGCCTGCGCCTCGTCAGCGCCGTCCAGTCGGTGGCCGGCGACACCGTCGATCTCGGCCTCGAATTCGATCTCAAGCCCGGCTGGAAGATCTATTGGCGCTCGCCGGGCGACGCCGGCCTGCCACCGAGCGTCGACTGGGCCGGCTCCGAGAACCTGAGCCAGGCGGAGGTTTCCTGGCCGGTGCCGCACCGCTTCTCGCTGTTCGGGCTGGAGACCTTCGGCTACGGCGACCAAGTGGTGCTGCCGGTCGAGGCCACGCTCGAGCGCCCCGGCGACCCGCTGGTCCTCCACGCCTCCGTCGACTATCTGATCTGCGAAGAGATCTGCATCCCCTACACGGCCGAGCTGTCGCTCGACCTGCCGGCCGGCGACGGCGCGCGCGCGCCGCAGGCCTTCCTGATCGAGAGCTTCCGCGGCCAGGTGCCGGGCCGCGGCGCCGAGCAAGGCCTGGAGATCGTCTCCGTCGGCCTCGCCGGCCCGCTGGACGCCCCACGGATCGAGGTGAGCGCGCGCTCCGAGCGCCCCTTCGGCGCTCCCGACCTCCTGGTCGAGGCGCCGCCGGGCTTCACCTTCGACGTCCCCCGGGCCACCCTGGGCGAGGGCGGCCGCCAGGTCACGCTGGCGGCCGCGGTCACCCGGACCGCCGCCGGCGGCGTGCTGGAGGGCAAGCCGCTCACGGTGACGGTCACCGACGGCACGCGCGGCATCGAAATGGACGCCGTCGCCCGCTTCCTCGCGCCGCCGGTGCCCGACCCCACCGTGGCGGCCACCGACCTCGCGACCCTGGCCGGCATCCTGGCCCTGGCGCTTCTCGGCGGCCTGATTCTCAACCTCATGCCCTGCGTGCTGCCGGTGCTGTCGCTGAAGCTGCTGTCGGTGGTGCAGCAGGGCGGCCGCGAAAGGTCGGCGGTGCGCGCCGGGTTCCTGGCCTCGGCCGCCGGCATCCTGTTCTCCTTCCTGGTCCTGGCCAGCCTCGCGGTGGGGCTGAAGGCCGCCGGCCTCTCCGTCGGCTGGGGCATCCAGTTCCAGCAGCCGCTGTTCCTCTCGGCATTGGCCGTGGTCATGGCGCTCTTCGCCTACAACCTCCTGGGCCTCTTCGAGGTGCCGCTGCCCGGATTCGTCGGCCGCTGGGCGGCCAGGGGCGGCGGCGAAGGCGAACGCCACAGCCTGGCCGGCAACTTCGCCACCGGCGTGCTGGCGACGCTGCTGGCCACACCCTGCTCGGCGCCCTTCCTCGGCACCTCGGTGGGCTTCGCGCTGGCGCGCGGCGCCGTCGAGATCTACCTCATCTTCGCCGCCCTGGGCCTCGGCCTCGCGCTGCCCTATCTGCTGGTGGCGGCGGCGCCGCGGCTGGTCGCCTGGCTGCCGCGTCCCGGCGCCTGGATGGTCGGCCTGCGCCGCTTTCTCGGCCTGCTGCTGGCGGCCACCGCCGTCTGGCTGCTCACCGTGCTGGCCGCCCAGGTCGGCGTCCCGGCGGCGCTCGCGACCGCCGGCCTGCTGCTCGGCCTCGGCTTGGTTCTCTGGGCCGGCCCCAGGCTGGCGTCGTGGTCGCGTCCGGCGAAGCCGGTCCTGGCCACGCTGCTGGCGCTCGCGGCTTTCGCCCTGCCGGCCGGCCTCGGCGGCCCGCTACCGCCGGACAGGGGGGCGGTCGATGGGGGGTCGGCGGCGCAGAGACTGGCCTGGCGGCCGCTCGACGCCGCCGCCATTCCCGGCCTGGTGGCCGAGGGGCGGGTGGTCTTCGTCGACGTCACCGCCGACTGGTGCATCACCTGCCAGGTGAACAAGCGGCTGGTGCTCGATACCGGGGCGGTGACGGCGCGGCTCGATTCGCCCGACGTGGTGCGCATGCGCGGCGACTGGACCCTGCCGGACGCGGCCATCTCCGACTTCCTCGCCGGCTTCGGTCGCTATGGCATTCCCTTCAACGCGGTCTACGGGCCCGGCGCGCCCGAGGGCCTGCCGCTGCCGGAGCTTCTCACCCGCGACGCCGTGCTGACCGCGCTCGGGCAGGCCGCGGAGGGCCAGAACCGGCTTTCACGGTCCTTGGAATAGGTCCGGGGTCGCTCTATGTTCTTGGTCGGCGCGGCGGACGGCAGATTCCCTGCGCTTGATGATCCAGAAGTCCCCGAAGGGTAGGGGCGACATTTCAGGGGAAATATCACCATGACGATTCAGGTTGGCGACCGCATCCCGAGTGCCTCGTTCCGCATCAAGACGGACGAGGGCATCAAGGAACTGACCACCGACGAAGTGTTCAAGGGCAAGAAGGTGGTGCTGTTCTCGGTGCCGGGCGCCTTCACCCCGACCTGCTCGGCCAAGCACCTGCCGGGCTTCGTGCAGAAGGCGGCGGACTTCAAGGCCAAGGGTGTCGATACCATCGCCTGCCTTTCGGTGAACGACGCCTTCGTGATGGACGCCTGGGGCCGCGACCAGCAGGTCGGCGACAAGGTGACGATGCTGGCCGACGGCAACGCCACCTTCGCCAAGGCCATCGGCCTGGAACTCGACGCCACCGGCGTCGGCCTCGGCATCCGCTCGCAGCGCTTCGCCATGGTGGTCGAGGACGGCGCGGTGACCGGCCTTCACGTCGAGCAGCCGGGCGCCTTCGAGGTGTCGAGCGCCGAGGCGATGCTGGCGACGCTGTAGCGCCGCGGCGACGGTTTCAGACGACGACGGCGGTCCCGCGGGGCCGCCGTTTCGCTTTCCGCGGCATCACCGCAGGCCGGCGATGCCGGCACGGGCCAGCGCGTCGGCGCGCTCGTTCTCCGGATGGCCGGAGTGGCCGCGCACCCAATGCCAGGTCACGTCGTGGCGCTCCAGCGCCTGCTCCAGCCGCTGCCAGAGATCGACGTTCTTCACCGGCTGCTTGCTGGCGGTCTTCCAGCCGTTGCGCTTCCAGCCGTGGATCCACTTCATGATGCCGTCGCGCAGGTAGGTGCTGTCGGTGTAGAGGTCCACCGCGGAGGGGCGCTTCAGCGTCTCCAGGGCGACGATCGCCGCCATCATCTCCATGCGGTTGTTGGTGGTGGCGCGCTCGCCGCCGCTCAGTTCCTTCTCCGCGTCCTTGAAGCGCAGCACGGCGCCCCAGCCGCCGGGGCCCGGGTTGCCGGAGCAGGCACCGTCGGTGAATATCTCGACACGCGGGGCGGCCCCGGTCATCGCGGCGCCTTGAGGTCCAGGCCGTAGGCGCCGGGGCCGTGAACCTGCTGGTGGAACTGCAGCTTCTTCCAATATTCCAGCGGGTCCTTCGGCTTCACGAAGGCGCCTTCCGGGTGGTGCAGCCAGTCGTAGAGGCGGGTCAGCAGGAACCGCAGGGCCGAGCCGCGCGCCAGCAGCGGCAGGGCGGCCAACTCCGCCTCGGAGAACGGCCGTTCGCGGCTGTAGGACTGCAGCAGCATGCGCGCCTTGGTGACGTTGAAGGCGTTGTCCTGCTCGAAGCACCAGGCATTGAGGCAGATCGCCAGGTCGTAGGCGAAGAAGTCGTTGCAAGCGAAATAGAAGTCGATGAGGCCGGTCAGCCGCTCGTGGCGGAAGAACACGTTGTCGGGGAACAGGTCGGCGTGGATGACTCCGGCCGGCAGGTCGTCCGGCCAGCTCTCCTCCAGCATCGCCAGCTCGCGCTCCAGCGCCTCGGCGAGGCCCGGCCTCACCTCGTCGGCGCGGCCACGGCAGGCCTCCAGCAGCGGCCGCCAGCCGGCGACCGAGAGCGCGTTCGCGCGGCTGAGTCCGAAGTCGGATCCGGCCAGGTGCATCTGCGCCATGGCGCCGCCGAGGCCGGCACAGTGGAAGGTCTGGATGCGGCGCGGCCACAGCCCCTCAAGGAAGGTGACCACTGCCGCCGGGCGCCCGCAGAGCTGGCGCAGGGCTTTGCCGTCGCGGGCGTGCAGCGGCACCGGACAGCTGATGCCTCGCTCGGCGAGATGCTCCATCAGGCCGAGGAAGAACGGCAGGTCGCCGGCATCCACCCGCTTCTCATAGAGCGTCAGGATGTAGGTGCCCCGTTCGGCCCTCAGCAGGTAGTTGGAGTTCTCGACGCCCTCGGCAATGCCCTTGAAGGAAAGCACCTCGCCGATGTCGTAGTCGGCGGCGAAGCTTTCGATGTCGTCGGCGGAGACTTCGGTGTAGACGGCCATGAGGAATGCGCTGGTAGCGACCTGGGACGTGCGGGCGGAACGAGAGGGAAGGTCAGGCGGTGGCGGCCTTGGGAGTCAGTTCCTTCGGCAGCTTGAAAGTCACGTCCTCGACCACGCCGCTGACGTTCGTCACCGTCACGTCGTAGCGCTCGCGGCAGGCCGCGACGACCTCCTCCACCAGGACCTCTGGCGCCGAGGCACCGGCGGTGATGCCGAGGCGTTCGATACCGGCGAGGGTGGACCAGTCGATGTTCGCCGCGCGTTGCACCAGCAGGGCACGGGCGCAGCCCTCGCGCCGCGCCACCTCGACCAGGCGCTGAGAGTTGGAGGAGTTGGGCGCGCCGACCACCAGCAGGGCATCGCAGTGCCGCGCGATCTCCTTGACCGCCTCCTGGCGGTTGGTGGTCGCGTAGCAGATGTCTTCCTTCTTGGGGCCGTGGATCGCGGGGAAGCGCCGTTTCAGCACGGCGATGACCTCGCTGGTGTCTTCCACCGAGAGCGTGGTCTGGGTGATGTAGGCGAGCTTCCGGGGGTTGTCGACCTCGACGGTCTCGGCCTCGTCCACGTTCTGCACGAGGCGAATCGATCCGGGGGACACCTGGCCCATGGTGCCGATCACCTCGGGATGGCCGGCATGGCCGATGAGCAGGATCTGGCAGCCGTTGCGCTTGTGGCGCTCGGCCTCGCGATGCACCTTGCTGACCAGCGGGCAGGTGGCATCGAGGTAGAAGAGGTTGCGCCGCTCGGCCTCGCTCGGCACCTCCTTGGGGACACCGTGCGCCGAGAAGATCACCGGCACGCCTTCCGGCACCTCCTCCAGTTCCTCGACGAAGACGGCCCCCTTGGCCTCCAGCGACTCCACCACGAAGCGGTTGTGGACGATCTCGTGGCGGACGTAGACGGGAGCCCCGTATTTCTCGAGCGCCTGCTCGACGATGGCGATGGCCCGCTCCACCCCGGCGCAGAAGCCGCGCGGGTTGGCGAGAAACACGGTAAGCGGCTGTTTACTCATTCACAGGAATCCCTGTCGTCACAATGGCGGGGCCGAGGTCGCGGCTGCCGCCGGGTTTCCAGGTTGCGGGGCCGGGCACGCTTGGGCAAGCCCTGTTTCGGCGCGCCGCCGGCACGGCCCGCCGGTTCCGGACATTTCGCCAGGGGAAACTTGTCGCACCGCCCCCGGTTGCCTAAAGTCCGGCAGGTGAGCGGCCCGGCAGGCGAACGGCGGGGTCCGCCCGGGCCGCGCCCCGCGGACACTAGTACAGGACGGCAGCGGAAGGAAGGCTTGATGACCGACCCGATTCCGGCCCAGAAGGAGCCCTATAAGGTTTCCGTGGTGGCCGGAAAGAAGTATTTCTGGTGTGCCTGCGGACGCAGCAGGAAGCAGCCTTTCTGCGACGGCTCGCACAGCGGCACCGGGATCACCCCTGTCGCCTACGAAGCCGGCAGCAGCAAGGAGGTATACTTCTGCGGCTGCAAGGCGACCGGGCGGCAGCCGCTCTGCGACGGCAGTCACGCCAAGCTCTGAATCGCGTGGACAAGACGAACCTGACCCTTGGGAACAAGCGAGCCCTCATGACTGCCTCTTCCTTCCGGCTTGAGATTTTCCGCTTTTCGGGCCGCTTCTTGGGCCGCTTTCCGGGCCGCCTGCTGCCCGGCCTCGCCGGCCTGTCGCTGCTGGCGGCCTGCGCCAGCGAGCCGGAGACCCGGCCCTGTCCGCAGGCCGTGGTGCTGAACGACGCCGACCGCCAGGTGAAGTTCAACGGCGAGGGCCGCGACCTCACCGACGTGCTGTTCGAGGCTTCGATCGAGACCGGCCGGCTGGTCTGCGAGTACGACGACAATGTGCTCGACGTCGACCTGCAGGTCCAGGTCATCGCCGCCCGCGGGCCGGCCAACAGCGATCGCCTGGCCAACATCCGTTACTTCGTGGCGGTCGCCGGCACCGACCAGACGGTGCTCGCCCGCGAGAGCTTCGATATCGCCATTCCCTTTCCGGGCAACCGCACGCGGGTTTCGGGCCTGGAGGAGATCGGCCAGGTCATCGACCTGCCGGCCGGCCGCGACGGCCGCCACTATCGCATCTACGTCGGCCTGGAACTGACGCCCGAGGAACTCGACTACAACCGCGGCAATTATTGAGGCTGCCGGCCGTGGCCGGGACATGAGCGAGGCGCCGCGCTCTCCCCGCGAGGGGGGCTGCCTCTGCGGTGCCCAGCGCTACCGGATCGACTGGCAGGCGGTGCTCACCGTCTACTGCTGCCACTGCCGCGACTGCCAGCGGGAGTCGTCCAGCGCCTTCGCCATTTCGCTGGTGCTGCCGGCTGCGGCCTTTACCCCGCTGCGCGGCGATCCGCACCGCGCCCCGCGGCGCGCCGACAGCGGGCGCGAGATCCACAGCTATTTCTGCGGCGGCTGCGGCACCCACCTCTTCGCCCGCATTCCGGACCTTCCGGACCTGGTGGTGCTGAAGGCCGGCACCCTCGACGACACCAGGGGCCTCGATCCGGTCGCCCAATTCTGGACCTCGCGCAAGCAGGACTGGGTGACCTTGCCGGCGGGCCAGCTTGTCGACCCGCGCCAGCCGGACGGCTTCGACGAGGTGGTCGCCCGCTACCGGGAAGCGAGAGCCCGGGACGCGGAGCGTAGATCGGCCGGCGACCGCAATCGGCGCAGTCCAAATCCGGGCAGTTGAAATCCGGCGGGCGGCGGGCTAGCTTCTTGCCTGCAGCGGGGCGGCCGGCTCGCGTCGACCGCCCCTTGCCTTTGATCCCTTGCGGGAGAGACCGGCCTGACGAAGAGGCCGGCGCCGAAGGAGCAACCGCCCCGGAAACTCTCAGGCAAAAGGACCGCTAGGGAGAGGCGCTTCTGGAAAGCGGTCGCGTCCGGCCCGTGTTGCAGCCGGACGTGTCTCACCGAAGGAGTAAATCGTCCGGCGCGCGAGTCGCTCGGGCGGTGAATCTCTCAGGTATCCACGACAGAAGGGGCCGGGTCACCTCCCTGAGGTGGCGCGGGCGCAATGACCTTTGTCGAGGGAGCCGCGGCGTGGAAGAAGCCAGCGCAACCGGGCCGAAGCAGACCATTCTCCATAGCCTGCACCAGGAACTCGGCGGCAAGATCGTGCCTTTCGCCGGCTATGCCTTGCCGGTGCAGTACCCTGCCGGCATCATGGCCGAGCACAGGCAGGCGCGCGAGGCCGCGGCGCTCTTCGACGTCTCCCACATGGGCCAGCTGCGCCTCGACGGCGCCGATCGCGTGGCGGCGCTGGAGGCGCTGGTGCCGGCCGACGTCGCCGGGCTGGCGCCGGGGCGCCAGCGCTACAGCTACTTCACCGACGACCGCGGCGGCATCCTCGACGACCTGATGATCTCCAACCAGGGCGACTGGCTGTTCCTGGTGGTCAACGCCGCCTGCAAGGAGGCGGATATCGCCCACCTGAAGGCCGGTCTGCAGGGCGATGCGACGCTCACCGAACTCGGCGACCGCGCGCTGATCGCGCTGCAGGGCCCCAAGGCCGCCGAGGTCCTGGGACGGCTCGCCCCCGCTGTCCGCGACCTTCGCTTCATGGACTGTAAGCCGGTGGAGATCGACGGCGCCGGCTGCCTGGTCAGCCGCTCCGGCTACACCGGCGAGGACGGCTACGAGATCTCGGTGCCGGCGACGCGGGCCGAGGCGCTGGCGCGCCGCCTGCTGGCGCAGCCCGAGGTGGCGCCGGCGGGCCTCGGCGCGCGCGATTCGCTGCGCCTCGAGGCCGGGCTCTGCCTCTACGGCCACGACATCGACGAGACCACCACGCCGGTCGAGGCCGACCTCACCTGGGCGATCCAGAAGCGCCGCCGCCAGGACGGCGGCTTTCCCGGTGCCGAGGCGGTGCGGCGCCAGCTCGCCGAGGGGCCGCCGCGCCGCCGCGTCGGGCTGCGGCCGGAAGGCCGCGCGCCGGTGCGCGAAGGCACCGAACTGCAGGACGACAGCGGCAAGGTCGTCGGCAAGGTGACCTCCGGCGGATTCGGGCCCAGCGTCGGCGGGCCGGTCGCCATGGGCTACGTGACGTCCGACCTCGCGGCGGAAGGCACGCCGCTGCAGGCCATGGTGCGCGGCAAGCCGCTGCCCTGCCGGGTGGTGGCGCTGCCGTTCGTGCCGCACAACTATTTCCGAGGCTGAACCTTTGGGGGATTCAACAGCATGAGCGAGAAACGTTACACCGAGGATCACGAGTGGGTGCAGGTCGACGGCGACGAGGCGACGGTCGGCATCAGCCACCACGCCCAGGAGCAGCTCGGCGACATCGTCTTCGTCGAACTGCCTGAGGTCGGCAAGGCCCTGACCAAGGGCAAGGAAGCCGCCGTGGTCGAATCGGTGAAGGCGGCCAGCGAGATCTACGCCCCAGCCGACGGCGAGGTGGTGGCCGTGAACGAAGCGCTGAACGACGAGCCCGGCAAGGTCAACGGCGACCCGGAGGGCGGCGGCTGGTTCTTCCGGATGAAGCTCGGCAATCCCTCGCAGGTCGCCGACCTGATGGACGAGGCCGCCTACAAGGCCTTCATCGAAGGCTGAACGATCGATCTTGGTGAACGCCCGGTGGCGAACGGAGAAGACCCCATGAGTAACGAGCAGCCGTCACTTGCCGAGTTGGAGAAGCGCGACGACTTCGTGCGCCGCCACATCGGTCCGGGAGAGCCGCAGATCGCGGCGATGCTGGAAAGCCTGGGGCTGAAGTCGCTGGACGAACTGATCGACAAGGCGGTGCCGGCGGCGATCCGCAGCGACACGCCGATGGCCCTGCCGCCGGTGCGCAACGAGCGCGACACCCTGGCCTATCTGCGGCGCATGGCCAACCGCAACCAGATCATGAACTCGATGATCGGCATGGGCTACTACGGTACCGTGCTGCCCGGTGTCATCCAGCGCAACGTGCTGGAGAACCCCGGCTGGTACACCGCCTACACGCCCTACCAGGCCGAGGTCAGCCAGGGCCGGCTCGAGGTGCTGCTGAACTTCCAGCAGATGATCATCGACCTGACCGGCCTGGAGATCGCCAACGCCTCGCTGCTCGACGAGGCGACGGCGGCGGCCGAGGCCATGGCCATGGCCCACCGCGTCTCCAAGTCGAAGTCCGAGACCTTCTTCGTCGCCGCCGACTGCCACCCGCAGACCATCGCCGTGGTGCGGACCCGCGCCAAGCCGATGGGCATCGAGATCGTGGTCGGCGACCCGGAGACCGACCTCGCCGTACACCGGGTCTTCGGCGCCCTGCTGCAGTATCCCGGCAGCTACGGCCACCTGCGCGACATCCGCCCGGCGGTCGAGGCCCTGCACGCGCAGGACGCCCTGGCGGTGGTGGCCAGCGACCTGCTGGCGCTCACCGTGGTGACGCCGCCGGGCGAACTGGGGGCGGACATCGTCGTCGGCTCGGCCCAGCGCTTCGGCGTGCCGATGGGCTACGGCGGCCCGCACGCCGCCTTCTTCGCGACGCGCGATGCCTACAAACGCTCGGTGCCCGGCCGCCTCATCGGCGTCTCGGTCGATTCCGCCGGCCGTCCCGCCCTGCGCATGGCACTGCAGACCCGCGAGCAGCATATCCGCCGCGAGAAGGCGACCAGCAACATCTGCACCGCCCAGGTCCTGCTGGCGGTGATCGCCGCGCTCTACGCCGTCTACCACGGCCCCGACGGGCTGCAGCGCATCGCCCGCCGGGTGCACCGCCTGACCGGCATCCTGGCGGCGGGCCTCGAGCGCCTCGGCATCGCCGTGGAGAACGACAGCTTCTTCGATACCCTGACCCTCACCCTGCCGGGCCGCGCCGAGGTGCTGCTGGCCAAGGCGCGCGAGGCCGGCATCAACCTGCGCCTGGTCGACTCCGGGAGGCTCGGCATCTCGCTCGACGAGACCACCGCGCGCGAGGACGTGCAGAAGCTGTTCGGCATCTTCGCCGGCTTCGGCGGCGAGGTGCCCGAGGTCTCGGCCCTCGACGGCGCGGCCAAGGAGGGCATCCCGGCCGCGCTGAGGCGCAGCAGCGACTTCCTCACGCATCCGGTGTTCCACCTCTACCACGCTGAAACCGAGATGCTGCGCTATCTGCGCCGGCTGCAGGCCAAGGACATCGCGCTCGACCGCTCAATGATCCCGCTCGGCTCCTGCACCATGAAGCTCAACGCGACCTCGGAGATGCAGGCCATCACCTGGCCGGAGTTCGCGGAGATCCATCCCTTCGCGCCGCTCGACCAGGTGCAGGGCTATCGCCAGCTGTTCGACGAGCTGGAAGGCATGCTCTGCGCGGCGACCGGCTTCGACGCCGTTTCGCTGCAGCCCAACGCCGGTTCGCAGGGTGAATACGCCGGCCTGATGACCATCCGCAAATACCACGAGAGCCGCGACGAGCAGCACCGAGACGTCTGCCTGATTCCCTCCTCGGCGCACGGCACCAACCCGGCCTCGGCGATCATGGCCGGGCTCGAGGTCGTGGTGGTGGACTGCGACGACAAGGGCAACGTCGAGCTGGCCGACCTCAAGGCCAAGGCCGAGCAGCACCGCGACCGCCTGGCGGCGCTGATGATCACCTATCCCTCGACCCACGGCGTCTTCGAGGCGGAGATCCGCGAGATCTGCAAGGCGATCCACGCCAACGGCGGGCAGGTCTACATGGACGGGGCGAACCTCAATGCCCTGCTCGGCATCTGCAAGCCGGGCGAGATCGGCGCCGACGTCTCGCACATGAACCTGCACAAGACCTTCTGCATTCCGCACGGCGGCGGTGGCCCCGGCATGGGCCCGATCGGCGTGCGCGCTCACCTGGCGCCCTTCCTGCCGGACCATCCGGTGGTGCGCGGCGTCAACCCGGCGGCCGGCGAGGGCGAGACCATGGGCGCGGTCTCGGCGGCGCCCTGGGGCTCCGCCTCGATCCTGCCGATCTCCTGGGCCTACATCGCCATGATGGGCGCCGAGGGTCTGACGCGGGCCACGCAGATGGCGATCCTCAACGCCAACTACATGGCCAGGCGCCTCGCGCCGCACTTCCCGGTGCTCTACAGCGGCCAGAACGGCATGGTGGCGCACGAGTGCATCATCGACCTGCGCTGGGTGAAGGGCGCCTGCGGCATCACCGTGGAGGATGTCGCCAAGCGCCTCGTCGACTACGGCTTCCACGCGCCGACCATGTCCTTCCCGGTGGCCGACACCCTGATGATCGAGCCGACCGAGAGCGAGGCCAAGCGCGAACTCGACCGCTTCTGCGACGCCCTCATCGCCATCCGCCAGGAGATCGCCGAGGTCGAGGCCGGCAAGGTGAAGGCCGAGGACAGCGTGCTGCGCCACGCGCCGCACACCCACCACCTGCTGATGGGCGACTGGGACCGGCCCTACGGCAAGGAGCAGGCCTTCTTTCCGCTGAACGGCACGCAGTCCGACAAGTACTGGCCGCCGGTCGGCCGCGTCGACAACGTCGCCGGCGACCGCCACCTGGTCTGCACCTGCCCGCCGATGGAGGCCTACCGGCAGGCGGCGGAGTAGCTTTAGCGTCGCGTCGCACGGGTCTCGCAATGCCGAGGCTGTCACCCTCGTGCTTGTCACGAGGGTCCATGGTCCATCAGCGAGATGGCCGGTCCATGGATGCGCGGAACAAGTCCGCGCATGACGGCAATTTGAAGGATGCGGAAACGGACGGACGGCTGAGTTTCCGCTTTGCTCTCCCCGCCGCCGATGCTCTCCTTGCGGGACAGCAGGGGAGTATCGCATGACCACACTGGCCCGTCGGCCCTGGGTGCCGGAGCACTGCGAGACCTACGTCCAGGAGCTCGCGCGGCGCACGGCGTCGCTGCCGTCGCACGACATCGCCGCGCGCATCGACGCGCTGGCCGACCGCAACCGCGCCATCCACGAGCGTGAGTGCTTCAACCTCAACCCCGCCACCAACGTGATGAACCCCCGCGCCGAGGCGGCGCTGGCGGCGGGGCTGGGCTCGCGGCCTTCGCTCGGCTACCCCGGCGACAAGTACGAGATGGGCCTCGAGGCCATCGAGGAGATCGAGGTGATCGCCGCCGAGCTGGCCGCCGAGGTGTTCCGGGCGCGCCACGCCGAGATCCGCGTCGCCTCGGGCGCGCTGGCGAACCTCTACGCCTTCATGGCGACCTGCCGGCCCGGCGACGCCATCGTCGCGCCGCCGGCGGCGCTCGGCGGCCATGTGACGCACCACGCGGCCGGCTGCGCCGGGCTTTACGGCCTCATCACTCACCCGGCGCCGGTGGACGCCGACGGCTATACCGTCGATCTCGAAGCCCTGCGCAGTCTCGCAAAGCAGGTGAGGCCGAAGCTCATCACCCTCGGCGGCAGCCTCAACCTCTTCCCGCATCCGGTCGCCGCGGTGCGCGAGATCGCCGACGCGGTGGGGGCGAAGCTGCTGTTCGACGCCGCGCACCTCTGCGGCGTCATCGCCGGCGGCGCCTGGACCAGTCCGCTCGCCGAGGGTGCCCACCTGATGACCATGAGCACCTACAAGAGCCTCGGCGGGCCCGCCGGCGGCCTCGTCGTCACCGACGACGCCGAGCTGGCCGAGCGGATCGACGCCATCGCCTTTCCGGGCCTCACCGCCAACTTCGACGCCGCCAAGTCGGCGGCCCTCGCCTTTACGCTGCTGGACTGGCGCGAGCACGGCAGCGCCTATGCCGCGAAGATGGTCGCCGTCGCCCGGGCCTTCGCCGCCGCGCTCGACGCCGAGGGCCTGCCGGTCTTCGCCAGGGAGAAGGGCTTCACCCGCTCGCACCAGTTTGCTCTCGAGGCCGCGGCCTGGGGCGGCGGGCAGGCGGCGGCCAAGAAGCTGCGCCGCGCCGGCTTCCTCGCCTGCGGCATCGGTCTGCCCATCTCGCCGGTCGAGGGCGACATGAACGGCCTCAGGATCGGCACCCCGGAGCTGGTGCGCTGGGGCGTCGGCGAGGAGCACGTCGGAGAATTGGCGAGCCTCATCGCCCGCGCGCTCGACAGCAACGCGCCGGAGGATGTGGCGTCCGAGACGGCGGCACTGCGGGCGCGCTTTGATCGCTTGCATTACGTATGCAGCTAACAAATCTCGTCATGCTCGGGCTTGACCCGAGCATCCAGGGCGAGCGCTCGGTCATTGCGGCCCTGGTCCCTCGGGACAAGCCCGAGGGTGACATTCCGCGTGGGGACGCACCGTCATGGCCAACACCCCAACCGTCATGCTCGGACTTGTTCCGAGCATCCAGGGCGGACGCTCGGTCAAATGGTCCTGAACACTCGGGACGAGCCCGAGGGTGACGTAATGCGAGGTGAATCCACGAAAGCAAAGCGCCCGGTCCTCTCTCGAGAACCGGGCGCTTTGTCGCTTAAGGGACCGTAGCCTGCCGCTTAGTGCAGCCTGCTGCCGAGGTCCTTGATGGCCTGGTCGACCATGGCCTGGTCGCGGGTCGGGTCGACGTTCTCGGAGAGCAGCCTGGCGGTTGCCGCGATGGCGATGTCGACGGCCTGGGCGCGCACGTCCTGCAGCGCGTGGACCTCGGCCTGGGCGATCTTGTCGAGGGCCGCCTTCTCGCGCCGTGCCAGGGTCGCCTTGAGGTCCTCGGCGGCCTGGCGGCGCAGCAGGTCGGCCTCGTGGCGGGCGTTGGCCAGCAGGTCCTCGGTCTCCTTGGCGGCGTCGCGCTGCTTGCGCTTGTACTCGGCCAGGGTCTTCTGGGCCTCCTCGCGCAGGCGCTGCGCCTCGTCGAGCTCGGCCCTGATGCGCTCGGCGCGGGCGTCGATGCCGTCGAGCACCGGCTTGCGGGCCTTCCAGATCATCAGGCCGGCGAAGACGAAGAAGGCGACGGCGACCCAGAATGTGGGATCGTTCAGCATCAGCCCTTGCCTCCCATCACCTGGCCGACCGCGCGGGCGACCTCGGCATCGTCGGCCTTGACGCCGATCAGCTTCTCGGTCGCCGCGGCGACCACCTCGTTGACCGTGCCTTCCAGGCTGGCGAGGGCGGTCGACTTGGCCTCGCCGATACGCGCCTCGGCCTCCTCGGTCTGGCGGGCAAGGCGCGCCGCCAGGTCCTGGCCCTGGCGCTCGGCCTCGGCTTTCATCTCGTTCTGGGCCTTCTGCAGGGCGTCGTGGGCCGCGGCCTGGGCCTCGGCGCGCATCCGCTCGTACTCGGCCAGAATGGTCTCGGCCTCTTCCTTCAGCGCCGTCGCCTTCTTCAGGTCGTCGTCCAGCTTGCGCTGCCGCGCCTCCAGGACGTCGGCGATGCGCGGCAGGGCGACCCGCCAGACCACCAGGTAGAGGGCGATGAAGGTGATCGCCAGCCAGAAAATCTGGGTCGGCCAGACGGAAGGATCGAGTTGGGGCATGGCCCGCGTCCTCTCGCTCTGTCAGGGATGTTGCCGCTGCGGAAGCTGCGCTGCCGGCGGCGGCTGCCGCCGGCCGGGCCCTCCCGCCCCGGCGCTTAGCCGAACAGGATGAGCAGCGCGATGACCAGCGCGAAGAGCGCGATGGCTTCCACCAGCGCGAAGCCCAGCATGGTCATGGTGAAGACCTCGCCGCGCGCCGCCGGGTTGCGACCGACCGCCACGATGAAGGACGAGAAGATGCTGCCGATGCCGATACCGGAGCCGATGACACCGATGACGGCGAGGCCGGCGCCGATCACTTTCGCGGCTTCGAGTTCCATTGTTAAAACTCCCTTTGACTTAACAGGCTGTATAGCGGGTTGACGGATGAACGCTTTGGCCGGCCCGGATCAGTGCAGGTGCCCCAATCAGTGCAGGTGCAAGGCGTCGTTGATGTAGAGGCAGGTCAGGATGGCGAAGACATAGGCCTGGAGGAAGGCGATGAGGATTTCCAGGCCGGTCAGCGCCACGACCAGCGCGAAGGGCAGGATGCCGAACACACCGAGCACGCCGATGAAGCCGGCGATGACCTTCAGCAGGGTGTGGCCGGCCAGCATGTTGGCGAAGAGGCGGACCGAGAGGCTGATCGGGCGCGAGAGATAGGAGATCACCTCGATGGGGATCAGCAGCGGCCACATGGCGATCGGCGCCCCCGGCGGCACGAAGAACGAGAAGAAGTGCATGCCGTGCTTGGCGATGGCGAGGATGGTCACGCCGATGAACACCAGCGCCGCCAGCGCGAAGGTCACGATGATGTGGCTGGTGAAGGTGAAGCTGTAGGGCAGCATGCCGAGCAGGTTGCCGAACAGGATGAACATGAAGAGGGTGAAGACGATCGGAAAGTAGCGCCGTCCCTCGGCGCCGACGGTGTCCGATATCAGCCCGGCGATGAACTCGTAGGACATCTCGGCGAGGCTCTGCATGCGCCCGGGAACCAGGGCGCCGCGGCGCATGCCGAGGATCAGGAAGGCCGAGATCAGGCCCAGCGCCAGCACCATCATCAGCGACGAGTTGGTGAAGGTGAGGAGGCCGATCTCGCCGGGATCGCCCGCCGCGAAGATGCTCTTGATCTCGAACTGTTCGAGGGGGCTATGCGCGCCGCCTTCAGCCATACTTCAAAACCCTTATCCGTCCCGACCGTCCGGCGGCGTTCCGCCGGACTGCTTGTCCCGTTGCGCGGAGGTTTCGTCCTCCCGCCCTGCGTGCTTGCGGTAACCGACCTGACCGCCCAGTCCCCCGACAACCCGGAAAACGTTCATGAACCCCGCCGCCGCGCCGAGCACGAAAAACAGCAGCAGGAACCAAGGCTTGGTTCCCAGCCACCGATCGAGAAAGTAACCGATGGCGACGCCGACGATCAGCGCCGCAACGATCTCAACCCCGATCCGCAGGGCGAAGGCCAGTCCCTGCCCCTGATCCTCGGGGCGCGCCTTCGTCTTGCGTCGCTTGGCTTCCGCCGCGCGAAGTTTCTCGTCCAGCTTTGCGAGGGATGGCAGGGGAGGGTCGTCCTTCATGAGCCGCCTTCGATGTCCCCTGGCCCGATGCTCGTTATCTCCCCGAGAAGTGCTATGGCCTGAGCTGAATTCGGGCGCACAGTATGAAGACTCCCCCGCCCTGTCAAGGCGAAGAAACCCCGCGAATCGCCCGGTTTTGGCGGCTTTCGCGGGGCCGTCGGGGCGGCCCGGCAGGGTCGGCCCAAGGCCCCGGAAACAGGTGCTTTTCCAGAGCAGATCACGGCCGGATGGAGTCGCCTCGGCGATCCATCCGGCCGTGATCTGCTCCAACTATGCGCTTCAGGCGCTTTCGCGCAGGTCCGCGGCGGACTCCAGGTCCACCGAGACCAGCTGGCTGATGCCGCGCTCGGCCATGGTGACGCCGTAGAGGCGGTGCACCCGGGCCATGGTCATGCGGTGGTGGGTAATGATGAGGAAGCGGGTGCCGGTCGACTTGGTCAGCTCGTCGACCAGCGAGCAGAAGCGGTCGACGTTGGCGTCGTCGAGCGGCGCGTCCACCTCGTCCAGCACGCAGATCGGCGCCGGGTTGGTCAGGAACACGCCGAACAGCAGGGCCAGCGCCGTCAGCGCCTGCTCGCCGCCGGACAGCAGCGACATCACCTGCAGGCGCTTGCCCGGCGGGCTCGCCATGATCTCCAGGCCGGCGGCCAGGGGATCCTCGGATTCGGTGAGCTTCAGGTGGGCCCGGCCGCCGCCGAAGAGGCGCACGAAGAGCTCCGCGAAGTGGGTGTTCACCGCCTCGAAGGCGGCCAGCAGGCGCTCGCGGCCCTCGCGGTTCAGACTGGCGATGCCCTGGCGCAGGCGGGCGATGGCGTTCACCAGGTCGGCGCGCTCCGACTGCATGCCGACGATCTGCTCGTCCAGCTCGCGGGCCTCGACCTCGGCGCGCAGGTTCACCGCGCCCATGTTCTCGCGCTCGCGGACCAGGCGGGCCAGCTTGGCCTCGACCTCCTCGCGCGGCGGCAGCTCCTGACCCGCCTCGATCTCGGCCACCTCCAGCACGTTTTCCAGGGCGCAGTCGAGCTTCTCGCGGACCCGGGCGACCACGGTGTCGAGGGTCTGGCGTGCCTGGGAGACGGCACCCTCGGCGCGGATGCGGTTCTCGCGGGCGTTGGTCAGGCGGGCCTCGGCGGCCTTCAGGGCGCGGTCGGCCTCGCCGAGCCGGGTCTCGCCCTCGGCCAGGGCGTCGGCCGCCTGGCGGCGGCGGGCCTCGGCCTCGTCGATCAGCTCGGCCAGGGCGGCGCGGCGCTCCGCCAGCGCCAGCGGCACGGCGGCGAGCCTTTCGATCTCCGCCTCGGTGGCGGCGCGGCGCTCCTCCAGCTCGGCCAGGTGGGTCTTGGCCTCGGCGGCGCGGCGCGCCCAGGACTGCCGCTCGGTCTCGATGTCGGCGAGGCGGCGGCCGCGCGCTTCGGCCTCGCGGCGCAGCTGGTCGAGGCGCGCCTGGCGCTCGACCAGGGCGGCCCGTGCGGCGGCCAGCTCCTCGCGCAGTTCGTCGGCCTGCTGGTGCGCCAGGTTGAGGTCGGGCAGCGCCGCCTGCTCCTCGCGGGCGGCGGCCAGGGTGGCCTCGTTCTCCTCGACGTCGCCGCCGAGGCGGGCCAGGGACTCGTCGAGGGCGGCGAGGCGGGTGGCCACGGCGGCGGCGCGCTGGGCGAGGTCGCCATGCTGCCGGCGGGCCGTGCTGACCGCCTCGAAGGCTTCGGCCTCGGCGGCGCGGGCGGCGCGCTCGGCGGCCACCGCCTCCTCGACGGCGGCCTCCAGTTCGCCGTGGTCGGCGGCGGCGCGCGCGGTCTCGCGCTCGACGCCTTCCAGGTCGGACCGCAGCTCGGCCACGCGGTTGCGCTGGGCCATGCGCTGGGCGGCCGCGGTGGGCGCCTCGGCCCGGGCGGTGAAGCCGTCCCAGCGCCAGAGGTCGCCGTCACGGGTGACCAGGCGCTGGCCCGGCTGCAGTTGGGCCTGCAGGCGCCGTCCGGTCTCGCGGTCGGCCACCACGCCGATCTGCCCGAGGCGGCGGTCGAGCGCGGCGGGGCCGCGCACCACGGCGCTCAGCGGCTCGGCACCCATCGGCAGCGCCGGCGCCGCGGCCAGCGGTGCCAGGGCCTGCCAGTGCACCGGTGCAGCTTCGTCGGCGGAGACCGTCAGGTCGTCGCCCAGCGCGGCGCCGAGCGCGGCTTCATAGCCCGGCGTCACCGTCACGGCGTCGACCACCGGCGGCCACATGTCGGCCTCGGCCGGCTCCAGCAGCGCGGTCAGCGCCGCGATCTCGGCTTCCAGCTTGGCCTGGACGGCCTCCTGCTCGTGCAGCCGTCCGCGCGATTCGGCCTCGCGTCGGCGCGCCTCGGCGGTGGCCTCGGAAGATTCGCTGCTGGCGGCGCGCTGCTGCGACAGGCGCTGCTCGGCGGCGGCCAGGGCGGCGGCGGCGGCTTCCAGGTCCGCCTCGGCCACGGTTTCGCGCTGCAGGGTTTCGCGCTGGCCGCGCGCCTCCTCGCGCTGCTGGCGCAGCCGCTGCAGGCGCTGTGACAGCTCCTCGATGCGGCGCGTGAGGGCGTTGGCGCGGGCCTCGTCCTCGGCGATCTTGCGGGTGACGGCGGCCAGCGCCTGTTCCTGCCGCTCGCTGCGTGCGGCGGCCTCGGCGCGCTCGTTGTCGGCGGCGGCGATGGCCTCGCCTTCGCCCTCGGCGGCGGCGGCCAGGCCGGCGCGCTCCTGGTCCAGGCGCTGCTGCGCCGCCTCGGCGTCGCCGGCCAGGGCCTCGGCGCGGCTCTTGTCGCCCAGCAACTGGGCCAGGCGTTCCTCGGCGCGGGCCTTGCCCTCGGTGGCCTGGGCCTCCTCGCGGTCGAGGGCGTCGCGGTCGACCTTGAGGCGCTGCAGGGCGGCGGCGGCCTCGGCCTCGGCCTCGCGCAGGCCCGGCAGGGCGGCGGCGGCCTCGGCCTGCTCGGTGGACCTGGCGGCGGTGGCCTGGGTCGCCTCGGCGACGATCTGCTCGGCCTCGCCGAAGGCGCCTTCGGTCCGCGCCAGGCCGGCCTTGGCCTCGGTCCCCTCGAGATGCAGGACGATGGCCTCGGAGCGGCGGATCTGCTCGGCCACGTTGCGGTAGCGGGTCGCCTGGCGGGCCTGCTTCTTCAGCCCCTGCAGCTGCGACTCCAGGGTGGCGATGACGTCGTCGAGACGCTCCAGGTTGGTCTCCGCCGCGCGCAGGCGCAGCTCGGCCTCGTGGCGGCGCGAATGCAGGCCGGTGATGCCGGCGGCCTCTTCCAGCAGGTGGCGGCGGTCGGCCGGCTTGGCGTTGATGATGGCGCCGATGCGGCCCTGGCTCACCAGGGCGGTGGAATGGGCGCCGGTGGCGGCGTCGGCGAAGAGGAGCTGCACGTCGCGCGCGCGCACCTCCTTGCCGTTGACCCGATAGAGCGAGCCGGAGCCGCGCTCGATGCGCCGCACCACCTCGATCTCGTCGAAGTCGTTGAACATCGCCGGCGCCTTGCGCTGGCTGTTGTCCAGCACGATGGTGACGTCGGCGACGTTGCGCGACGGCCGGTTGGCGCTGCCGGCGAAGATCACGTCGTCCATCTCGCTGCCGCGCATGCGCTTGGCGGAGGTTTCGCCCATGGCCCAGCGCAGGGCTTCGACGAGATTGGACTTGCCGCAGCCGTTGGGGCCGACGACGCCGGTGACGCCGGGCTCGATCGCCAGCTCGGTGGCGTCGACGAAGGACTTGAAGCCGCTGACGCGGAGTTTGGTGAACTGCACCACCTGCGGCTATGCCTCGCTGGCCGGAAGGTCTGCCGTCATGACAGGACTCATCGCTTTCCTATTTCTCTTGCTCAGATGGATGCCGAGGGGGCGCCGTGTCACGATGCCGCGCTCTCGGCCGATTCCAGCACGCTCTTGAACTCCTCGTAGCTGCGCGCGCCGGTCACCGTGGTGCCGTTGACCACGAAACTCGGAGTCGAGGCAATGCCGTAGCGGTCGCGCCCGTCGGTCTGCTTCTGCAGGATGTTGTCGATGGCGGCCTCGTCGCTGAGGCAGGACTCGAAGGTCCCCCGGTCGAGGCCGGCCAGGGCGGCGAGCTGGCCGACGGCGGCGATGGGATCCTGGCTCTGCGCCCACCGCTGCTGGTTCGTGAACAGCACTTCCAGGAAGCCGAAGAAGCCGTCGCCCTCGATGCAGTTGGCCGCCGCCGCGGCGCGCAGCGCCAGCTGGTCGAGCGGATAGTGACGATAGACCAAGCGTGCGCGGCCGCTGTCGATCCACTCGCTCTTCACCTGCGGCAGGGTCTCGCGGTGAAAGCTGGCGCAGTGCGGGCAGGTGAGGGAGGAGTACTCGATGATGGTGACCGGCGCGTCGGCATTGCCGAGAATCCGGTCGTCCTCGAAGATCGGCATGCCGCCGGCCGTGGCGGCGACGACCGGAGCGGGCTGTGCGGCGCCGGGCGCGGGGGTCGCGGGCGCCTGCGGGGCCAACGGCCCAAACGGGCTGTACAGCCAATAGCCGCCGCCGCCGGCAGCGACCGCGACAACTCCCAGGCCGATCAGAATGTTCCGTCTGTTCATAGCTCTACCTACCAGATGTTGTGCATGCTAGAGAGGGGCTTCGGATTCCACAAGCGCCCACTTCCCCCAAAAATGCGTCGTTTTTGCGGCCTTGTGATCGCTGCCCCATGTGGGTCCAGAGCGTGGGCCCGCGGCGCACGGAAACTAGGATTTTCCGGCCGGCTTGTCGCGCTTTTCGCGCAGCGAACGGCCGAGGCCTTCCAGGGCCGCGCGCAGTTCCGGATCCGCCACTGTGGATAGTTTCGCCGCGAGGTCCCGTTCCAGCGGAATCGGGGCAGATGCGCCGCGCTGGCGTGGCGCCGGCGTGGGGCCGCCGCGCAATGCCGGCAGCGGGCCCTGCTGCAGCACCAGGCGGGCGACCGCGCGGTAGCCGAAGAAGCCGTTGATGCGCTCCAGCAGCAGCGATTCCAGGTGCTGCACCTCCAGCGCCCAGCCCGGCGCCACCCGCAGGGTGAGGCGGCCGTCGACCGCCTCGCCGCGCTTGGGAAAGCGCAGCTGCCGGGGACGGCAGCGGGCCGCCAGTTCGGCGCCGACGATGGCCGGCCACTGGCGGGCGATGTCGGCACCGGTCAGGCCGCGGCGCGCAAAGGCGCGCTTGGTCACCGCGCCCAGGCTGCCGCCCAGGGCGCGGAGGCCGCCGTGGCGGCGGTCAGATGACTCGGCGGGGCGTGATTTTCGGGAATCCGACATTGTCGCGGTGACAAAAGCCTGCTTTGCGGGGACTGCGCCGCCAGTATAGAGAAGGGCATGGCCCCGGTAGAGACAAGAATTGGCGCCGCTTCGAGGGCCGGGTTCCAGCGCGACGACACCGCCGCGGCGGCGCTGCTCGCCTGGTACGACCGCCATGCCCGCGCCCTGCCGTGGCGCGCCCGGCCCGGCGCGGCGCCGGATGACCGTGGCCCCGATCCCTACCGCGTCTGGCTCAGCGAGATCATGCTGCAGCAGACCACCGTGGCGACGGTCGGCCCGTATTTCGCCGATTTCCTCGCCCGCTGGCCGAGCGTCGAGGCCCTGGCGGCGGCGCCGCTGGACGATGTCCTGACCGCCTGGGCCGGGCTCGGCTACTACGCCCGCGCGCGCAACCTGCATCGCTGTGCCCGGGTGGTGGCGGAGGAACTGGGCAGCGTTTTCCCCGACAGCGAAGAGGAACTGCGCCGGCTGCCCGGCATCGGCCCCTATACCGCCGCCGCCATCGCCGCCATCGCTTTTGGCCGCCGCGCCGTGGTGGTCGACGGCAACGTCGAGCGGGTGGTGGCGCGGCTGTTCCGGGTCGAAACCCCGCTGCCGGCCGCCAAGGCCGAGCTGCACCGCCTGGCCGACACCATCACCCCCGAGGCGCGCGCCGGCGACTTCGCGCAGGCGATGATGGACCTCGGCGCCACGGTCTGCCTGCCGCGCGGGCCCAAGTGCCTGCTCTGCCCGCTGGAGGCGCGCTGCGCGGCGCGCGCGGCCGGCGTCGCGCAGGACCTGCCGCGCCGCCTGCCCAAGGCGGCCAGGCCGACCCGCCGCGCCGTCGCCTTCTGGGTCATGGGGCCGCGCGGCGAGATCCTGCTGCGCCGCCGGCCCGAAAAGGGCCTGCTCGGCGGCATGATGGAGGTGCCCTCGACGCCCTGGCGCGAGGCGCCCTGGGACGCGGCGGAAGCGCGCGCGGCGGCCCCGCTGGCCGCCGTCTGGCGGGAGCTGCCCGGCACGGTGCGCCACACCTTCACCCATTTCCATTTCGAGGTGACGGTCTGGGCCGCCGGCGCCGCGGCCGCGCCGGAGGATGCCGGCCGCTGGGTGGCGCTGGACGCCCTCGCCGACGAGGCCATCCCGACGGCGATGCGCAAGATCATCGAACACGGCCTGCGCCACGTCGCCTCGGGAAGCGCCCGTGCCCCGGGGAGCGCCCGTGACTGACGGCGCGGTGGCGGCCCAGGGCCGCGATCCCTTGGCCGAGGGCAAGGGCCTGGCGCTCGGCTTCGTCGGCGTCGCGGTGTTCAGCCTTACCCTGCCGGTGACGCGCCTCGCCATGGCCGACAGCGACCCGGTGGTCTTCGGCCTCGGGCGCTCGCTGCTGGCCGCCGCCGTCGCCGCCGCGATTCTGCTGGCGACGCGGCAGCGCCGGCCGCGCGGCAGCGAATGGCGCGCCCTTGCCGTGGTGGCCGCCGGCGTGGTCTTCGGCTTCCCGCTGCTCTCGGCCTGGGGCATGCAGCGGGTGCCGGCCGCCCACGGCGGCGTGGTGCTGGGAATCCTGCCGCTGGCCACGGCCATGGCCGGGGCGGTGCTGCTGCGCGAGCGTCCGTCGCTCGGGTTCTGGCTGGTCTCCCTGGCCGGCGGCGCCGCCGTGGTCGCCTTCTCGCTGCTGCGCGGCGGCGGCACCTTGACGTTCGGCCATCTGGCGCTGCTGGGCTCGGTGGCCTGCGCCGCCGTCGGTTATGCGGAGGGCGCGCGTCTCAGCCGCAGCCTCGGCGGCTGGCAGGTGATCTGCTGGGCGCTGGTGCTCGCCTTTCCCTTCGTGCTCATCCCGGTGGTGCCGGCCGTCCTGGCGCACGGCCTGCCCGGCTCGCCGCAGAGCTGGGCCGCCTTCGTCTACGTCGCCCTGCTGAGCCAGCTGTTCGGGTTCTTCGCCTGGTACCGTGGCCTCGCCCTCGGCGGGGTGGCGCGGGTCAGCCAGGTGCAGCTCCTGCAGGCCTTCCTCACCATCGGCGCCTCGGCGCTGCTGCTGGGCGAGGCCATCGACGCCCTCACCCTCGGCTTCGCCGCCTTCGTGGTGGCCGTCGTCGCGCTCGGGCGGCGGATGCCGGTGCGGCGGGACGCCTAGGCGGAGCAGCCCCTGGCCTCGATCGGCCAGATGTCGACCAGATCGTCGCCGCGCACGCAGTGATACCAGTCGAAGCAGTTGATGGTGGGGTCGCAGTGCGGCACCACCAGCGCCACCAGGTCGCCGGGCCTCAAAGGCTCGTTGCGGCCGGGCGGCAGGGTAAGCTGTCCGAATTCGTCGCCGCTGCAGTCGTAGGTCGTGCCCTCCGGCGCGCCGAAGGCGACCATCGGTGCCGGGCCGTCCATGGCCAGGCTCTTGGAGCCGGCGTCGATGGTGGCATAGCCGTTGTGGTTTGCACTCACCACCCGCGCGTAGACGAAGACCGCGTTGCGGAAGCGCCGCGTGCCGTCGCCGGTCAAGTCGACGGCGTCGTACTCGACGTCCGACACGGTGTAGGAGCCGACCTGCAGCTCGGTCAGCACGCCCGCCGAGGAGTCGATTGCATGGGTGCCGGTGCCGCCGCCGGTCAGGATGGGGCAGGGATGCCCCGCCGCTTCGAGGCGATCGCGCACCGCGGCCAGCAAGGCGAGGCTTTCCCGCGACGCCTGCTTACGCTCGTTGAAATCCGCGATGTGCTGCACCTGTCCGGCATAGCCCTGCAGGCCGCAGAGTTTCAATTGCGGCGCGGCGGCAATCTGCTCGGCCAGGGCCAGCGCCGCTTCTGCGGACACGACGCCGGTACGCCGCTGGCCGACGTCGACGTCGATCAGCAAATCGAGATCGCGACCCGTTGCCGCGGCGGCTTCGGCGAGCGTCGCCACGTTGGCGGCGTCGTCCACCACCAGCATCAGTTCGCTGCACTCTACCGTCAGCTCCATCAAGCGTGCGATCCGGCGCGCGCCGACCACCGGCGAGGTGAGCAGCAGGCGGTCGAGTCCCGCCGCCGCCAGGGCCTCGGCCTCCGACAGCTTGGCGCAGCACAGCCCGAGCGCGCCGGCCTGCATCTGCAGCCGGCCGATGGCGGCCGACTTGTGGGTCTTGGCGTGCGGCCTGAGGGCGATGCCTTCGGCTTTCGCCCAGGCCGCCATGGCGGCGATGTTGGCCTCCAGCGCGTCGAGGTCCAGCACCAGCGCGGGGGTGGCGATCTCCAGGCGGCCGCCGGGGCGGTTCAGCAGGTCTTCGTCGAGGTGCGGCTGCGGCATGGCGATCCTTCGTCTGGCGCGGAAAGCCGGCACCTTAGCGCAGTCCGTGCGGCGCACTGGCAAAAGAATCGGGCGGCCGCAAGTGCGACCGCCCGCAGGTGGGGAGCTTCGGAGGAAATAACTACTTGGCGGGCAGGCGCCGTGGCTGGTGCTGCGGGCGATCCTGCTTCTGCTGGAAGATGTTGGTCGAGGTGAGCCTCGGCTTCACCGGCTCGGCGGGGGCCGGTCCGGCCGACAGCGGCAGCGGCTGCGGCGGCGCGACGCCGACCGCCGGCCGCTGGACGTAGTTGCTCTGGGCGGAGTTGTCGCGCTCGTTGGACTCGGCGACGACGCCGCCGGCGTCGGCCCGGGCGTGGAAGATGTAGGTACCCGCCGTCCAGGGGATGGCGCCCCAGAAGGCGATGTTGTGGTTGAAGCTCTGGCCCGGTTCCAGGGCCGGCACCTCGATGACCACGCGGTTCGGGTAGGCCGGGTTCACGTAGGCGGCCATGCCGGGCGCATCCGGGCAGCCGCCGTCGGCCTGGCCGGACTTGGTGCAGTTGATGGTCAGGTGGCTCGGGCCGGCGGCGGTGGCGCCGGTGTTCTGCACGCCGACGCTGCCGTTCATCGGCGTGTTCAGCAGCGGGACGAGGTTCGGCTGGGCGACGGCGGCGCCGGCGTTGAAAGTGAGCGCGGCAGCCATGCCGGCGGTGGCCAGGAGGCCGAGGGAGAGGCGATTTGCCATGACGGGGTCCTCACGGGGATAGGTTGTCTCTGCCCCATGGGTCGCGCCGCTCGGCGGAAAGGTTCAAAAGGATCCCGGCGGCGACCGTTCGCGCCGCCGCCCGCTCAATCCCGGGCTCAGTTCAACGTCTTGCCGAGATTGGCGCGCAGCTTCTGGCGCAGGACGTCGATGGAGACCGGCTTGCCGTCGGCCCGGACGTGCCAGAACGACCAGCCGTTGCACGACGGCGCGCCCTGCAGGTGGGCGCCGACCTGGTGGATCGAGCCCTTGAAGTCGGCGGTGATGAGGGTGCCGTCGGCGCGCACCTTGGCGCGCCAGCGCTTGTCCGGCCCGTGCAGCACGGTGCCCGGTTCCAGCAGGCCGTGCTCGATGAGCCAGCCGAAGGGAATGCGCGGCTCCTGGCGCTTGGCCGGGGTGTCGATCATCTCCAGGTCGCTGACCGGCTGCACCTGGGCGATGCGCTGCTTGGCGATGGCGATGTAGTCGGGGTCGCGCTCGAGGCCGATGTAGTGGCGGCCGAGCTTCCTGGCCACGGCGCCGGTGGTGCCGGAGCCGAAGAAGGGATCGAGCACGATCTCGCCGGGCCTGGTGGCGGCCATGATGACGCGGTGGAGCAGGGCTTCGGGTTTCTGCGTCGGGTGCGCCTTCTCGCCCTCGGCATTCTTCAGGCGCTCGCCGCCGCTGCAGATGGGGATCAGCCAGTCGCTGCGCATCTGCAGATCGTCGTTGAGGCGCTTCATGGCGTCGTAGTTGAAGGTGTAGCGCGCGTCCTTGTCCTTGGCCGCCCAGATCATGGTCTCGTGGGCGTTGGTGAAGCGCCGGCCGCGGAAGTTCGGCATCGGGTTGGTCTTGCGCCACACCACGTCGTTGAGGATCCAGTATTCCAGATCCTGCAGCGCGGTGCCGACGCGGAAGATGTTGTGATAGCTGCCGATTACCCAGAGGGTGCCGTTGTCCTTCAGCACGCGGCGCGCGGCGCGCAGCCAGCGGCGGGTGAAGTCGTCGTAGGCGGCGAAGCTGTCGAACTGGTCCCAGGCGTCGTCGACGGCGTCGACCCGGGTGTTGTTGGGGCGCAGCAGTTCCCCTTCGAGCTGCAGATTGTAGGGCGGGTCCGCGAAGACCATGTCGACCGAGGCCTCCGGCATGGCCTCCATCAACGCGATGCAGTCGCCCTGCCTGACGACATCCTTCTGCACAGGCTCTTCCCCCTCTCGGCCCCGGCCCATTTTTGGTCCGGCGGCGCGCGCCAACCCCGATTCGGCGCGAAGCGGGCATCCTGAGTCAAGCGGAGTCGCGCGTCAAGAGTCCAGGTGAGTCAATCCTTTAGCGCCAGGGCTTCACGTACCGGACGAAACGAGCGGCGGTGCAGCGGCGTCACCCCCAGCCGGGCGATGCCGGCGCGGTGCTCGGCGGTGCCGTAGCCCTGGTTGCGCTCCCAGCCGTAGCCGGGGAAGGCGAGGGCATGGCCGGCCATGGCGCGGTCGCGGGTCACCTTGGCGACCACCGAGGCGGCGGCGATGCTGAGCGAGAGGCCGTCGCCGCGCACCACGGCACGGCCCGGGCAGGCCAGCCCCGGCAGCCGGTTGCCGTCGACCAGGGCCGCCTCGGGCACCCGATCCGGCCGCGCGGCGGCGAGGGCCGCGGCGAGGGCCTCGGCGGCGCGCCGCATGGCGAGCAGCGAGGCTTGGAGGATGTTCAGGCGGTCGATCTCCTCGACCCCGGCCTCGCCGAGGCCGATGACGGCGCCTCCCGAGGCGGGGTCGCCGAGCGCCTCGAAAAGGGTGCGGCGCAGGGCGGGCGACAGCTTCTTGGAATCGTCCAGGCGGCGGGCCACCGCCGGGTCGAGGCGCTGCGGATCGAGCCACACGGCGGCGGCAACCACCGGCCCGGCCCAGGGGCCGCGCCCGGCCTCGTCGAGGCCGATGACCGTGCGGCCCCGGTCCTGCCCAAGTTCCCTCTCAAGCGTGAAGTCCGGCACCGGCTCGCTTTCCCCCGCGTTGTCCCGGGCACGACTTTCCCAGGCCGGGCGGCAAGCGGCAAGTCCCCGGGGCGGGGCTTCCTAGAGCAGCGAAAGCTGGCGGCCGTCGGGCGCCTTCGCCGCGGCCCGGGGCGGCTCGAACTGGGTGACGTCGAGCGGCGGGACGCCGCGGTTGAGGCCGAGGCGCCGCTCGGCCTGCTTGAAGCGGCTGGCGATGAGGTCGGCGTAGACGCCGCTGCCGCGCTGGCGCAGCCCGAACTGCGACTGGTAGAGGGCGCCCTCGCGGGTGTCGCGCACCAGCTTCAGCACCTTGGCCTTGCGGTCGGGGAAGTGGGCCTCGAGCCACTCGGTGAAGAGGTCCTTGATCTCCAGAGGCAGGCGCAGCAGCACGTAGCCGGCGTGGCGCGCCCCGGCACGCACCGCCGCGTCCAGCAGGGCCTCCAACTCGGCGTCGTTGATGGCGGGGATGACCGGCGCGGTCAGCACCCCGGTGGGCACCCCGGCGGCATTGAGGGTGCGGATCGCCTCCAGCCGGCGCTCCGGCGCCGCCGCGCGCGGCTCCATCGTCCGCGCCAGCCGGCGGTCGAGGGTGGTCAGCGAGATCATCACCCGCACCAGGTTCTCGCGTGCCATGGGCGCCAGGATGTCGAGATCGCGCAGCACGAGATTGGACTTGGTGACGATGGTGAAGGGGTGGCGGGTCTCCTTCAGCACCTCGAGGATGCCGCGGGTGATCTTCAGGTGCCGCTCGACCGGCTGGTAGGGGTCGGTATTGGTGCCCAGCGCGATCGGCGCCGGCTTGTAGGACTTGCGCGCCAGTTCCTTCCTCAGCAGTACGCCGGCCTCTGGCTTGGCGAGGATCTTGGTCTCGAAGTCGAGGCCCGGCGAATAGCCGAGCCAGGCATGGCTCGGCCGCGCGAAGCAGTAGACGCAGCCGTGCTCGCAGCCCCGGTAGGGGTTGATGGAGCGGTCGAAGGGGATATCCGGCGAGGAATTGCGGGCGATGATGCTGCGGGTCGCGTCCCAGGTCACCTCTGTCGGCGGGCCCTGCGGCGCGGCCGGTTCGCCGAAGCCGTTCGGACCGCCGTCGGTCCCGGCCTCGCCCCAGCCCCAACCATCGTCGGTGGCGACCCGGGTGAAGGGCTCGTAGCGCCCGCTGGCATTGCTGACGGCGCCACGGCCCTTCTTAGGTCGCTGGGGGATCAGATCAACCATGGGAGAACGTTAGGCACAAATAATGAACATATCAAGAACAAAGAAGCCTTGACTCGAGGGATTCACTGGCGCGACTCGGGAGGCGCCCCCAGCCCGCCCGGCGCCGGATGGCGGGTGCTTCAGAGGGGCGCTTCAATGGGCCGCCTCAGCGGGCCGCCTCAGAGGAAGGTGGCGATCTCTTCCAGCGGCTTCTTCACCTTGGCGTGGCGGGGCACCGTGGCACCTGCCGCCGCGTGGCCGGCGACGAGGATCATGTAGGGCTTCTCGTTCTCCGGGCGGCCGCAGATCTCGTTGAGGAAGCGCATGGGGTTGGGCGTGTGGGTGAGGGTGGCGAGGCCGGCACTGTGCAGCGCGGTGATCAGCATGCCGGTGGCGATGCCCACCGATTCGCCGATGTAGTAGTTCTTGCCGATCCGCCGGTCGGCGCCGACGCGGTAGCGCTCGGCGAAGACGACGATCAGCCAGGGGGCGATCTCCAGGAAGGGCTTGTCGGGGTCGGTGCCCAGCGGCCCGAGGTCGCGCAGCCATTCTTCGCCCGCCTTGCCGGCATAGAAGGCCCGTTCTTCGGCCTCGGCCGCCTCGCGGATGCGCTGCTTCACGGCGGGATCGCCGACGGCGACGAAATGCCAGGGCTGGTGGTTGGCGCCGCTCGGCGCGGTGCCGGCCGCGCGCAGGCAGTCCTCGACGATCCCGCGCGGCACCGGCGTCGGCGCGAAGTCGCGCACCGTGTGGCGAGTCTTCATCCCGGCCAGGAAGTCGCGCGCCCGCTCAGCCATCTCGGCGTCGCCATAGCTCTGCCGGTCGGGCAATGGGATCGCCTCGTAACTCGGCGCGGCAAAGCCGGTGTCGTTCATCGCAGTCTCCTCCTGCGGCAGCGGTCCGAAACGACGGCGCCGCACCGCAGTAAAACGATTCGCCTTCGAAACTTCAAAGGGCAATGCGGCCGCGGCGATGAACTTTTCGTGGAAGGGGTTAGCTCGCGGCCTTCAAGTGCTCTTTCAGGCGCGGCATCAGCTCGACGAGGTTGCAGGGGCGGTGGCGCGAGTCGAGCTGGAACTTGAGGATATCCTCCCAGCCGTCCTTGCAGGCCGAGGGCGAGCCGGGCAGGGCGAAGAGGTAGGTGCCGTCGGCGACGCCGCCGATGGCGCGGCTCTGCATGGTGGAGGTGCCGACCTTCTGGTAGCTCAGCATGCGGAACAGCTCGCCGAAGCCCTCGATTTCCTTCTCCATCACCTGGCGGAAGGCCTCCGGCGTGACGTCGCGGCCGGTGACGCCGGTGCCGCCGGTGGTGACGATGCAGTCGACCTCGGGGTCGGCGACGTGCTTCCTGAGGGCGGCGACGATCCTGTCGCCGTCGTCGGTGACGATCTCGCGCCGGACGACGACGTGACCGTCGGCGGTGATCATCTCGACCAGCCGGTCGCCCGACTTGTCATCGGCCAGAGTCCGGGTGTCGGAGATGGTCAGGACAGCGATGTTGACGGGCAGGAAAGGCAGCTTTTCGTCAATTCGAGCCATGGAGCGCGACCTCGGCACGGGTTCCGTCCAAGGCTTCGTAGCGCGGCCAGTCGCCGCCTGCAAGGTGTTCCAGCGACGGCGCCGGCTGACCGAGGCGCTGGCGGTAGATCCACAGGTTGGTCAGCACCCGCTCGATGAAGAGTCGTGTCTCCCGCGACGGCAGGGCCTCGATGAACAACAGCGGGTCGTCATCGGCCTGGGCGGCGCGCTCCCACTTGCCGAGGTTGCCCGGGCCGCCGTTGTAGGCGGTGGTCAGGCGAAAAAGGTCGCCCTGCACGCGCTCGTGCGCCAGCAGGTAGGCGATGTAGCGCTGGCCGAGTTCCAGGTTCAGGCTCGGCTCAAAGAGTTCCTGCTGGCCCTTGCCGTGATAGCGGCGGTTCCCGGCCATGTAGCTGGCGGTGCGCGGCATCAGCTGCATCAGGCCGCGGGCGCCCGCCGGGCTCATCGCCCGCGTGTTGAAGGCCGACTCCTGGCGCATCATGGCGTAGATCAGGGCGCGGTCGACGGAAAAGCCGCTCTGCGGCTGCCACGGCGGGATCGGGTAAAGCGCCGCGTCCACCACGCCGCCGAGCTCGCTGTTGTCGTTGCCGTTGAGGCCGATCAGCTGGCTGCCCATGCGGTAGGCCAGAGCCGGCATCCTGGCGTGCTGCGCCAGCGCCAGGAGAGCCTCACCCACCTCCGGGTCGCCCCATTCGCCGGCGCCGACCAGTTCGCTCTCGGCGCGCTCGCGGTCGCCGATCTGCAGCAGGGCGAGCGCGCGGCCGCCCGCCGGGCTGGCGCCGAGACGCTGGACGGTCTGCGGTGCCAGGCGATGGGCGCCGAAGTCGAAGTCGAAAGGCATGCCCAGCGCGCGGCGCGCCAGCAGGCCGTAGAAGGTGCGCGGGTGGGCGGCGGCGCGGCGCAGCAGCGGGCTGCTGCGGTCCGGGCGCTGCTGCTTCAGGTGTGCGCGCGCGGCCCAGTAGGCGCCGGCCGCGGCATTCCAGCCGCGCACGTTCTCGGCGGCGGCCAGGGTCTCGAAGTAGCGTGCCGCTTCGTCGATGCGTCCGGTGCGCCACGACGAGAGCCCGGCGACCCAGTTGATCATCGGCGCGCGGTGGCCGGAGCGCTGGGCGGCGGCCGAGGCCAGCGCGTAGGCGCGTTCCGGATCGCCGTAGTAGAACCAGCCGCTGGCGACCAGGGCGCGCGCCTCGTCCAGTTCGACCGGGTCGAGCAGTTCCTGAACCGAGCGCTGCTCGAGGAGTTTCTCGGTCACCGTGAAGCGCTGGCGCATCACGTTGGTGCGCACCTGGCGCAGCACGCGCGAAACCTTGCTGCGCGTCGCCTTGCTGCGCTGGCGCGGCGAGACGTAGTCGTAGCTGCCCCGCTGGCCGGACCATGCGACGGTGCTGCCGGCTATCGCCGGTGGCTGCGGGCGGCGGTAGTTCGCCGGCCGGCGCTTGAGGGCGAGATTGTAGATGCGCTTGGCCTCGGGGTGGTCTGCGTAGTGATCCATCCACTCCTTCAGTTCGACGTACTTGGAGCGGTAGGCGGTCGGATGCAGATAGCGCTGGGACAGCACATGGCCCATCAGCCGCCGGTCGGCGAGCGCGGCGATCAGCCGGTCGGCTTCCGGCCAGCGGCCGGCTTCCTGTACCGCGAAGATGCGGCGGTAGAGTTCCGCGTCCTGCTGCGACAGCACGCCCGGCAGGCCGTCCGGGCCGGACAGCGGCATGTGGTGCTGGTCCGTCGGCAGGTTGCCCTGCAGCGTCGCGTCATTGGGCTGCAGGCCGTGGGGCTGCAGGTCTTGAGGTTGCAGGACTTCGGCGAGGGCGGTCGGGATCGGCGCGGCGGAGGTGCCCAGCAGCGTCGCCCCCAGACCGGCGGCGAGCGCAAAAAGGGTACGGCGCGCCTTCCGCCGAAGGCGTGCGGCCCGCTGCCGGGCGCAACTCCTGGATTGCAAGGCGACCCCCGTTCTTTTCATCGACCCTATCCAAGTGTTCCGCGGGCTGCAACCGCCGCCCCGAATACGTCACGGCGCCGGAACAGCAGCCGGCGCCGCCGAAAGTCATGCCTCAGGTTGGCTCCCCCTAGGACACCACGGGTCGGGTTAAATCGACGTTAAGTGGGATATTTGAAAGGCACTTTCCCCTTGATTGCGGGGCACGCAGGCGCTCCGGCAAGGCCGGGGGCGCCGGACGCTTTGCCCGCTATCCGGCGGCGGCCGCGCTGCCTTTCCCGAGTCCCTCGCGCGCCATCGCTTCGGCGAAGGACAACAGGTCGCGCCAGGCCTCGCGCTTCTGCGCCGGCTGACGCAGCAGGTAGGCCGGATGCAGGGTCGGCAGCGCCGGAATGGGGTGCTCCAGGCGCGGATGGTGATAGTCGGCCCAGCGCCCGCGCAGTTTCAGGATCCCCTCGCTGCGGTGGAGCAGGGTCTTGGCCGACATGCCGCCGACCAGCAGCAGCAGCTTTGGCTGCAGGATCTCCACCTGGCGCTCCAGGAACGGCAGGCAGGCGGCGATCTCGCCGGGCGTCGGGTTGCGGTTCCCGGGCGGGCGCCAGTACAGCAGGTTGGTGATATATACCCCGCTGCGGTCGAGACCGATGGCGGCCAGCATGCGGTCCAGCAACTGGCCGGCCGGCCCGACGAAGGGCTTGCCCTGGCGGTCCTCCTGAGCGCCCGGCGCCTCGCCGATGATCATGATCCTGGCCTCGGGGTTGCCGTCGAAGAGGCAGAGGTTGGTCGCCGTCGCCTTCAGGGGACAGCCCTCGAAGACCTCCAGCGCCTGGCGGATTTCCTCGATGGTGGAGGCGCCGGCGGCGAGGCGCTGGGCGGAGGCCTGGGTCTCGCTGGCCGACGCCAGGGCCGGGGCCGGGTCGGGGGCCGGGGCGGGGGCAGGGCGCGCCGCGGGCGGCGGAGTGACGCCGGCCTTGGGCGCCGCTTCGCCGAGCCCGGGAGCCGGGCGCGGTGGCCGCGCGGGCGCCGCTGCTGCCGTGCTTTCCGCCGGCGCGGCCGTGCGGTCGAGCGGCCGCTCGCCGATGGCCTCGTCGGCGCCGGCCTCGATCTGCCACGTCAGGGTGTCGAGCAGCGCGCGGTCGCTTGGCACGGGGGTCATGGACGCCAGCATATCACCGGCGCCCGGGGAACAGAAAGCGGGGAGGGCCGTCAGTGGTAGAGCGGCGAGACCGTCAGGACCAGCAGCACGTTGGCCAGCAGGATGGCGCAGATCATGAACACCAGCAGCGTATAGCGGTGCACGTTGGCCTCGCGCGACGATTTGATGGCCCGGGTGAACTGCGAGAAGCTCGAGAAGTGGCCGGCGATGTCGCGCAGCTTTTCGCGCTCGGTGTTCTGCCAGACCTGGTAGAGCACCAACATGTAGATGACGGCGGCGCTGCAGAGGAAGCTGATGGCGATGACCAGATTGGTCAGGATCGTTTTCTCCGGCACCAGGCGCGCCAGCACGATCATGCCGGCGAATAGCAGCAGCGTGGCGCCCAGCGACTTCCACTGATGGGCCTTGGCGAAGCGGATGGAGTCGGCGGATTCCCGGTACAGCATGCACATCTCGGCATGCGTCAACTCGTCGAGTTCGCTCGGGCTGTTCTCGCGGATCGGCTCTTCGCCGAAGTCCTGGACTTCCTGGGCAACCATGTCTTTGCGGTCTCCTACAGCGCCATGGTCGGGCGGAAAGGTGAATATTTCGGTAATTTCCCGGTCGGCGCGGGGGAAAAGGACGGTTCCAGGCGAATTGGCGGCGCGGCTGCTGGGCTTGGCCGCGGGGGGCGGGCTGTACTATGTAGGGCCGCGGTACGGCCTGGAGGCGGCCTTGCCGGCGCGGGCAGAGATCATCCAAGCAAGGGCGGAGAGAAACCTTGGAACGCGAATTCATGGAATACGACGTGGTCATCGTCGGTGCCGGTCCGGCCGGCCTGGCGGCGGCCATCCGGCTGCGCCAGCTGTCGGCCGAGAGCGGCAGGGAGGTCAGCGTCTGCGTTCTCGAGAAGGGCTCCGAGGTCGGTGCCCACATCCTCTCCGGCGCGGTGCTGGAGCCGCGCGCCCTCGACGAGCTGATTCCCGACTGGAAGGACAAGGGCGCGCCTCTGAACGCCCCGGTCGGCGAGGAGAAGTTCCTGCTGCTGTCGGAGAAGGGCAGCCGCTCCATTCCCGTCTGGATGCTGCCGGGGCAGATGCACAACCACGGCAACTACGTGGTCTCGCTCGGCAACGTCTGCCGCTGGCTGGCCGAGCAGGCCGAGGCCCTCGGCGCCGAGATCTATCCGGGCTTCGCCGCCGCCGAGGTGCTCTACCACGAGGACGGCCGGGTCAAGGGCGTGGCCACCGGCGACCTGGGCGTCGCCCGCGACGGCAGCCGCAAGGACGGCTATCAGCCCGGCATGGAACTGCACGGCCGCTACACCCTGTTCGGCGAAGGCTGCCGCGGCTCGCTGACCCGCCAGCTGGAATCCCGCTTCGCCCTGCGCCAGGGCGCCGACCCGCAGACCTACGGCATCGGCATCAAGGAACTGTGGGAACTCGATCCCGCCAAGCACCAGACCGGCACCGTCATCCATACCGCCGGCTGGCCGATGAACACCGCCACCTGGGGCGGCTCCTTCATCTACCACCTGGAGGACAACCAGGCCTACGTCGGCTACGTGGTTGGCCTCGACTACGACAATCCGCACCTCTCGCCCTTCGACGAGATGCAGCGCTTCAAGACCCATCCGGCGATTCGCCCGATGCTGGAGGGCGGCCGGCGCATCGCCTACGGCGCCCGCGCGCTGAACGAAGGCGGTCTGCAGTCGCTGCCGAAGCTGGTGTTCCCCGGCGGCGCCCTCATCGGCTGCGCCGCCGGCTTCCTCAACGTGCCCAAGATCAAGGGCAGCCACAACGCCATGAAGTCCGGCATGCTGGCCGCAGAGGCGGCCTTCGACGCGCTGAGCGGCGAGGTGCTGGCCGGCGCGGCCGAAGCGCCGGCGGTGCTGGACTCCTTCCCGCGGAAGTTCGAGTCCTCCTGGGTCTACGAGGAGCTTCACAAGGCGCGCAACTTCCGCCCGGCGTTCAGCAAGTGGGGTCTCTACGGCGCCATGATCTACGGCGGCCTCGACCTCAAGCTGCTCGGCGGGCGGGCGCCCTGGACCTTCCATCACCGCCACGCCGATCACGAGAGCCTGAAGCCGGCCGCGGAGATGCCGAAGATCGACTATCCGAAGCCCGACGGCGTGATTACCTTCGACAAGCTGTCCTCTGTGTTCATCTCCAACACCAACCACGAGGAGGATCAGCCGGTTCACCTGACCCTCAAGGATCCCGCGATCCCGGTGGAACACAACCTCAAGCTTTATGACGAGCCTGCGCAGCGCTACTGCCCGGCCGGGGTCTACGAGATCGTGCGCGACGACAACGGCGGCCAGCCGCGCCTGCAGATCAACGCGCAGAACTGCGTCCACTGCAAAACCTGCGATATCAAGGACCCGACGCAGAACATCGTCTGGGTGACGCCGGAAGGCGGCGGCGGGCCCAACTATCCGAACATGTGATCCGGGTGCGCGGCCAGCCGCCGGCGGCGCGGAGGCTTGCATACCGCCGGCCTCGGGCCAATTTCCTCGGGAGGACACCCGGCGCCGGCACGGGCGGCGCCAAGCTGGTCATTGTGAGGGCTCGGAGCGGTCGGCTACACTGCCCGGCCCATTCGTCTGGTCCCTCTCGTTGGGCTCCTCTCGTCGGGCCCTTCTCGTCTGGCCCGGCCGGCGCGGCCGCCGGGCACATCGCAGCGAAACCGCTGGGAGACTGATTTGTCGAACCTTCCGTACCACCAGCGCCGGGCCCGCTGGGCCAAGCCGGCGCTACTCGCCCTGGCGCTCGGTCTGGCGCCGGCCGCCTGCAGCGCCGAGCCCCCGGCCCGCAATCAGGGCATGGTCGCGCAGCTCGCCGAGACCGAGCTGACACCGCTGGCCGCGCCGCCGCCGATTTCGTCGCCCTACGGGGCCTACCTGGCGGGCCTCGTCGCGCGCAGCGACGGCGATCTGGAGGCTGCGGCGGACTACATGCTGCAGGCCCTGCGCTACGATCCCGACAACCCGGAACTGCTGTATCCGACCATGCACCTGGCGGCCGCCACCGGACGCCGCGAGGAAACCGTGAACCTGGCCGAACGCATCCTGCAGCGGGAGCCGCAACACAGCCTGGCGAGCCTGGTGCTGGCGGTTGAGGCGGCCCGCAACGGCGATCTCCAGGGTGCGGAAACCCGTCTTGCCCAATTGCCGGGGCGCGGCTTCGACCAAGTGCTGCTGCCGATGCTGACGGCATGGATCAAGACCGGCCGCGGCGACGTCGACGGCGGCCTGCAGGCGCTGGCGGCCCTGCAGGGCGAGGGCGCCGGCAACGTGCTGCACGGCGTGCACGCCGCCCTCATTTACGAGGTGGCCGGCCGCGGCGAGCAGGCGGCGGCGCAGTACGAAGACCTGCTGGAGAAGTCGGCGCGCCCGACGCTGCGCATCACCTGGCTGGCCGGCAGCTTCTTCGAGCGGCACGGCCAGCGCGAGCGGGCGCTGGCGCTCTACCGCGAGTACATCGACAGCGCGCCGGGTTCCGACATCCTGCAGCCGATGCTGGAGCGCGCCGAACAGGGCGGTGAAAGCCCGGTCGAGGTGAAGGACGCCGTCGAGGGCATGGCCGAGGTGCTGTTCAATCTCTCGGGCCTGCTCAGTCAGGAGCAGGCCGACGATGCGGCGCTGATCCACCTGCACCAGGCCCTGGCCCTGAAGCCGGACTTCGTGCTCGCGCAGGTGCTGCTCGGCGAGATCCTGCAGAAGCAGAGCCGCAGCCGCGAGGCCATCGCTGCCTACCGGCGGGTGCCCGCAAACTCGCCCTTCGCCTGGATCGTCAGCCTGCGCATCGCCGATGAAATGCGTGTGCTGGGCGAGACCGAGGCGGCCCTGGCAGAACTCGACCGGCTGGCGGCGGAGCGCCCGGACTCCCACGAGCCGCTGGAGCGCAAAGGCAACCTGCTGCGCGAACAGGAGCGTTACGAGGAGGCCGTGGAGGCTTACGACGCCGCGGTCGAGCGCCTGGAGCGGCGCGGCCCGATCGAGGCACGGCACTGGTCCCTGCTGTACTTGCGGGGCATCGCGCTGGAGCGCTCCGACCAGTGGGAGCGCGCGGAAGCGGACTTCAAGCACGCGCTCGGCCTGCAGCCGGAACAGCCCTACGTGATGAACTATCTCGCCTACTCCTGGGTCGAGAAGAAGCAGAACCTCGGCGAGGCCGAGGCGATGCTGGAGCGCGCGGTGAAGCTGCGTCCGCGCGACGGCTACATCGTCGACAGTCTGGGCTGGGTCTACTACCGCCTTGGCCGCTTCGACGAGGCGGTCACCCAGCTCGAGCGCGCGGTGGCGTTGCGGCCCCAGGACCCGACCATCAACGATCATCTGGGCGATGCCTACTGGCAGGTCGGCCGCCGCAACGAGGCGCGCTTCCAATGGCGCCGGGCCCTCAGCCTGGAACCGGAAGAGGACCAGGTGCCGGTCATCGAAATGAAGATCAAGCAGGGCATGCCGGTACCGCCGCAGGACATCTAGGGCGGCTTGGCGGTTTTCATGTTTTTCGTTTCGTGTGCCCGGACGAGATCCCGCAGGGTATCGGCAGGTGACTGATGCGTCCGAAACGGGCGCGGGCGGCAACGTCGTCGAGCATGCCTGGGCCAAGGTCAACCTGACCCTGCAGGTGACCGGCCGGCGCGCCGACGGCTACCACGAACTGGAAAGCCTTGTGGTCTTCGCCGACGTCGGCGACGTGCTGACGATCGAGCCGGTGAGCACGAACTCTCTCAATTTGACGGTCATGGGTCCTCAGGCCGGCCCGCTGCTCCACGAACACGACAACCTCGTGCTGCTTGCGGCACAGGCGTTGACGAAGCGGACCGGCATCAATGCAGGCGCGGAGATCACGCTCACCAAGAACCTGCCGGTCGCCTCCGGCATCGGCGGCGGCTCGGCCGACGCGGCGGCGGCGCTGCGCGGCCTGGCGCGGCTCTGGCAGGCCGATCTGTCCGCGGCGGAGATGGAAGCGCTCGCCCTGACGCTCGGTGCCGACGTGCCGGTCTGCCTGCGCGGCGAAGCGGCGATCATGTCCGGCATCGGCGAGCAGCTGCAGCCGCTGCCGGCGCTGCCGCCGCTGTGGCTGCTGCTGGTCAACCCGGGTGTGGCGGTCTCCACTCCCGCAGTCTTCAGGGCGCTTTCGGGAGCCTACTCCCGGGTCCGGGAACCGCGCCTGCCGCCGATCGGACTGGCGGCCTTCGTCGACTGGCTGGTGGCGCGCGGCAACGACCTGCAAGCGCCGGCCTGCGGCCTCGCGCCGGCGGTAACCTCGGTGCTGGCGGCGCTCGAGGAGTCGCCCGACTGCCTGCTCGCCCGTATGTCGGGCAGCGGGGCGACCTGTTTTGGACTGTTCGAGAACGAGGCCGCGGCGCGCCGCGCGGCGGCGGTGCTGGTCGAGGCAAATCCGGACTGGTGGGTGGCGCCGGCGCTGCTGCGCGCCTGACGCGGGGAGCGCGGCGTCAGCCGCCGTAGAGTTCGACCACGCTGCGCAGTTCTTCGAGCAGGGCGTGGTCGGCGGTGCCGTCGGCGGGCAGGCCGGCCATCTCCTGGTAGCTGCGGATCGCCGCCGCGGTTTCCTCGGTCAGCACACCGACGAGGCTGCCGGGGTCGAGGTTGAGGCGGCTGAGCAGTTCCTGCACCTCGCCGATCTCGGCGGTGCTGAGGCCACCGGCGGCGCTGTCGCCCCCAGCCAGCGGACCCGGCGATTCCGGCGCGCGTATCGAGGGCTCGAAGACGACAGCGGTTTCGGCCTCCGTCGCCGCGCCAGGCATCGGCTCAGGAGCGTTTTCGGCTGCGAATTCGGGTGCCGTCGTGGTTTCCGGCGCGGCGGGCGCGATGGCCACCTGTTGAGCCGGCGCTTCGGCCTCGGGCGGCGTTTCGCCGCCGAGCTTCATCCAGAACGCCAGGCCGCCCACCGCCACGGTCAGCACCAGCAGCATGGCGAGGAAGCCGCCGGTGGAGCGCTCGCGGTCGAAATGGCGGCCGCTGGCCTGCGGGGCGATCGCCGGCTTGGTCAGAACCGGCTTCTTGCCGTCGTCGGGCTTTGTCTCGGGGGCCTTCGCCGTCGCGGCGGTTGGCTTCCCGGCCGGATCCTTGACGACACTCGCCGGTTTTGCCGCCGCTGGCCGTGCCGGGGCGACCGGCTTCGCGGAAGCGACCGGCTTTGACGCGGAAGAGAAGGTCAGCCCGCTGGCCTTGGGCGAGGTCGGCTGCGGGCCGCTCGCCTTCAGCAACCCGGCCGAGGATCCGGAAAATTGCAGGCCGCTGCCGGCGGGCAGCTTGGGCGGCGCGGCAACGATGGGGCGGTTGCTGCCGAAGACGATGGTGGCCGGATCCGGCGCCAGGGCCTTCTCGGGTCCCATCTTCTCGGGTCCCATCTTTTCGGCCCCCCCCTTGTCGGGCAGCACGCCGGTAGCGGGGGCCTGGGCCGCTTCGCTCCGGACGGGCAGATCCTTGGCAGCCGCAGACCCGGCGCCGGCGTCCTCGGCGCGCGCGGGCTTGCCGGCGGGCGCCTTGGCCTGCTTCCCGCCGGGCGGTCGCGCCTTGCCGGCCCGCTTTGCGGGCGGGCTCTTGCCGGATTTCCGGCCGGACTTTTGGGCTGCCTTGTCCGTGTGCTCTGTCATTCTCATCGGCCGGCCGCAACGGCCGGATAGGGTTCATCAAACTGCCGACGCCGGGCGCGCACCGGGAGTCCGGGCCCGCGCCAAAGACGGCAGTAGACCGTTATGGGGCAGCCGTGGTTAACGGAGCCCTAATTCGAAGCCTTTCAAATATCTGAGTTTTTGGCCTTTCGGCGGACCCGGATGCGGCCCCGGCAGGGGGCCGCGCCGTTGTCAGGCCCCCGAATCCCAGGCTATATGCAGGCTTCGGCCTGGGATCGTCCGTTCTTGCCAGAAAATTCCGCCTTCGATGAGCCTTCCGCCGGTCCGGTCGCGGCCCGGATCGGCCGCTGGATCGGCGCCTGGGTCGGCGCGGTCTGCCGCCGGCCCCTGGGCGCCGTCGCCGGCTGCCTGGCCGCGGCGGCGGGGCTGCTGTGGCTGGCGGTGGCGACCCTCACCATCAATACCTCGACCAACGACATGCTGTCGGAGGACCTGGCCTTCCGGCAGAACGAGACGGCGGTGGAGCAGGCCTTCCCGCAACTGGTCGACAGCCTGACCGTCGTCGTCGAGGCGCCGGATTCCCTGGCCGCCGAGGCGGCGGCGGAGAATCTGGCGGCGGCGCTCCGCGACAGGCCGGAGATCGTGCGCGAGGTCTACCTGCCGCAGGGCGGCGCCTTCTTCCGGCGCAGCGGCCTGCTCTATCTCTCCACCGCCGAGCTGCAGGCGCTCGCCGACCGCCTCGCCGGCGCCCAGCCGCTGCTCGCGGCGCTGCAGGCCGATCCCAGCCTGCGCGGCCTCGCCGACCTGCTGGCCGAAGCGATGACCGCCGAACAGGCGGCGGCCCGGCGCGGCGAACTGGCGCCGGTGCTGTCGCGCCTGGCGGCGACGACCCGTGCCCTGGCGCAGGATCCCAACGCCCGGCTGTCCTGGCCGGCCCTTTTCGCCGACGCCGAGGAGACTGCCGAGGACCGCCGGCGCTTCCTGGTCGTCAAGCCGCTGGTCGACTTCGCCTCCCTGGCGCCGATGGCGCCGGCGGTGGCCGCCGTCGAGGCCGCGGCGGTGGAGCTCGGCCTGACGGAGGCACGCGGCTACCGCCTGCACTTCACCGGCGAGGCCCTGATGCTGCAGGACGAGTTGGCGTCGGTGGAATCGGGCATCGGGCTGGTCGGACTGCTTTCCGGCCTGCTGGTGGCCGGCGTGCTCTTCGCGGGCCTGCGCTCCTGGCGCCTGGTGGTGCCGATTCTGGCGACCCTGGTTGCCGGCCTCTGCTGGACTGCCGGCTTCGCCGCCCTCGCCGTCGGCCAGCTCAACCTCATCTCCGTCGCCTTCGCGGTGCTGTTCATCGGCCTTAGCGTCGACTTCGGCATCCACTTCACCCTGCGCGCGCAGGAGCGCCGCGCCGCCGGCAGCGGCCCCGAAACGGCTCTCGTCGACGCGGCGCGCCTGGTCGGCCGGCCGCTGCTGCTCTGCGCGCTGTCGACGGCCCTCGCGTTTTTCGCTTTCCTGCCGACGGCCTACCGCGGTCTCTCGGAACTCGGCACCATCGCCGGCGGCGGCATGTTCATCGCGCTGTTCCTGAACCTCACTTTGCTGCCGGCGCTGATGCGCCTGATGCCGGCGCCGCCCTGCGCCCTGCGCCTCGGCCCGGTGGCGGCGGCGGGGGCGGCCCTGCAGCGCGGCGCCGCGCGCGGTGCCCGTGGCCTCGCCGGCATTGGCCTGGTGCTGGCCGTCGTCGCGGCCTTCGCCCTGCCGCAGGCGCGCTTCGACGACGACCCGCTGAACCTGCGCGATCCGGACTCGCCGTCGGTGGCGGTGCTGCTCGATCTCCTCGACGATCCGCGGGTCTCGCCCTACAGCGCCCAGGTGCTGGCCGCCGACCTGGCGGCGGCGCGCGACCTCGCCCCGCGGCTGGCCGCGTTGCCGGAGGTCGAGGCCGCCGTCACCCTCACCGACTTCCTGCCGCAAGCGCAGGCGGCCAAGCTCGCCCTCATCGACCAGGCGGCGCTGTTCCTGGCGCCGCTGTTCACCGCGCCGCCGCCGGCCCCGGCCCCCGACGCCGCTGCGCGGGCGGCGGCGCTGGAGCGTCTGCGGCAGGCGCTGGCCGCGGCGCCGGAGGACATGCAGCCGGCCGCCGGGGCGCTGCTGGCGGCGCTGCGCGAGCACAGAGGGGTTTCGCCGGAGGCTCTGGAGACCGCCTGGCTCGGCGGCTTCGAGCCGGCGCTGGAGCGTCTGCTCGACGGCCTCGAGGCCGAATCCGAGGTCACGCTCGACGACCTGCCCGACGACCTGCTGGCCCGCTACCGGGCGGCGGGCGGGGCCGGGGAGAGCCGCGTGCTGATCGAGGCGATCCCGGTGGAGGACCTGCGCGACCCGGCGGCGCGCGAGCGCTTCGTCGACGCCCTGCAGGCGCTGGTGCCCGACGTCTCCGGCGCGCCGGTCACCATCGTCGCGGCCGGGCGCGCGGTGGTGACCGCCTTCGCCGAGGCGACGGTGCTGGCGCTGGCCGCCATCGCCCTGCTGCTGCTGCTGGTGCTGCGCTCGCCGCTCGACACCCTGCTGGTGCTGGTGCCGCTGCTGCTGGCGGCGCTGCTGACCGTGGCGGCCGGCGTGGTGCTCGGCCTGCCGTTCAACTTCGCCAACGTCATCGTGCTGCCGCTGCTGCTCGGCCTCGGCGTCGACAGCGGCATCCACTACGTGATGCGCGCGCGCGAGGCGGCGGCCGGTGCAGCTTCAGGGGCGGCGCCCTCCGCTGGCGCCGTCAACTCGACGCCGCGGGCGATCCTGCTGTCGGCGCTGACCACGCTCGCCTCTTTCGGGGCGCTGTCGATCTCCGGGCATCCGGGCACCGCCTCCATGGGACAGCTGCTGACCATCGCCATCGTCATGACGCTGCTCTGCGTGCTGGCCTTCCTGCCGGCGTTGCTGGCCCTGGCCGGCCGCCTGCCGCGGGACTGAACGGGCACAGGCAGGCGGGCGGGAGAGGCGGGAAAGGCCGTTGCAGGCGGGGGGCCCCGGCGCTAAGTTGCGGCCCGCCCGGCCCCGGCCCTATGATGGCCGCTCGCTGCTTCGGCCGCCGGGCCCTGCTGGGGCGTAGCCAAGTGGTAAGGCACCGGTTTTTGGTACCGGCATTCGCAGGTTCGAATCCTGCCGCCCCAGCCA
>JBHJOA010000025.1:0-27695 GCA_050330205.1 Kiloniellaceae bacterium
GCCGCGTTTACCTGGGCGAAAGGTTTAGCCTCTAAAAGGTTAAGCGATATGGCGGCGACACAAAGATTGGAACTGCGCCAGCGCCAATCTCTGGTCATGACGCCGCAGCTGCAGCAGGCGATCAAGCTGCTGCAGCTTTCCAACCTGGAACTGGCGGCGGAAGTTGACCGAGAGCTCGAGCAGAACCCCCTGCTCGACCGCGAAGAGGGCGCCAACGACAGCCTGCTGGAAGGCCCTTCGGTGGACCAGCAGGCAACGGATGCCGATTCCGCCGCGGACGCGGGAGGCGACGACTCAGGCGAGGCAGCCGGGGAGGCCGATGTCCTCGACCGATCGACGGCCGAGCGGTTGCCGGACGCGGCCGACGAGCCCCTCGATACCGACTACGAGAACCTCTACACCGGCAGCGCCGCCTGGGAGAGCGCGGGCGGCGATGCTGCCTTCTCCACGCGCGGAAGCGCCGGTGGCGGCGACGACAGTGACTTCTCCCTGGAGCAGCGCCTTTCCGACTCCGTCACCTTGCGCGAACATCTCACCCGGCAGCTTTGCATCGCCATCGCCGATCCGGCCGACCGGGCGATCGGCGCCTGCCTGGTCGACCAGCTCGACGACAACGGCTACCTGAGCGCGGACCTCGACGACCTCGCCGGCCAGCTCGGCTGCCCGGCCGCGCGCCTCGAGGCGGTGCTCGCCGTTCTGCAGGGTTTCGAGCCCACCGGCATCTTCGCGCGCTCCCTGGCCGAGTGCCTGGCCCTGCAGCTGAAGGAGCGCGACCGCTACGACCCCGCCATGCAGGCCCTGGTGGAGAACCTCGCTTTGCTGGCGCAGGGCGAGCACGCGCGGCTGCGCAAGCTCTGCGGCGTCGACCACGAGGATCTCGCCGAGATGATCGCCGAGATCAAGGCGCTGGATCCGCGGCCGGCCCTGACCTTCGAGGGCGATGTGGCGCAGCCGGTCGTGCCCGACGTGCTGATGCGGCCGGACCGGAAGGGCGGCTGGATCGTCGAACTGAACAGCGAGACCATGCCGCGGGTGCTCGTGAACTCCGACTACTACGCCCAGGTGTCCGCCCGGGTTCGCTCCAAGAAGGAGCGCGACTACCTCGCCGACCGCCTGCAGTCCGCCAACTGGCTGGTCAAGGCCCTGCACCAGCGCGCCACCACGATCCTGAAGGTGGCCAGCGAAATCGTGCGCCAGCAGGATGCCTTCTTCCGTAGAGGTGTCGAGCACATGAGGCCGCTCACCCTGCGCGACATCGCGACCGAGATCGAGATGCACGAGTCGACGGTCAGCCGGGTGACCTCAAACAAGTACATCGCCACGCCGCGCGGCACCTTCGAGTTGAAATACTTCTTCACCGCGGCCATCGCCGGCGCGAACGGCACCGCCCATTCGGCCGAGGCCGTGCGCCACCGCATCAAGGTGCTGATCGACGCCGAGAACAGCAGGGAAATCCTGTCCGACGACACCATCGTCGAACTGCTGCGGCGGGACGGCGTGGACATAGCCCGCCGGACGGTGGCCAAGTACCGCGAGGCCATGCGAATCCCCTCCTCGGTACAGCGGCGGCGCGAGAAGGCCGGCCTGGCCGCTCACGCATAAGCTATTGATATAGCTTAATGTTAGGTGCAAGATCCGGCACATCTTAACCTTTGCCGACAGTCTATTGACTTCCCCCAGGCCCGTCTCTATGTTGCGCCCGCCTTGGCTATAGGGCATGCTGTGAAGGTGCTAAGCCACCTCGTTTCAATCCACAAAAGCGGTTATGCAGCTCTCCGTTAAAGGAAAGCAGCTGGACGTCGGTGACGCGCTGCGAACGCACGTAGACGAAAGCCTTTCCCGGATTCTCGATAAGTATTTCGGGGATGCGCTGGAGGTTGCCGTAACGCTGTCGCGGGAAGCGCACCTATACCGCGCCGTGATCTCGGCGCATGTGGGCCGCGGCATTCAGCTCGAAGCCCAGGGAGAGGCCAACGAACCTTATCCCGCTTTTGACGGGGCGGCCGATCGCCTGTCGAAGCGGCTGCGCCGGTACAAGCGGCGCCTGCGGGACCACAACAACAAGGCGGCCAATGCGGCCCCGTTGCCGGCCCAGCAGTACATCCTGGCCGGCGAGGGGCCGGAGGATACGGACGACGAGGGCGACGCGGACGGGCAACCGGCCGTCGTTGCGGAGATGACAACGGAAATTCCGACGCTGACGGTTAGCGAAGCGGTGATGCACATGGACCTGGCCAACCTGCCGGCCATGATGTTTCGCAACAGTGCCCATGGTGGCCTGAACATGATCTATCGAAGAAGCGACGGAAACATCGGTTGGATCGACCCCCGCGGAAACCGCGGCGGGTAACCGGCTGGGGACCAAAGAGTTGCTGATGGATATTTCTGATCTGATCCTACCGGAGAGCGTGATCGCGAACCTTCGCGTCACCAGCAAGAAGCAGGCTCTCCAGGAACTCGCCAAGAAGGCCGCCGAACTCACCGGGCAGCCCGAACGGGCGCTGTTCGAGGTCCTGATGGAGCGCGAGCGCCTCGGCACCACCGGCGTCGGTCACGGCATCGGCATCCCGCACGGCAAGTTGCCGGAATTGGATCGTCTCTACGGGCTTTTCGCCCGGCTGGAGACGCCGATCGACTTCGATGCCATCGACGAGCATCCGGTCGACCTGATCTTCGTGCTGCTGGCGCCGGAGACCGCGGGCGCGGACCACTTGAAAGCGCTGGCGCGGGTATCGCGCCTGTTCCGCGACAGGAGCGTCTGCGACAAGCTGCGCGGCACCGAAAGCGCCGAGGCGATTTACGCCCTGCTGACTCAGAGCCAGGCGAGCCACGCGGCCTGATACCGCGCCCGGACGCGCGCTTGAACGACGAAGGGCCGCTTCCCCTGCCAGGGGAAGCGGCCCTTGCGCTTCGGCGAGACTTTCCTCCGCCGCGCTGGTTCAGTGCACGCTGAGCGGTTCCAGGCCGTTCTGCCGCACGGCCACGAAAGCGATGTCGTGATTTTCCATGGCGGCGATCGAACTGCCGTCTGCGGAGTGGATCACGAAGATGTCGCGGCCATCCTTGTTCTCTTTCTTTACGTATGCGAAGTCGTCGATGCCGAGCAGCAGGAAGTCCTGCTGCGACAGCTCGCGGATGGTGACCTGCTGGTTCATTACTGTCCCTCCACCTCATGTTCGGGGCGATGGCCTTCGATGACCGGGCGTGTGCTTTCGCTGGCCTTCTCGGTTTCGATCCTGATGGTGCGGACCTCCGGCTCGATCACTTTGCGCTCGAGGTCGACGTGGAGTAGTCCGCGCTCCAGCGTGGCGCCGGTGATTTCGATTCCCTCGGCCAGCACGAAGCTGCGCTGAAACTGCCGCGCGGCAATGCCGCGGTGCAGGTAGACGCGATCCTTGTCATCGGCCTGCTTGCCGCGAATCACCAACTGGCGGTCCTCGATCTGAACCGAAAGGTCGGCCTCGGTAAAGCCGGCGACGGCAAGCGTGATGCGCAGCCGGTGCTCGCCGAGCTGTTCGACGTTGTAGGGCGGATAGCCGTCGGCGGTCTTGGAAATTCGGTCAATGGCCTGCTCGAACTGCTCGAAACCAAGCAGGAGCGGGCTGTTGAAAAGTGACAGTCGCGTCATGAAATCTTTGCCTCCTCCTAGAGCAAGGCCGGTTTCTGTGCGGCACGGGACTGCACGCCATTTGGGGCCGTGCACCCGCCGGTGGCCCGGGAAGCGGCGCCACCAAGACATAAATGGGGTTTCCGGGACCGAGAAACAAGCGTCGGGGAACCCCCCGGAGTCGTGCGGGTTTGCGGTCGTCCGCCCGGCCTAAGCCTGGCGCCGCTTGCGCGCGGCACCGCCGGAGAACACCGGCTGCGGCGCCGGCCGGCCCAGCAGGTAGCCCTGCCCCATGTGCACGCCGAGGCGGCGCAGTGCCGCGATCTGGTCGTCGAGTTCCACCATCTCGGCAATGGTCTTGATCTTGAGGTCGGCGCAGAGGTCGCAGAGGTTGCGCAGCAGGAGGCCGTCGCGGTCGGAACTCAGCAGGCGGCGGGTATAGGTGCCGTCGATCTTCACGTAGTCGACCTCCAGGGCGCGCAGGTACTGGAAGGACGCGGCGCCGGCGCCGAAGTCGTCGAGGCACATGGAGAAGCCCATGCCCTTCACGGCATTGAACACCCGGCTCACCCGCTCCAGGTCGTGCATGCGCGAGGACTCCGTGGCCTCGAACATCAGCCGGCCGGCAAGCCGGCCGTTCGCGCGCAGGAGTTCCATCAGGGCATCGACGAAGCCGTCGTTCTGCAGCGACAGGCCCGAGAGGTTCACGGCGAGGTTCACCGGCGAGGTCTCCGCCCGCTCGGCCATGAACTCGATGGCGCGCCGGCAGCAGGCCAGGTCGAACTCCTGGATCAGCCCCACGTCCTCGGCGAAGACGATGGTCTGGTAAGGGGACTCGCCGTGCGCGAAGCGGGCCAAGGCTTCGAAGTGCGAGATCTCCTTGGTTTCGAGATCGACGATCGGCTGGAAAGCGAAGTCGAAGCGGTTGGCGGCGACCACCGACTTGAAGGTGGCGATGCGGTCCCGGGTCTCCATCACCTGCTCGTGGAAGGAGGCCGCCAGGCTGCCGACGCCGAGATTGCCGGTACCCTTGGCCGCCATCTTGTTGATGGTATAGATCAGGGCCTGGGCCGCCTCTTCGCTGGTCAACTCCTCGGCCGAGGCCGCGACCGTCGCCTCCTCGACCTGCAGGCCGCTGCCGGTGGGGTCGAACGCGCGGGCGAGGTCGGCGAGCTGGCGGCGGACCTCCGATCCGGCACCGGTGCCCGCCTGATGGACGATGCCGAAGCGGTCTTCGGCGAGCACGCCGGCGGCATCGCCTTCGATGGCGCTGCTGCGCATGACAGAACCCGCATCGACGAAGAACGCTTCCCAGCGGTCGTTGCCGAGCCGTTCACGGAAGCCGGCGGCGCCCACGAACTCGATGAAAGTGATCTCGACGTCCTCCCCGACCGCGCGCGCGGCCTCGAGGGTCTCCGCGGCCGCCGCCTCGAAGGCCTTGCGGCCGAGCAGGCCGCCGGAGACGCGCCCTTCCTCGCCGCGCGCGACCTTGGCCAGACCGGCGTTGGCCACGGTCAGCGTGCAGTAGATGACGTCCTCGTAGTCGGGAATGCGGCAGGCGTTGAAGATCACGCGCACCGGCTTCTGACGCGCGGATCCGGCCCCGCCCTTGGCCGCGGCGGGGGGGCAGATCGCCACCAGCACGGGGCCGCAGCGCTTGCCGGGCACCAGGGTGCCGATCTTGGCGACCAGCAGACCGCGGTCCTCCTCGGCGAAGAGGTCGAGCCAACCCCGGCCGATCACCGAGGCGGGCGGTCCGCCCAGCAACTGGTTCGTCGCCCCCACGGCATAGCGGATCAGGCTGTCGTCGCCGACCTCCAGCAGAAGGTCGGAAGCGGCGAAGGCAAAAGCGAGAAAACGGTCACGCTGCTCGCGCAATTGCTCGGCCTCGCTCAGAACGAGGTCGACTTCGCGGGTGTCCTTTGCCTGCACCTGCCGTGCCTTTCGAATGCCGGCGCCTGCCGGAGCCCCCGAAGGGGATGGGCTTCGCAGGCGGAAATACCAGCAATCCTAGGGCGAGAACCCTTAGGGCTTACTTAATTGAGTGGGCACCGGCGGAGGGCGAGCGGAGGCCGGCACCCCTGGCCCGGCCGGTGCGCGAGCCTGCGGAAACCTCAGGTTTCTTCGCGGGTCGAAATGAACCTCAGGCGTGCACCGCGCAGTTCCACGGCGCTCAGCGAGCCGCTGGCGAAGACCCCGCTGTCGACGCCGATGCGGTGGGCCAGGGCGGTCGGCCCCTCCGGCGTGTGGCCATGCACCACGGTGACCGGGTGCGGCCAGTCGCGGCCGCTGAGGAAGGGTTCCCGGATCCACAGCAGGTCCTGCTCGAGCTGCGCCTCCAGCGGCCGCTCGGGATGCAGGCCGGCATGGACGAAGACGTAGTCGCCGATGCGGTGCTGCAGCGCGAGGCCCCGGAGGAAGGCGAGCCGTTCCGCCCCCAGGCTGTCGCTCAGGGCCGCGGCCAGTTCCGCCGGCTCCTCGATGCGGGCGTCGGGCGCCAGGGTCTTCAGCGTCTGGTCGCCGCCGAAGCGCCACCAGTTGAGCAGGCGCGGCAGGCTGAGATCCTCCCCGGTCGCCGCCTCGATGAGGTAGACCTCGTGGTTGCCGATGAGGCGAATCTCCTCGACGCCCGGGTGACCGAGGCCGCTGGCAACGAGGTCGATGGTCTCCAGCGGCTGCCAGCCGCGGTCCACGTAGTCGCCCAGCCAGATCACGGAAACCTCCGCCGGCTCGTGTTCCAGGGCGATGATGCCGGCAATGTGCTCCTGCAGGCTCCAGAGGTGGTCGGCGTGGGCGTGCACGTCGCCGATGGCGAACACCGCGCGGCCGTCCGGAAGCGGGCGCGGCGCGTCCTGCCAGGGCGAGGTTTCGGTGACGATGCGAGCCATGCGGACTCCTGCGGAACGGCGGCGTCAGTCTAGCCGAGCCGCGGGGAGGCGCAAATCGTCGCGCGGGGCGGGAAGAGGGGAGCCAGCGCCTCAGTGCGGCGCCGGTCCGTGGCGATGGCCGCTCTCCGGGTGGCCGGTGGCCGTCCCGTCGCCATAGCCGCGCAAGACGTTGTAGTGCGCGACCTGAGCTTCGCTGAGCAGGGACCTGGCAGCCAGATGGCTGCGCAGGTGAACGTAGCGCAGTTCGCCTCTGAGAGCGCCCAGCGCCACCAGCCGGGAGCGCAGGGCCGGCGCGGTGGGCTCGCCGCGTCGGAAGGCGTCATCGAGATCGGCCTCACCCTGGAGAATCTCCGCGCCCAGGCGCTGTGCTTCGGCCTGCATATCTTCGAACAGCGTTTCCATGGCCCGGCGCTGGTCGGCCGTCAGGGCCAGGGCTTCACCGAGGTCGAGCAGGTGCCGTGGCCCAGGGTAGCCGTTGAGCTCCGCCGCGAGGGCCAGCGACATGCCACGACCGATCCTGAGGTCGTCGATCTCCTGTGCCGACAGCGCCTTGATGTCGCGGGCCTGCCAGCCGGCGTAGGGGGTGGCGGTCCCGGCCCCAGTCCCGGCCCCAGTCCCGGCCCCGGCCGCACCGGCCATCAGGGCCACGGCCGCGGCCACCAGCATCAATGCCTTCATTCCCGCTACCTCCTTCCCGCATCTACTGGCCCGGATCTACTAGCCCGAATCTACTGGCCGAAGCGGTCGTGGCGGGCGCGTATCTCCGCCGGCCAACGGCTCTTGATATAGGACAGCACGGCCCAGATCTCGTCGTCGGTCAAGATGCCCTCATAGCCCGGCATGTCGCTCTGGTAGCCGCCGCCGACCAGGGCCGCCGGGCCGTGCTTGGTAAGCGCGAAGAGCTGGTCGCCCGGATGGTGCCAGGTGTGGCCGCTTGCGTCGTGCGGCGGCGCCGGCAGGCGGCCGTCGGGCCGGCGCTGGCGCCAGTCCGCCTCGCCCTCCAGGTCGGCGCCGTGGCAGGACGCGCAGTGCTCCGCGTAGACCCGGGCGCCGAGCGCCACCTTGGCCGGGTCCTCCGCGTCGAGCCCGGCGGCGCTCCCGCCCGGCCCCCAGGCCGCCGGCAGATAGGCCGCCGCCACACCGGCGGCGGCAGCGGCGGCAAGGCCGGCAAGGATCCAACTGACTTTCCTGGACATGACACATCCCGTCGACGGCCCCGGTCACGGCAGTCCCGCAGGCTGCAGGTTCCAGCGGCGGGAAGGTCAAGCCTCTCCCGGGCCTAAGCCAGCCTTGAACCTAGACCAGGGCCCTGAGGATCGCCTCGCCGCAGGCGCGGGTGTCGGCGCTGCCGCCGAGGTCACGGGTGCGGGCGGCGGGGTCGACCAGCACGCTCTCGATGGCGGCTTCCAGCTCCGCCGCCGCCGCGGCCTCGCCCAGGTGGTCGAGCATCAGGGCGGCCGTCCACACGGCGGCCACCGGGTTGGCGATGCCCTTGCCGGCGATGTCCGGGGCCGAGCCGTGCACCGGCTCGAACAGCGAGGGGAATTCGCGCGGCGGGTTGAGGTTGGCGGCCGGCGCGATGCCGATGGAGCCGGCCACCGCCGGGCCGAGGTCGGAGAGGATGTCGCCGAAGAGGTTGGAGGCCACCACCACGTCGAACCAGTCGGGGTGCTGCACGAAGTGCGCCGTCAGGATGTCGATGTGGTACTGCGCCGTCTCCACCCCCGGGTAGTTCGCGGCCATGGCGGCGAAACGCTCGTCCCAGTACGGCATGGTGTGGACGATGCCGTTCGACTTGGTGGCCGAGGTCACGTGCCGGCGCTTGCGCTTCTCGGCCAGCTCGAAGGCGTACTTCAGGATGCGGTCGGTGCCGCGGCGGGTGAAGCAGGACAGCTGCGAGACCATCTCCTGCTCGGTGCCGGCGTAGAGCCGGCCGCCGATCTCCGAGTATTCGCCCTCGACGTTCTCGCGCACGACGATGAAGTCGATGTCCTCCGGGCCGCGCCCGGCCAGCGGCGAGGTCATGCCCTTCAGCAGGCGCACCGGGCGCACGTTGGCGTAGAGGTCGAGTTCGCGCCGCAGCGGGATCAGCAGACCCCAGAGCGAGACGTGGTCCGGCACCCCGGGAAAGCCGACCGCGCCGAGGTAGATGGCGTCGAACGCCTTGACCTGGTCGATGCCGTCCTCCGGCATCATGCGGCCGGTCTCGGCGTAGCGCTCGCACGACCAGTCGAAGTGCTGCCACTCGATCGCAAAGCCGTGGCGGCCGGCCACCGCCTCGGCGGCGCGCTGGCCCTCAGGGATCACTTCCTTGCCGATGCCGTCGCCGGGAATGACGGCGATGCGGTATTTACGCTGGGCCATGCGGGGACTCCCTCCTGGATCGTTGGAGGCCCGGTCTAGGCTATCGGGAGGATTTCGGCAAGCCGCGGCCCGCCGCAAATGCAAGACCCCCGGCGGGCGGGCCGGGGGTCCTGGAAACTGGTGGAGCCGGACGGAATCGAACCGACGACCTCTACAATGCCATTGTAGCGCTCTCCCAACTGAGCTACGGCCCCATGGGAACCGCCGGCGCCCGAGAAATCAAGGCGCCCGGCGGCGTGGAGCGGGAAATTAAGTATCCCGCCGGATCAAGGCAAGGAAAAACTCTCGGCCCCTTCCGGGCCCTTCCTTTGCCGGCCGCGCGCCCCGCGCGGGCGCCGGGGGAGTATCGCGGCCGAAGGGTTACGCTTGTCCTAACGCGCCCCAGTACCAACGCGCCCGGGCCCTGACAGGCCGCGCGCCGAAGCTGCCGCCGCGGCCTCAGGTATCGTCGTCGCTCCCGACCTTTACGTCGACATCGTCGTCGTCGCCGAGATCGGAGGTGTCCTCGATGAAACCGTCGTCGTCATCGTCGCCCACCGCGGCGTCGGCTTCGTCGTCCTCGATCTCGAATTCGTCGTCGACGTCGTCGGTCTCTTCCTCGTCGGCGACGGGCACCGGCTTCGGCTTCTTCGCCTTGGCGGCTTCCGGCTTGGGCGCACTGCGCGGGCGCCGGGACTTCAGCAGCGCCTCAGGGTCGAACCCGGCGCCGCAGGAGGGGCAGACGATGGGCGATTTCAGCAGGTCGTAGAACTTGGCTCCACAACCCTGGCAGATGCGCTTGGTTCCCCATTTAGGATTTGCCACCAGCGCGTACCTCCACTGCTCATTCGGTTCATTCGCTGGGCGTGGCAATTGCCATGATCGTGCATCGCTGTCAAAAGGTAATTGGCGTCCCCCGGGGCGGGGTATTGCAGGCTTCCGGGACGCCCGATAGAACCCTGTTCCGACATTCGCGCGGGCCTGCCCGGAGCGGCCGCCGGCAGGCCCGGCAGGGCGAGCCTGCCAGAACCAGCAAGACCCAGCCAGATCCAGATCCAGATAAGGAATCTCTCTCCCGTGAAACCCATGACTGCCAGGCCGGGCGCGGCGCTTTCGGGCAGCATCCGGCTGCCCGGCGACAAGTCGATCTCGCACCGGGCGCTGATGTTCGGCGCGCTGGCGGTGGGCGAGACCGTCATCGACGGCCTGCTGGAGGGCGAGGACGTGCTGCGCACCGCCGCCGCCATGCGCGCGCTGGGTGCCGGGATCGAGCGCGACGGCGCGGGCCGCTGGCACGTCTGGGGCCGCGGCATCGGCGCCCTCGAAGAGCCCGAGGACGTGCTCGACATGGGCAACTCCGGCACCGGTGCCCGCCTGCTGCTGGGCATCCTGGCGAGCCACCCGCTGACCGCCGTGCTGACCGGCGACGCCTCGCTGCGCCGCCGTCCCATGGCGCGGGTCACCGAGCCGCTGGCGGCCTGCGGCGCTGTCTTCATCGCCCGCGAGGGCGGGCGCCTGCCGCTGACGGTGATCGGCGCCCGCGATCCGCTGCCCCTCGACTACCGCCTGCCGGTGCCCTCGGCCCAGGTGAAATCCGCCGTGCTGCTGGCCGGCCTCAACGCCCCCGGCGAGACGCGGGTGGTGGAACGCGAGGCGACGCGCGACCACAGCGAGCGCATGCTGCGCCACTTCGGCGCCGAGATCGTGACTCGCGAAATCGACGACGAGGGCCAGCGGGCGCGGGAGATCCTGCTGACCGGCCAGCCGGAACTGATCGCGCGCGCGGTCAAGGTCCCCGCCGATCCCTCCTCCGCCGCGTTCCCGCTGGTCGCCGCGCTGCTGGTACCGGGCTCCGAAGTGCGCCTCGCCGCCGTCGGCATGAACCCGCAGCGCAGCGGCCTGGTCACCACCCTGCAGGAGATGGGCGGCGACATTGCCGTCGAGAACCCGCGCGAGGAAGGCGGCGAACCGGTCGCCGACCTGGTGGTGCGCGGCAGCAGGCTGACGGGCGTCGAAGTGCCGGCCGAACGCGCGCCCTCGATGATCGACGAGTACCCGGTGCTGGCCATGGCCGCCGCCGCCGCCGAGGGGCGCACGGTGATGCACGGCCTGGGCGAACTGCGCGTGAAGGAGAGCGACCGCCTGGCCGCCACCGCGCGCGGCCTGGCACTGTGCGGCGTCGGCGTCGAGGAACACCCGGAGACCCTGGTGGTCGAGGGCTGCGGCGGGCGCCCGCCGGGCGGCAACAGCGAGGCCATCCCCACTGAACTGGACCACCGCATCGCCATGAGCTTCCTGGTGCTGGGGCTGGCCGCCGAGCGTCCGGTGCTGGTCGACGACATGACGCCCATCGCCACCTCGTTCCCCGACTTCCTCCCCCTGATGCAGCGCCTCGGGGCGGAGATCGTCGACGCATGAGGCAAGAGGCATGATCATCGCCGTCGACGGCCCGGTGGCGGCCGGCAAGGGCACCCTGGCGCGCCGCCTGGCCGCCGCCCTCGACTGCGCCTACCTCGACACCGGCTCGATCTATCGCGCCGTGGCGGCGCGGATCCTGGCGGACGGCGGCGACCCCGAGGACGCCGCCACGGCCGCCGCCGCCGCCCGCGCCCTCCTGCCGGCCGACCTCGACCGCGACGACCTGCGGTTGGAGGCCGTGAGCCAGGCGGCCTCCCAGGTGGCGGCCATTCCAGCGGTGCGGGCGGCCCTGCTCGATTTCCAGCGCAGCTTCGCGCAGCACCCGCCGGACGGCCCCCAGGGACCGAGGCGCGGGGCGGTGCTGGACGGGCGCGACATCGGCACGGTGGTCTGTCCCGACGCGGATATGAAATTTTTCCTAACCGCTTCGGTCGAGGCACGCGCCCGGCGGCGCCATAAAGAGTTGCTTGAGCGGGGCGAGCAGAGTATATACGCCCGCGTTTTGCAGGACTTGCGCAAAAGGGACGCGCGCGACAGCGGGCGGGCGACCGCCCCCTTAATGGCCGCCGAAGATGCGGTCAGGCTCGATACCAGCGGCATGGACGCCGACCAGGCCTTCGAGGTCGCCATGGCGGAGATCGCCCGGCGCGGCCTCGACCCGAGGTAGGGCAACCAGGAACGGTTTCAGGACATCGCGCCTTCGTATCGCGCCTTCATGGGGCGGCCGGCTTCCGTTCCGGCCCGCCACGCAAGCCAGCAAGACGTTTTCGCCCGGGATGGTCCCGGGAAGACCGGCGGCAAACCGCCCGGCCTGGATAGTGCAGAAGAGAAAGGACGTTTCCCATGGCTCAAGCAGCCGTCGATACCCCCGCGAAGGAGAGCTTCGCGGCCCTGCTCGATGAATCCCTCGGCACTGACGACACTCTGGAGGGCAAGGTCCTCCGCGGCACCATCGTCGCCATCGAGGGCGATACCGCCCTGGTCGACGTGGGCCTGAAGTCCGAAGGCCGCGTCGCCCTCAAGGAATTCGCCGAAGCCGGCCAGATGCCGGAACTGAAGGCCGGCGACGAGGTCGAGGTCTATCTCGAGCGCATGGAGAACAAGAACGGCGAGGCGATGCTGAGCCGCGAGAAGGCCAAGCGCGAGGAAGCCTGGACGCAGCTGGCCAAGGCCTTCAGCAGCAACGAGCGCGTCACCGGCACCATCTTCGGCCGGGTCAAGGGCGGCTTCACCGTCGACCTCTCCGGCGCCGTGGCCTTCCTGCCCGGCAGCCAGGTCGACATTCGCCCGGTGCGCGACGTCAGCCCGCTGATGGGCACCCCGCAGCCCTTCCAGATCCTCAAGATGGACCGTTCGCGCGGCAATATCGTGGTGTCGCGCCGCGCCGTGCTGGAGGAAACCCGCGCCGAGCAGCGCTCGGAGCTGGTGGCCAACCTGAAGGAAGGCCAGGTGCTGACCGGCGTGGTGAAGAACATCACCGACTACGGCGCCTTCGTCGACCTCGGCGGCGTCGACGGGCTGCTGCACGTCACCGACATCTCGTGGAAGCGCATCAACCACCCGACCGAAGTGCTGTCGATCGGCCAGCAGGTGCAGGTGCAGGTGATCCGCTTCAATGCGGAAACCCAGCGCATCAGCCTGGGCATGAAGCAGCTCGAGGCCGATCCCTGGGAGGGCGTCGCCGCCAAGTACCCGGTCGGCACCAAGTTCACCGGCCGCGTCACCAACATCACCGACTACGGCGCCTTCGTGGAGCTGGAGGCCGGCATCGAGGGCCTGGTCCACGTGTCCGAGATGAGCTGGACCAAGAAGAACGTCCATCCGGGCAAGATCGTCTCCACCTCCCAGGAGGTCGAGGTCATGGTCCTCGACGTCGACGAGCAGAAGCGTCGCATCTCCCTGGGGCTCAAGCAGTGCGGCTCCAATCCCTGGGAGTCGTTCCTGGCCAACTATCCGGTCGGCAGCGAGATCGACGGCGAGATCAAGAACATCACCGAGTTCGGCCTCTTCGTCGGCATGCCCGGCGACATCGACGGCATGGTCCACCTGTCGGACCTCGACTGGAGCCTCTCCGGCGAGGAAGCCGTCAAGAAGTACAACAAGGGCGATGTCGTGAAGGTCAAGGTGCTCGACGTCGACGTCGACAAGGAGCGCGTGAGCCTGGGCGTCAAGCAGCTCGGCACGGATCCCTTCGCCGGCAGCACCGAGAACCTGAAGAAGGGCGACGTGGTGACCTGCACGGTGCACCAGGTGGTCGACAACGGCATCGAGGTGCAGGTGGCCGACGGCGCCATCGGCTTCATCCGCAAGGCCGAGCTGTCGCGCGACCGCAGCGAGCAGCAGCCGAGCCGCTTCGCCGTCGGTGAGAAGGTCGACGCGCGGATCACCGCCATCGACCCCAAGACCCGCAAGATCTCGCTGTCCATCAAGCAGCGCGAGATCGCCGAGGAGAAGGAAGCGGTGGCCGAGTACGGTTCCACCGAGTCCGGCGCCAGCCTGGGCGACATCCTCGGGGCCGCCATCTCCGAAGCCGCGCGCAAGCGCGACAAGGACGGCGACGAGGGCGACGAAGGCGAGGGCGACGACGACAAGTAAGCCCCGACCGAGCGCCGCAAGGCGGGCCCGGCCGTAAGGCTGGAGTCCGCCCCTCACGGCCTCCCGGACAAGCGGCCCGCCGAACCTTCGGCGGGCCGTTTTCTTTTGGCCTGCCGCCCGAAGGCCCGGGAAAAGGCAAAGATTCCACACTTCTCCGCCGTTTTCCTACCCTCAGATTTCATCGAAAAAACGTTTGTTCTGAAAGGCTTATCCTTGACGCCCGAACGTTCCTCTGGCAACGTTTCCCGACATGCGTCCAGGGCTGGCTGCCCTGCCGCGACAAATGCAGCGCGAAGCGCACGCCGGCGCAGGGGAATTCATCAAGGGGACTCCTTGGTCCAAAGCAAGAAGCCGGCGGCGGATCGCGAACTGCTGGAGGTAAACGGGATGGGGACTCCGGCCGCTTCGCGAGTCGGAAGGGGATGACGTCGCTATGACAAAATCTGAGCTGATCCAACACATCGCGGATATCAATCCGCATCTCTATCACCGGGACGTCGAACGCATCGTCACGACGATCTTCGACGAAATCAGCGAGGCCCTGGCACGGGGAGACCGGGTCGAGCTGCGCGGGTTCGGCGCCTTTTCGGTGAAACGGCGCGAGGCGCGCGTCGGCCGCAATCCCCGCACCGGCGCGGCGGTCAACGTCTCGGAGAAGCACGTTCCCTTCTTCAAGACCGGCAAGCAACTGCGCGAGCGCCTCAACAGCCGCTGAAAGCCGCGCCGGCCGCAAGCGTCACTTCAGCCACCTCAGGCCTCGCGGTGCGGCGTCGAATGGTCTAGACTCGCCCGCAATCGGCGGCAATCCGAGCGACCTTCGCACCCGTGCATTATATCTACTGGATCATCACCTTCCTGTTCCTGGTCGTCTTCGTGACCTTCACGGCGGCGAACCTGCAGGACGTGGCGATCGATTTCTGGCCCTTCGAATACCAGTTGAGCCTGCCGGTCGCCCTGGTCCTGCTGGGCAGCCTGCTGGCCGGCTTCCTGATCGGCGCCTTCCTCATGTGGCTGCGCTTCGGCGCCGCGCGCGCCCGGGCCCGCCGCGCCGAACAGCGCGCCGCGATCCTGGAGCGCGAACTGGTCGAGATGAAGCGCTCGGCCGGCGCCGCGCGGCCGTCCCTTGCCCCCGGCGCATCTCCGGCCGCCGGGGTGCCGGCACGGATCGGCCACGGCCCCGACGGCTTCAAGACGGCCTCCGGCGGAAACTAGCCGATGGCCCTCGCCTGATGCGTATCGTCTCCGCCGCGGAGGTCGAGGCCGCCCTCGATTATCCCAGCCTCGTCGAGCGTCTGCGCCAGGCCTTCCGCCGCGACATCGAGGTGCCGCTGCGCCACCACCACGACGTCGAGGTGGCCGGCGGCAGCACGGCGACGCTGCTGCTGATGCCTGCCTGGCAGGTCGACCGCCATATCGGCGTGAAGATGGTCACGGTGTTTCCCGACAACGGCCAGAAGAACCTGCCGGCGATCATGGGCATCTACGTGCTGCTGGACGGCAAGACCGGCTCGCCGCTCGCCCTCGTCGACGGCCCGACCTTGACCGCGAAGCGCACCGCCGGCGCTTCGGCGCTGGCCTCCACCTATCTCTCGCGCCCGGACGCCGAGCGCCTGCTGATGGTCGGCACGGGCGCCCTGGCGCCGCAGTTGATCGCCGCCCACGCCGCGGTGCGGCCGATCTGCAACGTGCTGGTCTGGGGCCGCACGCCGGAGAAGGCGCAGCGCCTCGCCAAGCGCATGAACCGCCGCGATTTTCGCGTCGACTGGACCGACGACCTGGAGACCGCCGCGCGCGGGGCCCACATCATCTCCTGCGCCACCCTGTCGAAGGAGCCGCTGATCCGCGGCGACTGGCTGCAGCCCGGCCAGCACATCGACCTCGTCGGCGCCTTCCGCCCCGACATGCGCGAGACCGACGACGCGGTGATGCGCCGCGCCCGCGTCTTCGTCGACACCCGCGCCGGCGCCACCAAGGAAGGCGGCGACATCGTGCAGGCCATCGAGTCGGGCGCGCTGTCCGCCGACGACATCGCCGGCGACCTCTTCGAGATGACCCGCGGCGCGCGCAGCGGGCGGCGCTTCTACGACCAGATCACCGTCTTCAAGTCGGTCGGCACGGCCATCGAGGACCTGGCCGCCGCCCAGCTGGTCTGCGAACGAAAGTAGCCCCTAGGGGCCTCTGGTCGGCGGGGCAACGGCGGGGCTGGATTTCGCGGCGCCCCGGCGCTATGCAGAGTGCCGCACCGCCCGCGGAACCCCAGGGATCCAACCCCGGCGTGGCCGGCGGCAGGAAGGTTTCTAACCAATGAAGGTCATCATCATCGGCGGCGGCATCGTCGGCCTGTCGACGGCCTGGGCCCTGGCGCGCGGCGGCCACGAGGCGCTGCTCTTCGAACAGGGGCCGCTGCCGCACGAGGGCGGCGCCTCCTACGACCAGCACCGCCTCATCCGCCTGCCCTATGCCGACCAGCCCGGGTATTGCGCCATGACGGTCGACGCCCTGAAGGCCTGGCAGCGCCTGTGGGACGACCTCGGCGAATCGCATTATGCCGAGGTCGGCAGCCTGGCCTTGTCGACCCGGGAGGGCGACTGGGCCGACCTCTCGCGCCAGACCCTCGACCACCTGGGACTCGACTACGAGACCCTGGACGGCAAGCAGATCGAGGCGCTCTGTCCCTTCATGCAGGCGCCGGCGGACGCCTGGGGCCTCTACAACACCACCGGCGGCCTGCTGTTCGCCTCGCGCATCGTCGATTCGCTGATCCGCGACCTCAGGCATCGCGGTGTCCATCTGCGCGACAACGCCAGGGTGGTCGGCGTCGACCCGGCGATCGGTGCGGTGACCCTGGCCGACGGCAGCCAGGAGAGCGCCGAGGCCATTGTGGTCTGCGCCGGGGCCTGGACCGCGAAGCTGTTTCCCGAACTGAAGCGCCGCGCCGTGCCGCACCGCCAGGTGGTCGCCTACATGGAGCCGCCGGAAGCCCACGCCGAGAGCTGGGCCCGCGCGCCGGTGATGGTCCACCTGCTGAACGAGGTCGACATCTACGCCGCGCCGCCGGCCGACGGCAGCGAGCTGAAGTTCGGCTGCGGCCAGCACCGCCGCCCCGGCGACCCGGACAGGCTCGACCCGCTGGGCGAGAACGAGGCCGCCGAGGTCGCCTCCGCCTTTGCGCCGCTGCTGCGCGATTTCGCCGACTACAAGGTGCTGCGCGGCCAGGTCTGCCCCTATGCGGTGTCGCCGGACGAGCGCTTCGTGACCGACAGCAACGGCCCGGTCCTGGTGATCGGCGGCTGCAGCGGACATATGTTCAAGTTCGGGGCCGTCATGGGCGAGCAGCTTGCCCGCACCGCGACCGGCGGGCAGAGCTTCAAGGATTTCCGCCTCTGGGCGGAAGGCCGCCACCAGACGCTCACCCGAAGCTAGGCGACAGCGCCCATGACGTCCGCGCGCCGCTCTGCTAGGAAGGGGGCATGACCGTGACCCTCGCCCCCCGCGAACGCATCTTCGTCGCCCTCGACACCCCCGACATCGACAAGGCCGCCGGTATCGCCAAGCAGCTGGTCGGCGCCGTCGGCGGCGTGAAGATCGGCAACGAGCTGTTCACCGCCCAGGGACCGGACGGCGTGCGCCTGGCCGCCGGCGGCGCGCCGCTGTTCCTCGACCTGAAGTTTCACGACATCCCCAACACCGTGGCCGGCGCGGTGCGCGCCGCCGTCCACCTGCGCCCGAAGATCGTCAACGTGCACTGCTCCGGCGGCCGCGCCATGATGACGGCGGCGGCCGAGGCGGCCCGCGAGGCGGCCGAAGACCTCGGCGTCGAGCGGCCCAGGGTGATCGGCGTCACCGTGCTGACCAGTCTGGACGCCGCCGACCTGGAAGAGGTCGGCCAGAAAGGCCCGCCGGAGGCCCAGGTCGAGCGCCTGGCGCGGCTCGCCCAGGACAGCGGCCTCGACGGCGTGGTCTGCTCGGCCCGGGAGATCGCCCTGCTGCGCCGCGCCTGCGGCGCGGACTTCCTGCTGGTGGTGCCGGGCATCCGCCCGGCCTGGGCGGCCACCGGCGACCAGAAGCGCATCATGACGCCGGAGCAGGCCGTGGCGGCCGGCGCCGACCACCTGGTCATCGGCCGCCCCATCACCGCGGCGGAGGATCCACTGGCCGCGGCCCGGCGCATCGCCGCCGACCTCGACGCCGCCTCTGTAGACGCCTAGCCCATGAGCGCCGAAAACCAACCGCCGCCGCAGGCGGTGGCGGACCTGCCGGTATTCCAAACCCTGGCCGCCGCCTTCGCCGCCGCCTTCGGGCAGCCGGTTCTGCTGCTGCGCGCCGCCGCCGGCGGGCTGATGCTGCTGGCCGTCGCCTCCGTCATCTACCTGGCCATGCCGAACGCGCTGACCGCCATGCTGGCGATCTTCGCGCCGATCGCCGCCTACTGCCATTTCGGCGTCAACTGGTACCGCATCATGCTGCTGGGCCCGGAGGGCGTGGTGCGGCCGGCGCTGCGCTGGGACCGCCGGCACTGGCTCTTCTTCGGCTACGCGGTGGGGCTCGGCACCACCCTGCTGATCGTCTTCATGGTCGCTTCCATCGTGCTGCCGTTCCTGCCGGGCGCCGTGGTCGCCATCGTCCTCTGCTATCTCGCCGCGCGCTGCAGCTTCCTCTTCCCGACCCTGGCGGTGGAGGAGCCCTACAGCTTCGCGCTGTCCTGGCAGCACACCAAGGGACAGGGCCTGCGCCTGACCTCCTGCCTGCTGTTGGCGGCCATTCCACTCTCCCTGGCGGTGTCGCTGATCGTCAGCGTGCTCGCCAACGCGGCCATGGGCGAGGTCGTCGCCGCCCTCGTCGACCTGCAATCGAACCCCGACAGCAGCGCGGCGAACCGCAACCTGGCCGAGGCGCTCGAGGCGCTGCCGCCGATGGCCCTGGTCTCCATGAAGATGATCTTCGAGGCCCTGAACATGGTGGTGCTGGCGGTGCTTTTCGGCATCGTCGCCCTGGCCTTCCGCACCTGCACCGGCTGGGTGCCGGCCCCGTCCAGCAACCTGCCGGCCCCGCCGCCAGACGACCACGGCGAGGGCAACCACGGCGAGGGCGACGACGCCCGCTTCTGATCCGCCGGCACGGCACAGCCCGCAGCTTTCCCTTGGTCGCATTTACACACTGCTGATATCGTTCCGGTTGGAACGATTCGGGAGGGCGGGGGGTGCGCGCGATGTCGCTGGCGGAGACGCCGGCCGGACCGGCGGGAATGGCGTTCGGCGTCATGCTGCGTGCCGCCTTCGGCATCGTATTCGGCCGATTCGGCCTGTTTCTGAAAGCTGCCGCTGTACCTTTCGCCCTGGCTCTGCCGATCACCGGCTTCGAGATCGCAGCTCCTGCCATTGCGAACATCGTCGGTTCCGAGCCGTTCGACGAGCTGATCGCCAGCGGTCTCCTCCTTTTGGCCAGCATGGCGATGCTGTTTCCTTTCGCAGTTTTCGGAGTCGTTCTGACCCGGCTGTACCTTGAAGGTCCCGCCGCCGGCCTGATGCCGCGGCCCTTTCCGGGCGGCCGCGTGTGGCGCTATTTCGGCTACTCGCTGTTGTTAGCCATCGCCTTCCTGCTCGCGACTGGACTCGCCGCTTTCCTGGTCACCGTCGGTTCCGAAGCGCCGATGGTGGATGGCGCCTGGGTCCTTCTGGCCATCGCCATCATCTTGTTGATCACCTTCTATTTGTTGCTGCGCCTCAGCCTGGTGTTTCCGGCGGTTTCGATGGACGACGATCTCCGCCTGCGCGGCTCCTGGCGCCTCACCAAGCGAGGAAGCCTCAAGCTCTTTGCCGTGTGCTTGCCGTTGCTCCTGGTGCAGCTTCTGGCCATGGCGGCCTGCGCGGCGCTGTTCGGCCAGTCGAGCGAAACGGTCATCGTGTCAGAGGTCGTAGCTGGCGAGGAGGGCCTGCGAGACGGTGAGTCCTTCGCCCTCATGGCCAGGGGCGCACCGCAGGCTTTGTGGAACACTGTCGTCGGCTTCTTCTTCTTCGCCATGATGACGGGCGCGCTCGCTTCCGCCTTTGCTCAACTCAGCGGATGGGGCGCACCGCGCCGGGACATCCTCGAGCGCTTCGAATGATCGGCCACGAGCCGCCGGCCGGTGCCGTCGCGCCGTTGCCGATCCTGCCGACCGCTGCCGAGGCCTGGCGGACAGTCATCGGCAACTTCGGAGCTTTGACAAGGGCTTCGGCGCTGCCGTTCATCCTGCTTCTCTGCATCAACATAACCGCGCACTTCTTCGACCTCGTCACCTACCGCCTGATCTGGACGTTCGGCGCCGAGGTGCCTTGGACGCTGATGGGAGTCGCCTGGCTGCACCGCCTGCTGCTGGCACCGGCCGGCGCCAAGATCCCGTTCTTCACCCGGCCGGGACGCCGGCACTTGTGGTTTCTCGGCTATTCCCTGCTGCTCTCCATCATCTGGCTGCCCCTGATCTTCTACGACCTCCTGGCCGATGCCCTGGTATTGGAAGGGCCGCCGCGCATCGCGGTCTACTACGGGCTCTACGCCACCTTCCTCTTTTTCAGCCTGCGCTTCGCTTTCGTCTACGCCGCCACCGCCGTCGGGGAGGACTACAGCTTGGCGCTGGCCTGGCGGCACAGCCGCGACATCGCCTTCAACCTCTTCATCGTGGTCGGTGCCTTCGCGATGCTGCCCTGGGAGATCTTCGACTACCTGCTGGGCATCGCGTTGCCATTGGAGGGTGCCGCCGCCCACCTCCTCAGTCTCGCAAACTACTTCGCCTGGCACGCGGGTTTCTGGGTTCTTAATGGCATCTACCTCGCTATCATCGCCATCGCCTTTCGCACCTGCACCGGCTGGGTGCCGCCGCCCGACCGACGGATTGTGGAGCGCTTCGACTGACGCGGTTGACTTGCGCGGCCCCAGCGGTGCAAATCCCGCCACCATGAGCGTTCAGGTGAAGATCTGCGGCATCTCGACGGCAGGGGCGATGACCGCCGCCATCGAGGGCGGGGCCGCCTTCGTCGGGCTGGTGTTCTATCCGCCCTCGCCGCGCGCGGTGACGCCCGAGGCTGCCGCCGCGCTGGCCGCCCTGGTGCCGCGCGAGGTGGTGACCACGGGCCTGCTGGTCGACGCCGACGACGCCACCATCGAGGCGATTCTGCACGAGGTGCCGCTCGACCTGCTGCAGCTGCACGGCGCGGAGAGCCCGGATCGGGTCGCCGCGGTGAAGGCGCGCTTCGGCCTGCCGGTCATGAAGGTGGTGAAGCTGCGCCAGCCGGGCGACCTGGAGGCGGTCGAGCCCTACCTCGCCGTGGCCGACCGCCTGCTGTTCGACGCCAAGCCGCCGGCGGAGATGACCGGCGCCCTGCCGGGCGGCAACGCCGTCGCCTTCGACTGGACCATCCTGGCGGGGACGACCTGGCCCCTGCCGTGGATGCTGGCCGGCGGCCTGACGCCCGGAAACGTCGCCGAGGCGGTGCGGATCTCCGGGGCGCCGGCGGTCGACGTCTCCTCCGGGGTCGAGGACAGCCCCGGGGTCAAGAATCCGGAGAAAATAAGGGCTTTCCTGGCGGCGGCCCGGGGGCTCTGAGGGCCGGATTCCGGCCCGCCGGGCATTGCGGAGAGGGCGCCAATCGGGCACAGTCCGCGCTTCGCAAAGCAGGAATTCGCCAGGAAGGACCCGCCCTCCCCCATGGAGACGCTCAATACCTACCGCGGCGGCCCCGACGAGGCCGGACACTTCGGCATCTTCGGTGGGCGCTTCGTCGCTGAGACCCTGATGCCGCTGATCCTCGACGTCGAGCGCGCCTACAACGCCGCCCGCAAGGACGCCAGCTTCCAGGCCGACTACGACTACTACGCCAAGCACTACGTCGGCCGGCCGAGCCCCCTTTATTTCGCCGAGCGGCTGACCGCGGAGCTGCGCAAGGGCGCGCCCGCCGATAAGGGCGCCAAGGTCTACTTCAAGCGCGACGAGTTGAACCACACCGGCTCGCACAAAGCCAACAACGTGCTGGGCCAGATCCTGCTGGCGCGGCGCATGGGCAAGACCCGCATCATCGCCGAGACCGGCGCCGGCCAGCACGGCGTCGCCACCGCCACCTTCTGCGCCCTCTTCAACCTGCCCTGCGTGGTCTACATGGGCGCCACCGACATCGAGCGCCAAGCGCCCAACGTGTTCCGCATGAAGCTGCTGGGCGCCGAGGTGAAGCCGGTGACCAGTGGCACCGGCACCCTGAAGGACGCCATGAACGACGCCCTGCGCGACTGGGTCGCCAACGTCGAGAACACCTTCTACGTCATCGGTACGGTCGCCGGCCCGCATCCCTATCCGGCCATGGTGCGCGACTTCCAGTCGATCATCGGCAAGGAGGTGCGCGAGCAGATCATGGAGGCCGAAGGCCGCCTGCCCGACGCGCTGGTCGCCTGCATCGGCGGCGGCTCCAACGCCATGGGCCTGTTCCACCCCTTCCTGGACGACAAGGAGGTGCGCATCGTCGGCGTCGAAGCGGCTGGACGCGGCATCGAGACCGGCCAGCATGCCGCGTCGCTGTCCGGCGGGCGCCCCGGCGTGCTGCACGGCAACCGCACCTTCCTGCTGCAGACCGACGACGGCCAGATCATCGACGCCCACTCGATCTCCGCCGGCCTCGACTATCCCGGCATCGGCCCGGAGCATTCCTGGCTGCACGACATCGGCCGCGCCGAGTACGTCTCGGCCACCGACAAGGAAGCGCTGGAGTCGTTCCAGTTGTGCTCCAAGATCGAAGGCATCATCCCGGCGCTGGAGCCGGCCCACGCGCTGGCGCACGTCCGCAAGCTGGCGCCACAGATGGGCCGCGACCAGATCCTCGTCATGAACATGTGTGGGCGCGGCGACAAGGACGTCTTCACCGTCGCCAAGGCCCTGGGAGTCGAGCTGTGAGCGCCGCCAAGACCGAAAGCCGCATCGACAGGCGCTTCGCCGCCCTTAGGGCCGCGGGCCGCGGCGCGCTGGCGGCCTTCGTCACCGCCGGCGACCCCGACTACGAGACCTCGCTGGAGATCGTGAAGGGCCTGCCGGGCGCCGGCGCCGACATCATCGAGCTGGGCATGCCGTTTTCCGATCCCATGGCCGACGGCCCGGCGGTCCAGGCCTCCAGCCTGCGCGCGCTGAAGGCCGGCATGACGCTGGCCAAGACGCTGGAGTTGGTGCGCGCCTTCCGCAAGGGCGACGGCGAGACGCCGATCGTCCTCATGGGCTACTACAACCCGATCTACAGCTACGGCGTCGAGCGTTTCGTCGCCGACGCCAAGGTGGCCGGAGTCGACGGCCTGATCATCGTCGATCTGCCGCCGGAAGAGGACGAGGAGCTCTGCCTGCCGTCGCTCAAAGCGGGGCTGCACTGGATTCGCCTGGCGACGCCGACCACCGACGACAAGCGCCTGCCGACGGTGCTGAACAACACCAGCGGCTTCGTCTACTACGTCTCCATCATGGGCATCACCGGCACCGCCGCGGTCCCGACCGACCACGTGCGCGAGGCGGTCGCCCGCCTGCGCCGCCACACCGACCTGCCGGTCATCGCCGGCTTTGGCATCCGCACGCCCGAACAGGCGGCCGCCATTGCCGGCGTCGCCGACGGCGCCGCCGTCGGCTCGGCCATCGTCGACGCGGTAAAGGCGGAGCTGGACGCCAACGGCAAGGCCAAGCCGGGTCTGGCCGCCAAGGTGCTGGCCCTGGTAGACTCCCTGGCCAGCGGCGTGCGCGGCAGCCGGGCCGCCTGACCGGACTTTACAACAGCGCGGGAGCGTTGCGCCGATGAACTGGATCACCAACTACGTCAGGCCGAAGATCCGCGCCCTGGTGCAGAAGCCCGAGGTGCCGGACAACCTCTGGGAAAAGTGCTCGAGCTGCAGCCAGATGATCTTCCACCGCGAGCTGGAGAACAATCTGCGCGTCTGCCCGCACTGCGGCTTCCACATGCGCATCGGCGCGCGGCGGCGCCTGGAACTGCTGTTCGACGACGCTAAGTTCAAGGTGATCGAGCTGCCGGAGGTGCCGCTCGATCCGCTGAAGTTCCGTGACCGCAAGCGCTACAGCGACCGCCTGCGCGAAGCCCAGGCGAAGAACGGTCCCGACGAGGCGATCGTCGTGGCGCACGGCGAGATGGGCGGCAAGCCGACGGTCATCGCCGTCTTCAACTTCGCCTTCATGGGCGGCTCCATGGGCATCACGGTGGGCGAGGGTCTGCTGGCCGCCGCGCGCCTGGCGGTGCTGCAGGAAGCACCGCTGATCGTCATTCCGGCCTCCGGCGGCGCGCGCATGCAGGAAGGCATCCTCTCGCTGATGCAGATGCCGCGCTCGGTGGCCGCCATCGACATGGTGAAGGAAGCCGGCCTGCCCTACATCGTGGTGCTGACCGACCCCACCACCGGCGGCGTCTCCGCCTCCTTCGCCATGCTGGGCGACATCTCGCTCGCCGAGCCCGGTGCCGTCATCGGCTTCGCCGGCCAGCGGGTGATCGAGGAAACCATTCGCGAGTCCCTGCCCGAAGGCTTCCAGCGCGCCGAGTACCTGCTGGATCACGGCATGGTCGACATGGTCGTGCGCCGCGGCGACCTGCGCGCCACCCTGGTGCGGCTGCTGGCCCTGTTGCGCGACAAGACGCCGACGGCCGAGGTGGTGCCCATCACGGGCGGAGATGCCGCTCGCAAAGCCGGCGCACGCAAGCCCGCCGCGGAGGTTGTCGAGGCCGTGGAGATTCCGCCGGCGCCGGCCGCCGCGCCCAGGGAAAGTGCCGCCGCCGAGATCGCCGGAGACAGCGACGAGGGCGATGGCCCCCGCCGCTGACGCGCCGGCCGACCCGGCCGACGCCTCGAACGATACCTCGATGGATGCTCCCGGCAGCGCCGACAGCAAGACCAGCGATGCGGTTCTCGAGCGCCTGACCCGCCTCCATCCGAAGGTCATCGACCTTTCGCTCGGCCGCGTCGAGCGGCTGCTCGACCGCCTCGGCCATCCCGAGGCGCGGCTGGCCCCGGTGGTCCATGTCGCCGGCACCAACGGCAAGGGATCGCTGGTCGCCTTCCTGCGCGCGATGCTGGAAGCCGCCGGGCGCCGGGTCCAGGTCTACACCTCGCCGCACCTGGTACGCTTCCACGAGCGCATCCGCCTGACCTCCGGCCTCATCGACGAGGCGGCGCTGATCGCGCTGCTGGAGCGCTGCGAGGCGGTGAACGGGCCGGAGCCGATCACCTTCTTCGAGGTGACCACCGCCGCCGCCTTTCTCGCTTTCGCCGAGGACCCGGCCGACGTCCTGCTGCTCGAGGTCGGCCTCGGCGGACGTCTCGACGCCACCAACGTCGTCGAGCGGCCGCGGCTCACCGCCATCACGCCGGTCGCCCTCGACCACCAGCAGTTCCTCGGGTCGACCCTGGAAGCCATCGTCGGCGAGAAGGCCGGCATCATGAAGCCCGGCGTGCCCTGTGTTGTCGGGCTTCAGGAGCCCGCCGGGCTCGCGGTGCTCGAACGCCACGCCGAGCGGGTCGGCGCGCCGCTCTTCGCCTGCGGGCGCGACTGGACCTTTACGCCGACGCCCCAGGGTTTCCGCTACGAAGACGCCGCCGGCCGCCGCGACCTGCCGCGGCCGTCGCTGCGCGGACCGCATCAGATCGCCAACGCGGCGCTTGCCGTCGCCTGCGCGACCCGGCTCGGCGAATTCGGCATCGACGACGATGCCCTGGCCAGGGGCGTCTCAGGCGCACAGTGGCCGGCGCGCCTGCAGCGGCTGACCCGAGGGCCGCTGGTCGAGGCGTTGCCGGAAGGCTGGGAGCTGTGGCTGGACGGCGGCCACAACCCGGCCGCCGGCGTGGCCCTGGCGGAGAGCCTCGCGGAGTGGCGCGACCGTCCGCTCGACCTGATCTACGGCATGCTGGATACCAAAGCGGCCGCCGGCTACCTGGAGGCCCTGGCACCGCAGGTTCACAGCCTGCAGGCGGTGCGCATTCCCGGCGAGCCCGCCAGCCTCTCGGCCGAGGCGGCGGCCGGCCATGCGGCGGCGGCGGGGATCGACTCGGCGCCGGCGGAGTCGGTGGCGGCGGCCCTGCGGACGATCCTCGACAAAGCGGACCGGCCGGGCCGCGTGCTCATCTGCGGCTCGCTCTACCTCGCCGGTCGCGTGCTCCGCGACAACGGCTGAGGACGAGGACTCCGGGGATCAATAGTTGTTGGTGATGGCGACGTAGTCGGGATCTTCCTGGGCGTCGCGCTCGAACTTCAGGAATTCGTAGTAGCCGCAACGCTTGCGCCCGGGGTAGTCGCGGCAGATCGCCGGCCGCGCCTCGTAGATCGTGCAGCGTCGCTTTTTCGTGTCGAAGAAGCTGCAGATGCTGCCGAAGTGTTCGTCATCCTGGTGCTTCAGCACGCGCGGGCGCTTGTCCATGCCCGCTTCCTTGAAGCCCTTCTTGGTGTAGCGCTTCTCGGCCTGCTCCACGGTCACGCCGAAATGCGCGGCCAGCCGCTTGATGTCCTTCGGCTTGGCGTGGATGTTCGGATAGGAACAGCAGTAGCCCGGACACTTCAGACAGTCGTACTTAACTTTGCCCACGATCGGTCGTCTCACCTGTTCTTCGAATCTTGCATTGTGCGAAGGCGGACCTTCGACACTCGCCGCCGCGCTGTCAAGGGCGGGCATCCTGGGCCAAAGGGATTAACATGCTGCAAACAAAGAAAAGACCCCGCCGGATTGCTCCGGCGGGGTTATGGAATTCTCTATTGGGGGGATAACGTACTCTTGGGGGATACCGTATTTGGAGGCTGACGCTTTCGCGTCAACATCCTTTATCTAGGGTTTCAGACGACCGATTCAACCCATTCCAGCAACTGGCCCTTGCCGACGGCACCGACCTTGGTGGCGGCGACCTGGCCGTCCTTGAACAGCATGAGAGTGGGAATGCCGCGCACGCCGTACTTCTGCGGCGTGTGCGGATTGTCGTCGATGTTGATCTTGGCGACGGTCACACGGCCGTTCATCTCGGTCGCGATCTCTTCCAGGGCCGGTGCGATCATCTTGCAGGGGCCGCACCACTCGGCCCAGAAGTCGACAAGGACAGGTCCGGAGGCCTTCAAGACGTCCTGCTCGAAGGTACCGTCGCTGGTGGCTCTTGTGCTCATGGAAACTTACCCCTGTGACGATGCTGCCGCGGGGCCGGAATGGCCCCAGGGTCATTTGCGAAGTTGGCTTAAATGTAGGGAGCGCCCCGGGGAAGCGTCAAGGCGCGTGACCCCTCAGCAGCGCATCGCTGAGTTGCATCAGACGGGGTTGATCTGTCCATAGAAGATAGCCGCGAATCGCCCTTCCCGGGTAGATCCGGGCCAACAGGGCCCGGTAGGCCGCCATCTGCCTCAAATAGAGCGCCGGAACCTCCGATTCGCGCTCCGGCGCCGGCCGCTGGCTCTTGTAGTCGATGAGCCAGATCACGTCATCCTCAACCAACAGGCGATCTACCTGACCGGCGATCGCCTGCGGGCCGGCCGCGGTCTCCACCACGCCGGCCAGCGGCACCTCGGCCCGGCTGCCGGGGCCGAACAGCGGTGCCAGTTGCGGTGCTTCCAGCACCCGCAGCACCTCGCCGAGAATCTCATCCTGCTCGCCGGCGGAGAGGTCGTGCAGCGGGCTGGCGAGGAAGGCGCGTCCGGCGCGGGCGCGCTCGGCCGGCGCCATCTCCGGCAGGGACTGCAGCAGGCGGTGAATCAGGAGCCCGCGGCGGAAGCGGCGGCCGGCGTCGTCGCCGAGCGGCGAGCGCAGCGGCGGCTCGCTCTCCGACGGGCGCGACGGCGCCAGCGGCCGCGGCGGCGCCGGCTCCGGCGG
>JBHJOA010000026.1:0-52418 GCA_050330205.1 Kiloniellaceae bacterium
GCCGGGGCCTGGATGTGGGCCGAGATCTCCGACGGCCTGATGCGGCGCTTCAAGGCGCACCCGGAGGTGGCCCGGGAACTGGCCGGCCTGGAGCGTGAGGTCCGCGCCGGCAAGACCACCCCCACCGCCGCCGCCCGCCGCCTGGTCGGGCTGTTCACACGAGATTAACTTGATTCCAAGGAAATCTATCGGGCCCGGCGGGAACCCGGGATTCGCCTTGACCTTGCCGCCCGGCTGCCGTAGAAACCGGGCCGCACCGGGTGGCGGCGCCGCCCGGTAACGCTTTTCTGGACCTGGGACGAATAACCATGGCACGACGTTGCGACTTCACCGGCAAGGCCGTTCAGACCGGCAACAACGTGAGCCACGCCAACAACAAGACCCGCCGCCGCTTCCTGCCGAACCTGCAGGAAGTGAGCCTGATGAGCGACGCCCTGGGCACCACCGTGAAGGTGCGCCTCTCGACCCGGGCGATCCGCACCGTCGAGAAGCGCGGCGGCATCGACGCCTACCTGCTGTCGACCCCGGAAGACCAGCTTGGCGCGAAGGCGCGTGACATGCGCCGCCGCATCAAGAAGGCGACGGAGAAGCAGGCCGCGGCCAGCGCCTGAGTCGGTCCGGCTCTCCAGAGTTTTCGAAAGGCCCGCGTCACGCGGGCCTTTTGCTTTCCGCACTCAATCTCCGTCCAGCAACTCGAACTGCACGACCAGGGTCCGCTGCAGCGGGCTGAAGTTGTCGTCGGAGAGCAGGGTGATGCGCAGGTTGCCGTCGCCGGCGCGGTGCACGGCGACTCCCTCGAAGTTGTCGACGGTCAGCGGCGGCCTGATCTCGGCGATTTCCTCGCCCCGCAGGCGGGCCCCCGGACGGATGGTATCGAGGGCTATGCGGCTGAGGCGCGCACCGGGGCCGCCGAGGATGGTGTAGCGCCGCTCCAGCAGCAGCACGTCGCCGTCCGGCAGCAGCGCCGCGCCGGTCGGCCGGAACAGGCCTGTCGCCTCGAGGAGGAGCGTCTGCCAATCGCCGGAGCTGTCGCGCAGGTAGGCGACCAGGCCGTCGCCCTGCCGTTGGCCCTCGGTGAAGGCCAGCAGGCGGCCGTCGGGCAGGGTCACCAGCGCCTCGAGGCCGGCATTTGCCGGCGCCGCGGCGAGCCCCGGTGGTGCCGGAAAAGTCTCGGGCGTGGCGTCGAGGCCGCCGGCGAAGCGCTCGATGCGGTGGTCGCGCTCGAAGGCGACCAGCAGGCTGCCGTCGGGCAGGCGGGTCAGTGCCTCGGCGTCCTGGCGGCGCTTGGCGGCCTGCGCCAGGGACCGGCCGGCGGGATCGTGCAGCCAGCCCAGTCGCGCGTCCGTCACGCCGGCGAGGTCACCGCTTTCGTCATAGTGCAGCCGGCCGGAGAGCCAGCGGCCCTCGTCGGTGACGGCGAGCAGGTCCGCGCCGCCCGGCTCCAGTTCGAGATCGGAGAGGCCGCCGAAGCCGGCCGCCCCGGAGGTCAGTTCCACGCCGCCGCGCCAGCGCAGGCGGCCGACCGTGTCCTGGCTCCGGTCTTCGGGGTTCAGCCACAGCGGCCGGGCGCGCAGTTCGATGGCTTCGGAAGCCGCTGCCGCCGCGGGCGCGGCCAGCAGCAGGACGGCGAGGAAGGGAGCCCGCAACAGTCCGGGTTTCAGTGCAGTCGGGCGCGGCGCGAGGGGCGGCGGGCCGGCACCGCGGCGCGCTCTTCCTCGAAGAGTTCGGCCAGCTTCTCCATCACCGTGCCGCCGAGTTGCTCGGCGTCGACGATGGTGACCGCACGGCGGTAGTAGCGCGTCACGTCGTGGCCGATGCCAATCGCCAGCAGTTCCACCGGCGAGCGGTTCTCGATGTAGGCGATGACGTCGCGCAGATGGCGCTCCAGATAGTTGCCCGGATTCACCGAGAGGGTCGAGTCGTCGACCGGGGCGCCGTCGGAGATCACCATGAGGATGCGGCGCTGCTCGGTGCGCGCGATCAGCCGGTTGTGTGCCCACAGCAGGGCCTCACCGTCGATGTTTTCCTTGAGGATGCCCTCGCGCAGCATCAGGCCCAGGTTCTTGCGGGCGCGGCGCCAGGGGGCGTCGGCGGCCTTGTAGACGATGTGGCGCAGGTCGTTGAGGCGGCCGGGATTCGGCGGCTTGCCGGCGCCGATCCAGCGTTCGCGCGACTGCCCGCCCTTCCACATGCGGGTGGTGAAGCCGAGGATCTCCACCTTCACGCCGCAGCGCTCCAGGGTGCGGGCCAGGATGTCGGCGCTCATGGCGGCGACGGTGATCGGCCGGCCGCGCATGGAGCCCGAGTTGTCGATCAGCAGCGAGACCACGGTGTCGCGGAACTGGGTGTCGCGCTCCTGCTTGTAGGAGAGGGAGTGCATCGGGTTGACGATGACCCGCGCCAGGCGCGCGGTGTCCAGCATGCCCTCTTCCAGGTTGAAGTCCCAGGCGCGCGTCTGCATGGCCAGCAGGCGGCGCTGCAGGCGGTTGGCGAGGCGCGCGATGACGCCCTGGAGGTGGGCGAGCTGCTGGTCCAGCAGCTGGCGCAGGCGGGTCAATTCATCCGGGTCGCAGAGCTCCTCGGCCTCGACGATCTCGTCGAACTCGGTGGTGAAGGCGTGGTAGGGCGCGCCCGCCTGGTTGTTGTGGCCGAACAGTTCGGGCAGCTGGCCCGGGCGCCCGGGATCGTCCTCGCCTTCGCCCTCCATCATCTCGCTGTCGGCCTCGGCGGCCTGCGGGTCGGCGCCTTCCGACTCGTCGCCTTCGCTGTCCTCGCCTTCCAGGGTGGTGGGCGTCTCGGCGCTCTCGTCGCCGTCGGTCTGAGTGCCGGTGTTGTCCTGCTCCGCCTCGTCCTTCTGCTGCTGCTGGTCCTCGTCGTCCTGCTCCAGCTCGTCTTCCAGGCCGATGTCGATGTCGAGGTGCTTGAGCATATCGCGCACCTTCTCGGCGAACCCCGCCTGGTCGCCGGCGCGGCGGCCGAGCTCTTTGATGTCCTGGAGAATCTCCGCGCCCAGTATCGGCCGCCAGAGATCGACGGCAGCGCGCGTGGCCGGCGGCAGCGGCGCGCCGGACATCGCCTCGCGCGCCATCAGGCGCAGCGCCTCGCTGAGCGGGACGTCCTCGCGGCTCTGCGCGCGGCTGAGGCCGCGCACGCGGAACTGCTCCTCCAGCGCGGCGTCGAGGTTCTGCGCCACGCCGCACATGCGCCGCATGCCCAGCGCCTCGCAGCGCGCCTGCTCGACGGCGTCGAAGATCTCCCGGGCTTCCTGAGCGCGCGGACGCAAGTTGGCGTCCAGTCCGCCGTCGTGGTGGCGCAGGCGCAGCGCGGCGGCATCGGCCTCGCCGCGCACCAGGGCGGCATCCTCGGGCGGCAGGGAGCGCGCCGGCAGCGTGACCTTGACCTCCTTGCCGACCAGTCCCTGGCCGCGCGGCGCGTAGGCCACGTTGATGTCGTCGCGCTCGGCGATGGCGCGCACCGTCGCGGCGGTGGTCCGCCTGAAGACGTCGAGCGGGTTTTCCGGCTGGCTCATGATCTTAGGTGAGGTGCGCCTTGACCCCGGACTCCGGCAGTTCGCTGCCGAAGCAGCGCTGATAGTACTCCGCCACGATGGGCCGCTCGATCTCGTCGCACTTGTTGAGGAAGGTGACACGGAAGGCGAAGCCGACGTCGCTGAAGATGCGCGCGTTCTCGGCCCAGGAGATCACCGTGCGCGGGCTCATCACCGTCGAGATGTCGCCGTTGATGAAGCCGCTGCGCGTGAGGTCGGCGAGCGCCACCATGGCCGAGATGGTCTCCCGGCCCTCGGGAGTGTCGTAGTCCGGCGACTTGGCCAGCACGATTTCATGCTCCTCGTCGTGCGGCAGGTAGTTCAGCGTGGCGACGATGTTCCAGCGGTCCATTTGGCCCTGGTTGATCTGCTGGGTGCCGTGATAGAGGCCGGTGGTGTCGCCGAGGCCGATGGTGTTGGTGGTCGAGAACAGGCGGAAGGCCGGGTGCGGCCGGATGACGCGATTCTGGTCGAGCAGCGTCAGCTTGCCCTCGACCTCCAGCACACGCTGAATGACGAACATCACGTCGGCGCGGCCGGCGTCGTACTCGTCGAACACCAGGGCGGTCGGGCGCTGCAGGGCCCAGGGCAGCAGGCCCTCGCGGAACTCGGTCACCTGCTTGCCGTCCTTCAGCACGATGGCGTCCTTGCCGACCAGGTCGATGCGGCTGATGTGGCTGTCCAGGTTGACACGGATGCAGGGCCAGTTGAGGCGCGCCGAAACCTGCTCGATGTGGGTCGACTTGCCGGTGCCGTGATAGCCCTGGATCATGACGCGGCGGTTATGGGCGAAGCCGGCCAGGATGGCGAGGGTGGTGTCGCGGTCGAAGCGGTAGGTCTCGTCGATTTCCGGCACATAGTCGCTGCTCTGGCTGAAGGCCGGCACCTGCAGGTCGCTGTCGAGGCCGAAGGTCTGACGCACCGACACCTCGATGTCGGGTCCGCCCATCGGCATCTCGCCGCCGCTGGTCATAGGATCTGCTGAAGCCATGAGGTAGGAATTCCGTCTGTCAGGTTAGGGGATACCGGCGCCTGTCCTTCTTGAACATCACTCGAAGGCCGCCTTCAAGTCCGAATACGCCAAGTTGATGATTTTCAGGCGGTCTTCGGCGCGGCCGTCGCCGCCGGTGATGTCCGGGTGCAGCTCCTTGACCAGGGCCTTGTAGCGCGCCTTGACCTCGGCCAGATCGGCGTTCGGGCCGAGGTCGAGGATGCGGAGCGCCTTCGCCTGGCGCGAGTTTGGCGGGAAACGCCCCGCCTGGCACTGTTGTTCTGCGGTTTCCTCCGCGAAGAAGCCGAAACCGTCGTGCAGCGGCCGGCTGCGGTAGCCGTTCGCTTTCCCGCCATTGAGGGGCCAGCTGGGGCGCTGCCAGACGGCGTCGCGCCGGCGCGACTGTTCGATGGCCTCCTCGTCCATTCCCCTGAAGTAGTCCCAGGCGAGGTTGTACTCGCGCACATGGTCCAGGCAGAACCAGAAATAGCTGTTCAGCGCGTCGCGTGATCGCGGTGCGCGGTGCAGGCCCTCGGCAGGGCAGCCGGGCCGATCGCAGCGTCGCAGGGCGTCTTCCGGCGCCTGGCCGGCGCGGCGGGGCCCCTCCTCGAAAGGGTCGCCCGGTGGACTTTGGGGGGAGCCAGACATCCGCGAATTATGTGGGATCGCCGGGCGGCGGTGCAAGGGAGGCTGGAGGCCCCTCTGAGCGCCGTCAGTCCGCCGGTGTCGAGGACCGCGCGGGCCGGTCGCCGCGGATATCCCCCAGGTTGACGAGGCCGGTGCCGCCGAGGATCAGCACCAGGCCGGCGACCAGCGTCGGCGTCAGCGGCTCGGCCAGGAACAGCGCCGAGGCGGCGACGCCGGTCACCGGCACCGCCAGCAGGCTGAGCGAGGTGGTGATCGCCGGCAGGGCCCGGGTCACGCTGACCACCGCCCAGAAACAGAAAGCGGTGGCCAAGGGGCCGTTGTAGGCCAGCACAAGAGCGAGGTCGCCCGTCCACTGGATCTGCGACCAGTCCTCGCTGGCCCAGGAAATCAGCGCCAGCGGCGGCACCGCCAGCACCATCTGCCAGGGCGCCAGTTGCAGCGGCGATGAGTCCCACCTGTGGCCACGCACGTGCAGGATCGCCACCGACCACGACAGGGCCGCGATCAGCAGCAGGCCGTTGCCGACCAGAACTTCCCGGTTCGTCCAGTCGAACCCGAGGGGGTTAAACAGCACGGCGACACCGCCGATGCCGAGCGCCAGGCCGATGATCTTGAAGCGGGTCAGCCGCTCGCCCAGCAGGGCGATGGCGACCGGCGTTACCCACAGCGGCGTGGTATAGGCGAGCACCGCCGATCGGCCGGCCTCCACCTGCTGCAGGGCGATGTTCACCAGCGCCAGGAAGGCGGCCATCTGCAGGGCGCCGACGGTGAACACCACCGGCAGGTCGCGGCGTGTCGGCAGGCTGAGGCGGCCGAGGACCCAGAGCAGCGCGAAGAGGCTGGCGGCGCCCAGAACCATGCGCGCGGCGGCGAACCAGACCGGCGGCATGTACTGCACGCCGATCTTCATCACCGGCCAGTTGGCGCCCCAGAGCACGACCACGCCGACCAGCAGCAGGCGCGCGACCGTGGGGCTGAAGGCGACGCTGTCGGCGGTCCTATCGGACATTGGGCTCGGTCATTCGGGTGAACATCCTCTGTGCCGGTGGCGCCGTCGGGGGCGGGCGTTGACAGGCGGCGGCCGGCGGCACACCTTCACGGGACGAGACGCGGCAGGAACCGCGGCAGACATGAAGTGCGTCGTCAAAGGAGCCCGACCTTGGCCGTTGCAGAAACCATCGAGCGCAAGCTGACCCAGGCCCTGGCGCCGCAACGCCTTAAGATCGTTGATGATTCGGAAAAGCACAAGGGCCATGCCGGCTATCGTGAGGGCGGCGAGACGCACTTCCGCGTCGAGGTCGTCTCCGCGGCCTTCGCCGGCGCGAGCCGCGTTGCCCGCCAGCGCCAGGTTTACCAGATCCTCGCCGAGGAACTGGCGGGGCGGGTCCACGCCCTGCAGCTGACTACCCTGACCCCGGAAGAGGACGGCGGCGCCTGAGCCGGCGGGGCGGTTTTCCGAAGTGACGGCCTTTCTCTCCGCCATCGCCCTGTTTCTCGCCGCCCACGTGGTGCCGGCGGCGACCGGCCTGCGCGGCTACCTGATCGCGCGCTTCGGCCGGCGCGCCTATGTCGCCGCCTACTCGCTGGTCTCGCTGGCGGCCATCGCCTGGGTCATCGTGGCGGCGCTCGACGCCCCCTACATTGAACTCTGGCCGCCGGGCCCGGTGCTGGCAGCGGTGCCGCTGGTCGCCATGCTGCCGGCCTCGATTCTGATGGTGGCGGGAGCCGGCCAGCCCAACCCGCTGTCGGTCAGCTTTCGCGGCGGCCTGCCCGACCCGCGGCGAGTGGGTCTGGCGACCCTGCTGCGCCACCCGATCCTCTGGGCCTTCTTCCTCTGGGCCGCCAGTCACCTCGTCGCCAACGGAGACGCGGTGAGCGCCATCCTGTTCGGCAGCCTGGCTCTGTTCAGCCTCGCCGGCATGCGGCGGCTCGAGCGGCGCGCGCGCCAGCACCTGTCGGAGGCCGACTATGCGGCGGCGGTGGCAATGACTTCCGGCGGTATCGCCGCGCGCCTGCGGCGCAGCGCGTCATGGCGCAGCGCGGTGCAGATCGGCGCCGGCCTGGTGGTCTATCTGCTGCTGCTGTACCTGCACGAGCCGATCATCGGCGTGGCGCCGCTGACGTGGCTCGCCTGAGCCGTCACTTCTCGCCGCCGCGTCGCCTGGCGCCGGATTCGGCTCCACTATCAGGCCCCTTGTCGGCCTGGGGACCGGTATAGAACTCCGGCCAGGAGCGTCGGACGATCGGGCTGTCGGGGGCGAAGGCGTGGCAGGTTTCCAGCAGGCCCGGGCGCTCGCCGGGCTGCCGCTTGGCGGCCTTGGCCGCGCGCACCGGGTAGAGGGTCTGGAAGGCGACCGTCGCCATGGCTATCAGCAGGTCCACGAGGTGGGTGCAGCCCTCGACGCCGCCTAGTTCGCGGCGCACCTGCTGGCGCCAGCCGGTCTTCACCTCGGCGCCGATCATGCGCTTGAAGTTCGGGGTCACCTCCGGGCAGACGGTAAAGGGACTAAAGTCGGTCACCGCCTCGATGTCATGAACCTTGAAGTCCTCGTCGATGGTCAGGCGGATCGACATATCGTGCAGCGCCTCGCCTGTCGGGATCTCGCCGCGGTCCTGGTTGGCGAAGGGATAGGTCTTGGTGTCGACGATGCGGCCCTCGATGTCCCACAGTCCGTCGGCCCGCTGGTAGCCCTGGAAATCGTATATTCGGTTGTGCAAGCAGGTTCGCTCGACGGGGGTCGACAGGGGCATGTCCGGGCACCGCAGAAGATTGTCACAAAGGAACCGTGACTATAGGGCCCGGCGCCCCAGGGTCAAACCCGGGGCTGCCCGCGCCGGCAACACCGTCTCAGGTCTGCGCGGCGGCGGGCGGGAGGTCGTCTCCCGACGCTTCCGCCTCGGCGCCCGAACTGATGCGGATCGAGGTGATCTGGTTGCGCTTTCTGCCCAGTATCTCGAACTTGAAGCCGTGAAAGGTGAAGACCTGGCCGACGTCGGGGATGCAGCGGGTCTCGTGCAGGATGAGCCCGGCGATGGTCGAGGCCTCCTCGTCCGGCAGCCGCCACTCGAAGCGGCGGTTGAGATCGCGCAACGTGACCTTGCCGTCGACGATCAGCGAACCGTCGCGCTGCGTCTGGACGCCCTCGATTTCCACGTCGTGCTCGTCGGAGATGTCGCCGACGATCTCCTCGAGGATGTCCTCGAGGGTGACGATTCCGAGCATCTCGCCGTACTCGTCGACGACGATGGCGAAGTGCTCGTGCCGCCGGCGGAAGGCCTGCAGCTGCGACAGCAGGTCGGTAGTGTCGGGGATGAACCACGGCGCCGCGGCGATGGCACGGACGTCGAGCTTGTCGAGGTCCTTTCCGCCAGCCGCCTGCACCGCGCGGAGCAGCGCCTTGGCGTGCAGCACGCCGACGATGTTATCGGGGTCCTCCTGCCATAACGGCAGGCGGGTGAAGGGACTGGCCAGCACCTCCTCAACGATTTTTGCCGGCGGCTGATCGATGTCGATCGCCAACACGTCCTTGCGATGGATCATGATCTCCTCGACCCAGACGTCGCCGAGGTCGAGGATGGAACGCAGCATGGCGCGCTCGTGGCGTTCCTCCTCACCCTCGCCCTGGTGCAGGTCGATGGCGCCGCGCAGCTGTTCCTCCGAAGCTTCGGCAGTCAACGCATGGCGCACTTCGATACCGAACAGCGAAAGTGCGGTGCGCACCACCATCTGGATCACCAACGAGAACGGCTTCAGCACCAGGACGATAAAGTGCATCACCGGCGCCACTGCCAGCGCCGCGCGGTCGGCATTCTGCAGGGCATAGGTCTTGGGCAGCACCTCGGCGAAGATCAGGACCAGCACGGTCATTCCCAGGGTGGCATAGACGACGCCAGCCTCGCCGAAGATGGCGATGAGGGCGCTGGTGGCCAGCGCCGAGGCGAGGATGTTGACCAGGTTGTTGCCCAGCAGGATGGCGCCGATGAGGTGCTCCTTTTCGTGCCACAGCAGGTTTACGAGGCTGGCGCGGTGGTTGCCGGACTGGGCTAGATTGTGCATGCGCGGGCGCGAGGCCGCGGTCAGCGCGGTTTCGGAGCCGGAGAAGAAGGCCGAGAAGACCATCAACGCCAGGATGGCGCCGAAGGTGAGGGTAAGATCGCTGTCCATGGTCGTCTACTTGGGTTGCTGAAGGGGCGTCGTCATGCGGGCGGTCGTCGGCCGCCGGCGGGCAGGTGTGGGGACTGGTTCGCGCTCAACTCCCCAGCGTCGCACTGCCGGTGATCGCGGCAGCGTCGTTCTCCCGAGCCAACTGGTCGGCGTCGTTTAGGGCCGAGGTCAAGAGTGCGCGAACCTCGTCGAGTTCGACGGTGGAATCAAGGTAGGCCTCGCCGATGCCGCGCACGAGGACGAAGGTGATGCGCCCGGCACTGACCTTCTTGTCGCGGCTCATGTGCTCGATCAGCCGCTCGACGTCCCAGTGGCGTTGCGTCAGGTCGGCGAAGCCGGTGGGCAGGCCGACGGCGGCGAGGTGGCGGCGTACACGGTCGGCGTCCTCGGGTGGACAGTGGCCGCGTTGCACCGAGATGTCGAAGGCCATGACCATGCCGACGGCGACGGCTTCGCCGTGCAGGAGTTCGTCGCCGTAGCCGGTCTCCGCCTCCAGCGCATGGCCGAAGGTGTGGCCGAGATTGAGCAGCCCGCGCAGGCCGCTTTCGCGCTCGTCGGCGGCGACCACGGCCGCCTTGGCCCGGCAACTTTCGAAGACAGCATGCTCCAGCTCCGCGCGCTGGCCCTCGATGAGATCGGCGCCATGCGCCTCCAGCCAGTGGAAGAAGCCGCGGTCGCGGATCAGACCGTATTTCACCACCTCGGCATAGCCGGCCAGCATTTCCCGGCGTGGCAGGGTGGTGAGAATGGAGATGTCGGCCAGCACCAGCCGTGGCTGGTGGAAGGCGCCGATCAGGTTCTTGCCCTGCGGCGCGTTGATGCCGGTCTTGCCGCCCACCGAGCTGTCGACCTGGGCCAGCAGGCTGGTCGGAATCTGCACGAAGTCGAGGCCGCGCAGGGTGATCGCGGCGGCAAAACCGGCAAGGTCGCCGATCACGCCACCGCCGAGCGCAACCAGAGTGGTCGAACGCTCGATCTTGCGGTCGAGCAGGTCGCCGATGAGGCGGCCCAGTTGGTCGAGGCTCTTGCTGGCATCGCCCGGTGGGACCACCAGGCTCTCGTGGCGTAGGCCGGCATCGTCGAGTGCCCGCTGCAGGCGCGCGAGGTGCCGCTCGGCGACGTTGCTGTCGGTGACGACGATGACGCGGTCACTCTTCAACAGCGGGCGCATCAGCCGGCCGGCCTCGGCCAGAACCGTGGTGCCGATCAGGATGTCGTAGCTGCGCTCGCCGAGCGCGACGCTGAGCCTTTGCGGCGCCGTCATTGTGCCGCGCGCCTCGCCCCGGCAACGCAGGCGGACCCGCGCTCATGGCGCCGCAGGCCGTCCAGCACCCGGGCCAGGGTCAATTCCGGGGGGCCGTCGACCGAATCGACCACCACATCGGCCTCGGCGTAGACCGGATAGCGTTCCTCGATCAGGTGCTCCAGGATCGCGCGCGGGTCGCCGCGTTTCAGCAGCGGCCGGTTGTTGCGGCGGGCGGTGCGGCGCAGCAGCAGATCCAGGTCGGCGCGCAACCACACCGAGATGCCGCGCTCGCGGATCAGCTTGCGGGTCTCGGCATCCATGAAAGCGCCGCCGCCGGTCGCCAGCACCAGCTTCGGCTGGCTCAGCAGGCGCGCGATCACCCGGCGCTCGCCTTCGCGGAAGGCGGCCTCGCCGTGGGCGGCGAAGATGTCGTCGATGGAGCAGCCGGCAGCGGCCTCGATCTCCTTGTCGGCATCGACGAAGGGCAGGTCGAGCGCGCCGGCCAGCAGGCGGCCGATGCAGGACTTGCCCGCCCCCATGAGCCCGACCAGGACAACGGTTCGGGGGACGGCCGGGGGCGCTTCCTCCGCCGCCGGCGGCTGTTCGCTCGTCTCAACCACTCGGGGCTTGCCTGCTGATCATTGCAACGTTGAAGGACGCTAGGTAAACTGCCGTATTCACGCCTGATTCGGACTTTACCATAAATCCACTTTGACGGCACAAGCAGACAGGGTTGCCAGGCCGCATGCCGCCTTCGGGACGGCCGAGCATGGCAGTGCTGGAGCCTCAGTTCACGCAGTTTTCGGCCGCAGGCGATTGATTTGATGAAAAAGACCACGCTCGTTGCCCTCATCGTTCTCGCCGGCTTGATCGTTTCCGGCGGATTCTTCCTGCTGACCTGGGACATCCCGCCACCCTCTGCACCGGTGGAAAAGATGCTGCCCGATGAACGTTTCCCCCGCTGACGCCCCTCGTCCGCCGTGGTGCCGGCTGATCGCTGCGGCCGGATTGGTCCTCCTGGCGGCGATCCCGCACGCCGTCGCACAGGATGCCGGAGAGGCGGCTGCGCCGATTTCCCTCTTTCCGCCGACCGTCGGCGGTGAATCGCCGGCTGCCGGCGCATCGCCGCCGGAGGCTGCCGAGTTCAGCGACATCGAGATTGATCGCCTGGGCGAACTGCCGCTGGATTCCCTGGGCATTCTCGACGTGGCGAACGGAGGGCTCGGCGCCGAGGCCTGGGCCGGCAGCCGGCGCGCGACTGTCGAGCGGTTGCTGGACGACCTGCCTGTCGACGTCGTCTCGCCGACCCTCAGAAGGCTGGCTGCTCGCCTGCTGCTGACCAGCGCCATTGCCCCCGGCCGAAGCACGGGGGCCGCGCCGACCGTCGCCGATGCGCTCGCCGACGCGGACAGCGCGGATTTTCTGCGTCGTCGCGCCGAGCGCCTCTACGACCTCGGCGAACTGGCCGGTCTCAACCGTCTGCTCGCACTGGTGCCGCAGCGGGCCGAAGACCCCTGGCTGGCGCGATTGCGGGTCGACGGCCTGCTGCTGGCCGGGCGCGACGACGAGGCCTGCGGCCAGGTCGGTGACGGGCTGGCCCGCTTTCCCCAGGAGCTCTACTGGACCAAGGTGCAGGTCTATTGCCAGTTTTCCTCCGGGCAAACCGACCAGGCGCTGCTCGGCCTCGACCTGCTGCGCGAGCAGGCCCCGGACGGCGAAGCCGCCTTCTTCGCCGCGGCAAACCTCTTCATCGGCGGCACCGCGGACGGGCTCGGCGGCGACGATCTCTCGCCCCTGACGCTTGCCATGCTGCGCAAGGCCGGCGGCGGCCTGCCGGCAGGCGCGGTCGAGACCGCGCCGCCACCGTTGCTGCACGGCATCGCCGGGCTCGGCGGCGGCGATCACGTGGCGCAGGCCGCGGCGGTCGAGCGCCTGGTGGAACTCGGTGCCCTGCCGGGCGAACGTCTGGCGGGTGCCTATGGCGCCTTCGAGTTCACCGAAGCCGACCTCGCCGATGCCCTGGGCGAAGCGGAACCGGCCGGCGGAGTGCGGGCGCGCGCCCTGCTTTACCGCGCCGCCAATCGCGAGGGCCTCGCGGCCACAAGGGCGGAGATCCTGCGCGCAGCGTTCCTCTCGGCCGAGCGGGACGGCAGGGCCACCGCCATGGCCCGGGCGGCGTTGCCGCTGATGGGCGAACTGCCGCCGACGCCGGAACTGGCCTGGTTCGCGCCGCTGGCGGCACGCACCCTCTATCGCGCCGGCCAGTACGAGCGCGCCGGTGCCTGGCTTTCGGTGCTGCGCAGCGACGGCCAGCGCGACCCTGAATCGCAGGAGGCCTATGTCCGGCTGCGCCCGCTGATGCGGCTGGCCGGTGGGCCCGAACCGCTGGCGGCCGACGCGGATATCTTGGAAAACCCCCAGGCGACGGAGCGGGCGCTGCTGTACTTCGTGCTGTCGCGTGCCCTCGGCCAGGCGGAGGATTTCGCCCTGTTGGATGCCGCCGAAACCGGCGGCGCGCAGCCCCTGGAGCGGTTGCCGCGGCTTCTGGCGCTGGGCGATGCCGCTGCCGCACAGCGGCGCGGGGAGACGGTGCTGCTGACCCTGGCGTCGCTGGGGTCGGCAACGCCGCACGACAGCCATCCCCTGGCGCTGGGATATGCGGTCTCTGCCCTCAATGCCGTCGGTCTCGGCACCGACGCCCGCGCGCTGGCGATCGAGGCGGCCCTGGCCGCCGGCCTCTGAAGCGCCCGCAGATGCCCGCCGGGCCGCGCAGTCCCCAGATCGAACCTTTCCTGGAGATGCTGGCGGCCGAACGCGGCGCCGCCGCCAATACGCTAGAGGCCTACCGCCGCGACCTGGAAGCCTATGCCGGCTTTCTCTGCCAACGCGGCCTCAGCCCGGAGGCAGCGGGGGTCGAGGACATCCGCGGCTTCCTCGGTCACCTTGCCCGCGCCGGCATGGCACCGCGGACCGCGGCCCGCCGGCTCTCGGCACTGCGCCAGTTCTACCGCTTCCTGCTGTCCGAAGGCCTGCGCGGCGACGACCCCAGCGCCGGGGTCGACAGCCCGCGCCAGGGGCGCCCGCTGCCGAAGATCCTCAGCGAGGCGGAAGTGGGTCTCCTGCTGGACCAGGCTCATGCCGGCACGGGCCCGGAGGCCCTGCGCCTGGCCGCGCTGGTCGAACTGCTCTATGCCAGCGGGCTGCGCGTCTCGGAACTGGTCGGCCTGCGCCTTGCCGCCGCGCAGCGCGACCAGCGCCTGCTGATCGTGCACGGCAAGGGCGGCAAGGAGCGCATGGTGCCGCTGAGCCCGGCGGCGCGCCGCAGCCTGGCGGCCTATTTGGAGGTGCGCGGCCACTTCCTGCCGACGCGAGGCAAGGGCGCCAAGGCGGTGAAAGTCGCGTCGCCCTGGCTGTTCCCCTCGCGTGCCGCCGGCGGCCACATCACCCGCCACCGCGTGGCACAGATGCTGAAAGACCTGGCCCGCGCGGCGGGCCTCGACGCCGCCAGGGTGTCGCCCCACGTGCTGCGCCATGCCTTCGCCAGCCACCTGCTGGACCACGGCGCAGACCTGCGTTCCCTGCAGAAGATGCTGGGCCACGCCGATATCTCGACCACCCAGATCTACACCCATGTTCTCGGTGAGCGATTGAAGTCGCTGGTCCAGGACCATCACCCCCTTGCCGGGGCCCGCGCCGCCCGCCGCCGGGCCGAATGACGGTCCGCGGCGATCTTCCAGTTGACAATACCAATTGGTATGACCAGTTTCCGCTGCTGAAACGGCAGGGCGGTTCCGCCCCGGGCAGGCCGGCGTTCACCCATCGCATTCTCTGATCAAGCAGGGGGAGATTCATGAGCTTTACCATCGTCGAGCCGGCACCGGCGCGCCTCAACCGCAGTGAGCTGGCTGTGCCCGGCAGCAATCCCAAGCTCTTCAAGAAAGCCGCGGAATCGGCGGCGGATGTCGTGTTTCTCGATCTCGAGGACGCGGTGGCGCCCGATGACAAGGCGCAGGCGCGCAAGAACATCATCAAGGCACTGAACGAGATCGACTGGGGCAACAAGACCATGTCGGTGCGCATCAACGGCCTCGATACCCACTACATGTATCGCGACGTCATCGACATCGTCGAGCAGGGCGGCGAGCGGCTCGACCTCATCATGATTCCGAAGGCCGGCACCGCGGCCGACATCTATGCCGTCGACATGCTGGTGACCCAGGCCGAGGACGCGGTCGGCCGCAAGAAGCGCATCGGTTTCGAGATGATCATCGAGACCGCGCTCGGCATGGCCAACGTCGACGAGATCGCCAAGGCCTCGCCGCGCAACGAAAGCCTGCATTTCGGCGTCGCCGACTACGCCGCCTCGACCAAGGCCCGCACCACGGTGATCGGCGGCCCCAACGAGCTTTACGGCGTGCTGACCGACCCGGATGCCAAGGGCGAGCGCGACTACCACTGGGGCGACATGTGGCACTATGCCATCGCCCGCATGGTGGTGGCGGCCCGTGCCGCCGGCCTCAGGCCGATCGACGGTCCTTTCGGCGACTTCTCCGATGCCGAGGGCTTCAGGGCCCAGGCGCGGCGTGCCGCGGTGCTCGGCTGCGAGGGCAAGTGGGCCATCCACCCCAGCCAGATCGCGCTGGCCAACGAGGAAAACAGCCCCTCCAAGGCCGAGGTCGACAAGGCCCAGCGCATCCTCAAGGCCATGCGTCAGGCCCAGAAGGAGGGCAAGGGCGCGGTGGCGCTCGACGGCCGCCTGATCGACATCGCCTCCATCAAGCAGGCCGAGGTCATGGTCAAGAAGGCGCGCCAGATCGCCAAGGGCTGACGCCGGCCGGAAAAGCGCGGAATGAGGGGCGGTGCCTGCGTCCGGCGGGCGCCGCCCCCTTGATTCCGGCGCCTGTTTGCGGCATTTGGAGGCGCCGAAGCCCCAGGGGAGGCCGGCTCCAATGGTTAACCTTGGGCGTGCCCCGGTCGAAAGTCTGTGTTAGATAGGCTGCCATGCACAATTTCCTCGACTTCGAAAAGCCGATCGCCGAACTCGAAGGCAAGATCGAAGAATTGCGGCATCTCTCCGACGACGGCGAGATCAACATCGCCGACGAGGTCGAAAAGCTGCAGGGCAAGGTCGAGCGGCTGCTGCGCCAGACCTACGGCAAGCTGTCGGCCTGGCAGAAAACCCAGGTGGCGCGCCACCCCGACCGGCCCCACTTCCAGCACTACATCCAGGCCCTGATCGAGGACTTCACGCCGCTCTCCGGCGACCGCCTGTTCGCCGAGGACAAGGCCATCGTCGGCGGCCTCGGGCGCTTCCGCGGCTACTCGGTGATGGTGCTCGGCCACGAAAAGGGCGCCGACATCACCACCCGGGTCGCCCACAACTTCGGCATGGCCCGGCCGGAGGGCTACCGCAAGGCGCAGCGCCTGATGCGCATGGCCGAGCGTTTCGGCCTGCCCGTCATCACCCTGGTGGACACCGCCGGCGCCTATCCGGGCATCGGCGCCGAGGAACGCGGCCAGGCCGAGGCCATTGCCCGTTCCATCGAGGTCTGTCTCGACGTCGAGGTGCCGCTGCTCTCGGTGATCATCGGCGAGGGTGGCTCCGGCGGTGCCATCGCCCTGGCCGCGGCCAACCGGGTCTATATGCTGGAGCACTCGATCTACTCGGTAATCTCGCCGGAAGGCTGCGCCTCGATCCTCTGGCGCTCCGGCGAGCAGGCGCAGGAGGCCGCCGAGGCACTGCGCCTGACGGCCCAGGACCTGCTGCGCCTCGGCGTCGTCGACGACATCATCCCGGAGCCGCTGGGCGGTGCCCACCGCGGCGGCAAGATGACCATCGCCGCCGTCGGCGACAGGCTGGAGTCCGGACTGCGCGAACTGCTGCGGGACAGCGGCCCGCAATTGAAGCAGGCGCGGCGCCAGAAGTTCCTCGACATGGGCCAGAAGGGCCTCGGCTGAGCCCCTGCGGCGCGCCACGCCACCTTGACCGTTTCCACTCCCGGCCCGGATACTCCCTGAAACAGCAGGGAGGATGCCGCTGCCATGACGCGACTGACGGCAGAGCAGGAAGCCATCCGAGCGAAGGCGCGCGAACTGGCCGAGGCGGTGATCGCCCCGCGCGCGGCCGAGATCGACCGCCAGGAAGCCTACCCCTGGGACAATTGCCGGGCGCTGCGCGAGGCCGGCTTCTTCGGCATGACGGTCCCGAAGGACTACGGCGGCCCCTGCCTAGGCTTCCTCGAGGTCTGCCTGGTTATCGAAGAGATGGCGCGGGTTTGCGGCGTCACCGGGCGCATCGCCGTGGAGGCCAACATGGGCGCGGTCAGCGCCATCATGGCCTACGGCAGCGAGGCGCAGAAACAACTGGCGGCGCGGCAGGTGCTTTCCGGCGACAAGCCGGCCATCTGCATCACCGAGCCGGGCGCCGGCAGCGCCGCCACCGAGATGACGACGCGCGCCGAAAGACAGGGCGACCGCTACGTCCTCAACGGCGGCAAGCACTGGATCACCGGCGGCGGCGTCTCGCAGCTTCACCTCATCTTTGCGCGGGTCTTCGAGAACGGCGTCGAGCAGGGCATCGGCGGCTTCATCGCGGTCCGCGACCCGGAGGCCGGCACGCCGAAGGGCCTCAGCATCGGCCGGCGCGAGCCGACCATGGGGCTGCGCGGCATCCCAGAGACTGAGATTCTCTTCGAAAACCTGGAAATCCCGGCGGACATGCTGCTGCTGCCGCCGCAGGGCCTGCGGCGCGGCTTCGGGGCCCTGATGTCGGCCTACAACGCCCAGCGCGTCGGGGCAGCTACCGTGGCGCTCGGCATCGCCCAGGGCGCCTATGAACAGGCCCTGGCCTACAGCACCCGCCGCGAGCAGTTCGGCCGGCCGATCTGCGAGTTCCAGGGCCTGCAGTGGATGCTGGCGGACATGGCGACCCAGCTCGCCGCCGCCCGCGCCCTGATCCACAAGGCGGCCGACTGCGGAGAAGGCTTCCCCGACGTGCTGGAAGCGGCCCAGGCCAAGGTCTTCGCGTCGGAGATGGCGATCAAGGTGACCAACGACGCCCTGCAGGTCTTCGGTGCCGCCGGCTATTCGCGCAACAATCCGCTTGAGCGCATGGTGCGCGACGCCCGCATGTTCACCATCGGCGGCGGCACCGCGCAGATCCTGCGCACGGTCATCGCCTCGCGCATCCTCGACCGCAAGCTGCCGCAGTCACGCGATGGTTACCTCAACCTGGCTCGTGCAGGCGAATAGAGGCGAGCGAGTAAGGAAAGGACCGGCCGTCAGGCCCGCCGCGCGATCTCCGCGACAGCCTCGGCAAGGGCATCGACCTCGGCCTCGCTGTTGTAGTAGTGCGGCGAGGCGCGAACGAGGGGCGGCAGATCGCGGGCGCGGGCATCCAATAGCGTGTTGTCGGGGTCGGAGACACTCACGTTGATCCGCCGCGCGGCCAGGAGCTGCTTCACATCCCGGCTGTCCGCGCCGTCGAGGGTGAAGGTGACGATGGCGCCGGGCGTGCGCCCGAGATCGTGCAGCGTGACGCCGCGCAGGCCGCGCAGGGCGTCGCGCAGGCGGCGTGCGAGGCCGAAGCTGCGGTCGCGGATCGCTTCCAGGCCGATGTCGAGTGTGTAGTCGACGGCGCCGCCGAGCCCCAGCCGCAGGGCATAGGCGTTCTCCCAGGTCTCGAAGCGCCGCGCATCGTCACGCAGGCGGTAGGCATCGGGGGCGATCCAGGGGGCCGCCGCGTGATCGATCATCGGCGGCTCGATCTGCTCGAGAAAGCCTTGCCGCACATAGAGGAAACCGGTGCCGCGCGGCCCGCGCAGGAACTTGCGGCCGGTGGCGGACAGCATGTCGCAGCCGAGCGCCGCGACGTCGATGGGCAGTTGACCGGCGGCCTGGCAGGCGTCCAGCAGGAAGGGAATGCCATGCCGGCGCGCGATGGCGCCGATCTCGGCGGCCGGATTCACCAGCCCGCCGTTGGTGGGGATCCAGGTGAGCGAGATCAGCTTCACCCGCTCGTCGAGCATCGCTGCCAGTGCTTCCGGATCGGTTTCGCCGAAGGCGTTGTCGGGCACGACCTCGACCACCGCGCCGCTGCGCTTGGCGACCTGCAGGTAGGCGACGAAGTTGGCGCCGTACTCCGCCCGTCCGGTGAGGATGCGGTCGCCCGGTCGGAAGCGCAGCCCATAGAAGGCCATGTCCCAGGCCAGGGTGGCGTTCTCCAGCAGGGCGATTTCCCGCGGCTCGGCGCCGAGCAGGCGTGCGACCGAGACGTAGACCGCTTCGCACTCGACGCTCTTCCGCTCGGCCGCCTCGTAGCCGCCGATGGCGGCCTCGAGATCGATGTGCGCGTGCAGGGCGTCGACGACCGGGCGCGGCATCAGGCCGGCGCCGGCGTTGTTCAGATGAATGCGGTTGGCGATGCCCGGCGTATCCGCCCGCAATCTGTCAAGGTCGAGTGCCGTCATCGACGCTTCCCGCCCGTGCGGCCGCCGTCAGCTCAGCTTGCCGTGGCAGTGCTTGTACTTCTTGCCGGAGCCGCAGGGGCAGGCGGCGTTGCGCGATACCTTGCCCCAGGTGGAGGGATCCCGGGGGTCGATCTCGGCGACGGCGGCGCGGTTGGTCACCGGCTGGCGCACCGCCTGTTGACGGGCTTCACCTTCCGGAGGCGGTGTCTCACCTGCGCCCGCCAGGGCGACGTCCTGCCGGCCCTCGTGCATCTCCTGCTGCGGGCGCGGCACGTTGACCTCCTGATGAGGGCGCAATTCGATGCGGCTCAACAGGCTGACGGTCTCCTCGCGGACCTGCGCCAGCATGCTCTCGAACAGATCGAAGGCTTCGCGCTTGTACTCGATCAGGGGATCGCGCTGTCCGTATGCGCGCAGCTGCACGCCCTGGCGCAGGTGGTCCAGCGACAGCAGGTGGTCCTTCCACTGACGGTCGAGCACCAGCAGCAGCACCTGCTTTTCCAGGCCGCGCATGATCTCCGGCCCGAAGTTGGCGGTCTTGGCCGCCATGCGCTGGTTCACCGCGCTGGCGATGCGCTCCTTGATCTCCTGATCGGCGATTCCCTCTTCCTTGGCCCAGTCCGCCACCGGCAGGTCGAGGTTGAACAGGCGCAGCACCTCTTCGTGCAGTGAGTCCACCTGCCACTGCTCGGAATAGGCGTTGGCCGGGATGAAGCGGGCAACCAGCGCATCGATGGCGTCGGCGCGCATCTCGATGACGGTCTCCTGCACGTCTTCGGCGCGCATCAGGTCCTTGCGCTGCTCGAAGACGACCTTGCGCTGATCGTTCATCACGTCGTCGTACTTGAGCAGGTACTTGCGGCCTTCGAAGTGGCGCGCCTCGACCTTCTGCTGGGCTTTCTCCAGGGCCTTGTTGACCCAGGGGTGGACGATCGCCTCGCCTTCCTGCAGTCCCAGCTTCTGCAGCATGGAGTCCATGCGCGCGGAGCCGAAGATGCGCATCAGATCGTCTTCCAGCGAGAGGAAGAACTTGGAGGCGCCGGGGTCGCCCTGGCGGCCGGAGCGGCCGCGCAGCTGGTTGTCGATGCGCCGGCTTTCATGGCGCTCCGAGCCGATGACGAAGAGCCCGCCGGCCTCCAGCGCCTTCTGCCGGGCCTCGGCGATCTCCGCCTCGATCTCGGCGACCTTCCTGGCGCGAGCCTCGTCGTCCTCGATGGACTCGGCCTCCTGGCCGATCCGCATCTCGAGATTGCCGCCTAGCTGGATGTCGGTTCCGCGGCCGGCCATGTTGGTGGCGATGGTCACCGCGCCCGGGCGTCCGGCCTGGGCGATGATGAAGGCCTCCTGCTCGTGGAAGCGGGCGTTCAGCACCTGGTGCGGGATGCCCTGCTGCTTCAGTGCGTCGGACAGCATCTCCGACTTCTCGATCGACACCGTGCCGACGAGGATCGGCTGGCCGCGCTGCTGGCAGTCGCGGACCTGCTCCAGGACGGCCTGGTACTTTTCCTTGGCGGTGCGGTAGACCTCGTCGTCCCAGTCCTTGCGGATCGCAGGCACGTTGGTGGGAATCTCGATGACCTCGAGCCCATAGGTCTCCATGAACTCGCCCGCTTCGGTCATCGCCGTGCCGGTCATGCCGGCCAGTTTCGGATAGAGCCGGAAGTAGTTCTGGAAGGTGATCGAGGCGAGCGTCTGGTTCTCCTGCTGGATGGTGACGCCTTCCTTGGCCTCCAGCGCCTGGTGCAGGCCCTCTGAGTAGCGTCGCCCTTCCATCATGCGCCCGGTGAACTCGTCGATGATGACGACCTTGTCGTCCTTGACGATATAGTCGGTGTCGCGGCTGAACAGCTTGTGCGCGCGCAGCGCCTGGTTGGCGTGGTGCAGCAGGCTGACGTTCTCGATGTCGAACAGGCCGCCCTCCTCGATCAGCCCCGCCTCGCGCAGGATCTCTTCCATGTGGTTTGCGCCGGTCTCGGTGAAGGTGACCGAGCGCGCCTTCTCGTCCTTCTCGTAGTCCTCCTCGGTGAGCTTCGGCATCAGCTTGTTCACCGCGATATAGGAGGCCGAGGAGTCTTCGGCCGGGCCGGAGATGATCAGCGGCGTGCGCGCCTCGTCGATCAGGATCGAGTCGACCTCGTCGACGATGGCGAAGTTGAATTCCCGCTGGACCATGTCCTCCAGGCGGAACTTCATGTTGTCGCGCAGGTAGTCGAAGCCGAATTCGTTGTTGGTGCCGTAGGTCACGTCGGCGGCGTAGGCGGCGCGGCGCTCCTCCTCGCTGAGCCCGTGCACGATGCAGCCGACCGTCAGGCCGAGGAAGCGGTAAATTTCGCCCATCCAGGCGGCGTCGCGGCGGGCCAGGTAGTCGTTGACGGTGACCACGTGGACGCCCTTGCCCGACAGGGCGTTCAGATAGACGGCGAGGGTGGCGACCAGGGTCTTGCCTTCGCCGGTCTTCATCTCGGCGATCCTGCCCTGGTGAAGGACCATGCCGCCGACCAGCTGCACGTCGTAGTGGCGCTGGCCGAGGGTGCGCTGGGCGGCCTCGCGCACCGTGGCGAAGGCCTCCGGCAGGATGTCGTCCAGGCTGGCGCCCTGGGCCAGGCGGCCGCGCAGCTCGGCGGTGCGGGCGCGCAGCGCCTCGTCGCTCAACTCCTGGAGCTGCGGCTCCAGTGCGTTGATCGCCGCGACGGCCGGGTTCAGGCCCTTCAGGAAGCGTTCATTGGCAGACCCAAACAGCCGCTTGGCGAGCACGCCGAACATGCGAGATCCTCGAGTTTTATAGAGTGGCCGCCGGAGCGTCTTTTTACGTGGAGTGACACATAGGGCCCCGGCTTCGGGCTGTCAACGATGCTGCCAGCCGCGCACAGGGGCCTCCGGGGCAATGATTTCGCCAGGGTTACCCCCAGTTTGGCCCCTTGTGATATGTCCCCTGCCGTGCATGATGCGTAGCCATGGCGGCGAGAGAACACAACGGGACCGGGGGCGCCCCGCGGCGGCCGGAACGGCTGGCTCGGGCGGTGTGCCGCCGGTGCTTCGGGCCGCTGCTGGCCGGCTTCATGCTATGCTTCGCCGTGCCCGTGCAGGCGCAGAATATCGCGCCCGACGCCGCGGATGCCCTACCGCTGCCGGAGCCGCCGGCTGCCGGCCAGGCCGGCGGGCCGGAGGTTGCGCGCCTGAAAGAAGCCTTCGAGCAGATGACCGTGGAGAACCCGGTGGTGGCGCGGGTGAATGGGCATCAAATCCGCTGGGCGGAGGTGGTCGCCTCGGCCGATGACCTGCCGGAACGCTACCGCGAACAGATCGAGTCGGTGTTCCCGGCGCTGCTCGACCGCCTCGTCGACCTCCGCCTGCTGGCCGACGCGGCCCGCGCCGAGGGTCTCGACGACGACCCCAGGGTGCGCCAGCGCGTCGTCGCCTTCGAGGACCGCATCCTGTCGAGCGCGCTGCTGGAGCGGCATCTCGCCGAGACCGTAACCACCGCGGCGCTGCGTGAGCGCTACGACGCCCTGGTGGCGGCGCGGCGCGGCGACCGTGAGATCCGGGCCCGGCATATTCTGCTGGGCAGCGCGGAAGAGGCCGAAGCGGCGATCGAGCGGCTCGACCGGGGGGAGGTTTTCATCTCCCTGGCCGGCGAGCTCTCCCAGGGGCCTTCGGCGGAGCGCGGCGGCGACCTGGGCTATTTCCTGCCGAGCCGGATGGCGCCGGCCTTCGCGGCGGCGGCCCTCGCCCTGGAGCCCGGCGAGTACACCCGAAAGCCGGTGCAAACGGAATTCGGCTGGCACGTCATCCTGCTGGTCGACCGTCGAGCCGACGACATTCCCTCTTTCCTCGACATGCAGGACAAGCTGCGCGAGGAAGCCACCAAGGCGGCCGTCGACCGGCTGCTGCTCGGCCTGCGCCACCAGGCTGCACTGGAGATGTTCCCGGAGGATGCCGGCATCGAGAGGACGGCGCAGTGAGACGCCGGACCTGCTTGCTTTGCCGGCCGTCCGCCGCCGACCTTATCGCTTTCGGTTCCGCAGGCGCCCCTTCGTGACGCGGAGCCGTTCCCGTTTCCGGCGCAGAATGACCCCCGCAAGGGACACTGTGCCCCGCAAGGAGAGATACCTATGATCAAGAAGTCCATTGCCGCCATCCTGCTGGCCGCGGCCATGGCGGGTGCGCCGGCCTTCGCCCCGGCCCTGGCCCAGGACGCCACCGCAGAAGATGTCGTCGTGGCCACGGTCAACGGCAAGGAAATCAACCAGTCCGACCTTGTCGCCTTCATCCAGCAACTGCCGCCGCAGCTGCAGGCCCAGGTTCAGATGCTGATGCCGCAGATCCTCGATCAGCTGGTCAACAACGCACTGTCGTCCGAGGCCGGCCGCGCCGCCGGGCTGGCGGCGGATGCCGAGGTTCAGCAACGGCTCTCGAAGATCGAGGACCTTATCATCGGTCAGACCTACCTGCAGCGCGCCGTCGAGGATCGGGTGACGGACGAGAAGCTCGACGAGGCCTATCAGGCTTTCGTCGAGGACAATCCGCCGCAACGGCAGTTGCAGGCGCGTCACATCCTCCTGGAAACCGAAGAGGAGGCGCAGGACGTCATCGCCGCCCTCGATGGCGGCGCCGATTTCGCCGAGCTCGCCAAGGAGCGGTCCACCGGGCCCAGTGGCGCCAACGGCGGTGCACTGCCGCCGTTCCAGGCCGGCGAAATGGTGCCTGAGTTCTCCGATGCCGCCTTCGCCATGGAGGTCGGATCCTACTCTCAGGCGCCGGTGAAGACGCAGTTCGGCTATCACGTCATCTTGGTCGAGGACAGCATCATGTCCGAGCCGCCGGCAAAGGAAGAGATGGAGGCGCAGCTGCGCGATCAGCTTTCGCAGGATGCGGTCGAGGAGATCTACGCAGATCTGCGCGAAGGCGCGGAGATCGACATCCTGCTCGGCCGGCAGCAGCCTGAAGAAGCTGCGCCCGACCAGCCGGCGGCCGGCGAGTCGTCCGAGGAGCCGGCCACGGGCAGCAATTGAGCCGGCGCCGGATTGCAGGCATTCCGAACACCTGAATCTTGATTTCTCGGGGGCTCTTGCTGTGGCTGTGACGCGTTCTCCCTTGGCGCCGAAGCGTTTTCCCGTCTTGCCGGCGATCGACGGCCTCGCCTTTGCGACCGCTGCCTGCGGCATCAAGTACCGGTCACGGCCGGATCTCTGCCTCATGGTGCTCGATCCGGGCAGCACCATCGCCGGCGTGCTGACGCGCTCCAAGACCGCCTCCGCGCCGGTCGAGTGGTGCCGCGCGCAGCTGCCGCACGGCCGCGCCCGCGCCATCGTCGTGAACTCCGGAAACGCCAATGCCTTTACCGGCAAGTCCGGCGAAACCTCGGTGCGTCGGGTGGTCGATGCCGTGGCTGCCGGGGTCGGCTGCCGGCCGCAGGACGTGCTGGCCGCTTCCACCGGGGTGATCGGCCAGGCGTTGCCGACCGACCGCATCCTGAAGTCTTTGAAAAGCCTGCCGGGACGCTTGAAGGCCGAAGGCTGGAAAGACGCTGCGGCGGCCATCATGACCACCGACACCTTCCCCAAGGGCGCCGTCCGCCGCACCGCGATCGGCGGCAAGCCGGTCACCATCGCCGGCATCGCCAAGGGCTCCGGCATGATCGCCCCGGACATGGCGACCATGCTTTCCTTCGCCTTCACCGACGCCCGCCTGCCGGCCGAGGTGCTGCAGGCGCTGCTGCGCCAGGCGGCCGACAACACCTTCAACTGCATCACCGTCGACGGCGACACCTCGACCAGCGACACGCTGCTGCTCGGGGCGACGGGAAAGGCCCGGCATCCGCGCGTCAGCGATCCGCGCGATCCGCGCCTGGCCGATTTCCGCGCGGCGCTGCAAGACCTGCTGCGCGATCTCGCCCAGCAGGTGGTGCGCGACGGCGAGGGCGCCAGTAAGTTCATTACTATCAACGTCGGCGGCGCCGCTTCGCGTGGCGGCGCGCGGCGCATCGGCCTGGCGATCGCCAACTCGCCGCTGGTGAAGACCGCCATCGCCGGCGAGGACGCCAACTGGGGCCGTATCGTCATGGCCGTCGGCAAGTCGGGCGAGCGCGCCGACCGCGACCGCCTGTCGATCGCCATCGGCGGGGTGCGCGTCGCCGAGCGCGGCGAGGTGGTGCCGGGCTACGACGAAACTCCCGTGGCCGAGCACATGAAGGGCAGCGAGATCGTCATCGATGTCGACCTCGGTATCGGCCGTGGCCGCGCCACAGTGTGGACCTGCGATCTCACCCACGGCTACATCTCGATCAATGCCGACTACCGGAGCTAGCGATTTGGCCACGCCCGCGGACGAGGCCGAAACCGGCTGCTGGCGCGAGGATGCGAGAACCGGGGCCGGACGCGAGATCGTTCTCGTGGCGGCAGCGGCGCTGATCGACGTCGACGGCCGCGTGCTGCTCGCCGAACGCCCCGAGGGCCGGGCCATGGCAGGCCTCTGGGAGTTCCCCGGCGGCAAGGTGAAGTCGGGCGAGACGCCGGAGGCGGCGCTGGTGCGCGAGCTGCACGAGGAACTCGGCATCGATACCCGGCAGAGCTGCCTGGCGCCGATCGCCTTCGCCTCCCACGCCTACGAGGACTTTCACCTGCTGATGCCGCTGTACGCCTGCCGCACCTGGCAGGGCCGGCCGCAGGGGCGCGAGGGCCAGCGTCTCGCCTGGGTTATGCCGGCGCGCCTCTCCGACTATGCGATGCCGCCGGCCGACGTGCCGCTGATCGCCCTGTTGCGCGATCTCCTCTAGGTGCGGATTTCCCGCCCGGCGGCGCAAATCCCGGTCGCACCGGCGGCCGCGCCATTCCCGGGAAGCGGTCCAGAGCACTTGCTACTGTTGGTTGCCGCCCTGTAGAATGGCAGCATTGGAGTGCGTCGATATTTAATTACATGACTATACTTTGGCGCCGTGTCCACGCTCATTAGCCGCAACATCACGCTGGCCGACCGGCGGACGAGTATCCGGCTGGAGCCGGAGATGTGGGATGCGCTCAACGAAATCTGCATGCGCCTGGGCCGCAGTATCCACGACGTCTGCACCGAGATCGACCGTGGCCGCCATCAGTCCGGTCTGACGGCCGGTGTCAGGGTCTTCATCCTCAACTATTTCCGCGAAGCCGCCACCGAAGAGGGTCATGTGCGTGCGTTGCAGCGCCGGGCCGGCCAGATCGACCGGCCTAGCGACCGGCCTTAGCGATTCGGCTTGCCGGCCTTCTCGCCCGCCGACCGTTCGCTGCCGCCGAGGGCTTCCGCGAGGCGGGTGGCGGCGCTGCCGGGTCTGAGAGGCTGTGGCTGCGAGGCATGCGGAGCCCAGCCGGTCAGGTAGAGGATCTCGAAGCTGGCGGGAATGCGGCCTTCCCGGTCCGCGAACTGCTCCTGGTAGATCGCCGCGGCGCGCAGCAGGGTGGCGCGGCGCGTCACGGCATGCCGGCGATTGCGGTCGCAGCCGGTCTCGCCCATGCCCCGAAGGTCGTGCATCAGCGCCAGCGCCGAGGGGTAGGTCACCGTGATGCTGTCGACGTCGGCCACCGGCAGCGCGAAGCCGGCGCGCTGCAGCAGGGCGCCCATGTCGCGCAGATCGGCGAAGGGGGAGACCCGCGGGCTGACGCCGCCCTCGACCTCCATCTCCGCCAGCATCAGCGATTCGCGCAGTTCCCGCAGGCTGTCGCCGCCGACCATGGCGGCGAGGAAAAGCCCGTCGGGCTTTAGCGCCCGGGCGAGCTGCAGCAGGCAGCCGGGCAGGTCGTTCACCCAATGCAGGCCGAGGGCCGAGACGACGAGGTCGAGAGAGGCTTCGGCGAAGGGCAGCGCCTCCTCGTCCGCGACCAGAGTGGCTGCGGGCAGCGTCGGATCGCTCCGCTCGGCGGCGCGGCGCGCCATGGCCGGCGAGAGGTCGGCCTGCACCAGGGTCTCGATGCCGGCCCGCTGCGCCAGGGCCCCCGCCAGCAGTTCCGCCGCGACGCCGTGCCGGCAGCCGAGGTCGAGGGCCAGGGGAAAGCGGCGGCGGATGTCCGCCAGGCGATCGAGCAGGCGCTCGGTCACCTCGCGGAACAGGAAGTCGTGGGCGGCGATCCCGGCGGTGGCGCGGTCGCGGTGGCGCCGCAGGGCGCACCGGTCGAAAATTTCCGGAGTCTCGATCATCGCCGCCACTATGGCGCGGCAGGCCGTTCCCGAAAAGGCCGTGCCGATTGACCGTCGCCGCGCGTCCGGCGAGGATCGCGGATCATGCCGCTGACCGCCGAGACCGCCGTCGCCCGCCTGCGCGCATTGCGCCCCCTCCACCGGATGCTCGATCTGGTGTTGCCGCCGCGCTGCCTTGGCTGTGGCGACCTCGTGGAGGAGCAAGGCACGCTCTGCGCGGCCTGCTGGACCGCGGTTACCTTCGTCGGCGATCCGTTGTGCCGGCGTTGCGGCCTGCCCTTCGCCTTCGGTTCCGACGATCTCGTGACGGAATCCGTCGGAGATGGGCTCGACTGCGGCGCCTGCCTCGCCGACCCGCCGCCCTTCGAGCGCGCGCGGGCGGTGATGCGCTACGACGACGCCAGCCGTCCGCTGCTGCTCGGCTTCAAGCACGGTGACCGCACCGAGGCGGCGCCACCCTTTGCCGCCTGGATGGCGCGCAGCGGCGCCGACCTCCTGGCGCAGGCTCAGGTGGTCGCACCGGTGCCGTTGCATTGGCGGCGCCTTCTCGCCCGCCGTTATAACCAGGCGGCCCTGCTGGCAGGGCCCCTGGCCCGCCGCGCCGGCGTTCCCTTCGTTCCCGATCTCCTGCTGCGGCGCCGGGCGACCCCGTCTCAGGGCCGTCTCAGCCGCGCTGAGCGCCGCCGCAACGTCGCGGGCGCCTTCGCCGTCAACCCGCGTCGCGCCGCGGACCTCGCCGGACGCCGGCTGCTGCTGGTCGACGATGTCATGACCACCGGCGCCACGGTCGCTGCCTGCGCCCGCACCGCCCTCAGGGCTGGCGCGGCGGCGGTCGACGTGCTGGTGCTGGCCCGTGCCGTCAAGGACTGAGGCCCGATGCGGCGCCGGTGGCGGGACTGGACATTGCGGCACCGCCGCCCCAAATAGTGCGCCTGGACGAAGTGCGGGTCGGGAGATGGCCGTTTGACCATGGCGAATGTCGAAGTTTATTCAAGCATGCTCTGCGGGTTCAGCTATCGGGCGAAGAAACTGCTCGAACAGAAGGGCGTGGCTTTCACCGAGATCGACGTCATGGCGAACCCCTCTCGCCGGGCAGAGATGGTCGAGCGCAGCGGCGGCCGCACCTCGGTGCCGCAGATCTTCATCGACGGCCGCCATATCGGCGGTTGCGACGACCTCTACGCTCTGGAATCCGCCCAAGAGCTGGATGCCTTGCTGAACCCGGCGCCCTGATCTTCAGGCCGCTTGCGGCGCCATCGCGCAGAGCCGTTGCACCGCCGCCTGGCGCGGCGAGTCGACCACCAGGTCTTCGTAGGCGACGATCTTGAGGCGGCCCATGAATGCCGCCAGCAGTTCGCCGGAATCGAGCAGGAAGTCAGGATTGCTAGGCTTGCCGAAGCGCTCGTTGCCCCTGGCGAAAGTCTCGTAGATCAGCACGCCGCCGGGGGCGAGGGCGGCGGCGATCGGCGCGAAGAGCGGGCGGTAGAGGTAGTTGGTGACGACGATGCCGCCGAAACGGCGGTCGAAGAAGGCCGGCCGGCTGCCGCCCTCGAGATCGCAGGCGAGCGCTTCGAGGCCCGGCGCACCGGCCAGCTCGCCGAGCCGCGAGAGGTCGCGGTCGACCGCCAGCACCGGATGCCCGCGCGCCAGGAACAGCCGCGCGTGGCGCCCGGCGCCGCAGGCGAGGTCGAGCACCGGGGCGCCGTCCGGTACCAGCGGGGCGAAACGCGCCACCCAGGCCGACGGCGCCATCGGGCCGGAACCCCGCGCATCGCTTTGACTATCGGCCGGTTTCACCCTATTTGTTTTCCAGGGGCCATCGCTGAAGCTTTACTTCCGAAAAGCTTTGGCGGGAGTTATCGGAGCAACTTGAACCGCGATGATCGTCTTCGATCTCAAATGCCGTAAGGACCATGTCTTCGAGGCGTGGTTTCCGGACAGCGCCAGCTTCGCCGAGCAGGCGGCGGGCGGCAAGGTGCTTTGCCCGGTCTGCGGCAGCAGGAAGGTGACCAAGGCGCTGATGGCGCCGAACCTCGCCGGCGGCAAGGGCCGCGCGGCCGGGACCGAGCGTCCGGACGGCCAGGCCGCCAGCCACCCCGACAGCGAGAAGGCCGGCGAACTGCGCCGGCTGTTGCGTGACCTTCGCGACCATGTGGAAAAGAACTGCGACTACGTCGGCGATCGCTTCGCCGAGGAAGCGCGCCGGATTCACTATGGCGAGGCCGATGCACGCGGCATCTACGGGGAAACCTCGGAGGCCGAGTCCAACGCCCTGAAGGACGAAGGGATCGAGGTCGCGCGCGTTCCCTGGTTGCCGCGCGAGAACTCCTGAGCCTCAGCTGCGCTCCGGCGCGTCCTCTCTTCGTTCCGCCACCATCATATAGTTGACGTCGAGATCGCGCGGCGCCAGGCGCCAGGCGTCGGTCAGCGGATTGTAGGCGACACCGGTGATCTCCGCGATCTCGAGCCCGGCCCGGCGCAGCGGCGCCGCCAGTTCCGAGGGCCTGACGAAGCGGCGCCAGTCGTGGGTGCCGCGCGGCAGCCAGCGCAGCAGGTACTCGGCACCGACGATGGCCATGAGGAAGGCCTTGGGGGTGCGGTTGAGAGTCGCCAGGATCATCAGTCCGCCGGGCCGCACCAGGGCGGCCGAAGCGGCGAGGAAGGAGCCGACGTCGGCGACGTGCTCCACCACCTCCATGTTGAGGACGGCGTCGAACCGGGCCGGCGCCTCCGCCAGCGCCTCGACGCTGCCGTAACGGTAGTCGATCTCGAGGCCCGACTCCTCGGCGTGCAGGGCGGCGACCTTGACGTTCTGTTCGGCGGCATCGAGGCCGGTCACCTCGGCACCCAGCCGCGCCAGGGGTTCCGACAGCAGGCCCCCGCCGCAGCCGACGTCGAGCAGCTTCAACCCCTTCAGAGGCCTGTCGCTCCGGGGGTCGCGGCCGAAGCGCGCGCAGAGCCGGTCGCGGATGAAGCCGAGGCGCACCGGGTTGAAGCGATGCAGCGGGCGGAACTTGCCGTTGGGGTCCCACCAGGCTTCCGCCATGGCGGCGAACTTGGCGATCTCCTCCGAATCGACGCTGGGGGCGTCGACGCGGGCCGCCGCTGGCGATGCCGCCTTGCCTGTCTGTCGTCCGCGGGCCTCGATCATGTTGTCCCATCTCGTTGTCTCGGCCCGCGACTCCGTGCCCCGGACCCTTGCACTGCGGCAAGGCTAAGAGTATGGATAGCCGCCGCTTTCCGGGCAACCACCCAGGCCGCCTGTGGCCCCGGCGGGGCGGCCCGGCGACCCGCGCCGCTGCAGGAACGAAATCGCAACAAGGCTGACGACGTCGATGGCCCGTATCGTGATGAAATTCGGGGGCACTTCGGTTGCCGACCTGGGGCGCATACGCCGCGCCGCCACGCGGGTGAAGGCGGAGGTGGAGCGCGGCCACGACGTCGCCGTGGTGGTATCGGCCATGGCCGGCGTGACCAACTCCATGGTCAAGCTGGTGGGGGATGCCGCGGGCCTTGCCGATCTGCGCGAATACGATGTCGTGGTGTCTTCGGGCGAGCAGGTCACCTCCGGCCTGATGGCCATCGTTCTGCAGTCGCTGGGGGTGCCGGCGCGCTCCTGGATGGGCTGGCAGATCCCGATCCGCACTGACGACGCCCACGGTTCCGCCCGCATCGAGGAGATCGAGGTGCAGGAGATGGTGCGCCGCTTCGGCGAGGGTCAGGTGGCCGTGATCGCCGGCTTCCAGGGAATCGATCCCCAGGGCCGCATCACCACCCTGGGCCGCGGCGGCTCGGACACCTCCGCCGTGGCGCTGGCGGCCGCCCTGCAGGCCGAGCGCTGTGACATCTACACCGACGTGGACGGCGTCTACACCACCGACCCGCGGATCGTTGCCAAGGCCCGCAAGCTGGATAGAATCACCTACGAGGAGATGCTGGAGATGGCCTCCCAGGGGGCCAAGGTCCTGCAGACCCGCTCGGTCGAAATGGCCATGAAGCACCATGTGCGCATCCAGGTGCTTTCCAGCTTCGAGGAATCGCCCGGAACCCTAGTCGTCGACGAGGATGAGATCGTGGAACAAGCCCTGGTCAGTGGCATTGCCTACAGCCGCGACGAAGCCAAGATCACACTGCTGCGCGTGCCCGACCAGCCGGGTGTCGCCGCCAAGATCTTCGGCCCCCTGGCCGAGGCGGCGATCAACGTGGACATGATCGTGCAGAACGTCTCCGCCGAGACCGAGCGCACCGACCTGACCTTCACCGTCGGCAAGGCGGAACTGGAGCGTGCCGTGTCGGTGCTGCGCAGCCGCCAGCAGGAACTCGGCTTCCACGACCTGCTCTCCGACCCCAACGTGGTCAAGGTCTCGGTGATTGGCGTCGGCATGCGAAGCCACGCCGGCGTTGCCCAGCAGATGTTCACCGCTCTGGCCGAGCGGGGCATCAACATCCAGGTGATCTCGACCTCCGAGATCAAGGTTTCCGTCCTGATCGCCGAGGAGTACACCGAGCTTGCCCTGCGCGGTCTCCACACAGCTTACGGCCTGGATGCGGCTTAACCGCTCCGGCGCCGCCGGGGCGACACCGCGGAGAATCGGCCGGGGGAAGGTGACGTGACCGCCCCGCCGGGCCTGGATCACGGCTGGGCGGGATCACGCCGCCTGCTGCGCCTGCTGCGCGACCTGATGAAGGGCAGCGGCTCCAGCCAGACGCGGCTCGACAAGGTGGTCGAGCTGATCGCCCAGGACATCGTCGCCGAGGTCTGTTCGATCTATCTCCTGCGCGGCCGCGATCTGCTGGAGCTTTTCGCCACCAAGGGTCTGAAACCGGAGGCGGTTCACAAGACCCGCATGCGCATCAACCAGGGCCTTGTCGGCCTGATCGCCGCGCAGGCCCGGCCGGTCGCCCTGGCCGACGCCCAGAGCCATCCCAACTTCGCCTACTTCCCGGAGACCGGCGAGGAGGTCTACCAGTCGCTGATGGGCGTGCCGATCATGCGCGGCGGCAGCGTGCTCGGCGTGCTGGTGGTGCAGAACCGCACCCAGCGCAACTACACCGAAGAAGAAGTCGAGGTCCTGGAGACCGTAGCCATGGTGCTGGCGGAGATGCTGACCGGCGACCGCCTGCTCGACGCCACGGCCGACACGCCGGATTCGGCCGGTGGCAGCTTGCCGACGCGCCTCAGCGGCATGGTCCTGAACGAGGGCCTGGCCATCGGGACCGCGGTGCCGCACCACCGCGGCATCGTCATCACCCAGGTGGTGGCGGAGGACCCCGAAGCCGAACTGAGGCGTCTCGACGGCGCGCTCGGCGAGATGCGGGAGGCCCTCGACGTCATGCTGGCGCGCAGCGAGGTGGCCCGTGACGGCGAGCACCGCGAGGTTCTGGAAACCTACCGCATGTTCGCCGACGACCGCGGTTGGCTCCGGCGCATGCACGACGCCGTGCGCAGCGGCCTGACGGCCGAGGCGGCGGCGCAGAAGATCCAGAACGAAACCCGGGCGCGGATGTTGTCCATCAAGGATCCCTACCTGCGCGCCCGCCTGGCCGACCTCGACGACCTCGGCAACCGACTCCTGCATCACCTGCTGGGCCTGGAGGGCAAGCGCGAGGAGAATCTCCCGGACGACATGGTGCTGGTGGCCGCCGACCTCGGACCGGCCGAACTGCTCGACTACGACCAGTCCCGCCTGCGCGCCGTGGTGCTGGAGCACGGCGCGCCGACCTCGCATGTCGCCATCGTCGCCCGCGCCCTGCAGATTCCGATGGTCGGGCGCTGCGACGGCATCGGCACCGAAGTGCGGGAGGGCGACCGGGTGATCGTCGACGGCGAGACCGGGCAGGTCCTGCTGCGGCCGAGCGAGGAGGTTCTGGCCGGCTTCGCCGAGAGCATGGCCGCCAAGGAGCGGCAGCGCGAAGCCTACCGCGCGGTGCGCGACCTGCCGTCCGTCAGCAGGGACGGCGAGGCGATTGCCCTGATGATCAATGCCGGGTTGATGATCGATCTGCCGCACCTCCAGGAGGGCGGGGCCGAGGGCATCGGGCTGTACCGCACGGAAGTGCCCTTCATGATCCGGGATTCTTTTCCTGACGTGCCCACCCAGACCGAGATCTACGCCCGCATCCTCGACTCGGCGGCCGGCAAGCCGGTGGTGTTCCGGACCCTCGACGTCGGCGGCGACAAGGTGCTGCCCTACTGGCGCGGCAGCGGCGAGGACAACCCGGCCATGGGCTGGCGGGCGATCCGCATCGGCCTCGACCGGCCGGCGTTGCTCCGGCGCCAGCTGCGGGCCCTGCTGCACGCGGCGTCCGGGCGCAGCCTCTCGGTCATGTTTCCGATGGTGAGCGACGTGGCCGAGTTCGAGGCCGCCCGCGCCCTGCTGCAGCGGGAAATCGAGCGGGAGAAGGCGTTCGGCGACCGCCTGCCGTCGGAGATCAAGGTCGGCGCCATGCTGGAGGTGCCGGCCCTGGCGCTGCAACTGCCGCAGTTGCTGCCGCGCTGCGATTTCGTCTCGCTGGGCACCAACGATATGGTGCAGTTCCTCTTCGCGGCGGACCGCGGCAACCCGCGGCTGGCCCGGCGCTACGACGTGCTGTCGCCGGCGGTGCTCACATTCATCCACCAGATCGCCCGCCAGGCGGCGGAACATGGGGTGCCGTTGACCGCCTGTGGCGAGATGGCCGGCCATCCGCTGGAGGCCATGGCGCTCATCGGCTGCGGCGTCCGGCGCCTCTCCATGGCGCCACAGGCCGTCGACCAGGTGAAAACCATGGTCCGCGGGCTCGCGGTGGCGCCGCTGCAGGCCTTCATCAATCAATTATTAACTTTGCCGGATCACAGTATTCGCGAACAGTTAAGGTCATTTGCGTCGGATCACGACGTGCCGATCTAACGCGTTGCTGCGGCAGAGAGAAAATTGTTAAATGTTCCGGCATGCGGCGCCGGCGACGATGACGGCCAGACGCAGCAAAGGCTCGACGCGCGGAATCCAGCGCGCCGGATCGCGAAACGGCCTTGATCTCATGATTGGTTCACATCGCGTGCAGGCGTAGTCCCCAGTCCGGAATTTGCGAGATCCCGTGGCACACCCCTTGAAGAAGAGCGAACACAAGCGCCAGGAGCCCAAGCTCGGCGAGCCGAGGCTGGTCCATCCCGAGAGCGCTGCCGAGAGTCCCATCGCGCAGGAAATGACCGGCGAAAGCGTCGCCGACACGCTGATCCGCGCGCGCCAGCAGATCGGGCAGGACTTGCGGTCGATCGCCGAGGTGCTGTGCATCCGCTATTCCTATCTCGACGCCATCGAGCGCGGCCAGTACGAGAACCTGCCCGGCCCGACCTACGCCATGGGATTCGTGCGGACCTACGCCGACTACCTGGGGCTGGACGGCAACCAGCTGGTCGAGCGCTTCAAGAACGAGGTCGAGGGCCTCGACAGCCAGACCAAGCTGCATTTCCCGACGCCGGCGCCTGAGGGCAAAATGCCGGGCGGCGCCGTGTTTCTGGTCGCGGCGCTGCTGTTTGCCGGGGCTTACGGCGTCTGGTTCTACCTCTCCAATCAGGGCCAGAGCCTGGGCGACCTCGTCGCGCCGGTGCCCGAGCAGTTGCAGGACCTGGTAGGGGGCGATCCGGCACCGGCCGAGAGCGCCGATCCGGCCCCTGTCGCGGCGGTACCGACGGCCGAACCGGCGGAGCCCGCGCCGCAGCAGCCCGCTTCGGCACCTGCCGCTTCGATGCCTCCGCCTATGGCCGCACCGGCGGCCGAGCCGCCGGCTGCGGCGGCCCCGGCCTTGCCCGAGGCGCCTCCGGCAGCCGCTGCTTCCGTCCCCCAGAGCCAGGCCGGAGAGAGCCAAACGGGGCAAGTCCCGACGCAGCCTCCGGCGGCGACTCCTTCCGACCGGCAGGCGGAAACCACACCTCCGGCTGTAGAGACTCCGGCCGCACCGGCTCCCGTCGCCGAGGCGCCCGCCTCCCAAACCTCGGCAAGCCAGCCTCCTGCGCTTCCGGCGCCTGCCGCTGACCTTCCGGCAGCCACGCCGCCGGTCACGGAGCCTGCCGCGCGCGGCGAGCCCTACGCCATTCCGGCGGCACCGGACAGCGGTGCGCCGGCGACGGCCTTCCTGCAGAATCACCAGCCGACGGTCTACGGCGACGAGAACACCGATGCCCGCATCGTCCTCAAGGCAAACCAGGACGCCTGGGTGCAGGTGCGTGACCGTCAGGGCAACCTGCTGTTGACCCGGGTGCTGCGGGTCGGCGACAGCTACATGGTGCCGAACCAGGCCGACCTTACGCTGCTCACCGGCAACGCCGGCGGGCTGGAGATCGCCGTGGACGGCGCCCTGCTGCCCGCACTCGGGCCGGTCGGCGCGGTTCGCCGCAACATTCCCCTCGATCCCGAGGCGCTGAGGGCCGGAGCCGGGCGCCAGCCCTAGGTCAATTTCCGGCCTTAGCCTTGAAGTTTCCGGCATTTCGGCGCATCTTGCGCGCGGATCCCCGCCGGCGCGCCTCTCGCGGCCTGCGGGAGCGGCTTGAAAGCAGTCTGCAGGTCCCTGACATAGCCTGACGGGGGAGCCTCGGCCGCCCGTCGACGCACATTCGGGGCGGCGGGCCGGCGGATTTGGAACGGCATGGCATGAGCATTCGCCCCTATCGCGACATCCTTCGGCGCAGATCGCGCCAGATCCACGTCGGCAAGGTGCCGGTGGGCGGCGACGCGCCGATTACCGTCCAGTCCATGACCAATACGCGCACCACCGACATCCAGGGCACCATCGACCAGGTGCGTGCCCTCGAGGTGGCGGGCGCCGACATCGTGCGGATCTCTTGCCCGGACGAGGAGTCGACCCGGGCACTGAAGAAGATCATCCCGGAAGTCACCGTCCCCATCGTTGCCGACATCCACTTCCACTATCGACGGGGCATCGAGGCGGCGGAGGCGGGTGCCGCCTGCCTGCGCATCAACCCCGGCAACATCGGCTCGCGCGACCGCGTGCGCGAAGTGGTGAAGGCCGCGCGCGACAACAACTGCTCCATGCGCATCGGCGTCAATGCCGGCTCGCTGGAGAAGGAGCTTCTCGAACGCTACGGCGAGCCCTGTCCCGAGGCGATGGTGGAGAGCGCGCTGAACCATGCGCGAATCCTGGAGGACGAGGGTTTCACCGAGTTCAAGATCTCTTGCAAGGCTTCGGACGTTTTCCTCGCGGTGGCGGCCTACACCGCGCTGGCGGATGCCTGCGACTATCCGCTGCACCTCGGCATCACCGAGGCCGGCGGCCTGCGCAGCGGCACCATCAAGTCGTCGATCGGCATGGGCAACCTGCTGTGGGCCGGCATCGGCGATACCATCCGCGTGTCGCTCTCGGCGGATCCGGTGGAGGAAGTGAAGGTCGGCTTCGACATCCTGAAGGCGCTCGGCCTGCGCCATCGCGGCGTCAACGTGATTTCCTGTCCCTCCTGCGCGCGCCAGCAGTTCGAGGTCATCAGGACCGTCGAGGTGCTCGAGCAGCGGCTCGCCCATATCACCACGCCGATGACGGTTTCGGTGATCGGCTGCGTGGTGAACGGTCCCGGCGAGGCGTTGATGACAGACATCGGCTTTACCGGCGGCGGGCGCGGCACCCACCAGGTCTACATCAACGGCCAGCCCGACCACCGCCTGAAGGATGACAGGATCGTCGATCACCTGGTCGAACTGGTCGAGGCCAAGGCGGCCGAGATCGAGGCCGCCAAGGCGGCCGAAGAGGCTGCCGAAAGCGGCACCACCGGCGGCAAGATCACCGCCGCCGCCTCTTAGCCGCTTTCGGAGCCACATCCCGTGAGCAGCCTGCAGCCCGTCAGGGGCACCCACGACCTTTTGCCCGACGCCATGCGCCGCCACCGCGCGGTGATCGAGACCGCGCGGGCGGTGGCCGAGCGCTATGGCTTCCAGGAGATGGCGACGCCGATCTTCGAATTCACCGAGGTCTTCAAACGCACCCTGGGCGACACCTCCGACATCGTCACCAAGGAGATGTACACCTTCGCCATGGGCGCCGGCAAAGGCAGCGGCAAGGACGAGGAAGGCGACAGCATTACCCTGAGGCCGGAGAACACCGCCGGGGTGGCGCGCGCGTTCATCTCCGGCGGCCTCGCCCAGCAGGTGCCGGTGAAGGCCTTCTATGCCGGACCGATGTTCCGCCACGAGCGGCCGCAGAAGGGACGCCAGCGCCAGTTCCACCAGTTCGGCGTCGAGCTGATCGGCGTCCCGCAGCCCCTGGCCGACGTCGAGGTCATCGCCTGCGGGGCCCACATCCTGGAGGCGCTGGGCCTCGCCGAGGCGGTGACGCTGGAGCTGAACACCCTGGGCGACCCGGAGAGCCGGACGGCCTACCGCGCCGCACTGGTCGACTACTTCTCCGCGCAGATCGACGATCTCTCCGAGGACAGCCGCGACCGCCTGACCCGCAATCCGCTGCGCATCCTCGATTCCAAGGATGCCGGGGACCGCAGGCTCGTCGCCGCGGCGCCGCTGTTCGAGGACTATCTCTCCAGCGAGAGTCGCGACTTCTTCGCCGCGGTGCGCGAGGGGCTGGACCAGCTCGGAATTGCCTACACCTTGAACCCGCGGCTGGTGCGCGGTCTCGACTACTATTGCCACACCGCCTTCGAGTTCACCACCGACCGGCTCGGCGCCCAGGGCGCGGTGATGGCGGGCGGCCGCTACGACGGCCTGATCGAGACCATGGGCGGCCCGGCCACCCCGGGGGTCGGCTGGGCCTCGGGCGTGGAGCGCCTCGCCATGCTGCTGGCCGAGGATATTCCGGCGCCGCGCCCCATCGCCGTGGTGCCGGTCGGCGAGGCGGCGCAGGCGACCGCCCTGAAGGTGGCCCAGGATCTCCGCCATGCCGGCTTCGTGGTCGAACTCGGCTATTCCGGCAACCTGAAGAAGCGCCTGCAGCGCGCCAACAAGATGAACGCCCGGGCCGCCCTGCTGTTCGGCGACGAGGAGTTGGCGGCGGACGGCGCGACCTTGCGCGACCTAGATTCGGGAGAGCAGGAACTGGTCTCGCTGGACCGCCTGACCGAGCGCCTCTCCCGCCTCGCCTAGCGGTGCCGCGATGGCACTCTGCGCGCCGGCCCCCGCAATCGATCCCCTGAGCCGCCTGCTTTTGCTGGGCGTCAGCGCGCGTAGCGTCGCCGCCGGGCTGCGCGACCGCCTCTTCGCCGAGGAGCCCGACCAGGCCCGCCTCATCGCCGCCCTGCAGGCGCTGGATTGCGAAGAGGGGCTGGTTCTGGCGACCTGCGAACGGCTCGAGTTCCTGGTGGTGATGCGGCCCGGGCAGCGGCCCGCAGCCCGCTTGCTGCAGCTGATCGCCGAGGCGGCCGGCTGCGCGCCTGCGGAACTGGCCGGCCAGAGCTACAGCTACCAGGGAGAGGACGCACTGCGCCATCTGTTCGCCGTGGCGGCCTCGCTGGAAAGCCAGGTGCTGGGGGAACCGCAGATTCTCGGACAGGTGAGGCAGGGCTACCGCGTCGCCCGCGAGGCGGGGCTCGCCGGACCGTTTCTCTCGTCTGCCGCCCAGGCCGCCTTCGCCGCCGCCAAGCGGACGCGCCGCGAAACCGCGATCGGGCAGCAGGCGAACTCCATGACGACCGTGGCTGTGCAGGTGGCCCGCGACCTCTTCGGCCGCTTCGAGGACCGCAACCTGCTTTGGCTCGGGCTTGGCGAAATGGGTGAGATGCTGAGCGAGGACTTCGCTGCGGCCGGGCTTGCCCAGCGCCTGGTGATGCATCCCTCGGCGCGGCGGGCCGAGGCGGTGGCGCGACGGATCGGGTGCAACTTCGCCCCCTGGGAGGAGCTTGACCTTCACCTCGCCGATGCCGATATCCTGCTCTCCGACGCCGGCGGCGGTCGGTTCACACTGCTGAAGCAGCAGGTGGCGGCTGCGCTCAAGCGGCGCCGTTCGCGCCCGATGCTGTTGATCGACGCCGGGGTGCCGCCGGACATCGAGCCCGGCAGCGGCGAGCTGGAAGACGCCTTCGTCTACGATCTCGACGACCTGGAGCGCTTGGCCAGCCACGGATCGGGCGGCCGCGCCGCCGCCGGGACCATGGCCTGGGGCATCGTCGAGGAGGAACTGGCCGCCTTCCTGCGCGCCCAGGCCGAACGCCCGGCGACACCGGCTGTGCTCGCCCTGCGGCGGCACTTCGAGGCGGTGCGCCGCGAGGTACTGGCGGCCGGCGGCGGCGACGCCGAGGCGGTGACCCGGCTGCTCGTAAACAAGCTGCTGCACCGCCCGTCGGAGGCCCTCAGGAGCAGCGTCGCCGAAGATCCGCTGTTGGCCGCGCAGCTGGAGGACATGCTCCGCCGGCTGTTCGACCTCGCGGAGGCGACGGACGGCGAAGGGGAACCGGAGGACGACCCGGAGGACGACTTGGTGGAGAGGGAGCGGGAGCGACCGTGAATCTGGACGAAAGCCTGAGCCGGGTGCTGCGCCGTTACGACGAACTGCAGGAACTGGTGGCGAGCCATCCCAAGCCCGGCTCGTCGGCGCACACCGCCATGCTGAAGGAGTACTCGGACCTGACCCCGGTGGTGCGGGGGATCGAGGCGCTGCGCAGCGCCCGGCACGAAATGGCCGACCTCGCGGAGTTGATCTCGAATTCCGGGTCGGATGCCGAGATGCGCGCCCTGGCCGAGGACGAGTTCCGGTCGCTGAAGGAACACCTGCCGGAACTGGAGCACGACCTGAAGATCCTGCTGCTGCCGAAGGACGAAGCGGACGCGCGCAACGCCATCCTGGAGGTGCGCGCCGGCACCGGCGGCGACGAAGCGGCGCTGTTCGCCGCCGAGCTGCTGCGGATGTACCAGCGCTATGCCGAGCTGCGCGGCTGGCGGTTCGAGATCATCGATGCCTCGGAAACCGAGATCGGCGGCTACAAGGAAGCGAGCGCCCAGATATCAGGGGCAGGTGTCTTCGCCCGGCTGAAGTTCGAGTCCGGCGTGCACCGCGTGCAGCGCGTCCCGGTCACCGAGTCCGGCGGCCGCATCCATACCTCGGCGGCGACCGTGGCTGTCCTGCCGGAGGCCGAGGAGGTCGACGTGCACATCGAGGAGAAGGACCTGCGCGTCGATACCTACCGCTCCCAGGGCGCCGGCGGGCAGCATGTGAACACCACGGACTCGGCGGTGCGTATCACCCACCTGCCGACGGGCGTGGTGGTGCAGTGCCAGGACGAGAAATCGCAGCACAAGAACCGCGCCAAGGCGATGAAGGTGTTGCGCGCGCGCCTCTACGAGGAGCAGCGCCTGCAGCAGATCGCCGAACGGGCCGCGTCGCGCAAGAGCCAGGTCGGCAGCGGCGACCGCTCCGAGCGCATCCGGACCTACAACTTCCCGCAGGGTCGTGTGACCGACCACCGCATCAACCTGACCCTCTACAAGCTCGACCGTGTCATGATCGGCGAGGCGCTGGACGAACTGATAGGTCCCCTGATCGCCGCCGACCAGGCCGAGAAGCTGGCTGAGCTGGAGTGACGGCCGGATGTTGAAACGGCGATGGTGACGCTGGCGGAGGCCGTCGCCGCGGCTGTGGACAGGCTCGCCGCGGCCGGGGTCGAGGCGGCCCGGCGCGATGCCCGCCTGCTGGCCTGCCGGCTGCTGGGCGGCGGACCGGAGTTGCTGCTGACCCAGCCCGACAGGGCGTTGACCCGAGACGAAGCGGCGCGCATCGAGGCCGCCGTGGCTCGCCGTGCGGCGCGGGAGCCGGTTTCACGGATCCTCGGCGAGCGGGAGTTCTGGAGCCTGCCCTTCGCCCTCAGCGCCGCGACGCTCGATCCGCGCCCGGACAGCGAGACCCTCGTGGAGGCGGTGCTGGCAGAGACCGGGGACCATGGAGCTGCACTGCGCATCCTCGATCTCGGGACCGGCAGTGGCTGCCTCCTGCTGGCCCTGCTGAGCGAGCTTCCCCGGGCGACCGGCTGCGGCATCGACGTCAGTGCCGAGGCCGTGGCTGTTGCCGGCGACAACGCGGCCCGACTGGGCCTTGCCGCGCGGGCGCGTTTCGTCGTGCACTCCTGGACGGAGGGGCTGGACCTTGCGGAGGGACTTTGGGACGTCGTGATCGGCAATCCGCCCTACATCGCCAGCGACGAGATCGCCGGCCTCGAACCGGAGGTCGCCGGCTTCGACCCGCCGGCGGCGCTCGACGGCGGCCGTGACGGCCTGGAGGCCTACCGCGCCTTGATCGCCCCCGCCGCCGCCGCCTTGCGCCCGGGCGGGCTGATCGCCCTGGAGATCGGCCGCGGCCAGGCCGGAGCGGTGGAACGCCTTCTGGCGGCGGGCGGACTGCAGCCGCTGCGCCGTGTGCTCGACCTTTCGGGGGTCGAGCGATGCCTCCTGGCCGTGAAGGCCCGGGAAAGCCACGGTTTGGGAGCCGAGGAGAGCCGTGGATAAGTGAAAAAAAGAGTTGGAAAGCCCGGCAAAGCCCTCTACGTTGAGGGTGCTGAGCCGATAGGCTCCCGCGTCTCGGGGAGACGCACCCGCCACCCAAAATTAACTTGTGTGTGGTTCACAGCTCGCGAAATCGCCAAGTGTGCGGTTCCGCCGGGCGCGAGTGGCAAGTCATCCATTCTGAAGCAAGCGAATGATGAGACAAGGTTCCAACACTGGGCGTCGGCCGCGCGGCCGAACCAACCGCAAACAGCATGGTGGCGGTCCTTCCAGACCCAACACCTTTGACAGCAACGGACCCGACGGTCGGGTGCGTGGCAACGCACGGCAGGTCTACGAGAAGTACCTGAGCCTGGCACGCGATGCTACGTCCGCAGGGGACCGGGTCGCTGCGGAGGCCTACTTCCAGCATGCCGAGCACTACTTCCGGATTCTGAGCGACAGCACCGATCCGACACCATCGGGTCGCCGCCAGGAGGACCGCCAGCCGCAGCACTATAGCCAGGACGAAGGCTACGACGGCGACGACGACCTGCCGGTCAACGGTGCCTCGGGGACTGCCTCGGAACGGCCACGCGAACCGGGCAACGGGCACCCTGCTGCATCCTCCGCGCCGCGCGACGACGGCAGAGCACCAGCCGAGGCAGCGCCTGCGGGCAACGAGGCTCAGGGCGGGACGCCGGATGGCGAAGCCGGCCCTGCTCGGGCACGCCGCGGCCGTCCGCGCAAGCCGCGCCCCAGCGATGACGGGCAGCCCCGCACTCAGGAACCCACGCCGGAAACCGAAAGCGGCCCAGCGGTCGGCTGAAGCCCGGGGCCTCCGGAGAAGGAGGCCGGGGCCGCGCCCGCCGCCACTCAGGTTTCCGCGACGGCGTCGCCGGGTTTCACCTCGCCGCCGCCCAGAACCTCCGCGTAGACACCCATATCGAGGTGCCCGAAGCCCTTTCGCAGGGTAAGCGGGATATTCATGTCGCGTTCGGCGGTGTCCGGATTGACGTTGGTTGCCGCACAACGCACGGTGCGGCCGATCACGCGCAGCGTTGCCTCGCCGATGCGCAGCTCCCGGCCGATCCAACCGAACTCGGCCCAGGCGGGCAGGCCGTCGAACACGATGTTGGCGCGGAAGCGCCGCGGGTCGACGGGTTGGCGCGCGACCCGCTCGAAGTCGCGGACGCTGGCGAGGTTGAGGAGGGAGACCGGATTCGGCAGGGCGTCGTCGCGGCCGCCGTCGTCGACCTCCTGAAACGCCGGCGTGCCGCGCCGCGAGCCGGCCAGGAAGCCGGCGAAGAACTGATTGAGCAGCATCCGCCCGGTCTGGTCGCAGGGGTTAGCGCTGACCACCTGGCGGCCCTGGCGACTCAAAGTCAGCGTCGGAAGGTCGGGATCGTAGACGACGCGCAGCTGAGCCAGCCGCTCCTCCTGCTCCAGGTCGAAGAAGCCGCGCCTGGCCCCCGTGCCGAGGCCGTAGGCGATGGCGAATCGGCGGTCGTCCGGCAGGCCCTGGCCGGGCGCCAGGACGACCCGCTCCAGGGTCTCGGCATTGAGGCCCTTCACGGTGTAACGGTTGATCTGTCGGACGGCAGCGGACATCGGGCCAGCTAATCGCGCAGGTCGACGGGCTGTCAAGCGACCGGCCCGCGTCTCCCGGCGGCGGCGCTCGGAAAGCCCGGATCGCCGGCCGTTCCAGCCGAGCCTATTTCTCGAATCTTGCTATTGATAATCATTTGCAAATAGAAGCGAATCGCATTACCTTCCCGTCCATGCTCTTCGCTGCCGTGTCCGACGGGCTTTCCTGAGGGCCGGCAGGGTAAGCATTGATCTCTCCTGATCTTACTCTTGGGCTTCGCCCGCCCCTGTGTCGCTCCGGCGGCACAGGGGCCTCTTTTCCGGCAATTTCTGCTGCGAGGACCGTGGACGAGCGTTCGGGTCGGTCCGGGTTTGACCTGCCTCAATGTCGTTGGGTTGCCTCGCCGATTAGGATGGGCGTCTTCCCCCCATTCACGGCATTGCACGCGAAGCGGTGCTTCACACCCAATCGGAGGAGCGCGCATGTACAAGAAGATCATGGTCCCTGTGGACCTGCGCCATACCGAGAAGCTGGACAAGGCCCTCGCTACCGCGGCCGACCTCTCGAAACACTATGGGGCGCCGGCCCAGATGGTGGCGGTGACCGCGAGCACCCCCAGTTCGGTGGCGCATAGTCCCGAAGAATTCGCCGCAAAGCTGGCCGACTATGCGGCGGCCCAGAGCACCCGGCTTGGCGTCGACTTCGGTGCCCACGCAATCACCAGTCCGGACCCGGCGGTCGACCTGGATGATAAGCTGGGCCGCGAGGCGCATGACATCGGCGCCGACCTCATCGTCATGGCCTCACACGTTCCCGGCTTCGCCGAACACCTGTTTTCTTCCAATGCCGGCTATCTTGCCTCGCACACGGACATCTCCGTCTTCGTCGTGCGCTGAAGCGATATCTCAAGGCAGAAAAATGGGCCCCGCCGGTTGGCGGGGCCCATCCGAAGTTCTGTCCTTCCGGGATTGCTTACCCGGCTGCGCCCCTGCTTGCGCGCTGCGTGGGATCCTTGCGTGCCCGGTTCAGCCCGATCAGAAGGCTGACGCACATCAGCAATAGCACGATTGTGAAGGGGAACCCGGTGGAGACGGCCATGGCCTGCAGGGCGGTCAGCGCGCCGGCGCCGCCGACCAGAAGCAGCGCGGCTGCCACCAATCCCTCGAAGGTGCACCAAAAGACGCGCTGGCCCACCGGGGCATCGGTCTTGCCACCGGCTGTAATGGTGTCGATCACCAGCGAGCCGGAATCCGACGAGGTCACGAAGAACACGATGACCAGCACGATGCCGAGGAACGACGTGATCGAGGCCAGGGGCAGGGTGCCGAGCATCTCGAAGAGCTTCAGTTCCAGCGAGGCCGACTGCACCGCTGCTTCGGGGTTGGCGATCACCTGATCGATTGCGGTGCCGCCGAAGGCGCCCATCCAGAGGATGCTGGCGATGGTCGGCACGAAGATCACGCAGGTGACGAACTCGCGCACGGTGCGGCCGCGCGACACCCGGGCGATGAACATGCCGACGAAGGGCGACCAGGAAATCCACCAGGCCCAGTAGAAGGAGGTCCAGCCCTGTCGGAAGTTGTCGTCCTCGCGCCCGAAGGGATTGGACAGCGGCACCACCTCCTTCACGTAGGCGATGCCGCCGGAAACGACGGTCTCGAAGATCGCGGCCGTGGGGCCGACGAAGATGACGAAGACCATCAGCAGGGCGGCCAGGGCGATGTTGATCTCGGACAGCACCTTGACCCCGCCGTCGAGCCCGCGCAGCACGGAGATCAACGCCGCCGCGGTGATGACGGAGATCAGGAATACCCGGGCCCCGTTGCCGGTCGGCGTGCCGAAGAGATAATTGAGGCCGGCCAGCGCCTGCTCGGTGCCGAAACCGAGCGAGGTGGCGAGACCGAAGAGGGTCGCGAAGACGGCGAGGGTGTCGATGACGTGTCCGACCCAGCCCCAGACCGCCTCGCCGAAGATCGGATAGAAGGCCGAGCGCAGGGTCAGGGGCAGATTGTAGTTGTACGCGAAGAACGCCAGGGCAAGGCCCACCACGGCGTAGATCGCCCAGGGGTGCAGTCCCCAGTGGAAGATGGTCGCTGCCATGCCAAGGTTGCGCGCGGCATCGGGATCTCCGGCCGCCGCGCCGAGCGGGGCCCAGTCGCTGCGCACGCCGCCTTCCATCGCCGTGCCGCCCATGGACGAAGCATAGTGGGACAGCGGTTCGGACACGCCGAAGAACATCAGGCCGATGCCCATTCCGGCGGCAAAGAGCATCGCGAACCAGCCGAGGTAGGAATACTCCGGCTTTGCGTCGGCGCCGCCAAGCCGCACCGAACCGAACGGCGTTGCCACGAGGAAGAAGCCGAACAGCACGAAGATATTTGCGGACAGCAGGAAGAACCAGTCGAACTGCGAAGTGAGGAAGGGTCTCAGCCAACCGAAGAAATCGGTCGCCTCGGTCTGGAAGGCCAGGGTCAGCAGGACGAAGACGATGATCGACAGGCCCGATATGACGAAGACCGGGTTATGGATGTCCAGTCCGAAGGGCCGGATATTGTCCTGCCCTACTTCGTAGTCGGTGACTTCCGGATTGCTCATGGGGCTCCCCCTCCTTGGTCGTTGCTGGTCTTCGCGGACAATGCGAATCGCGGACCTTGGCCCGTGCCGCTTCGCCTCCGTGCCCCCGTGCCCGGAGGGCCGGAGTCAATGAAGGCTGGGATTTCTCACCTTCCTTGCGGGCTGCCGTGTTCATAGCGGCGACTGGCAGCATAGGAACTCCGGACCCTAGCAAATCGCCCAGGACAGTAGTACCCATTGTCTATTTGCGACACTGAGAGGGCGCTCTCCGGCGCTGCGCAGGGTTTCCGAGGCAGCCGCCAGCGGCGTCAGGAACGGCGAATTTGCGCCCCGGAACCCTTGTGGCTTTTGTGCAACAGCCCCATATCCACAATGCAGGCGGGGCCGGATCGGCCGGGTTGGGCGGGCGCGTGCCGCTGGGATGGACGCGCCGGCTGCAGTAGCATCAACCAGTTTGCCCGCACGCCGCTCTCCGGGTGTGGGAAAGGGGATATAGATGGATCTCAATCGCTATACCGAACGCTCGCGCGGGTTCCTTCAGGCCGCGCAGACCCTGGCCAGCCGCAAGCATCATCAGCGCCTTACCCCGGAGCACCTGCTGAAGGTGCTGCTCGACGACGACGAGGGCCTGGCACGCAACCTGATCCGCCAGGCCGGCGGCAAGCCGGAAGCGGCGGTGAAGGCCGTCGACGAGGCTCTCGCCCGGCAGCCGAAGGTCGAGGGGGCAGGGGCCGGCCAGCTTTACCTGGCGCAGGAAACCAACGATCTCTTCGGCCAGGCGGAGAAGCTGTCGGAAGAAGCTGGCGATTCCTACGTGACGGCCGAGCGCATCCTGCTGGCGCTGGCCATGCTGCCGGGTACCGCCGCCGCCAAGGCGCTCGCGGCCGCGGGGGTCACGCCGCAGTCCCTGAACCAGGCGATCAACGCCATGCGCAAAGGCCGGCGCGCCGACTCGGCGACCGCCGAAGACCAGTATGAGGCGCTGAACAAGTATGCCCGCGACCTCACCGAGGTGGCGCGCGAGGGCAAGCTCGACCCGGTGATCGGCCGTGACGAGGAGATTCGCCGCACCGTGCAGGTGCTGTCGCGGCGCACCAAGAACAACCCCGTGCTGATCGGCGAGCCCGGCGTCGGCAAGACCGCCATCGTCGAGGGGCTCGCGCAGCGTATCGTCAACGGCGACGTCCCCGATACGCTGAAGGACAAGCGGCTGATGTCGCTCGACCTCGGTGCCATGGTGGCCGGCGCGAAGTTCCGCGGCGAGTTCGAGGAGCGCTTGAAGGCCGTGCTGCAGGAGATCGCCGACGCCGGCGGCGAGATCATCGTCTTCATCGACGAGCTGCACACACTGGTCGGTGCCGGCAAGGCCGAAGGCACCATGGATGCCTCCAACATGCTGAAGCCGGCCCTGGCGCGCGGCGATCTCCACTGCGTCGGCGCCACCACGTTGGACGAGTACCGCAAGTACATCGAGAAGGACGCCGCCCTGGCCCGGCGCTTCCAGCCGGTCTTCGTGCCGGAGCCGAGCGTCGAGGAGACCGTCTCCATCCTGCGCGGCCTCAAGGAGAAGTACGAACTGCACCACGGCGTGCGCATCACCGATGCTGCCATCGTGGCGGCGGCGACGTTGTCCAACCGCTACATCTCCGATCGTTTCCTGCCGGACAAGGCGATCGATCTCGTCGACGAATCGGCGAGCCGGCTGCGCATGGTGGTCGACTCCAAGCCCGAGGAGATCGACGAGTTGGATCGCCGCCTCGTACAGATGAAGATCGAGGAGAACGCGCTGCAGAAGGAGAGCGACAAGGCCTCTAAGGAGCGCCTCGAGAAGCTGACCGCCGAGATCAAGGAGCTGGAGGCCAAGACCTCCGAGCTGACCGCCCAGTGGCAGGCTGAGAAGGACAAGCTGGCCGGCGCCCAGAAGCTCAAGGAGCAGCTCGACCAGGCGCGCAACGAACTGGAGATCGCCCAGCGCGAGGGCGATCTCAATCGCGCCAGCGAGCTGAAGTACGGCGTCATTCCCGGCCTCGAGAAGCAGCTGGCGGACTCCGAGGCGGCGCAGGAACACCGCATGCTGAACGAGGAGGTCACGGAGAACGACATCGCCGCCGTGGTGTCGCGCTGGACTGGGATCCCCGTCGACAAGATGCTGGAGGGGGAGCGCGAGAAGCTCCTCGCCATGGAAGACTCCCTGCGTCAGAGCGTGATCGGCCAGGAAGACGCCATCGTGGCGATCTCCAACGCGGTGCGCCGTGCGCGCGCCGGTTTGCAGGATCCCAACCGGCCGATCGGCTCGTTCCTGTTTCTGGGACCTACCGGCGTCGGCAAGACCGAGCTGACCAAGGCGCTGGCGCGCTTCCTCTTCGACGACGACACGGCGATGGTCCGCCTCGACATGTCGGAGTACATGGAGAAGCACTCGGTCGCCCGCATGATCGGCGCGCCGCCGGGATATGTCGGCTATGAGGAGGGCGGCGCGCTGACCGAGGCGGTGAGGCGCCGGCCCTACCAGGTCGTGCTCTTCGACGAGATCGAAAAGGCGCATTCCGACGTCTTCAACATCCTGCTGCAGGTGCTCGACGACGGCCGCCTTACCGACGGCCAGGGCCGCACCATAGATTTCCGCAACACCGTGATCATCCTGACCTCCAACCTCGGTTCGGAGGTGCTGGCCGCTCAGCCGGAAGGTCAGGACAGCGCGGCGGTGCGCGACCTGGTGATGGAGGTGGTACGCCACCATTTCCGGCCGGAGTTCCTCAACCGTCTGGACGAAATCCTGCTGTTCCACCGGCTGACGCGCCCGCAGATGACCGGCATCGTGGAGATTCAGTTGAACCGCCTGCATGCCATGCTGGCCGATCGCAAGATCGCTCTCGAGCTCGACGAAAAGGCGAAGGTCTGGCTTGCCGACAAGGGCTACGATCCCGTCTACGGCGCGCGGCCGCTGAAGCGCGTCATCCAGAGGGAGCTTCAGAACCCCTTGGCGAGCTTGATCCTCGAGGGCAAGATCGGTGACGGCGACAGGGTGAGCGTCAGTGCCGGGCCGGAAGGCCTCGCCATCAACGGCGAGATGGTGGCCGCTGCCTGACTGCTTGCTGTCTGGCGGAAAGAGACACCCGGTCGCCGGCTTCGGCCGGCGCCGGGCAGCGGGAGCGAATGTATGTTCTACGACACCAGGGTCGGTGATCACGGCCTGCCGCACAATCCCTTCAAGGCCTGTGTCGTGCCGCGCCCGATCGGCTGGATCACCACGCTGAACGAGGCCGGCGTGGTGAATCTCGCGCCTTACAGTTTCTTCAACGGGGTGGCCGGCGACCCGCCGGTGGTGATGTTCGCTCCCGGCGGGCGCAAGGCCGACGGGCCGCCGGACGGCTCCAAGGATTCCCTGGCCAATGTCGAGCGCACCGGCGAGTTTGTTTGCAATCTCGTCACCTGGGATCTGCGCGAGGCCATGAACGTGACCTCCGCGCCGGCCCCGGCGGGCGTCGACGAGGCGGCGGTGGCGGGCCTGGAGATGGTGCCCTCCAGCCTGGTGAAACCGCCACGGGTGAAGGCTTCGCCGGTCCACATGGAATGCCGCTACCTGCAGACCGTCGATCTGCCCTGCAATTTGCCGGACACCCGCAACGCGGTCGTCTTCGGCGAAGTGATCGGCATCCACATCGACGAGTCGGTGCTTACCGACGGTCTGGTCGATATGGCCAAGCTGAAGCCGGTCGCCCGCCTCGGCTACATGGACTACTGCGTGGTGGACGAGGTCTTTGCGATTCCGCGCCCGAGTTGGCCGGTGACGTCGCGCAGCGACGCCGCCGACTAGCCGCTGTCGGACCCCAGCTGGCCGATCACCAGGCTCACGGCCAGCATCGCCATCACGCAGGCGACGAAGACATCGAGCAGGCGCCAGGCCTGTGGCGTCGCGAAGAGCGGCGCTAGTCTGCGGGCGCCATAGCCGAGACCGTAGAACCACAGGCCTGAGGCCACCATGGCGCCGAGGGCGAAGGCGAGACGCTCGCCGCCGGGATAGCGCGCGGCGACACCGCCGAGCAGCACCACGGTATCCAGGTAGACGTGCGGATTGAGCAGGCTGAGGGCGAGGGCCGTGGTCACGGCCGCCTTCAGGGTGCCGGCGCCGGTTCCCTTCGCGGCTTCCAGCACCTGCGGGCGCAGGGCCGAGGCGAAGGCACGCAGGCTGTAGCCGGCGAGGAACAGCGCGCCGCCCCAGGCGGCGATGTCGGGAAGGCTGGGAACTGCGCGCAGCAGCCCGGCGAAGCCGCCGGCGCCGAGCGCAATCAGGCTGCAGTCGATCAGGAAGCAGAGGCTGGCGACGGCGAAGACGTGCTGGCGGCGCAGACCCTGGCGCAGCACGAAGGCGTTCTGGGCGCCGATGGCGATGATCAGGCCGGCGCCGAGGCCGAGGCCCTCGATGGCGGCGAGAGCCGCCGCCGGGATGGTCGCGAACATGACTGGAAGTCTCCACGCAAGAGGCTGGACAGGCGAACGGCCGCGCCGCCCTCTGAGGACAGAGGACGGCGCCGGGCGCCTAGTCTCGGCGTCGCGTGCGCTTTTCCAGGTAGTCGGCGACGATGAGTGTCATGAGGTTGCTTGGGTGTTGCTGGAATGCCGGGTCAGCAGTCGTCACTGCCCATGGCCGAGCCCTGCTCGAGCGGACCGTCATCCGGACCGCAGGCACGCCTGACCATCAGCACGCCGCCCTGGGCGAGGGCGAGTTGCCGCTCGATCTTGCTGCGATGCTCCGCGAAATCGGCCAGTTCCGCCTCCTTCAGCTTCTCGCCGCGTGGCAGGGTGACCTTCAGCGGATTGACCTGCTTACCGCTGACGTGCACCTCGTAGTGCAGGTGCGGGCCGGTCGAACGGCCGGTGGTGCCGACGTAGCCGATGACCTGGCCCTGTTTCACGCGGGCGCCCTTGCGGATGCCCTTGGCGAAGCCCTTCATGTGGGCGTAGGCGGTCTGGTAGGTGGAGCCGTGGCGGATGCGGACGTAGTTGCCGTAGCCGCCGTTGCGGCCGGCCACCTCGACGACGCCGTTGCCGGCGGCATAGATCGGCGTGCCGCTGGGGGCGGCGAAGTCGGTGCCCTTGTGCATCTTCGAATAGCCGAGAATCGGATGCTTGCGCATGCCGAAGCCGGAGGACAGGCGCGCGCCGTCGATCGGCGTGCGCATCAGCGAGCGGCGCACCGAGGCGCCTTCGGGCGTGTAGAAGTCGGCGTTGCCGTCGGCGCGCTCATAGTAGTAGAGCTCGGTGCGGCTGCCGGAGAGGGTCATGGCGGCGAACATCAGTTCGCCGCTGCGCACGAGATCGCCGTCCTCGTCGACGAAGATCTCGTAGAGGAACTCGAAGGTGTCCCCCTTCTGGATTTCACGCTGGAAGTCGACATCGTAGCTGAAGGCGCGGATCGCCTCGGCCAGCACCGGATGGGGTACGTTGCGCTCGGTGGCGGCGACCGAGAGGTTGGAAGCGATGGAGCCGCGGGCATAGGCGAGTTGGCGGGCCATCGGCCGGTCGATCGATTCGGCGAAGAAATCGTCGTCGGCGGTCGAACGGCTGATCTCGATGTCGCGCTCGCGGTTCGGCCGGAAGTTGATGGACATCAGGGGTCCCGGAACTTCTTCGCCGGTGTCGGCGAAGGCGACGGTGAGCTCCTGGCCCGGCATCAGGCGGCGGGTGCTGTAGACCGGCTCCATGGCGGCGATGGCCTGATGCGCCTGGGTCGGCTCGGCGCCGGCATCGATCAGCAGCTTCATCAGGGTATCGCCGGGGGCGACGGTGATCTCGCGAATGACGGTGGCCGGCTCGGCCTCCTCGGCCAGCGCCTCGGTTTCCGCCGGCTCGTCGTCGCCGAAAGGCATATCGGCGGGCAGGGCCGCCTGCTGCAGGCCGCCCGGGCGGCTGGCCGCCGAACTGTGTGCCGCCGCCGGGGTCACCGTGTCGCTTTCCGCGTCGCCCTGCCCGTCGACCTCGCTGCGGTATCCGTCGTGGAACCGCGGGTGGACGGGGTCGCCGGCCGGCGCCGATTCGGCGCTCGGGGCGGGCGTCGTTGCCGGCTCGATCTGGGCGGGAGCGGTTTCCGCCGACGACCAGGTGACAGCGACGACTCCACCGATCATCGGAACGGCTAAGATGGCGGGAAAACTGACTTTTTTCGCGAATCGCAGCAGCGATTCGACATCGATTTTGCGACTCGTCACGACCAACAACAGCTCCGTGGCACGATGGTTTGAGTGGTTGCCCCCGGCGGTAGGACAACTTGACGGTAAACTTCATACCATCAAATCGTTAACCAATTTTTGAAAATGGCTTCCCTAACAAGGAGTTGTCAACCTCAAAGGCAGTTAACACACAATTCTTCGACCCTCGGCGTCCAATATCGGCCACCGGAGTGAAAGAAACCTTTCACAAAGGGTTTGACAGGTCCCCGGGGGCAGCCCTATAACCCGCCTCCGCGGCAGCAACCGGCTCCGGCCGAGCTGCCGCTCTGCTGTTTGACATTGTTAGATTGGAAGGGATACGCGGGCGGCGGGTCTGGCTGCTTGGTTGGACGGGTTTTGGTGTTTGGCACTGGGGCCTTTTGGTCGTTTCGCGTATTAGACGGATCC
>JBHJOA010000027.1:0-82174 GCA_050330205.1 Kiloniellaceae bacterium
CGGTGCGCATGGCACATAACGAGGACGCGGGAGGACAGATGGCGAAGAAACTGGGAGCAGCGCTCGTCGGCGGGGTCGCCGGGCTGGCGCTCATGGCGGCAACTGCCGTGGCCGAGCCGGTTCGGGTGGGCATGGTGACCACGCTTTCGACCGGCGGCGGCTATCTCGGCGAGGACGTTCGGGACGGCTTCCTCCTGGCGATCGAGCTGGCCGGGGCCGGTGATCGCATCGAGCTCCTGGTCGAGGATGACGGGCTCGAGCCCGAGCGCGGCGTGCAGATCGCCGAGCGCATGGTCGAGCGCGACGGTGTCGACGTCATGACCGGCATCATCTTCTCCAACGTCGCTATGGCCGTCGTCCCGCGCCTGGTCCGCGACGGCATGATCTACCTCTCGCCCAATGCCGGCCCGTCGCAGCTCGCAGGATCCGGCTGCCACGAGAACTACTTCAACGTCGCCTGGCAGAACGACAACCTGCACGAGGCCATGGGCGGCTACGTGCAGGACAACGGCTACAAGAAGCCTTTCATCCTGGCGCCGAACTACCCGGCGGGTAAGGACGCGCTGACCGGCTTCAAGCGCTTCTATACCGGCGAGGTGGCGGGCGAGATCTACACGCAGCTCGGCCAGACCGACTATGCGGCGGAGATCGCCCAGATCCGCGAAGCCGATCCGGACTCCATCTTCTTCTTTCTGCCCGGCGGCATGGGCATCGCCTTCGTGAAGCAGTATGCGCAAGCCGGCATCGCGGTGCCGCTCTTCGGCCCGGCCTTCTCCTTCGACCAAGGCATCCTCGGCGCCGTCGGTGACGCGGCGCTCGGCGTGAAGAACACCTCGCAATGGTCGAAGGACCTCGACAACGCCGCCAACAAGGCTTTTGTCGAGGGCTTTCAGCAGGAGTACGGCCGCCTGCCGTCGCTCTACGCAAGCCAGGGCTACGACACCGCGAACCTCATCCTCGCGGCCTTGAAGCAGACCGGCGGCATTGCCGACAAGGACGCCTTCCGCAAGGCGCTGGAGGCGGCCGACTTCGCCTCGGTGCGCGGCAGCTTCAAGTTCGACGCCAGCCATCACCCGATCCAGGATATCTACGTCCGCGAGGTGGTGAAGGAGGGCGACGTGCTGACCAACAAAATCGTCGGCATCGGCCTGAAGCAGCACTCCCACGCCTATATCGCCGACTGCAAGATGTAGCTGCTGAATGCCAGCGGGTTGCACATCCTTCGAGACGGTCGCTGTCGCGGCCTCTTCATGATGAGGTCGGAGGATGAGAAGATCGACCTCATGCTTCGAGACGTGCTGCAGGGCACGCACTTCCGCGGCCATCCACGCCACTCGTCATCCTCGGGCTTGACCCGAGGATCCATGGCAAAGCAGGGTGCCCGGCTTCTCCCATGGATCCTCGCAACAAGTGCGAGGATGACAGTGGGGTAAAGGCGCAGCGCCTCTCACGTTTCCGGAACCCATGTCCGCGGCCTTCCTCATCGAACAGCTCCTGAACGGCGTGCAGCTCGGCGTCATGCTGTTCCTCATGGCCGCCGGCCTGACGTTGGTGTTCGGTGTCATGGGCCTGATCAACCTCGCGCATGGCTCGCTCTACATGATCGGCGCCTTCTTCTGCGCGTGGATCGCGGGTGAGACGGGGTCGTTCTGGCTCGGGCTCGGCGGCGGTTTCCTCGCCGCCGCGGCGGCCGGCGCGGTGGTCGAGATCGTCGTCATCCGCCGGCTTTACGACCGCGACCACCTCGACCAGGTGCTGGCGACCTTCGCCCTCATCCTCATCTTCTCCGAGCTGGTGCGCTGGGTGTTCGGCGACCGGCCGCTCTACCTCGACATTCCGGCGGGGCTCATCGGGGCCGTGCCGCTGCCGGGAGGTGGCGGCTATCCCGCCTACCGCCTGGCGATCATCGGAGTCGGCCTCGCGGCGGCAGTAGGGCTCTACCTGCTGATCGCCAAGACGCGCCTCGGCATGCAGATCCGCGCCGGCGAGTCCGACCGCGAGATGATCGGCGCCCTCGGCGTCGACATCCGCACGCTCTACACGGCTGTCTTCGCCCTCGGCGCGGGGCTGGCCGGGCTTGCCGGCGGCATGGTCGGGGCGCTGCAGTCGGTGCAGGTGGGCATGGGGGAGCCTGTGCTCATCCTCGCCTTCGTGGTCATCATCATCGGCGGCATCGGCTCGGTGAAGGGCGCCCTGGTCAGCGCCATCCTGGTTGGCGTCACCGACACCCTGGGCCGCGTCTTCCTGCCGCAGCTCTTCGGGCTCTTTCTGCCGCCCTCGGAGGCGACCTCGGTCGGCTCCTCCCTGGCTGCCATGGCGATCTACCTGCTGATGGCCGCGGTCCTCGTCTGGCGGCCCAAGGGGCTGTTCCCCGTCGATGGCTGAGCGCAGCAGAGAAGCCCTGGTCAACGCCGCGCTGGCGCTGGCGCTGGTGGTAGCGCCTCTGACAGCCGTGGCGCTCGACGAGCCCTTCTACATCGGCCTGGCCAGCCGCGTCGCCATCCTGGCCCTGGCCGGGGTCGGCCTCAACCTGGCGCTCGGCAGCGGCGGTATGGTGAGTTTCGGCCATGCCGCCTTCTTCGGCCTCGGCGGCTATGTCGCCGGCATCGCCGGGCTGCACGCCTTCGAGGGCTCGGCCTTCATCGCCTGGCCGCTGGAGATCGGCGGCAGCGAGTCGATGCTCGTGATCTGGCTGGTGGCGATGGCACTGGCCGCGGTGGTGGCGCTGGCCATCGGCGCAGTCTCGCTGCGCACCTCCGGCGTCTACTTCATCATGATCACCCTGGCCTTCGCCCAGATGATCTACTATTTCGCCATCTCGCTGCCGACCTACGGCGGCGAAGACGGGCTCTCCATCTACCTGCGCAGCGGCCTGCCGGTCATCGACAGCGGCGATCCGCTGAGCTTCTTCCTGGTCTGCTACGCGCTGCTGTTGGCGGCGCTCTTCCTCAGCCACCGCCTGGTGGAGTCTCGCTTCGGCGCGGCGCTGCTCTGCGCCCGCATGAACCCGCAGCGCCTCGCCACTCTCGGCATCGCGCCCTATCCGGTGAAGCTCACGGCCTTCACCCTCTCGGCCATGATCACCGGGCTTGCCGGCGCGCTCTTCGCCGAGCTGAACGGCTTCGTCAGTCCGGCCATGCTGTCGTGGCAGCGCTCCGGCGAGATCATCATCTTCGTCATCCTCGGCGGTGTCGGGCGCCTTTTCGGGCCGGTCGCCGGCGCGGCGCTCTTCATCCTGCTGGAAAGCTTCGTCGGCGGCTGGACCGACCGCTGGCAGCTGGTGCTCGGTCTCGTGCTGCTGGCCGTGGTGCTCTTCGCCCGCGGCGGCGTCGTCGGCCTGCTGGCCGGGAAGGCGCGCCATGACTGATTCCCTGGCGGGGCCGCTCCTCCAACTGCAAGGGTTGCACAAGGCCTTCGGCGCGCTGAAGGCGACCGACGGCGTCGACCTCACGGTTTTTCCGGGCGAGATCCATGCCCTCATCGGCCCCAACGGCGCCGGCAAGTCGACCCTCATTGCTGAGATCGCCGGCGGCCTGAAGCCGGACCGCGGCCAGGTCACGCTGCTGGGGCAGGACGTCACCGGCTGGTCGGTGGCCGCGCGGGCAAGGCTCGGCCTTGGGCGCAGCTTCCAGGTCTCCTCCCTGGCGATGGAATTCTCGGTGCTGCGCAACGTCATGCTGGCGGTGCAAGCCCGCGCCAGCGGGGCCTGGGGATTCTGGGCGCCGGTGCGCCGCGACGAGGGCCTCAGGACCGAAGCGCTCGGCGTGCTCGACCGCGTCGGCCTGACCGCGCGCGCCGGCGACCCGGTGAGCGCGCTCTCGCACGGCGAGCGGCGCCTGCTGGAGGTCGCCCTGGCCCTGGCGCTCAGGCCCCGGCTGCTGCTGCTCGACGAGCCCATGGCGGGCCTCGGCCCGGAAGGTACCCGCGCGCTTACCACTTTCCTCGCCAGCCTCAAGGTGGAGGCCGGCATGCTGCTGGTCGAGCACGACATGGACGCGGTCTTCGCGCTGGCCGACCGCGTCTCGGTGCTGGTCTACGGCAGGATCATTGCCAGTGGCAGCGTGGCGGAGATCCGCGCTTCGGCCGAGGTGCGCGAGGCCTATCTCGGCGACCTGCAGGTGGAGACCCCATGCTAGAGGTCGCCGGCCTGGAAACCTTCTACGGCGCCTCGCAGGCGCTGTTCGGCGTCGACCTCGCGGTGGGCGAGGGGCAGATGGTGGCGCTGCTCGGCCGCAACGGCATGGGCAAGACCACCACCATCCGCTCGATCTGCGGCCTGACCCCGGCCAAGCGCGGCACCATTCGCTTCCAGGGCCGGGAGATCCAGCGCCTGCCGGCCTTCCGCGTCGCGCGGCTGGGCCTCGGGCTGGTGCCGGAGGGGCGGCGCTGCTTTCCCAATCTCACGGTGCGCGAGAACCTGGTGGCGACGGCGCGCGGGGAGGGCTGGGACCTCGCCGCCGTCAGCGCGCTGTTCCCGCGCCTCGGCGAAAGGGCCGGGCAGGTCGCCCGCACGCTCTCCGGCGGCGAGCAGCAGATGCTGGCCATCGGCCGCGCCCTCATGACCAATCCGCGCCTGCTGATTCTGGATGAAGCGACCGAGGGCTTGGCGCCGGTCATCCGCCACGAGATCTGGGCGGCGATCCGCGACGTGAAGGGCCGGGGCCAGGCGATCCTGCTGGTCGACAAGAACCTGAAGGACCTGCTGCCCCTGGCCGACGCCTGCGTGATCCTGGAAAAGGGTCGCTCGGTGTGGCACGGCGGCGCGGCGGAGTTGGCGCGGGATGCGGCGCTGCAGGATCGGTTCTTGGGGGTCTGAGCGGCTAGTCGCACGCGTGCACCACACACCTATACCGTCATTGCCGGGCGTGTCCCGGCAATCCATGTCGATGCCGGACTGGCTCGTGCGACCGGTGCAATGGGCCCTCGGGTCAAGCCCGAGGGTGACATCTGGGAGTGGCTGGCGTCTTACTGGTCATGCAGTTCTTTGACGACAGTGCGGGTCTCCTCGTCGAGATAGATCTCGAACGACTTGCCTCCGCCCGCAACCCAAGGTCCCTGGCTGATCCGCTTGCCAAGGCCTTCGTCGTCCTTGTGACGGACGTAGAGAGCAACGATGCCGTCTTCCTGGTATCTGATGCGCAGGTGGTATTCGGACGTGGGCCAAGCATAGTTCTCGGCGATATGGGCACGGGCCACGTCAAAGGCCCAGGACAGGTCCTCCGCCTGGGCCGCGCCGACCGTGAGCCAGAACATCAGCGCGGCGGACCACAGGGGTTTTCCCGGCAGTTGTCGAAGCGGATTCAAGGAGTCGGGCAAAGTTGTCTCTCCGCAGGGGATGGCTGAAACGATGCCGCTCCTTATGCGCCAGCAAGATGGCAGGAATAAGGGAGCTGTCCCGAGAGCCGCGGCCAGGCAGGGCTGTTTGCTGGCGGATAGCGTTTTACGTCTCGGGAACTTCGTCGGTGATCACGTCGAAGCCGGCGATGAGGGCCGGGCCGAAGATGGTGGCGAGGGCCACGTCGGTGGCGTCGCGGCCACGTGCCATCAGGGTGCGCCCGACGCGCGGCGTGTTGTGGCGGGCGTCGAAGGCGTACCACCGGCCGCCGAGGTAAGCCTCGAACCAGGCGCTGAAGTCCATGGGCCCCGGGTCCGGCGGCAGGCCGATGTCGCCGAGATAGCCGGTGCAGTAGCGCGCGGGGATGTTCATGCAGCGGCAGAGCGTGATGGCGAGGTGGGCGAAGTCGCGGCAGACGCCGGTTCCTTCGCTATACCCGCCGTAAGCTGTCCGCCACGGATCCGCCTTCATGTAGTCGAAGACGATGTGTTCGTGCACGTAGTCGCAGATCGCCTGCACACGGGGCCAGCCCGGCGGCGTATCGTTGAAGAGGGAGCCGGCGACGTTGGCGAGGCGTTCGGTGTCGCAGTAGCGGCTGCCGAGCAGGTAGAGCAGCACTTCGTCCGGCAGATCCATGATTTCGTGCTGCGGGGCGTCCGGCGCCACCGTGTCGGGCTTGCCGCTGTCGTGGATCTCGAAGCGCGTCGAGATGGTGGTGATGCCGGCCGGCGCGACGATGCGCGTGCAGGTGTTGCCGAAGCTGTCGGTGTAGTCGGCCGCCTCGAGCGGCGGGTCGAAGACCAGGGTCTCGTCGGTCAGCAGGTCGTCGCGGCGCGACGGATGGACCTTGAGGACCAGCAGCATCGGCGTCGGCTGCGGACAGTCGTATCCCAGGGTGAAACCGGCCCGTATTTTCATCGCAGTGCCGCCCTCCCCAGTGAGTTGCTTCAGTTGACCTGTAGATGGTCCCTGCCGTCAACGATTACATCGGTGGAACGTTCCGACAGCAGACCATCTTCCCCGCACATTGAGGGGCCTCACTGCGGGTTCACGCACGCCCCGGCGGTCTCTCTGTCGAAGTCGCCGGTCTCGAGGTGCGTGTCCATCAGGCACCAGCCAAGTTCTTGGCCAAACTCCCTGAAGGCCTCGAGGTTCTGCTCGGAGATCTCCGGCACGTCGCCGAGCATGCGCGCCTGGCAGACTTCTCCGACCGTCTTCAGCTCGGCCCTGCACTGCTCCGCGGTGATCTTCAGACAGGTGAGATACGATCCATCCTCGCATAGTACGGTGTCGATGATCCTCTCAGTAATGCCGCCGAGTAGTTCGAGCTGCTCAGCCGACTCATCGGCGGCGGTCCCAACACCACAGCCGACCGGAAAGACGCACGCTGCAAGGAACAACCATCGGAACGGGTGGGTGCCAAGCATGCGAAAACCTTCTGTGTTCCCCTCATTGGCAGCCTAACCAGAAGGTTGTGAGGCGCGCAATGCGCTTCTCGATGTGGTTTATCCGACTTCTTCGCGGTTCACCGCAATTCCCAGCGCCTGCTCCAGCACAGCGAGGCCCTTCAGGAGGTCGGCGCGCTCGCGCGGGCCGAGGCGGGCCAGCAGCGTCTCCTCGAAGGCCAGCATCTTCGGGGCGAGGCGGCGGAAGGCAGCCCTGCCGGCTGATGTGAGGGAGAGATGCTCGATGCGGCGGTCGAGCGCGTCCTGCTGGCGCGACAGCCAGCGGCGGCGCTGCAGCGAGGCGACGGCGCGGCTGACCTTGGTCTTGTGCATGGCCGAATCCCGGCCGATCTCCTTGGCGCTGGCGGTTCCGAGCTGGCCGAGGGTTGCCAGCACGCGCCATTCCGGAACCGTCAGGCCGAATTCGGCGCGGTAGATGCGGGAAAACTGCTGGCTTGCCGCCGCCGCGGCCCGGTTCAGCCGGTAGGGCAGGAAAGTCTCGAGTTGCAGGTCCATGAGGTTTCGGCAGCCGACTGACATTGTTGATAGTTACATTCGTAACTATCACAAGTGGGGGCGTCAACCGCCAGGCGCCGCCGCAGGAGGAGGGAGTCCGTCATGTCGCTCAGCTATCTTTCGGGATTCGGCAACGAGTTTGCCAGCGAGGCGCTGCCCGGTGCCCTGCCGGAAGGGCAGAACTCACCGCAGCGCTGCCCTTACGGGCTTTATGCCGAGCAGCTGAGCGGTGCGCCCTTTACGGCGCCGCGGGCGCAGAACCAGCGCGCCTGGCTCTACCGCATCCGCCCCTCGGTGAAGCACCAGGGGCGCTTTGCCCGCCGTGACCTGCCGCTGTGGCGGTCGGCGCCCGACCTGGCGGGGGACCGCCTGCCGCTGGGCCAGCTGCGCTGGGGACCCGTGCCGATCCCCCGAGACGAGGATCTTACCTTCCTGACGGGCATGCGAACGATGACCACGGCCGGCGAGGTGGCGACCCAGACCGGCATGGCGGCGCACGTCTACCTGGTCACCGCGGCCATGCAGCGCGAGTACTTCTACAACGCCGACGGCGAGCTGCTGGTGGTGCCGCAGCAGGGTGCGCTGCGCTTCGCTACCGAGTTCGGGGTCCTGGAGGTGGCGCCGGGCGAGGTCTGCGTGCTGCCGCGCGGCGTGAAGTTCCGCGCCGAGCCCCTGGACGGGCCGTCGCGCGGCTACGTCTGCGAGAATTACGGTGCGCCCCTGACCCTGCCGGAGCGCGGGCCGATCGGCGCTAACGGCCTCGCCAACCCGCGCGACTTCCTCAGCCCCGTCGCCGCCTACGAGGACCGCGAGGAACCCTCCCGCCTCACCGTGAAGTGGGGCGGTGCCTTTCACACCTGCGAGATCGGCCAGTCGCCCCTCGACGTGGTCGCCTGGCACGGCAACTACGCGCCCTACAAGTACGACCTCAGGCGCTTCTGCCCGGTGAACGCGGTTCTCTTCGACCACCCCGATCCCTCGATCTTCACCGTGCTGACGGCGCCGACGGCGGTGTCGGGCACCGCCAATGTCGACTTTGTGATTTTCCCGCAGCGCTGGATGGTGGCCGAAAACACCTTCCGTCCGCCGTGGTACCATGTGAACGTGATGTCGGAATTCATGGGCCTCATCGAGGGTGTCTACGACGCCAAGCCGGGCGGCTTTGTCCCCGGCGGCATGAGTCTTCACAACGCCATGCTGCCGCACGGGCCAGACTCCGATGCCTTCGCCCGGGCCTCGACCGAAGCCCTGAAGCCGGTGAAGCAGAGTGGCACCCTTGCCTTCATGTTTGAGACGAGATTACCGCAGCAAGTAACGGAATTCGCGTCAAAACTAGAGACTCTTGATGTTGCGTATCAGGATTGCTGGGCCGGCATCGAGAAGCACTTCGACGGCAAGGCCTGAGGAGGTAGCGGCGTGAAGCTTGCCAGCCTCAAGGACGGCTCGCGCGACGGCCGCCTGCTGGTCGTGCGGGCGGACCTGGAGCGGGCGGTGATGGCGGAATCCGCGCCGACCCTTCAGGCCGCGCTGGACGACTGGGCCGACGTGGCGGCGGAACTGCGCCACGAGGCCGACGCCCTGGCCCGCCACGCCCGCGAGGACAGCTTCGCCTTCGATGCCAACTACTGCCACGCGCCGCTGCCGCGCGCCTACCAGTGGGCCGACGGCTCGGCCTACGTGAACCACGTCGCCCTGGTGCGCAAGGCGCGCGGCGCCGAGGTGCCGGAGAACTTCTGGACCGAGCCGCTGATGTACCAGGGCGGCTCCGACGCCTTCCTCGGGCCGCGCACGCCTATCCGCCTGGCCGAGGAGGCCTGGGGCATCGACTTCGAGGCGGAGGTCGCCGTGATCGTCGACGACGTGCCGATGGGCGCCACCCGCGCCCAGGCCGCCGCAGCCATCCGCCTCGTCATGCTGGTGAACGATGTCAGCCTCCGCAACCTGATCCCGGGCGAGCTTGCCAAGGGCTTCGGCTTCTTCCACTCGAAACCTTCCTCGGCCGGCTCGCCGGCGGCGGTGACGCCGGACGAACTGGGCAAGGCCTGGGACGGCGGCCGGCTGCACCTGCCTATGCTGGTGGCGCTGAACGGCGAGGCCTTCGGCAAGGCGGACGCGGGCGAGGACATGACCTTCGATTTCCCGGCGCTGATTGCGCACGCCGCGAAAACCCGGCGCCTCGCCGCCGGCTCCATCATCGGCTCCGGCACGGTTTCCAACCGCGATGCCGGGGGCGGTCCGGGCAAGCCGGTCGCCGAGGGCGGGCGCGGCTACTCCTGCATCGCCGAGCAGCGCACGGTGGAGACCCTGCTGCATGGGAGCGCCACGACGCCCTTCCTCAAGTTCGGCGACCGCGTGCGCATCGAGATGCGCGACGCCGCGGGCCACAGCATTTTCGGTGCCATCGACCAGCGGGTCGAACGATCCCCCAGCTGAGCGCCTTCGGCACAAGGACGGGTCCGGCGGAACCCGCATGCGCTGCCCGCGTTCATCCTGATAACCCCTGCCAGGAGGCACTATGTCAACTTTTCGAACGGTTTCCACCCGCGCCGAGCTGCGCGATTTCCCACGGCAGGTGGCTCCGGCCGGCCTGCTGAGCGCGGCCCTGGCTGTAGCCTGTCTGGCCCTGGTCTCTGCGGCCTCCGCCGCCCCGGAGGACAGCGCGAGTGCGGCCATGGAGGATGCCGAGGGCAATTCCGTGGGCACGGTGGAGCTGACGGAAACGCCGCACGGGACGCTGCTCATCATTAACCTGGAGAACCTGCCGGAAGGCATCCATGCCTTCCACGTGCATGAGACCGGCAGCTGCGAGCCGCCGTTCACCTCCGCCGGCGGCCATTTCAACCCGACCGATGCCAAGCACGGCATGGAAGCGCCGGACGGCATGCACGCCGGCGACATGCCCAACATCTACGTTCCGGCCTCGGGCGAGGTGAGGCTCGAGGTCTTCAACGCGCAGCTGACGCTGTCCGACGAGCTGCTCGACGATGACGGCGCCGCCATCGTGGTCCATGCCGGCGCCGACGACTACCGCAGCGACCCGGCCGGCGATGCCGGCGACCGTATCGCCTGCGGCGTGATCAAGGCTGGGCCGTAATCAGAGGCGGCTGAGGCTCATCCCCACTCCCTCGCGCTGAGGGTGGCGTTGTGAGGGTGTGCGCGCCTGGGTCGGCCCGCTACACCTTGCCGTGCACCGCCTCGGAGAAGGCGCGGAAGAGGCGGGTGGAGAAGTCGTTCTGAAGGGGCTTGTACTCCGGGTGCCACTGGACGCCGAGGGCGAGGCGCTTGGCGCCCTTCACCGAGACGGCTTCCGGCGTGCCGTCGGGGGCGCGGCCCTCGATCTCGATGCCGGGCGCCGCTTCGTCGATGCCCTGGCCGTGCAGGGAATTCACCTCGATCTCCGTGGCGCCGGCGATCTTCGCGAAGAGGCCGCCGGGCGTGAAGTTCATCGCATGGCGCAGGCCGTAGCGCAGGTCCATGTCATCGACCCGCGGCATGCGGTGGTCGAGCCGGCCCTCGACCTCGTGCAGGCGGGCGTGCAGGGTGCCGCCGAGGGCGGCGTTCAGCTCCTGGAAGCCGCGGCAGATGAAGAGCGTCGGCAGGCCCTTTTCCAGCGCCCCGTCGATGAGCGGGAAGGTCATGGCGTCGCGCGCCTCGTCGTAGGGTTCGGCCTTCTCGTCCGGGTCGCGGCCGTAGCGTGCCGGGTGCACGTTGGAGGGGCTGCCGGTGAACAGCAGGCCGTCGAGGGAGTCCAGCATGTCCATCACCTCCTGGCTCTCCGCCATCGCCGGGATGATCATCGGCGTGCAGCCGGCGGCTTCCCAGACCGCGCGGGCATACTTGTCGCCGACAACATGCATGAGGGAGTTGTTGTAGGTGCGGAGGTCGGCGGTGACACCGACGAGCGGACGCCTCATGCGGCCGAGACTCCCCGGATGTGCAGCTCCTTCAGCAGATCCTCCGTCATGGCGACGCGGGCGTAGGCCTTCATGCCCTCGGCGGTGGTGGCCTCCTGCTCGGCCGTCTTCGCCGCGCAGGCGTCGGCCACCAGGGTCACCAGGTAGCCGCGGTCGGCGGCGTCGCGCACGGCGGACTCCACGCACTGGTGGCTGTAGACCCCGAAAATCACGAGGCGCTCGACGCCGAGATTGCGCAGGATGTAGTCGATGTTGGTGGCATTGAAGATGCCCGAAGCAGTCTTCGGCACCACCATCTCGTCGCCTTCCGGCGCGATGCCGGGCATGACTTCGCCACCGGCCGAGCCCTTGGGAATGAGGAAGTCCGAGCGCTTGTGGTCGAGGCTGCGGTCGCGGCCGTCCGCCGTCAGCGCCTCGATCACCGTGTAGATCACCTCGACGCCGGCGCCGCGCGCCGCGGTGATCAGGCGGCGGGCGTTGGGCAGCACCAGGCTGTCGACCCGCTGCCGGAAGTGGGCTCCGCTGTCGAAGCCGAGGGCGTCGCTCACCTGAGGATCGCAGAAGCCCCGCTGCAAGTCGACGACCAGCAGGGCGGCGCGCCCGGCGGCAATGCTGAAATCATAGCTGTCGGTCAATGCTTCCCGGCCCTTTCCCGGTGATAATCGAAGGTCGCGTCGATCATGTCCAGCAGGTGCCGGCCACCGGTGGTCGGCGGGAAGACCGGCGGGTTGTCCGGTCCGGTACAGGTCGGCAGGGCGGTGACGGCGGCATGGAAGTTGGGATCGAAGAAGAAGGGGATGGAATAGCGCTCGGCGCCGGAAGCGTTGATCACCCGGTGCTGGGTCGAGGCGAAGAGGTTGTTCGTCCATCGTGCCATCATGTCGCCGATGTTGATGACGAAGGTGCCGGGGATCGGAGTCGCGTCGATCCAGCTGCCGGCGGCGTTCTTCACCTGCAGGCCGCCGTTCATGTCCTGCGCCAGGATGGTCAGGCAGCCGAAATCGGTGTGGGCGCCGGCGCCGATCTGCTTTTCGGTGATGGTACCGCGCTGTGGCGGGTAGTGCAGGGGGCCGAGCGTCGCCATGGGATCGGTCAGCAGGCGGTCGAAGTAGCACTCCTCGAGGTCGAGGGAGAGGGCGAAGGCGTGCATGACCTGCTTGCCGAGGCCGACCAGGGCATCGAAGTAGGACTGCATGGCGCCCTGCCAGCCCGGCAGGTCCCGGGGCCAAAGGTTGGGACCGTGGAGCGGCGTGCGGGCGGCCACCAGCGCATGGTCGGCGGCGAGGTCGCGGCCGATCTTGATGCCTTCCTTGAGGTCGCCGCCGGCCTTCTGCTTGGCCGGGTCGAGGTTCTCGCCGCCGACCTTGAAATAGCCGCGGTGGCAGGGCGACTTCTCGATGTCGATCTCCAGCTTCTTGTCCATCGGCAGGTCGAAGAACCGCCTGGCCTCGGCAAAGGTGCGGGCGACCAGCGCGTCGGAGACACCGTGGTTGGCGAGGTAGAAGAAGCCGATATGGCGGCAGGCCGCACCGATCTTCGCGGCAACCTCCCGCCTCGCGGCGAGGTCGCCGGTCAGGAAGGCCGCAAAGTCGATCACCGGGATCTCTTCCAGCGCCAGCCGCGCGCCGCGCAGGCTTTCCTCGATTTCGACGGCACCAGACATCGGCTACCTCCCTTGTGCGCGCCGCATGAAGACCAGGGTCAGATAGCCGACGATCAGGATGACGGCGGCGCCGCCGGTCGTCAGAGCCCCCAGCGTCGGAACCCCCGGCGTGTAGCCCGCCACCATCTTGGCGTAGAGATACTCGGGCACCGTCGAATCGGCGCCGGTGGTGTAGAGCGACAGCGGGAAATTGCCCCACGACAGCAGGAAGGCGAAGAGCGCGCCGGAAAAGATGCCGGGCCAGAGCACGGGCAGGGTCACCTCGCGCAGCACCTGCCAGCGCGTCGCGCCGAGATCGAGCGCCGCCTCCTCGAGCGCTGCATCGAAGCTGTAGACCTGAATCGAGATGATCAGGGTGACGATCGGCACGATCCAGATCAGGTGGGCGAAGACCGCGGTCTTCCACGAGAGCGGCAGCCCCAGGGTGTTGAACCACAGCAGCAACGCGAGGCCGAGGACGGCCTGGGGAAAGAAGATCGGCAGCAGCACGATGCGCTGGAACAGCGTGCGGCCGCGCCAGTCGTAGCGGGCGAAGGCGAGCGCCCCCATGAAGCCCAGCACCACCGAGACCGCCGTCACTATGAGCGCGATCGCGACCGAGGTCTGAATCAGGATGCCGATCTCGATCGAGTCCAGCGTGCGCTCCCACCAGTGCGTCGACCACCGCGCGATGGGAAAGCCGAAGTAGCGCGATTGCGACAGCGAGGCGAGTACGCCGCAGGCGACCGGCAGGTAGAGAAAGATGATGACCAGCAGGGTCCAGGCCCCGATCCCGCCCTTCATGCGCGATGTGGCGGCCCTGCTCATCAGCGCCGCCCCAGGATGCGGTCGAGATCGAGGTAGCGCAGCACCAGCAGCACCAGCGTGCCGACCACCGCCATCAGCAGCACCGAGAGCGCAGCCCCGAGCGGCCAGTTCTGGGCGTAGGTGAAGGCGATTTCAATGTCGTGGGTGATGACGATCACCGACTGGCCGCCCAGCACCTTGGCTTCCGCGACGGCGCCGACCCCCAGCACGAAGGTCAGCAGCCCGCCGATGATGAAGCCAGGCATGGCGAGCGGCAGTTCGACCTCGCGGAAGGTCTGCAGGCGCGAGGCGCCCAGGTCGCCGGCCGCCTCCACCACTTCGCGTGGCACCATGGACAGGCCGAGCACCATGGGGAACAGCATGAAGGGCAGGTAGACGTAGACCATGCCGAAGACGATGACCGGCGGCGTGAACAGTATGGACTGCAGTTCCAGGCCGAAGAGGCTCTTCAAGGTGCCGTCGAGCACGCCGTTCTTGATGAAGAACAGCATCCAGCCGAACAGGCGGATGTTCTCGGAGATGAACAGCGGGAAGACCAACAGCAAGGTGATGAGGTTGGCCCAGCGGCCGAAGATGTGGGCCAGCCCATAGGCGACCGGATAGCACAGCAGGGCCAGCAGCACGACCGCCAGCGCGGCGAAAACCAGCGACCAGACAAAAGAGAGATAGACCGTGTTCGCGGGACTGAAGATGGTCCGATAGTTCTCCAGCGTCGGCGCGCCGAAGACGGTGAAGCTGCGCGGCTCGGCGAAGCTGAAGGCGGTCACGGCAATCAGCGGCGCCAGGAAGCCGACGGCAAGGAAGATCATGACCGGCAGCGCGGCCAGCAAGCCCGGACTGAAAAACCGCCGCCGCTGCATCCGGCGAGCCGGGCGCGCCACCGTCTCGGCCACGGCTTCGCTCATGGCGGTCACGGCCTGCGTCCTTGCCGCTTCCCCCTCACCCAGCTTCGCCGAGGCGCGGCCTTCGACCTCACTGAGCCTACGCAACCCTCTACCCAAAGGGGCGAAGGAAAAGGTGTTGCCCTCTCCCCACCGGGGAGAGAGAGGGGCCCGCGAAGCGGGAGGGGGAGGAGGTGTTGTGGGGTCGATGTGGCGTGTCTCATTCCGGCGCCAGCATGCTGTCGCGTGCCTCCCAGCCGATGGTGACCGTGTCGTCCAGCTTGCCGTGGTAGCGCTGCTCACGCAGCTTCTCGACCAGGAAAACCTGCTCGCCGACGCGGACCTGGTACTGGATGCGGCTGCCCAGGGCGTACTCGTTGTAGAGGACACCATCGACCTGGTTCTCGGCGCTCTCGCCAGGCTTGAGGAAGCGCAGGTACTCCGGCCGGATCACCAGGTATCCGCTATCGAAACCATTGGATGCCGGACCGGTGAAGGTGGCGCCAAGCGAGGGGCAGTGCAGGTCGGCGCCGTTGCGCTTCACCTTCAGTAGGTTCACCTCGCCCATGAACTCCGAGACGAACTTGTCGCGCGGCCGGGTATAGATCTCTTCCGGGGTGCCGATCTGAACCAGTTTGCCGGCGCGCATGACGCCGATGCGGTCCGACATCACCATGGCCTCTTCCAGGCTGTGGGTGATGTACATGAAGGTCTTGCCGGTCTCCTTATGGATGTCCTTCAGCTCTTTCTCGAGCGTCTTGCGCAACTTGTAGTCGATGGCGGACAGCGGTTCGTCGAAGAACAGGATCTCCGGGTCGAAGGCCAGCGCGCGGGCCAGCGCGATGCGCTGGCGCTCGCCGCCTGAGCATTGGATAACGCTCTTGCCGTAGTAGGACTCCGGCAGCTGCAGCAAGCGCAGCAGCTCCATGGCCCGCGCCCGCCGCGCCTCGCGCGCCACGCCGCGCATCTTGAGCGGGAACTCGATGTTCTGGCCGACGGTGCGGTGCGGGAACAGGGCGAGGGACTGGAACACCATGCAGGTCGGCCGCCGGTTGGCGGGCGTTTCGTTGATGCGTTCGCCGCGCAGCAGGATCTCGCCGCTGCTCGGTTCCTCAAGGCCGGCCAGCATGCGCACCAGGGTCGACTTGCCGGAGCCGGAAGGGCCGACGATGGTGAAGAACTCGCCCTCTTCGACGTCGAGGTCGATCTGCTTGACCGCCGTGAAGCCGCCGAAGTGCTTGGTCAGCCCGGAGAGTCGGAGGATGGGTTCGGCCACGGAACGCTACTCTTTCAGGGACGGACGAAGGCCGCAGCCCGGGGCGTTGGGCCGCGGCCGATCGCTGGTCTTACGCTAAAACCTACGCCTAGCGCTTGGCGGCGGTCATCAGGTCGAGCGCGCGGTCATAGTCCGGTACGATATCGTATTCCGCCGAACGTGCCATCTCTTCCTCCAGGCTGTCCCACTGGATCGCGTCGAGCTCCTCCTGGGTGAAGAGCTCGAAGCACTTGGGATCGCCCATCTGGGTCACCGGGTTGAAGGTGCCTTCGGCGAAGGCGACGGTGTGCGAAACCTCCGGATCCTGCACGTATTCCAGGAAGTCCGCCGCGAGCGGCGAGAGCTGCGGGTTGTTCACGATCGAGGTGATCTCGACCCAGGCGACGCCGCCCTTGCCAGGTATGGCGCTCTTCAGCGGCGTGACACCGCGGATGTTCGGATAACCGTCGAAACGCGCGGGCGAGGCCGAATAGGTACCGCCGGTCAGGTGGAAGTCGATCTCGCCGGACACCAGCGCCTGGTTCATGGTGGCGATGTCGCCCACCACCTTGGCGCCCTTGAAGACCCTCTTTGCGGCCTCGTCGAACTTGGCGAGCTCGTCGTCGCTGTGCTCGCGGAAGGGGTCGACACCGGCGATCAGGAAGATGTCGAACACGTTCCAGTCGTCCGATTCCAGCACGCCATACTTATTGGCGTTGGCAGGATCGTTCCACAGATCCCAGCCCTGGTCCTCGGCGGTCGCGCGGCTGATCTTGTCGGTGTTGACGACGAAGCTGTAGGGCCCGAAGCGCTGCGCAATGCCAAGCAGATCCTTTTCGTCTTCGCTCATGGCCCATTTGTAAGGCGGCTCGAAGCCCGGCAGCATGGACTCGAAGTAGGGCTCAAATCTGGCGCGGTCGAGCGGCGTGATCAGCCCTTCCGGATGCATGACCTTGCGCGCCCAGGGATTGTTGACGTTGATCAGGTCCCAGACGTTGGTCTCGCCGGCGCGCAGGCGGTTGATCATGGTCGGGTCGTTTGTCAGCGACTCCGCCTTGATGGTGGCGCTCTCGGCGTTGCGGAAGGGGTCGAGCACGTCAGCCGAGTTGTAGCCTTCCCAGCAGAGGATGTTCAGCTCCTTCTCGCGCGCGGCGAAGGCCTGTCCGGCAAAGGGGCCGGCCAGCCCCCCCGAAAGTCCGATGGCGCCGGCGGCGGCCGAATACTTCAACAGACTGCGACGGTCGAATTGCATGGTCACGCCTCCCGAGTTTGCTCGTGTTGCCCTGTTGGTCCCCGTTAATTTCTTGATGATGAAAGTACCACGCAAAAGTTGGTAATTCCAACATGATTTGTTGTACTCGCCACGAAAATGAGGCATAACCGGGTGAAGTCGCCTGCCGCACCCCGTTGCGCGTCCGAGCCGGGCCCGAGTCCTTCCCCAAGCCGAGCACGGAGACGCCCGCGGGACGAAGCGGCGAGGCTTTCAGTGCAGAGGAACGGCCCCCGAATGACGCGACCCCTCCGACGACCGTCGATTGATTTCATTTTCATGTTTACCCGCGCGGACCAGACGGTCGAAGATTGCCTGGAGGTCTTCGAAACCGTCGCCCGGGTCGGTGTGAAGCACATGGGGTTCAAGGATATCGGTGTTGACTTCGACACCCTGGTGGCACTCAACCGGCGCATCAAGGAGGCCGGGGCGGTCAGCTATCTCGAGGTCGTGGCGTCGACCAAGGAGGCCTGCCTGGAGTCCGCGCGGGCGGCGCGCCGCATTGGTGTCGACCGTGTGATGGGCGGGACCGAGGCGAAGGAAATCCTGGAGATCCTCGATGGCAGCGGCATCGAGTACCTGCCGTTCCCGGGCCGGCCGGTCGGCCACCCGACGGCGCTGGGCGGACGGGTCTGCGACGTCGAGGCGGATTGCCGCCGCTTCGAGGCGATGGGCTGCGCCGGGGTCGACCTGCTGGCCTACCGCGCCACCGAGTCGGAGCCGCTGGAGCTGGTGAAGGCCGCACGCCGCGCCACCAAAGGCACCCTCGTGGTGGCCGGCAGCATCGACACGCCGGAGCGCATCCGTGCGCTCGCAGAAGCCGGCGCTAACGCCTTTACGATCGGTTCGGCCGCCTTCGACGGCTCCTTCAATCCCCGCAAGGGCGCGCTGGCGTCGCAACTGGAGGACATCCTGGAAGCGACCGCATGACCGCGTCCCCGAAGCCCGAGGCGAAGGCTGATCCGAAGCCGGAGCTGAAGCCGGTGAAGGGCAACGGCCGGCTCGATCGCGACGAGCGGCACCGCCGCATCATCGCAGAGCTGCAGTCGAACCCGACAGTGCGCATCTCGCACCTGGCCGAGGCCTTCAAGGTCTCCACCGAGACGGTGCGCCGCGATATCGACGATCTCTCCTCGCGCGGGCTGGTGGAGCGCACCTACGGCGGTGCCGCCGCGCCCATGGGCCGTGAACCGACCATCAGCGAGCGCACCGCCGCCATGGTCAGCGAGCGCCAGCGCATCGCTGCCGTGGCGATCCAAGCCATCGCGCCGGGCGACGTGGTGATGATCGATTCCGGTGCCACCACCCACCACCTGGCGGAAAAAATCGCCGCCCGGCGTCTCGAGGCGACCATCATCACCAACGGCCTCGACATCGCCGAGGCGGTGGGCGTTTCCGACCGCGTGAAGGTGATCCTCTGCCCTGGTGCCTACTCGGCCCACGAGAAGGGCGTCTATGGGCAGGACACCTGCGAGTACCTGGAGCGCTTCCACGCCAACGTTGCCTTCACCTCGGCCGGCGGCATCACCGAGGGTGGCATCACCGACGTCGACTCCCAGGCCTGTTGGATCAAGCGCACCATGTTCCGCCGTGCCGAGCGGCGCATCTTCATGGCCGACCACACCAAGTTCAATATTCGCCTGCTGGAGATCGTTATGCCGCTCACGGCACTGACCGACCTGGTCACCGACCGCCCCCTGCCCAGGGCACTCGCCGAGGCGGCAGAGGCGGCCGAGGTGACGATGGTGGTGGCGTAGCGGGCGTTAGACCCGGCGTGGCCCCGTCGGCTAACCTGCGGCCTGCGTCATTGCTTCGGATCGAGTTCGGCGGGTTCGCCGTCGTTGCTCGCCTTGCTGTCTGCGGCTGAATTGCGCCCCGGCGCGCCGACCTGGCTCTGGGGAAAATGACCGAAGGTGCTGCGCGCGGACTTCCTTACCGGGCGGCCGCTGGCGCGCAGTTTCGTCGCGACCTCCTGCCCGCCGCACTTCGGGCAGAGTGCGCCCTTCGTTCCGAGGTCGTAGTACTTGCAGGCACACTCCGAGCAGACGTGCTTCAAGCCGCGTTGCGATGCTGTCATCGTTGTCATAGCTGTAGATTCCTCAAGTGATTTCGTAGCCGCGGTGTGCGGCAGCTGGGCCGCACGGCGGGTGGTTGTTCACGACGACTCTTTTGTGCGCTCGCAGAGTCGCGTCAGGTCTTCCATCGCATGGGCGATGAGTTCCTTGCGGCGCGGGTCCTGGGCCTCCGGCGTGCTGGCGAAGAGCTGAATAAGATACTGGGCCTTGGCCGCGGCCTCCGGCCAGGTCTCCGCCGGGGCGGCGAGGAGAAGCTTTTCGAGCTCTTCCTGGCGCAGCCGCAAAGCAGCCTGATCCTCCTGGAAGCGCTGAATCTGTTCGCGTCGGAGTGCCGTCGCCTTCTGCGCGGCCATGCCGCGGTGCTCGTCGAGCTCGACCGGTTCGTCCGTCATCGTCTCATGTCCTTGATGTCGATTCCGCGTCGCGCTTCAGTGCTGCCTCCAGCTCGCCTGCATCGATGGCCACTGCCCGGCTCAACTGGGAAGGGCCGCGCGTCGAAGGCAGGCGGAGCAGAGTCGATATCCGCTGATAGGCCGAAAACGAGACGCCCTGGATAAGCTCTTCATCGGTCTCCACGCAGTAGGCGCCGGCAGGCAGCACTTCGTCGAAACCGGCAAGGACGAAGGGCTGGCTGAAAGTGACTGTCTTCTGGCTCGTGCGTATCGTCATCGGCGATCTTCCGATCGGGCCGGCGGTGGCGGAGGGGGACGGCCCCTCCGTACCGCTGCCTACGACTTGGGCGCCGGCGCGCCTACTGCAGGCTTCTGACCGGGCCGCGTCGTCGGCGCGTTGGTCGGCAAGGCCTCCTTGGACTTTTCGGCAGCAGCGTCCTTCCCCGGCGTTTCATGCGAAACGGAGAATTTCTTAAAGGACATGTGAAATGCCTTCCATTCTGTCGGCAATGATTTGCCGTCGATGAATATATGGCATCACAGGGGTCGTATTTCAATGTATTATTTAAATATCTCTGCTGCATAATAGTGAAAATGAAGTAATAACCAAACAGAGGTCGGCCTTCCGTTTGTAATAATTTCTAGGTCGTCTCAAAGGTATTTTGAATATTATTTAAGAAAATCTGACAATCTATGCTTGGCTCCCAGGGGTGCACACCTGCGCGCTGTCTTTCGTGGCTGCATTCGGCTGCCTTCAGAGCGAATCTCTTCTGGACACGCATCGGCAGAGGGCGATGGTGGCCCTGGAGAGGCCGCCGGCCGGCTGTATAGGTGTCCAACGCCGCCAGGCATGGACACGCCCGACATTCGTGTTTCAGATGGCGGGTCCCGAACGGAAGTCGGAAGGTTGGCGAAAAGCGATGCGTGTTCCGACCTCGGTCATCCTGGAACATCTGGTTCGCGACGCCCCTGCCGATGTGACCCTGGAGTGGATCGTCGCACAGCTGCGGGAGCGGTCGTTCGGCATCGTGATGCTGCTGATCGGGCTGCTGGGCCTGGTACCGGGCTTGTCGCCTATCGTCGGCATCATGCTCGCCGTTCCGGCCATCCAGATGATGCTGGGGCGCAGCGAACCCATCCTGCCGCGCAGGCTCGTCAGCCGCCGCCTGTCGAAGGGTCGGCTGGAGCGGATTCTCGGCCGCCTGGTTCCGGTGCTCAGGTTCTTGGAAAGGGTCGTGCGGCCACGGTGGGCGACGCCCTTCGAACTGACCAAGCGGGGCGTAGGCCTCGTGATCCTCCTGCTCGGCGCAACCCTCCTGACCCCGGTTCCCTTCAGCAACATCGTCCCCTCTCTCGCGATCATGCTGCTCGCCTTTGCCTACCTGGAGGAAGACGGGATTCTGCTGTGCATAGCCCTGGTCGTCGCAGGCGTCTCACTGGCCATCACGGCTGTCGCCGTCTGGGGCACCATCGAGATCACCGGTATCTGGTGATGCCGCCTTCACTGCCTGGAGATTGGCCGCTCAGTACAGCTCCAGATACTCGTTGCGCTCCCAGTCGGTGACGTGGCTGCGGAAGCGGGCGAGTTCGGCTTCCTTCACCGCGACGAAGGTCTTGATGAAGTCGGGGCCGAGCATGTCCTGCATGGCCTTGTCCTTCTTCAGGGCGGCCAGGGCGTCTTCCAGGCTGCCGGCCAGCTTCTCGTGCCTGGGGTCGTCCTCGGAAGGGCCCTCCGAGGGTGTCGGCAGGTCGCCCTTGGCCTCGAGGCCGAGCAGGCCGGCGGCGATTACCGCGGCGATCGAGAGATAGGGGTTGGAGAGGCCGGAGGCGGCGCGCATCTCGATGTGGCAGTTGTCCTGGCCGACGTCCTTCATGCGCACCATGGCCGTGCGGTCCTCGACACCCCAGGAGATGTTGGAAGGCGCGAAGGTGTGCGGCCTCAGGCGGTGGTAGCAGTTGGGCGTCGGGTTGATCAGCGGCTGCATGGCCTTGGCATGGGTCAGCAGGCCATTGGCGAAGCGGCGGATCAGCGGGTTCATGCCGCCCTTGGCACCCTTGGTGTAGAAGGCGTTCTTGCCGGTCTTGCGGTCGATCAGGCTGACGTGGACGTGGCAGCCGCAGCCGGCCATGTCGCTGGCCGGCTTGGTCATGAAGGTGGCGAGGTAGCCGCTGCGGTGGGCCAGCTCCTTGATCGCGTTCTTGAAGGTGAAGGCCTTGTCGGCGCCCTCCAGCCCTATGCCGGGGCCGAAATTGATCTCGAACTGCGAGGGCGAGTATTCGCAGTTGTGGGTGATGACGTCGATGCCGGCCTCCTGCAGCACGTCGAGCAGTACGTCGAGGAAGGGGACATATTGGTTGCGCAGGGCGTTGAAGATGTGGACGCCGCCGAACAGCGGCTCCTTGGTCTCCGGATCGAGCAGGTAGAACTCGAACTCGTGGCCCATCATGACGTCGTAGCCGAGTTTGTCGGCGCGCTTCAGCAGGTTCGCCAGGACGGTGCGCGGCGTCGCGTTGATCGGCTCGCCCGGCGACCAGTAGGCATCGCAGATCACCTTCGCCGTGTCCTCGAGCCAGGGCACCACGCGCAGGCTCGAAGGATCCGGGAACAGCATCTGGTCGCGGTAGTTCACCTCCTCGTTCAGGCCGGTGCCGCCGATGACGTTGGAGGCGGTGTCGAGGCCGACGGCGCCGCCGTAGAGGTTCAGGCCCTTGCGCGCGTAGCTCTCCGCCTTGCCGACGGGGATCACCTTGGTGCGGCTGGTCCCGTGCAGATCCGGCAGCTCGAAGCGAACGTAGCGCGCGCCCAGCTTCTTCAGTGCCGCCATCATCTCCTTCACCACATCCCCCGCCATGCTCTGCCTCCTCGCGTATTTCTATTTTGGATTGGGTTGGTAACTGCCAACATTATGTTGCAGTTGCCAAGTGGCGCAAGCTACCTTCGCCGGAATTACCATAGCGGCTGGCATTCGCCGGTCCAGCACAGCGGCAGCGGCCGGCAGGGAGGGGGACACCATGAACGCAGGGCGCCTCGCAGGAAAGCACGCGGTGATCACCGGGGGCGGCGCCGGCATCGGCCGCGAGTCGGCGCTGTTGTTCGCGCGTGAGGGCGCCGCGGTGGCCGTCGCCGATCTCGATGCCAAGGCCGCCGGGGCCACCGCGGCGGAGATCACCGCGGCCGGCGGCAAGGCGCTGGCCATCGCGGTCGACGTCGCCGATGCGGCCTCTGTCGCGGCGATGATCGCCGCGGCGGAGTCGGGGCTCGGCGCGGTCGACACGCTCTTCAACAACGCCGGCGTCATGCTGGGCGGCGACAACGGCCCGGAGGACACCGAGCAGGCGGTCTGGGACCGCACCATCGCCATCAACCTGACCGGCGTGTTCCACTGCTGCCGCGCCGGCCTGCCGGCGTTGCGCCGGGCCGGCGGCGGCGCCATCCTCAACATGTCCTCGCTGGTGGCGGTGATGGGCGCGGCGGTGCCGCAGCTTGCCTACACCGCCTCAAAGGGCGGGGTGCTCGCCATGACCCGGGAGATCGCCGTGCAGTACGGCCGCCAGAACATCCGCGCCAACGCGCTGCTGCCCGGGCCGATCGCCACGCCGCTGACGGCGCAACTCTTCGACTCGCCGGAGAAGCTGGAGCGCCGCCGCGTCCACATGCCGATGGGCCGCTTCGGCAAGGCGGTCGAGGTGGCCGAGGTCGCGCTCTTCCTCTGCTCCGACGCCGCCAGCTACGTGACCGGCGCCGGCTGGCTGGTCGACGGCGGCATCCACGCCGCCTACGTCACGCCGGAGGATGCCGCCTGATGCCCGCGCTTCTCGGCGTCGACCTTGGCGCCGGCAGTCTCAAGGCGACGCTGATCGACGCAGCAGGCCGCACCCTGGCCGAGGCGGCGGCGCCGGTCGCGACCCGGACGCCGAAGCCCGGCTGGTCGGAGCAGGACCCGGCCGAATGGTGGCAGGCGCTGACAGCCGCGGTGCCCCAGGTGCTGGCGAAGGCGGGCTTGCCGGCGGGCGAGATCGCCGCGGTGGGGCTTTCCGCCGGCGCCCATATCGCCGTGCTGGAGGACGCGGAGGGTCAGGTCATCCGCCCCGCCATCATGTGGAACGACCAGCGCAGCATCCGCGAAGCGGCCGAGCTGCACGAGCGCGCCGGCGAGATGATCATCGCCACCGGCCTCAACCGCGCCAACCCGACCTGGAGCCTCTGCCAGCTGGCCTGGCTGCAGAAGCACGAGCCGGAGGTCGTCGCCCGCACCCGACGCCTCTACCTCGCCAAGGACTGGCTGCGCAGCCGGCTCACCGGCGACTGGACCACGGACTACTCGGATGCCCTCGGCGCGCTGATGTCCGACGTCGAGACACGCGGCTGGTCGCCGGAGCTCTGCGGCCTCATCGGCTGGGACATGGCGAGCCTGCCGCCGGTGCGCCGGCCGGAGGAGGTCGCCGGGCGGGTGACCGCCGCGGCGGCGCGGACCACCGGCCTCGCCGAGGGCACGCCGGTGGTGGTCGGCGCCAACGACACCACGGTGGAACTCTACGGCGCCGGGGCGACCGAGGCCGGGCAGGGGGCCATCAAGCTGGCCACCGCCGGCGTGGTCTTCCTGGCCTGCGACCGGCCGGAGGTGCATCCGCCGGTGTCCTGCTATCCGCACATCCTGCCCGGCCTCTGGTACATGGCCTCCGGCATCAACGCCTGCGCCACCGCCCACCGCTGGGTGCGCGACACCTTTTTCGCCGAACTGCCGCCGGAGACCGCCTTCGCCGAGATGGACCGCCTCGCCGCCGGCGTCGCGCCGGGCTCGGACGGCCTGATCTTCCACCCCTACCTGATGGGCGAGCGGGCGCCGCACTGGGACCCCAAGCTGCGCGGCGACTTCATCGGCCTGACGCTGGGCCACACGCGGGCCCACTTCGCGCGCGCCTGCTACGAGGGCATCGCCTTCGCGCTCAACGACGTGCTGCGCGCGGCCAAGGAGCTGTCGGGGGCCGAGTTCGGCGACATGCGCCTGCTGGGCGGCGGCGCGCGCAGCGCCACCTGGCGCCAGATCATCGCCGACGTCACCGGCCTGACGGTGAAGGTGCCGGCCAACGGCGACGCCTCCTTCGGGGCCGCCCTGGTGGCGGCGGTCGGCGGCGGGCTCTTCGCCGACCCGGCCGAAGCGGTGCGGCGCTGCGCCGCCATCGTCGAGGAGAACCGGCCCGACGCCGGGCGCCACGCCGCCTACGGCCGGCAGTTCGACCTCTACGACGCGGCGCGGCGCGGCCTCACCGCGATCAACCACCGCCTGCACGACGGCGTCTAGGGAGGCGGGGCTTGCCTCGAGAGGTTGCAGCGGCCGCCGGCGCCTATCCTGTAACGAGCCTCGACCGGCGCGGAACAGGCGATTATTGTGCGGAGTTTTTCGAGTCTTCTTGAAGGGGGGCTTGCGCCCCCTGGCCAGTAGGGGGGCCTGCGTCCCCCGGCAATCCCGAACCGGAGTAGAGTCCCGATGTCTGGTCTTTTGAGCCTGCCGAAGCTGAAGCAAGCCGTTGCCGACGGCAGCATCGATACCGTCCTCGTCTGCATGGTCGACATGCAGGGCCGCCTCGTCGGCAAGCGCTTCCAGGCCGAGTTCTTCCTCGACACCGCCGAGGACGAGACCCACGCCTGCAACTACCTGCTGGCCAACGACATCGACATGGAGCTGGTGCCCGGCTACAAGGCGACAAGCTGGGAGACCGGCTACGGCGACTTCATTCTGAAGCCGGACCTCTCGACCCTCAGGCTGTTGCCCTGGCTGGAGGGCACCGCGATGGTGATCTGCGACGTGCTCGATCACCACCACGAGCCGGTGTCGCACTCGCCGCGCGCCATGCTGCGCCGCCAGATCGCCCGCCTCGAGGCCAAGGGCTTCAAGCCGTTCCTGGCCTCGGAGCTGGAGTTCTACCTCTTCGACGAGACCTACGAGAACGCCCACCGCAAGCACTACCAGGACCTCAAGACCGAGGGCTACTACATCGAGGACTACCACATCTTCCAGACCACCAAGGAAGAGGAGGTGATGCGGGCGATCCGCAAGGGCCTGCAGGGCTGCGGCATGACGGTGGAGAACTCCAAGGGCGAGTGGGGGCCCGGCCAGGAGGAGATCAACGTGCGCTACGACGAGGCGCTGCCCATGGCCGACAACCACGTCATCCTGAAGACCGCCTGCAAGGACATCGCCCACCAGAAGGGCAAGGCGCTCACCTTCATGGCCAAGTGGAACTACGAGCTGGCCGGCAGTTCCTGCCACATCCACGCCTCGCTGTGGGACAAGACCGGCAAGAAGCCGCTGTTCTTCGATCCCAAGGCCAAGTACGGCATGTCGAAGACCATGTGCCAGTTCGTCGCCGGCCAGCTGAAGTACGCCGACGACATCACCTATTTCCTGGCGCCCTACGTCAACTCCTACAAGCGCTTTCAGGTCGGCACCTTCGCGCCGACCAAGGCGATCTGGAGCCTCGACAACCGCACCGCCGGCTTCCGCCTCTGCGGCGAGGGCACCAAGGCGACCCGCATCGAGTGCCGGGTCGGCGGCGCCGACCTCAACCCCTACCTCGCCTTCTCGGCGCTGCTGGCGGCGGGTCTCGCCGGCATCGAGGAGAAGCTGGAACTTCCGGAGCCCTACATGGGCGACGCCTACCACGGCAAGAAGCTGCACGACGTGCCGAAGACCCTGCGCGAGGCGATCACGGCGCTGGAGAAGTCGAAGATGCTGCGCAAGTCGCTGGGCGAGGAGGTTGTCGAGCACTACCTCCACACCGCCCGCTGGGAGCAGTTCGAGTACGACCGCCGCGTCACCGACTGGGAACTGAAGCGCGGCTTCGAGCGCTACTGAGCCGGCCTGACCTGCGCCCGCGACCGACGGCGCCGCCTGCTCCGGGCGGCGCCGCATTTCTGGCTGCCGAGCGGTTGGATAGGAAAATCTGTTTTTAATCCGACGATTACGTGGCTTTCTTGAAGTGCCGTGTCGCTCTTGTGGATAACTTCCGGGCGCCGCCGTAACGGGATTCTTGTTGTCGGGTTCCGGCCTCTGGGCTAATGTATACCACGAACCAGGGTGCCCCGGCGGGGCCGCCCTGGGCGCCCCTTTAAGCCGCCGAACGCTGTGAACCTCGTCATGCTGCCCAGCAAGCTGGAATTCAAGCCGATCGTGAACACCTTCAGCCTGAAGGGTCACATTTACGAGACCCTGCGCGAAGGCATCACTTCCATGAACATCTATGCAGACGACGCCGAGCTGAAGCTCGACGAGCGGCAGCTTTCCGAACAGCTCGGCATCAGCCGCACGCCGATCCGCGAGGCGCTGGCCCGGCTGGAGCAGGAGGGCCTGGTGACGGTGATCCCGCGCCGCGGGGTGTTCATCGTGCGCAAGACGCGCAAGGAAATCCTCGAGATGATCACCCTCTGGGCGGCGCTGGAAAGCATGGCCGCCCGGCTGATCACCGAGAAGGCGAGCGACGAGGAGATCGCCTCGCTGCGCAAGTTCTTCACCTCCTTCGAGAACGGGCAGGTGCAGGCGCACATCGACGAGTACTCCGACCGCAACATCCAGTTCCACCAGAAGATCCTGGAGCTGAGCGGCTGCGCGCTGCTGAAGGAGACCGCCGACCGGCTGTTCCTGCACATGAAGGGCATCCGGGCGCGCACCATCAGCGAACTGGACCGCGCCAACCGGTCGATCATCGACCACATGCACATCATCGAGGCGCTGGAAGCGCGCGACACCGAACTCGCCGAGCGTCTGGCCCGCGAGCACACCCTGAACCTGGCGGCGCACATCGAGGCGAACGTCGATTATCTGGACTAGGTCCGGCGCCGAAGCCGCAGCGAATGGCGGCGGGCGCGGGAGGAACATGGAGCAACGGAAAGTGTCAGCAACAGCAAAGAGCATTGATGCCCAGCAGGGTGAGGCCGCCGAGCCGCAGGACCTGACGGACGGCTTCCATCTCGTCATCGACGCGCTGAAGCTCAACGACATCAACACCATCTACAACGTGCCGGGGATCCCGATCACCGACCTCGGCCGCTACATGCAGGCCGAGGGCATGCGGGTGCTGTCGTTCCGGCACGAGCAGCACGCCGGCTACGCGGCGGCGATCGCCGGCTTTCTGACCAAGAAGCCTGGCGTCTGCCTGACCGTCTCCGCGCCGGGCTTCCTCAACGGCCTGACCTCGCTCGCCCACGCCACCACCAACTGCTATCCGATGATCCTCATCAGCGGCTCCTCCGAGCGCGAGATCGTCGACCTGCAGCAGGGCGACTACGAGGAGATGGACCAGCTCGCCGTCGCCAAGACTCTGTGCAAGGCGGCCTACCGCGTGCTGCACGCCGAGGACATCGGCATCGGCATCGCCCGCGCCATCCGCGCCGCCGTCTCCGGCCGCCCGGGCGGCGTCTACCTCGACCTGCCGGCCAAGCTGCTGGGCCAGGTGATGGACGCCGAGGCCGGCCGCAAGTCGCTGGTGAAGGTGGTCGACCCGGCGCCGGCGCAGATCCCCTCCGCCGAGTCGGTGGCCCGCGCGCTGGACGTGCTGAAGGGCGCCAAGCGGCCGCTGATCATCCTCGGCAAGGGCGCGGCCTACGCCCAGGTCGACGACGACATCAAGGCCCTGGTGGAAAAGAGCGGCATCCCCTACCTGCCGATGAGCATGGCCAAGGGCCTGCTGCCGGACGACCATCCGCAGTCGGCCGGCGCCGCGCGCTCGCTGGTGCTGAAGGAAGCGGACGTGGTGCTGCTGATCGGCGCCCGCCTCAACTGGCTGCTGTCGCACGGCAAGGGCAAGCAGTGGGGCGACGCGCCGAAGAAGTTCATCCAGGTCGACATCGAGCCGCGCGAGATGGACAGCAACGTCGAGATCGTCGCCCCGGTGGTCGGCGACATCGGCTCCTGCGTCGCCGCGCTGCTGAAGGGCATGGGCGGCAACTGGACGCCGCCGCCGGCCGAGTGGACCGGCGCGGTCCAGGAAAAGCGCGACGGCAACGTCGCCAAGATGGCGCCGCGGCTGCAGAACAACAACGTGCCGATGGACTTCCACGGCGCGCTGGGCGCGCTCAAGCGGGTCATCGCCGCGCGGCCGGACGCCATCCTGGTCAACGAGGGCGCCAACACCCTCGACTTCGCGCGCTCGATCATCGACATGTACAAGCCGCGCAAGCGCCTCGACGTCGGCACCTGGGGTGTCATGGGCATCGGCATGGGCCAGGCCATCGCCGCGGCGGTGGAGACCGGCCATCCGGTCCTGGCGGTGGAAGGCGACAGCGCCTTCGGTTTCTCGGGCATGGAGGTCGAGACGATCTGCCGCTACAACCTGCCGATCTGCATCGTCGTCTTCAACAACAGCGGCATCTACCGCGGCACCGACGTCAATCCTTCCGGCGGCTCGGACGTGGCGACCACCGTCTTCGTCAAGGACGCGCGCTACGACAAGATGATGGAGGCCTTCGGCGGCGTCGGCGTCTACGCGACCTCGCCCGACGAGCTGTTCCGCGCCGTCGGCGAGGCCATGGACTCCGGCAGGCCGACCCTGGTCAACGCGGTGATCGACGAGAAGGCCGGCACCGAAAGCGGCCGCATCGGCAATCTCAACCCGCAGAGCGTGGTTGCCAAGAAATAATCCGGCTCCACCGAGTCAACTTGCATAAGAACAGGAGCACGCAATGAAAGCGCTCGAAGGTGTTCGCATCCTGGATTTCACCCATGTGCAATCGGGCCCGACCTGCACGCAGCTGCTGGCCTGGTTCGGCGCGGACGTGATCAAGGTCGAGCGGCCGGGCGTCGGCGACGCCACGCGCGGGCAGCTGCGCGACATTCCCGATGTCGACAGCCTCTACTTCACCATGCTGAACCACAACAAGCGCTCCATCACGCTCAACACCAAGAGCGAGAAGGGCAAGGAAGTGCTGACCAGGCTGGTCGAGACCTGCGACGTTCTGGTGGAGAACTTCGCCCCCGGCGCGCTCGACCGCATGGGCTTCGGCTGGGACCAGGTGCAGAAGATCAATCCGCGCATGATCTACGCCTCGGTCAAGGGCTTCGGCCCGGGTCCCTACGAGGACTGCAAGGTCTACGAGAACGTCGCCCAGTGCACCGGCGGCTCGGCCTCGACGACCGGCTTCCGCGACGGCCCGCCGACGGTCACCGGCTCGCAGATCGGCGATTCCGGCACCGGCCTGCACCTGGCGCTGGGCATCGTCACTGCGCTGTTCCACCGTGAGAAGTCGGGCCGCGGCCAGCGCGTGCTGGCGGCCATGCAGGACGGCGTGCTGAACCTCTGCCGCGTCAAGCTGCGCGACCAGCAGCGCCTCGAGCACGGGCCGCTGAAGGAGTACAGCCAGTACGGCCAGGGCGTCCCCTTCGGCGACGCGGTGCCGCGCGCCGGCAACGATTCGGGCGGCGGCCAGCCGGGCTGGATCGTGAAGTGCAAGGGCTGGGAGACCGATCCCAACGCCTATGTCTACTTCATCACCCAGGCGGCGGTGTGGGGCAGTGTCTGCGACCTCATCGGCAAGCCGGAGTGGAAGGACGACCCGGCCTACGCCAAGCCGGACGCCCGCCTCGACAAGATCCCGCAGATCTTCGACACCATCGAGGAGTGGACCAAGACCAAGACCAAGTTCGAGGTCATGGAAGCCTGCAATCCGCTCGACATTCCCTGCGGGCCGATCCTCTCCATGAAGGAGCTGGCCGAGGAGCCGAGCCTGCGCGCGACCGGGACCATCGTCGAGGTGGACCACCCCGAGCGCGGCAAGTACCTGACCGTCGGCAACCCGATCAAGCTGTCGGACTCGCCGGCCGAGGTGAAGCGCTCGCCGCTGCTCGGCGAGCATACGGAGGAGATTCTGAGGGAGGTTCTCGGCTACTCCGAAGACGAGGTTCAGGAAGCCTGGAGCAGCGGCGCGCTCGGCGATGCGCCGAAGCAGGCTGCCGCCGAGTGAACGATTGGCGTCGCGCCGGGATCAGACGGCGCGGCGCGAAATGATGCTGATCGACAGCGTGACCAGAACAGAGGGGAAGCGGGGATGCGGATAGTCGTCCACGGCCAGCAGGCTTTCGGAAAAGCGGTACTCGAGAAGCTCATCGAGCGGGGAGAGAACGTCGTCGGCGTCTTCTGCGCGCCCGACAAGGAGGGCAGGCCGACCGATCCCCTGAAGGAGTTCGCCCTGGAGAAGGGCCTGCAGGTGCACCAGCCGGCGTCCTGGAAGACTCCGGAGGCCGAGGAGCTGATGCGCTCCTTCAAGCCCGACCTCTGCGTCATGGCCTACGTCACTCTCTTCGTGCCGCAGAACGTGGTCGACGCGCCGACCAAGGGGACCATCCAGTACCATCCCTCGCTGCTGCCGCTGCACCGCGGCCCGAGTTCGATCAACTGGCCCATCATCATGGGCGAGAAGCAGACCGGCCTGACCATCTTCTGGCCCGACGAGGGGCTCGACGAGGGGCCGATCCTGCTGCAGAAGACCGTCGACATCGGCCCCGACGACACCCTCGGCTCGCTGTACTTCGACCATCTCTTCCCGATGGGCGTGGACGCCATGTGCGAGGGCGTCGACCTGGTGCGCGACGGCAAGGCGCCCAGCCTGCCGCAGGACCACAGCAAGGCGACCTACGAGAGCTGGTGCCGCAAGGCCGATGCCGAGATCGACTGGTCGAAGCCGGCCGACCAGGTCTACAACCTGATCCGCGGCACCAACCCGCAGCCGGGCGCCTGGACGCTGTGCAACGGTAACGAGTTGAAGATCTTCGACAGCCGCAAGGTCGAGGGCTCCGGCGCGCCGGGCACGGTGCTCGCGGTCGACGGCGACAGCATCACCGTGGCGGCCGGCAGCGGCGCCATCCGCGTGGAGCGGGTGCGCCCGCACGACAACAAGAAAATCTCGGCCGGCGACTTCGCGGCGAAGGCGGGCCTCGCCGCCGGCGCGAAGCTCGGCAGCTGACAGGGAAAGCGTTCGGGCCCTGGCGGCGGGGAGACCCCGCCCGGCGGTCTGGGTAGGCAACAATCATCAGATAACAGGCAGAAATCCCCCATGGTGAAGTCCGATATCGAAATTGCCCGTGAAGCCAAGGTGCGGCCGATCACCGAGATCGGCGATAAGTTGAGCATTCCCGCCGACGCCTTGATGCAGTACGGACCGACCAAGGCCAAGCTCAGCTTCGACTATCTCGAATCGCTGAAGTCCAAAAAGGACGGCAAGCTGATCCTGGTGACGGCGATCTCGCCGACGCCGGCCGGCGAGGGCAAGACGACGACGACCGTCGGCCTCGGCGACGGCCTCAACCGCATCGGCAAGAAGGCGATGATCTGCCTGCGCGAGCCCTCGCTCGGGCCCTGCTTCGGCATGAAGGGTGGCGCCGCCGGCGGCGGCTATGCCCAGGTGGTGCCGATGGAGGACATCAACCTCCACTTCACCGGCGACTTCCACGCCATCACCTCGGCCCACAACCTGCTGTCGGCGCTGATCGACAACCACATCTACTGGGGCAACGAGCTGGACATCGACGCGCGCCGCGTGGCCTGGCGCCGGGTGCTCGACATGAACGACCGCGCGCTGCGCGACACCGTCACCTCGCTGGGCGGCGTGGCCAACGGCTTCCTGAGGCAGACCGGCTTCGACATCACCGTGGCCTCGGAGGTGATGGCGATCTTCTGCCTCGCCGACGGCCTGGCGGACCTGGAGCGGCGCCTCGGCGACATCGTCATCGCCTACACCCGCGACCGCAAGCCGGTCCTCGCCCGCGACGTCAAGGCCGACGGCCCGATGACGGTGCTGCTGAAGGACGCGCTGATGCCGAACTTCGTGCAGACCCTGGAGAACAACCCCGCCTTCATCCACGGCGGGCCCTTCGCCAACATCGCGCACGGCTGCAACTCGGTCTCCGCCACCAAGTCGGCGCTCAAGCTCGCCGACTACGTGGTCACCGAGGCCGGCTTCGGTGCCGACCTCGGTGCCGAGAAGTTCTTCGACATAAAGTGCCGCAAGGCGGGCCTGAACCCCGAGGCGGTGGTCATCGTGGCCACTGTGCGGGCGCTGAAGATGCACGGCGGCGTCGCCAAGGACCAGCTCGGCGAGGAGAACGTCGCCGCGGTGAAGAAGGGCCTGGCGAACCTCGGCCGCCACATCGGCAACGTGAAGAAGTTCGGCGTGCCGGCGGTGGTCGCCATCAACCGCTTCATCAAGGATTCCGAGGCGGAGCTGGCGGCGATCCAGGAGTTCACCAAGGGCCTCGGCGTCGACGCCGTGATCTGCGAGCACTGGGCCAAGGGCTCCGAGGGCACCGAGGAGCTGGCCAACAAGGTGGTCGGCCTGATCGATGCCGGCGGCGCCAAGTTCAAGCCGCTCTACGAGGACAAGCTGCCGCTGTTCGACAAGATCGACACCATCTGCAAGGAGATCTACGGTGCCTCCGGCGCGGTCGCCGACAAGAAGGTGCGCGACCAGCTGAAGCAGTGGGAGGCCGACGGCTACGGCGACTACCCGGTCTGCATGGCCAAGACGCAGTACAGCTTCTCGACCGATCCCAACCTGCGCGGCGCGCCCGAGGGACACGAGGTGCCGGTCCGCGAGGTGCGCCTCTCGGCCGGCGCCGGCTTCGTGGTGGCGATCTGCGGCGAGATCATGACCATGCCGGGGCTGCCGCGGGTGCCCTCGGCCAACAGCATCCGGCTCGACAAGGCCGGTCTCATCCAGGGCCTTTTCTAAGGCATACTGGTCCAAGTCATACTGGCGTTCTGACCTGTGGCGTCGAGGGTAGGGGACAGGTCGCAGCGAGTTTAGAAGTTCGTACTCAAGCCCACCGCGGATGCAAAAGCCGCGGGGGCCCGATAACAGAGGAGCCCCGCATGACTTTGCGTTCGATCCTGGTACCGCTGCGCGGCGACGGCAAGGGAGAGGGCGTGCTCGACCATGCCCTCAGCCTGGCCCGGCGCCACAAGTCCCATCTGGAAGTCATCCACTGCCGGCCGAAGCCGGAAGACATGATCCCTTACGGCGTGCCCATACCCCAGAGTCTGCGCAAGTCGCTGACGGCCTCGGCCAAGGCGCTGGCCGACGAGGAGGAGGGCAGCATCCGCAAGCTCTTCGACGACTACTGCGCCAAACGCGACATTCCCGAGGTCGACGACTATCCCTGGCCGCAGGATGGGGTTTCCGCCACCTGGCGCGAGTTCACCGGCATCCAGGCCGCGGTGATCGGTCTGCGCGGCCGGCTGGCCGACCTCATCGCCGTGCCGAAGCCCGACCGCGACCAGAACCTCGGCCTCAACACCCTGCAGGCCGCGCTGATGGAGTCCGGCAAGCTGGTGCTGATGTGCCCGCCGAAGCCGGCCGGAGAACTGGGCGCCAAGGTGGCGATCGCCTGGAACGGCAGCGCCGAGGCGGCGCGCGCCATGACGGCGGCGCTGCCGATCCTCAAGGCGGCCGACGCGGTGATCCTGCTGGCCTCCTCCGACCGCAAGTTGCCGGTCAGCGCCGAGGAAGCCAAGATCTACCTGGAGACCCACGGCGCCACCTGCACGGTCCAGGGTTTCGAGCGGGGCAACCAGTCGGTGCCGAAGCTGCTGGTCGACAGCGCCAAGAAGGCGGGGGCGGACTGCCTGCTGATGGGCGCCTACGGCAAGAGCCGGCAGCGCGAGATGATCCTCGGCGGAGTGACGCAGTACATGGTGGACCATGCGGACATGCCGATCCTGCTCATGCACTAGCCGGTGCACCAGCCGCCCGGGCGGGCGGCGCGCCGGGGGAGAAATGCGTTGCCCCGGCGCGGGCTCGTGGTATACCATATGCCAAGTGGAAAATCCTAAGATCTTCGTGAGGAACGCTGTCTTAGTCATTGATTTTGTTCGGTAGTATGATGAGGCGGGCGGATCCATGAACCTTCATGAGTACCAGGCCAAGGACCTGCTTCGGCGCCACGGGGTGAAGAGCCCCGAAGGGCGTTTGGCCCGCAGTGCAGAGGAGGCGTCAGCGGCCGCGCGCGGGCTCGGCGGCGAGCGCTGGGCGGTCAAGGCGCAGATCCATGCCGGCCTGCGCCAGGGCGCCGGTGGGGTGAAGTTCTGCGAGACGCCGGAAGGCGTGGCCGAGGCGGCGGCGACGCTGCTGGGCAGCCGGCTGGTGACCCCGCAGACCGGCGCCAAGGGCAAGCTGGTGCGCTCGGTCTATGTCGAGCAGGCGGTGGCCTACCGGCGCGAGATCTACCTGGCGGCCCTGGTCGACCGCTCGGCCGGCCGCGTCGCCCTGATCGCCGCCGGCGAGGGCGGCAACGACATCGAGGCACGCCTCGCGGCATCGCCGGAGAAGATGCTGTCCCTGGTGATCGATCCCGAGCAGGGCGTCGTCGAGGCCGAGGCCCGGCGGCTGGCCGAGGGGCTCGGCCTGGGCGGCAGTGTCGCCGACCAGGCGGTCGCGCTGATGGGCGCGCTCTACGACGCCTTTACCGCCTTCGATGCCAGCCTCATCGAGATCAACCCCCTGGCCGTCACCGAGGACGACACGCTGCTGGCCCTCGACGTGAAGATGGTGCTCGACGACAACGCCCAGTTCCGCCACGCCGATCTCGCCGAGCTGCGCGACGAGGAGGAGATCGACCCGGCCGAACTCGAGGCGCAGCGCTACAACCTCAACTACGTGCATCTCGAGGGCAACATCGGGGTGATGGTCAACGGCGCCGGCCTGGCGCTGGCCACCGTCGACCTGCTGAAGGAGCAGGGCGGCGAGCCCGCGGATTTCATGGACGTGCGCCCGGAGGCGACCCGCGCGCAGATCACCCACGGCTTCAAGCTGCTGCTGCGCAACGACAAGATCGCCGCCATCCTGGTGAACATCTACGGCGGCGGCATCCTGCGCTGCGACACCGTGGCCGAAGGCATCGCCGCGGCCTGCAAGGAGGAGGGGCTGCGCGTGCCGCTCATCGTCCGGGCTGCCGGCACCAACGGCGAGATGGCGCGCAAGATCCTGATGTCGCAGGGCGTGCAGGTGACCTTCGCCCAGTCCCTCGCCCAGGCGGCCGCCAAGGTGGTCGAGGCCGCCGGCAGGAGGGCCGCCTGATGGCGATCCTCATCGACAGCGACACCAAGGTGATCTGCCAGGGCTTCACCGGCGCCCAGGCGACCTACCACATGGAGCGGGCCATCGCCTACGGCACCAAGGTCGTCGGCGGCGTGGTGCCCGGCAAGGGCGGCCGCGGCCATCTCGGCCTGCCGGTTTTCGACACCGTGGCCGAGGCGCGCGAGGCGACCGGCGCCACGGCCTCGGCGGTCTTCGTGCCGCCGCGCAATGCCGCCGACGCCATCATCGAGTCGATCGACGCCGGCATCGAGGTCATGGTCTGCGTCACCGAGCGCGTTCCCGTGCTCGACATGGTGCGCGTGAAGCGCCGGCTGGAGGGCTCCGGCTCCCGGCTGGTCGGCCCCAACTCGCAGGGCATCATGGTGCCCGGACGCTGCAAGATCGGCGTCATGCCGGCGCACCTCGAGCGGCCCGGCAGGGTCGGCATCGCCTCGCGCTCGGCCTCGCTGACCTCGGAGGTCATCGAGCAGATCTCCAGCTACCGCCTCGGCCAGTCCACCTCGATCGGCATCGGCGGCGACCCGGTACACGGCGTCGGCTTCGTCGACTGCCTGAAGCTGTTCTTCGAGGACCCGGACACCGACTGCGTGGTGCTGCTGGGCGAGATCGGCGGCAGCGACGAGGAGGAAGCGGCGGCCTACCTCCGCGCCAATCCGGCGCCCAAGCCGGTGGTCGCCTACATCGCCGGCCTGCACGCGCCGACCGAGCGCCGCATGGGCCACGCCGGCACGGTCAACGTGTTCGGCCAGGGCGACGCCGCGGCGAAGATCGAGGCCCTGCGCGACGCCGGGGTCACCATCGCCGACTCGCCGGCGGAGATCGGCCAGACCGTGCGTCGGGCCGCGCGGGCCTGATCCTAGCCCGATGTTTCTCGTGCCCGTGCAAACAAGGAAGAAGGCGTCGGTCCCGGTGAAGTTCCGCCGGACGACGCAGGTACAACCACAACAGTGCGTCGCCGGCCGGGTGCCGAGCCGCAAAGCAGAACGGCCCGCCAAGGGTCAGATCAGGATCGGAGGCTAGTCCATGCCAGAGGGAACGCCGCGCCCCTTCGAGCGGCAGATTCATCCGGGCTCAGGGCGCCGCAAGGCGCCTTTCACCCCCAAGGGCCGGCAGATCGATCCGGAAGCACAGGCCGATGTGCAGGCGCTGCTCGGCGACCGCCCGCGGCGCGCGGATCTGCTGATCGAGCACCTGCACCTGATCCAGGACACCTACGGCCACCTGGCGGCGCGCCACCTGCGCGCCCTGGCCGATGAGATGAAGCTGCCGATGGCCGCGGTCTACGAGGTCGCCTCCTTCTACGCCCACTTCGACATCGTGCTGGAGGGCGAGGCGCCGCCGCCGCCGCTGACCATCCGCGTCTGCGATTCCATCACCTGCGAGATGATGGGCGCCCAGGACATCCTCAAGGCGCTGCCCAAGGAGGTCGGCGACAAGGTGCGCGTGGTCCCGGCGCCCTGCATGGGGCGTTGCGCCTCGGCGCCGGTGGCCGAGGTCGGCCACCGCCACATCGACCACGCGACGGTGGAAAATCTGACCGCGGCCGTGAACGACGACCATCATGCGGTGGTGCCGGCCTACAAGGACTTCGCGGCCTGCGAGGGCGAGGGCGGCTACAAGCTGCTGCGCGCCTGCCTCGCCGGCAAGCGCACGCCGGAGGAACTCATTGAGGTCCTCTCCAACGCCAGCCTGCGCGGCCTCGGCGGCGCCGGTTTCCCGACCGGCAAGAAGTGGCAGATCGTGCGCGGCTTCCCCGGCCCGCGGCTCATGTCCATCAACGCCGACGAGGGTGAGCCCGGGACCTTCAAGGACCGACACTACCTGGAAACCGATCCGCACCGCTTCCTCGAGGGTACGCTGATCGCCGCCTGGGCGGTCGGCTGTGAGCGCTGCTACATCTACCTGCGCGACGAGTACCCGGCCGCGCGCGAGATCCTGCTGAAGGAGATCGCCAGGCTGGACGCCGCCGGCCTGACGAAGCACTGCCCGCTGGAACTGCGGCGCGGCGCCGGCGCCTACATCTGCGGCGAAGAGTCGGCGATGCTGGAGTCCATCGAGGGCAAGCGCGGTCTGCCGCGCCATCGCCCGCCCTACATCGCCGAGGTCGGCCTGTTCGGCAAGCCGACCCTGAACCAGAACGTCGAGACGGTGTTCTGGATCCGCGACATCGTCGAGAAGGGCGCCGAGTGGTTCGCCTCGCATGGCCGCCACGGCGGCAAGGGCCTGCGCTCCTACTCCGTCTCGGGGCGGGTGAAGTCGCCGGGCGTGAAGCTGGCGCCGGCCGGCATCACGGTGCAGGAACTGATCGACGAGTTCTGCGACGGCATGGCCGAAGGCCACAGCTTCAAGGCCTACCTGCCGGGCGGCGCCTCGGGCGGCATCCTGCCGGCCGCCATGGGCGACCTGCCGCTGGAGTTCGGTGCGCTCGACAAGTTCGGCTGCTTCGTCGGCTCGCACGCCGTGGTGATCCTCTCCGACAAGGACGACCTCAAGGCGGCGGCGCTGAACCTCATGCGTTTCTTCGAGGATGAGTCCTGCGGCCAGTGCACGCCCTGCCGCAACGGCACCGAGAAGGCGGTGAAGCTGATGCGCGAGAAGACTTGGGACGTGCCGCTGCTGGAGGAACTATCGCAGGTGATGCGCGACGCCTCGATCTGCGGCCTCGGCCAGGCCGCCCCCAATCCCCTGTCGTCGATCCTCAAGTACTTCCCGGAGGAACTGAAATGACCGCAGTGCCGAAACAGGAAGTCGTCCGCTTCACCCTGGACGGACAGGACATCGAGGCGCAGCCGGGCGAGACGATCTGGGAGGCCGCGGCGCGCTACGGCACGAAGATTCCGCACCTCTGCCATTCGCCGGAGCCGGGCTACCGCTCCGACGGCAACTGCCGCGCCTGCATGGTGGAAATCGAGGGCGAGCGCGTGCTGGCTGCCTCCTGCATCCGCCCGGCGCGCGACGGCATGGTGGTCAAGAGCGCCAGCGAGCGGGCCGAAAAGGCGCGCGCCATGGTCTTCGAGCTGCTGGTTTCCGACCAGCCGAAGCGCGAGACCTCGCACGATCCCGAGAGCAGGTTCTGGCACTGGGCCGCCGACATCGGCGTCACCGAGAGCCGCTTTCCCGCCCGCGGGACCTGGCAGCCGGACGTGAGCCACACCGCCATGGCGGTGAACCTCGATGCCTGCATCAACTGCAACCTCTGCGTCCGCGCCTGCCGCGAAGTGCAGGTGAACGACGTCATCGGCATGGCCTACCGCGGCCACGGCGCCAAGGTGATTTTCGACTTCGACGATCCCATGGGCCAGTCGACCTGCGTGGCCTGCGGCGAGTGCGTGCAGGCCTGCCCGACCGGCGCCCTGATGGAAGCCAACCTGCTGGACGAGAAGGGCACCCGCGTCCATTTCGAGGATCGCACGATCGACAGCCTCTGCCCCTACTGCGGCGTCGGCTGCCAGACCACGGTGCATGTGAAGGACGACAAGATCCTCTACATCGACGGGCGCGACGGTCCGGCCAACCAGAACCGGCTCTGCGTGAAGGGCCGCTTCGGCTGGGACTATATCTACAATTCGCACCGCCTCACCAAGCCGCTGGTCCGCCGCGACGACGCGCCCAAGCGCTGGGACGACCAGGTCGATCCGATGAATCCCTGGACGCACTTCCGCGAGGCGAGTTGGGAAGAGGCGCTCGACAGGGCCGCCGCCGGCCTGAAGAAGGCCTACGACGAGTGCGGCCCGAGCGGCCTGGCCGGCTTCGGCTCGGCCAAGGGCTCCAACGAGGAGGCCTATCTTTTCCAGAAGCTGATCCGCACGGCTTTCCACACCAACAACGTCGACCACTGCACGCGGCTCTGCCACGCCTCCTCGGTGGCGGCGCTGATGGAGGGCATCGGCTCCGGCGCGGTGACGGCCCCCTTCACGGCGGCCAAGGACAGCGACTGCATGATCATCATCGGCGCGCGGCCGGGGCAGAACCATCCGGTGGCAGCCACCTTCCTCAAGAACGCCGCCAAGCGCGGCGCCAAGATCATCGTCATGGATCCGCGCGGCCAGCAGATGGACCGCTACGCCTACAAGCACCTGGCCTTCAAGCCGGGCCAGGACGTGGCCCTGCTGAACGCCATGCTGCACACCATCATCGAGGAAGGTCTCACCGACGAGCAGTACATCCAGGCCCATACCTCGGGCTTCGAAGACCTGAAGAAGATGGTGAAGGATTTCTCGCCGGAGGCCATGGAACCGGTCTGCGGCATCGACGCGGCCACCATCCGCGACGTGGCGCGCATCTTCGCGCGCTCGGAGCGTTCGATCATCTTCTGGGGCATGGGCATCTCGCAGCACGTTCACGGCACCGACAATTCGCGCTGCCTGATCGCGCTGACCATGATCACCGGCCAGGTCGGCCGGCCCGGCACCGGCCTGCATCCGCTGCGCGGGCAGAACAACGTCCAGGGCGCCTCCGACGCCGGCCTCATTCCCATGGTCTACCCGGACTACAAGTCGGTGGAGCTGGAGGAGGTGCGCCAGTTCTATGAGAACTTCTGGGGCACCAAGCTGGACCCCAAGCGCGGCCTGACCGTGGTCGAGATCGTCGACGCCATCATCGACGGCCAGATCAAGGGCATGTACATCATGGGCGAGAACCCGGCGATGTCCGATCCCGACCAGAGCCACGCCCGCGCCGCGCTGGCCAAGCTCGAACACCTGGTGGTGCAGGACATCTTCCTGACGGAGACCGCCTGGCACGCCGACGTGGTGCTGCCGGCCTCGGCCCATGCCGAGAAGTGGGGCAGCTTCACCAACACCAACCGCCAGGTGCAGATCGCGCGGCCTGTGGCGCCGCCGCCCGGCGAGGCGCGCCAGGACTGGGAGCTGATCCAGGAACTGGCCAACCGGCTGGACCTGAACTGGACCTACAAGCACCCCAAGGACGTTTTCACCGAGATGACCGAGGCGATGCCGTCGCTGACGAACATCACCTGGGACCGCCTGGTGCGCGAGGACGCGGTAACCTATCCGGTCGATGGGCCAGATGTGCCGGGCAACGAGATCCTCTTCGCCGAGGGCTTCCCGACCAAGGACGGCAGGGCCAAGATCGTGCCGGCCGGCCTGGTGCCGCCGGCCGAACTGCCGGACAACGACTATCCGATGGTGCTGACCACCGGGCGCATGCTGGAGCATTGGCACACCGGCGCCATGACGCGGCGGGCCAGGGTGCTCGACAACCTGGAGCCGGAGGCCGTCGCCAGCCTCAATCCCCGCCAGCTACGGGCCATGGGCCTGCAGCCCGGCGACATGGTGAAGGTGGCGACCCGGCGCGGCGAGATCGCGCTCAAGGTACGCTCGGATGGCGACGTGCCGGAGGGCATGGTGTTCATCCCCTTCTGCTTCAACGAGGCGGCGGCCAACATGCTGACCAATCCGCAGCTCGATCCCTTCGGCAAGATTCCGGAATTCAAGTTCTGCGCCTGCAAGGTCGAGCGGCTGGAGGCGGCCTCAGCGGCGGAGTAGCCCGGCGTTGGCAAGCCGCACCGGATAGTGCGGGAAATGTCGCTCCAAGGACACTTGTGCTGCGCGTGACTCTTTGCCTACCCTTTGCGCGAAGCGAATCGGGCGCGATCCTGCGTCGCTGTCGTAAGGAAGGGGAGTAAGTCATGAAGCGGTTCATCGTTCTGCTTCTCGTTGCCACGCTGGGGATGCAGTCGCTGGTGCTGGTGCCGGCGCAGGCGGCCCTGGTCACGACGGGCGACGCCATTGCCGGCGACACGTCGCTGGCGAGCGATCGCGATCGACTCAACGCTTTGATGCAGCGCGAGGACGTGCGGCAGGAGTTCCGGCGCCAGGGCGTCGATCCGAACGAGGCGGCGGCGCGCGTGGCGGCGCTCTCCGATGCCGAGGTCGCGGAGATCACCGCGAAGATCGACGAACTGCCGGCGGGCCAGAGCGCGATCGGCGTCATCGTCGGCGCGGTGGTGCTCATCTTCCTGGTGCTGCTGATCACCGACCTGCTCTGCCTGACCAGCGTCTTCAACTTTACCCGCTGCGCAACGAATTGAGCCTGACGGCGCCCTGACGCCAATGGCGCGGCGGCTGGCGTCCGGCCTGATCCTGCTGGTGCTGGCTGCCTGTGCCGCGCCGCAGGCCTCGCGGCTGGCCGAGGCGCCCGGCGATCTGCCGCGCCGGGCGGAGATCGACACCGTGCCGTTCTTCCCGCAGGAGGCCTACTACTGCGGCCCGGCGGCGCTGGCGATGACCCTCGCCTGGTCGGGCCTCGCGGAGACTCCGGAAAGCATCGGCCCGCAGGTCTACACGCCCGGGCGCGAGGGAACCCTGGCCCCGGACATGGTCGCCGCGGCGCGCCGCAACGGCCGGCTGGCGGTGGAACTGCGCGATCTCGAAAGCCTGCTGCGGGAGATCGCCGCCGGGCACCCGGTGGTGGTGTTCCAGAACCTTTCCCTCGACTGGTGGCCGCAGTGGCACTTCGCCGTGGCGATCGGCTACGACCTCGACCGCCGCATACTGATTCTGCATTCCGGCACCACCGAGCGTCTGGAAACACCTCTCGACGCTTTCGAGCGGACTTGGCGGCGCAGCGACCACTGGGCGCTGGTGACCCTGCCGCCGGACCGCCTGCCGGCCGCCGGCGACCGCCGTGCGGTGCTGCTCGCCGCGGCGGGGCTGGAGCAGGCCGCGCAGTACGATGCCGCGGCGACGGCCTACGAGGCCGTGTCGGGACGCTGGCCGGACGAGCCGCTGGCTTGGCTCGGGCTGGGCAACGCGTCGTTCGCGCTGGAGCGCTTCGCGGCGGCGGAAGCGGCCTACCGCGCGGCCATCGACCGGGAACCGGCGCTGGCGGCGGCCTGGAACAATCTCGCCTACGCCCTCAGCCGCCAGGGACGCCGCGACGAGGCCATCGGCGCCGCGCTCAACGCGGTGGCGCTGACCGGCGGCAGCGATCCCAACCATCTCGACACGTTGGAGGAGGTCTCCCGGCCCTGATCAGGCCGAGCCCGAAGCGGTGACCTTGGCGGCGGGAGCGGGGGCGTCGGCGATCTCGCAGGCGAAGACGATGCGGTTGCGGCCGCCGTTCTTGGCCTCGTACATGGCCTGGTCGGCGCGGCGCAGCAGGCCCTCGTGGCTGTCGGCATCGGCGGGGAAGACGGCAACGCCGATGCTGGCGGCGACGGCGATCGGCGGGTCGGAGTTCTCCACCTCCATGTCGAGGGCCTCGAGGATGCGTTCGGCCACCACCCGCACGCCGTCGAGGCCCTTCTCCGGCTTCATGGCGGCGATCACGGCGAACTCGTCGCCGCCGAGGCGGGCGACGAAGTCGCTGTCTCGCACCGAGGCGGTGAGCCGCATCGCGACCTTGCGCAGCAGGCCGTCGCCGACGTCGTGGCCGAGGATGTCGTTCACCGGCTTGAAGTTGTCGAGATCGACGAACAGCAGCGCCTTTGCCGCGCCGGCGGAGCGCGCGACGCCCAGGGTCTGGTCCAGGTAGTCGAGGAAGAAGCGGCGGTTGGGCAGGGCGGTCAACTCGTCGTGCCGGGCCTGGAACTCGCTCTCGGCCCGGCTCTTCTCGATCTCCTTGTTCTGGAGGGCGAGGTCCTCGGCCATCTGCACCATCTGCTGGGCCTGCTGCTCGACCATGGCGCGCTCGAGGTCGATGTCTTCGAGATTGCGGGTCAGTTCCCGCTCTTTTTCCTCCAGGGCCTCGCGGGCGCGGGTGATCTCGGTGATGTCGGTGTAGGTGGAAAGCTGGCCGCCGGAAGGCAGCGGGCAGCGCACCACCTCGACCACGGTGCCGTTGGACAGTGTTTGCTGGAAGGTTCGGGATTCCAGAATGCGGGCCTCGGCCAGGCGCTGCGCCACGATGGCGTCGACGTCGCCCTCGCCGTTGTTGCCGCGCTCGGTATTGAGGCGGATGAAGGCTTCCAGGGGCGTGCCCGGCTCACCGAGCGTGGCGGGGAAGTCGAGCAGCTTCAGGAAGACGCGGTTGCAGGCGACGAGCCGCAGGTCGGCATCGAAGATCGACAGGCCGATGTGCAGGCTGTCCAATGCCTCCCGCACGGCCAGGGTGCCGAATGCGCATCCGGCACCGGAATCCTGCTTTCCGTCGCGCACGCGCCTGTTCCCTCGCGTGAAATCCCCACTTACCCCGGCCGCCGGCCCCCGCGGTTCCCTTGTCGGGATTCGATCGGGTCGGACTGCGGCAGGGCTATTTTCCTGGAGCAAGGTAAAGCCATAATTAAACGGTTGAATTTCCCTGCGGGCCGCCCCGACCAAGAATCACAAAGAACATGAGGAACCCGCCTCAATAGATTGATTCTGCGCGATTAAGTGGTGGAAGGTGCCTCTCGCTCCAGGTGTGGGTGGCCGGCCCCGGCGGCTCAGCCGATCCGGGTCGCGGCGAGGTGCTCCTCGTCCAGCTCGACCCCGAATCCGGGCGCCTCGGAGAGCTGCAGCCAGCCGTCTTCGTGGTCGAAAGGGCGGGACAGCAGGTAGTCGCGGCGCTCCAGGCTCCACGCCGGCGGGTCGAAGGGGAACTCGATGAAGGCCGCCTCGCCGAGGCCGGCGGTGAGGTGGGTGTTGGCCACCACGCCGAAGCCGTTGGACCAGGTGTGCGGCGTGAAGGCGACGCCGAACTCGCGCGCCATCACGGCGATGCGGCGCAGGCCGGTGATGCCGCCGACCAGGGCGCAGTCCGGCTGCACCACGTCGAGGCAGCCGCCGGCGATGAGGTCGCGGAACTCGTGAAGCTCGCGGGTCATCTCGCCCCCGGCAAGGCGGACATCGACGCTGTCGCGCAGGCGCCGCATGCCCTCGCGGTCGGCGCGATGCAGCGGCTCCTCCATCCAGTAGACCTCGAGATCCTCCAGCTCGCGGGCCACCGCCAGCGCGTCCTTCAGGGTCCAGGGTGCCGCGGTGTCCCAGGGCATGCGCCAGCCCTGATTGCAGTCCACCATCAGCTCCAGGCGCGTGCCGACACGCGCGCGCACGCTCTCCAGGGCGGCGATGTCGTCGCGCCAGTCGCCCCCCCGATGGCCGCGATGGAAGCGCAGCTTCATGGCGGCGAAGCCGGCCTCGGCGAAGCGCTCGGCGGTCTCGGCCAGCTCGGCCGGATCGCGCAGCACGCCGGAGGAGGCATAGGCGCGCACCCGGTCGCTGCGTCCGCCGAGCAGGCGCCACACCGGCTCGCCGGCGATCTTGCCGGTGAGATCCCAGAGCGCGAGGTCGAGCGGCCAGCAGCGCCCGTAGTGGAACTGGATGTGGGACAGCACCTCGTAGTGGCGCTCGGCGCGGCGCGGGTCTTCGCCGATGAAAAGATCCTCGTGGCCGGCGAGGCCGAGCATCAGGTCGCCGGAGCCGATGCCGACGCGGCCGTCGCTGTCGGTGACGCGCACCACGGTGACGTCGAAGTTGCGGCGCGGCCGCCCGTCCCAGCTCGCCACGAAGGGCGGGTCGAGGACCAGGCGGTGATGCGTGACGTCGATGCGCTCGATGACGGGCATGGCAAGAGGCTCCGGTGTCAGGCCAGCGCCATGACGGCGGTGGCGAAGCGGTCGAGGTCGGCATCCTCGACGGCGCGCGCCGTGGCCCGGCGCATGGGCTGGTTCTCCGGCGCCCGCATTTCGGCGGCGAGGGCGGCGGCGTCGAAGGCCTTGAAGGCTTCCGGCAGGCGGCGCTCGACGCCGCAGCGGGGCATGAGGCCGGCGTACCAGCCGGGCAGCGCGTCGGCGCCGGCGAGCCCGCAGGCGCGGGCGGCGGCGGCAAACAACCCGTTATCGCCCTCGACCGACCACGCCAGCGTGACCTCGAGGCCCAGCGCGGTGGCGAGGCCGTGGTGGACCGGCGCCAGCCCGGCCAGGGCGTGGGAGATGTTGTGGGCGACGGCGGTGCCGCAGTTGTCGATGGCGATGCCGGCCAGCGCCGAGCCGAGCAGCAGGTCGCCGCGGGCCTGCAGGTTTTCCGGCTCGCGCACCGCCGTCTCCAGTGCGCCGGCGATGAGCGCGAGTGCCTTGTGCGCGGTCAGCGAATTGCCGGCGGTGGCGTTGCGGTTGGTGCAGGACTCGAGCGCGTGAACGAAGGCGTCGAGGCCGGTCCAGGCGGTCAGATGCGGCGGCAGCGAGATGGTCAGTTCGGGGTCGAGCACGACGCGCTTCGGCTTGGTCTCCTGGCCCCAGATCCACAGCTTCCTGCCGGCGGGTCCGGAAAAGACGTTGGTCGCCGAAAGCTCCGAGCCGGTGCCCGCCGTGGTCGGCAGGCAGATCGAGGCAATGCCCTCGGCGGGCAGGGGGTGGGCGGCCAGGGCATAGTGCATGGCGTCGGCCTCCGCCCGCGCGATGGCGGCCGCCACCTTGCCGATGTCGAGGGCCGAGCCGCCACCGAGGGCGACGACGGCGTCGGCCCGCAGGCGGCGCGCGGCCCCGGCGGCGGCGTCGATCTGCGCCGCCTTGGGCTCGCCGGCGATCTCGGCGTAGAGGCCGACCGTGGCGCCGGCGGCTTCCAGGGCCTGCTGCAGCGGCGCCACCAGCCCGAGGTTCACCAGGGCGGCGTCGGCCACCAGCAGCACCCGACCGCCGCGGGAGACGGCCTTCACGTCGTCGGCGAGGGCGGCGGCGCGGCCGGGCCCGAAGTGAATCTCCGGCACCGCGTTGAGGGCGAAGGAAGCGGGGGCAGGGGGCATGGAGGGTCCGGCGTCGCGAGGGATCGGTCCCCGCCATTAGCGCAGGTCGCGGCCGGCGGCAAGGAGAAGCGTGGGGGAGGGCCGCCCGGCGTGCTTCGAGACGCGCGCTGGCGCGCGCTCCTCACGGTTCGAGACGCGCCTGCGGCGCTCCTCACCATGAGGACATTTCATTCTGCCACGAAGATTGTTCCTCATCCTGAGGAGCCCGACCGGGCCGATGCCCGGGCGGGCGTCTCGAAGGACGCACCACGGTTATGCCGAGAGGGTCCGGCGGAGGAAGCGCTACCTTGCCGTCTCCACAGGGCGGGCGACGGCGGGCGGCAGCTGCCCGGTGATGACGACGCGCTCCTGGCCGTTGCCGGTCTGTGCGGCTAGGGCAACCTCGGCTTCGGTGGGAAGCTCGGTGCACTTCTTCACCGCGCGGCCGGAGATCAGGGTGCGGCGCAGGGACTCGAGGAACTCGATGGAGCCGTCCTCCTCGGCGCGGTGGCGCGCCATCTCCACCGCCGACTTGGTGGCGCTGGTGCGCTCGGCGAGTTCCTTGGCGGCGGCATCGTCGAGGGTCTTGAGGTCGCTGATGCAGCGCACGCCCTGGTCGCGCATCTCCTCGGCCGCCGGGCCGAAGTAGAGCACCAAGCGCGCCTGCAGCTGCCAGTCGATGAGTTCGAGCGGCTGGAACGGCGTGGTGAAGAGCAGCTGCACGAATTCGGCGTTGGCGAGGTCGAAGCAGGACTCGATGCCCTCCTCGGCCAGCCGCAGGCGGTCGTTGACGGAGATGCCCTGGATCAGGTCCAGCGGCACCTCGCGCGCCTTGGCCTCGACCGGGCTGAGGATGGCGTTCACGCGCTCGGTCATGTACTGCAGGGCGCGCTGCGGGAAGATGCCGATCATGAAGGCGAGCACCGGCAGGAAGCTGCTGGCGATACCGGCTTCGGCCTCGCCGCCGCCGGCCAGTTGCGGCAGCATGTGATAGACCATGAGGGCGATGATCGCCGCGAAGATCATGCGGGTGCCGAGGCCGTAGTAGACCGCCGGCATCAGGTCGCTGGTGTAGTAGCGGTGCAGGATGTGCTGCAGGCCCCAGAGGTAGGCGCCGAGGAAAGCCATGCCGAAGAACAGCAGCGTGCCGGTCTGGTAGGCCTCTATGGCCGCCGCGTCGCTGCCCTTGAAGGCGCCGAGCAGCAGCAGGTTCGGCGTCTCGCTGAGGCCGAGTTCCTTGCCCAGCATCACCGCCGTGAGCCCCAGCAGGGTCACCACCGAGGTGAAGCAGACGGCGTAGAGGAAGTGGCTCTCGCGCGTCTCGCGCTTGTAGATGTGGTAGTAGTGCTCGTAGTCGAGGCCGAGGGCACGGCAGTCCTCGCGCAGCTGGCGACGCCGCACGTCGCGGCGCACCACGTAGAAGCTGATGGCGGTGAAGGGGATGAACAGCATCAGCACGACGACGACGCCGACCCGGTAGACGATCGGCGCGGAGAAGGCGATCTCGCCATCGGTGGTGGCGCCCAGCGCCCACCAGACGTAGCCGAGGGTGGTGAGCGCCAGCCCGGCGGCCATGAGGAAGAGCAGCGCCGGCTTGGGACGCAGGCCCATGACGGTGGGCTCGTTGACGGCGCCCGGGCGGGACGGCGGTGTCGCCTCCGGCGGGTTCGCGACCTGGGACCCTGACATCGTTGCCCCCTACGCTGCGCGGTTCAGAGGATAGGTAAGCGCACCCCGATAAGCTGAACTGATCGATTAACTATACCGCTGGGGTCACTGCGGGGACAGGCGATTCCGCCGCGGCGCTTGCACCCAGGGGCGGTACCTCGGAAGAGACGCCGTCACACCTCGGCAGCGCGGCTGCGCGGCGCCGCCAGCACCAGGGCGAGGGAAACCGCCCCGGCCAGCACGAAGCCGGCGGCCAGGGGATAGACCGTCATGTCGTAGAAGCGGCCGAGGGAGACCGCGAGCGCCACCGCCACCAGGCTCGACAGCGAGGCGATCAGCGAGGCGCCGAGGCCGGCGACGCGGCCGAGCGACTGCATGGCCATGGCATTGAGGTTGCCGAACAGCAGGCCGTTGCAGCAGAAGGCGAGGAAGCAGAGCGTCATGAAGGCGGCGAAAGGCGGTACGCCGTCGTGCCGCAGGGCGACCGCGAAGAGGCCACCGCCGAACACGACGATCCCGCAGAGCGCGACGACGGCGAGCCGCTGCATGCCGAAGCGCAGCACCAGCTGGCTGTTGCAGAAGGACGCAAGGCCGATGCCGAGGGCGAGCACCGCGAAGTAGAGCGGGAAGGTCGTGTCGATGCCGTAGAGGTCGAAGAACAGGGCCTGGGCGGTACTGAGGTAGAGCAGCAGGGCGCCGAAGATCATGCCGGCGGCGAAGGTGTAGGCCATCACCTTGCCGTGGCGCAGGATCAGGGCGCCGTTGGCCAGGATGGCGGAGAGCGAGAAGCGGATGCGGCGGGCCGGCGGCAGCGTCTCCGGTTGGCGGAGGCCGAGCCACAGCGCGACGACCGCCGCCAGGGCGAGGAACAGCAGGAAGATGGCGCGCCAGTCGGCCACCAGGAGCACCGCCTGGCCGAGCGCCGGCGCCAGCATCGGCACCAGGATGAAGACCATGAAGATGAACGACAGGATGCGCGCCATGGCCGCGCCCTCGTACTGGTCGCGGATCAGCGCCCGCGAGGCGATCTTCGGGCCGGCGCAGCCGATGCCCTGGACGATGCGCCCCAGCAGCACCTGTTCCAGCGTCGCTGCCGTCATCGCCAGGACAGCGCCGAGCCCGAAGATCGCCAGGCCGAGCAGGATCGCCTTCTTGCGCCCGATGGCGTCGGACAGTGGGCCGAAGAACAGCTCGCCGAGGACCATGCCGAGGATGAAGAAGGTGACGACGAGCTGGGTGTCGTTCGCCTCGGCCACCGCCAGGCTGCGGCCCATCTCGCGCAGCGCCGGCAGCATGGCGTCGATGCTGAGCGCGGTCAGCGAAGTCGTCAGCGAGAAGAGGACGACGAATTCCGGCAGGCGCAGCGGCGGTTTCGCGGGGGAAGCGGACAAGGGGCGGCTCTGGCGGCTGTTGAAAAGGGCGGGCTGCCCAGACTAGCCGCTGCCGCCATGCCCGCCCACTGCCAAGACCGCAACCCCCGCATGCGGCGAGCGGCCGATACAGCGGCGTTGTCGCGGCGCTTGACGCATTTGGACGAACGTCCTAATGTTAGGGAATTGGACGTTTGTCCTAGAGGCAAGCCGGCCAGACCGGGAAGAGGAGGCGGTTTCATGGATGGCGAGACCACGCGCGACCGCATCGTCGAGGCGGCGGACGGGCTGTTCTACCGGCAGGGCTACGAACACACCTCGTTTGCCGACATCGCCGAGGCCGTGCGGATTTCGCGCGGCAACTTCTACTACTACTTCAAGTCCAAGGACGAGATCCTGGACGCGGTCATCGAGGAGCGCCTGGCCAATACCCGGAAGATGCTCGAGCGGTGGGAGGTCGAGGGGACCACGCCCGCCGACCGCATCCGCAGCTTCATCCATATCCTCATCGCCAACCGGGCCGATATAAAGCGCTACGGCTGCCCCGTCGGCACCCTCTGCTCCGAGCTCGCGAAGCTGGGTCATGCCTCGCAGGGAGAGGCCGAGAAGCTGTTCACGCTGTTCCGCCTGTGGCTGCGCCGGCAGTTCGTCCTGCTCGGACGCAAGGCCGATGCCGATGCGCTGGCACTGCACCTGCTCGCGCGCAGCCAGGGCGTCGCCACGCTGGCCAGCGCCTTTCACGACGAAAAGTTCATCAGGCAGGAGGTCAGGCTGATGTGCGACTGGCTGGAGTCCTGCAGGCCGGAAGGGCCGGAGGCCCGGCCCGGCAAACGCAAGGGAGAATGATGGAGATGTTCATCGTGCTGCTGAAGTTCGCCGCCAACAGGGACCAGGCCGGCCGCCACATGGAGGGTCACAAGGCATGGCTCCAGAGCGGCTTCGACGACAGCGTGTTCATTTTGGCCGGCAGCCTGCAGCCGCAGCGTGGCGGCGCGATCCTTGCGGAGAATACGTCGTTGGAGGAGCTGCAAGGCAGGGTGGACGACGACCCTTTCGTGGTGGAGAAGGTCGTCACTGCGGAGATTCTCGAGATCACGCCGTCCAGAGCCGACGATCGGCTGCGGTTCCTGCTCGGCACCGCAGCCGCGGCGTGAGGCCGGCGGCCGCCTCGCGGCCGCCGGCTTCGATTACGGCACCCGGCGGATGGCCGGCGTCGCCGGTTCGCCGGGCTGCGGCTGGCGCAGCTGCAGGCCGGGCGTCGGGGCCTGGTTGGCGCCGCCGTTCTGGAAGCCGCCGACCTTGCCGCCGGCACCGCCGCCGCCGAGGACCGGGTTCACCACCGGCGTGCAGCGGGTCTTCCACACGGCCTGGTCCATCAGCTGATAATTGTTCGACCAGCCCTGCTCTCCGGCGGATCTGGTGACCACGAAGACGCGCAGGTTGTGCATGATGGTGTTGTTGAGGGCGGCACCCTTCGGCGTTTCGAGCTCGAAGACGTAGTTCTGCGTGTGGTTCTTCGAGTCGTAGGCGATGACTCCCGACTCCTGCAGCGGCGTGTTGCCGGCGGAGAGGCGGATGCGGAGTTCGCCTTGGCCCTGACCCTGGTAGAAGACGCGTACCTGCTTCGTCGCCGGGCAGGCACCTTCATGGTGCGGCATGTCGTGCTGGAACTGCGCGGACGTGATTTGCAGGGGCTGCGGGCCGGCCTGGAAGCTGCCGGGCAGCTGACCCTGGCCGATCTGGGCGTTCACCTCGAAGAGCTGCGGGTCGCCCTGGTAGACGATCTTCAGGGTGGTGTACTTCACGACATGCGACAGCGGCTGCTGCGCCTCGTAGAAGGTGTCTTTGCTGATCTTGTTACGCTCGTAGTACGCGCAGGTGGATTCCCAGCGGATCGGAATCTGCTCCATGATCACGTGGTTCTGCCGCAGGTACTGCAGCCGGTCCGGTGCCTCGTCGGCGTGCCGCAGGACCACGGCGACCGGATCGATGCCGATCTGCGGGTGAGTGAGCTGGGCGACCGGAAGCTGAAAGCCGTGCGCGTCCATGTCCTGGACGTGGTCGATGCTGCTGGACTCCGGCAGCGCCTTCGAATGGACCAAGCCGGTACGCCCGATGCCGAAGGCGCCGTCGCGCAGGAAGTGGCCGCGCCGCCACGTCAGGTTCTCCGAGGTGGTGCCCAGGCACTCGACATAGCCGCCGATGCTGAGCGCGATTTGGTTCTCCTGCACCGCAAGCTTGAGGCTGGCGAGGCTGTGGTTGGCCGCGACGTTGCGGACGGTCACCACCGGTGCCGGTCCGTGCGCCATCACGTCCATGGACTTGACCCCGACAAGATGGCTGTCGTCGGCGAAGGCCGAGGCGCCGAAGGCCCCCAGCGACGCCAGCCCGAGGGCAATGGCGGCGGCGGACTTGGCGATGGACTGGATCGGTAACATTTCCGGGTTCTCCCACATGATCTACGGAACACAGGTTACGGGCAGGTGGTCCTGCCCTTCGCCCGTCAGTCGCAGCGGGCCCGAAGAAGGTTCAACTGGATGACCGGAGAGAATTTAGGGAGATTCGCCCAAAAATGGGTTAACGAAACATTGCCCCGCCCCCTGGCGAAGGCGCGGCCGGAGAAAAGCCTGACGCCTTCTGAATCGCGGCGAATTCGTCTACCATGAATTGGGTCCAAGAAGAATCGGCCGGGGCCGGGCCTGTTGGCACGGGCCGGGTGCGGAGCCCCTGCGTCACGCGTGTTTTCGGAGAGCCAGCCCTGTATGACGATCTACGCAGACCCCCAGCCGGGCGATCCCGCGCCATACTTCGTCCAGCGGTCCTTCGGTAACCCGCGCTTTGCGTTCGACACCACGGCCGGCCGCTACGTCGTCCTCTGTTTCCTGGGATCCGCCGCCGACCCGCACGGCAGGGCCGCCATCGACGCCGTGCAGACCCGACCTGACATCTTTGACGGCGATATGGCCAGGTTCTTCGGTGTGAGCGTCGATCCGGAGGACGAAAGGCAGGGTCGGGTGGCAGACAGCTATCCGGGATACCGCTTCTTCTGGGATTTCGACCTGACGGTCAGCCGGCTTTTCGGCGCTGCGCCGGTCGACGCGGTCGCGGGAGGCAAACCCTTTAAGCTGCACCGGCGCTGGGTCGTGATGGATCCGACGCTGCGGGTCATGAAGGTCGTGCCCTTCAGCAAGGATGGCAGCGACATTGAGGCTCTCCTGTCCTATTGCGCCGCCCTGCCGCCGCCCTCGCGCTTCGCCGGCGTGGAGCTGCAGGCGCCGGTCATCATGCTGCCGAACGTTTTCGAGCCGGCGCTGTGCAGCCGGCTCGTCGACCTCTACGAGGCGCATGGCGGGCGCGAGTCCGGCTTTTTTCGCGAGGAGAACGGCGTGACGGTCGGAGCAACGAATCCCGACCACAAGCGACGCCGCGACTACAAAATCGAGGACAAGGAACTGATCGCCCTGCTGCAGGCGCGGTTCCACCGCCGCGTGGTGCCGGAGATCGCCAAGGTGCACCAGTTCCATGTCACACTGATGGAGCGCTTTTTCGTTGCCTGCTACGCGGAAGAGGACGGCGGTCACTTCCAGGCGCACCGCGACAACACGACCAAGGGCACGGCCCACCGCCGCTTCGCCGTCTCGGTCAATCTGAACGACGATTTCGACGGCGGCGAGCTGAGCTTTCCGGAGTACGGTCCGCGCGGCTTCAAGATGCCTCCAGGTTGCGCGGTGGTGTTCTCCTGCTCGCTGCTGCATGCAGTCTCGAAGGTGACACGGGGGCGGCGCTATGCCTTCCTGCCGTTCCTCTACGACGACGCAGCGGCGGAGCTGCGCGAGCGCAACCGGCGCTACCTGGCCAAGGAGGCCACCGCCGGCGGCAGCAGTGGGGCCCTCGCGGATCCTCGCCGTTAGGGCGCGGCCGGCTCCAGGCGCAGCAGGCGGCCGTCGGAGTGGTCGGTGAGGAGGTAGAGGTAGCCGTCGGGGCCCGATCGGACGTCGCGGATGCGCTCGCGCAGGCCGGTCAGCAGTTCCTCCTGGCCGACCACCCGGTCGCCGTCCATCGCCAGGCGGCGCAGATGGCGCCCGGCCAGGGCGCCGACGAAGAGGTCGCCGTGCCACTCAGGGAAAAGGTCGCCCTGGTAGAAGGCCATGCCGCTGGGGGCGATGGAGGGTACCCAGACCACCAGCGGCGGCTCCATGCCCGGCGCCTCGCTGCGCTCCGAGATGACGGTGCCGCTGTAGTCGATGCCGTGGGTGACCTCCGGCCAGCCGTAGTTGGCGCCCGCTTTCAGGGGATTCACCTCGTCGCCGCCGCGCGGCCCGTGCTCGTTGGTCCAGACCGCGCCGCTCACCGGGTGCAGGGTCATGCCCTGCACGTTGCGGTGGCCATAGGTGAAGACTTCCGGCAGGGCGCCGTCGCGCCCGACGAAAGGGTTGTCGGCGGGCACGCCGCCGTCGTCGTCGAGGCGGACGACGGTGCCGATGTGCGAGCCGAGCTTCTGCGACTCGGCCATGTAGTTGCGGCGGTCGCCGAAGCTGGCGTAGAGCCGGCCGTCGCGGTCGAACACCAGGCGCGAGCCGTAGTGCGCGGCGCCGGGCGTCTTCGGCTGTACCCGGAAGATCACCTCGAGATCGTGCAGGGCGCTGCCGTCGAAGCGGGCCCGCGCCACCTCGGTGCCGGCCTCGCCGCCGGCTTCGCCGGCATAGGAGAGGTAGACGAAGCCGTTGTCGGCGAAGTCGGGATGCAGGGCGACGTCGAGCAGGCCGCCCTGACCGCGCGCGTAGACCTCGGGCGTGCCGGCGATGGCGCCGGCCTGGAGTTCGCCGTCCTTGTAGAGGCGCAGGCGGCCGGGACGCTCGGTGATGAGGATGCCGCCGTCCGGCAGGAAGGCCATGCCCCAGGGGTTCTCGAGACCCGAGGCCAGGGTCTCGACCCGGAAGTCATGCGCTTCGGACCGTTCGACGCTGCCCTGGGCAGCGGCGGGTACCGCGGCAATGCAAAGAAGCGTCGCGAGAATGGTTGCCGGCGCGGCGCCGGCCGGTCGTTCGAGGTCGAACATGGTGCGTCACAGCCTCCCTGGTGGGCGTCGCGGGGTTTCCCTTCCACCTAGGGCGCAGGGTTGAATCTTCAACGCGTTTCGCGAATGCGTTTCGCGGCGGGGCGCGCGTGGCGGGCGGGAAAGTCGCCGGTAGGCAAGCGCGGGCCCCATCGGTTATGAATAGCCGGCGCCCGGCAGGGAGGGCGATTCGGCCCGCGGTCCCGCGGCCGGCGCCGCAATCGGGCGGCCGCGCCTCGTCCCCTGTCCCTCGATCAGACGGATGACAGCCCTTGACCGCACAGACCATTCCCGTCGACCCCTTCGAACTGGTCGTCTTCGGCGGCACCGGCGATCTCGCCTACCGCAAGCTGCTGCCGGCGCTCTACCTGCGCGACCGCGCCGGCCAGATCGTCGGTCCCAGCCGCATCATCGCGGTGTCGCGCCGCGAGATGTCCGACGCCGCGTTCAAACAGGCGACCCGCGAGGCCATCGAACGCCACGTCGCCCCCGAGGAGCTCGACGAGGCGGGCATCGCTCATTTCCTCGACCGTGTCGGCTACGTCGCCGTCGACGGCGCCGGCGAGGCCGGCTGGGACGACCTGAAAACCCGGCTCGGCAATGCCGACGCCTTCATCCGTGTGTTCTACCTGGCGGTCAATCCGGAGCTCTTCGGGCCGATCTGCCAGGGCATTGCCCGCAACGGCCTGGTCGTCAAGGACTCGCGGGTGGTGATCGAAAAGCCGATCGGCCGCGATTTCGCGACGGCGCAGGTGGTGAACGAGGCGGTCGGCGCCGTCTTCGACGAGCAGCAGACCTACCGCATCGATCACTACCTGGGCAAGGAGACGGTGCAGAACCTCATGGCGTTGCGCTTCGCCAACGCGCTCTTCGAGCCGCTGTGGAACAACGCCCACATCGACCACGTGCAGATCACCGTGGCCGAGAGCATCGGCGCCGAGGGCCGCGCCGCCTACTACGACACCGCCGGCGCGCTGCGCGACATGGTGCAGAACCACATCCTGCAGCTGCTCTGCCTGGTCGCCATGGAACCGCCGATGACCATGGACGCCGACGCGCTGCGCGACGAGAAGCTGAAGGTGCTGAAGGCGCTGGAGCCGATCGACGCGCACAACGTCGAGCGGATGACGGTGCGCGGCCAGTATGCCGCCGGCGCCTCGGACGGCGGTGCGGTCAGGTCCTACGCCGAGGAGATCGGCAACGGTTCGACCACCGAGACCTTCGTGTCGATCAAGGCGGAGATCGCCAATTGGCGCTGGGCCGGGGTGCCGTTCTACCTGCGCACCGGCAAGCGGCTGGCCAGCCGGGTGTCGGAAATCGTCGTCGCCTTCCGCCCGATCCCGCATTCCATCTTCGGCGGCGACGCCGGCAAGGTGGTGGACAATCGCCTGGTCATCCGCCTGCAGCCGGACGAGGGCGTGAAGCTGTGGATCATGATCAAGGATCCCGGGCCGGGCGGCATGCGCCTGAGGCACGTGCCACTCGACATGAGCTTCGCCCAGGCCTTCGGCGGCAGGAACCCCGATGCCTACGAGCGCCTGCTGATGGACGTTGTGCGCGGCAACCCGACGCTGTTCATGCGCCGCGACGAGGTCGACGCCGCCTGGCGCTGGATCGATCCGATCCTCGCCGCCTGGCAGGCCAGGGGCGACGCGCCGAAGCCCTACACCTCCGGCACCTGGGGGCCGAGTGCCTCGGTGGCGCTGATCGAGCGCGACGGGCGGACCTGGTACGAGGATCTCGACTGATGGCCCCGGAGGGGCCGGGCGCCGCGATCGCGCGCCGCGACTTCGCCGATGCCGAGGCCCTGGCGGCGGCCCTGGCGGCGGCGGTGGCGGCGGCACTGCGCCAGGGCGTGGCGGCGCGCGGCAGCGCCACGCTGGCGGTTTCCGGCGGCCGCACGCCGGCGCGCTTCTTCGCCGCGCTGGCGCAGCAGCCGCTGCCCTGGTCCGAGGTCACGGTGACGCTGGTGGACGAGCGCTGGGTGCCGCCGGACAGCGCGCGCTCCAACGAGGCGCTGCTGCGCGCCCACCTGCTGCAGGGCCCGGCGGCGGCGGCGCGGCTGGTGGGCCTGGTGACGGCGGCGGAGAGCCCCGAGAGGGGACTGGCCGAGGTGGCCGCGCGCCTCGACGCCCTGCCGCTGCCGCTCGACGTCGTGGTGCTCGGCATGGGAACCGACGGCCACACCGCCTCGTTCTTTCCCGGGGGCGACCGCCTCGCCGAGGCGCTGGATATCGGCGATGGGTCGGTCGGCGCTGCGCCGGTGCTGCCGATGCGCGCACCCGGCGCCGGCGAGCCGCGCATCACCCTGACATTGCCCCTGATCGCCGCCGCCCGCGCGGTCTATCTTCATATCGAGGGGGCGGAGAAGGCGGCGGTGCTGGAGCGGGCCCTGTGGCCGGGGCCGGTCGAGGAAATGCCGGTGCGCGCCGTGCTGCGGGCTTGCACCCGGGCGCTTGAAGTATTCTGGTGTCCCTGACACCTCTGCGATTCACACCAGCGGCGGACAGCAAGGAGAGTTTCCATGACCACCCTGCATGACCGCGTGCATGACGTCACCGAGCGCCTGCGGGCGCGCAGCCGCGACAGCCGCGCCGCCTACCTGGAGCGCATCCGGCGAGCGGCAGGGGAAGGGCCGCGCCGCGGCACGCTCGCCTGCGGCAACCTGGCGCACGGCTTCGCCGCCTGCGGCCTGTCCGACAAGCAGGCGCTGAAGGGCGGCGTGGTGCCCAACCTCGGCATCGTCACCGCCTACAACGACATGCTCTCGGCGCACCAGCCCTTCGAGCGCTTCCCCGAGTTGATCAAGCGGGCGGCGCGGGACGCCGGCGGGGTGGCGCAGGTCGCCGGCGGCGTGCCGGCGATGTGCGACGGCGTGACGCAGGGCCAGCCGGGCATGGAGCTGTCGCTGTTCTCGCGCGACGTCATCGCCATGGCCGCCGCCGTCGGCCTCTCCCACAACATGTTCGACGCCGCGGTGTTCCTCGGCGTCTGCGACAAGATCGTGCCGGGCCTGGTCATCGCCGCGCTGTCGTTCGGCCACCTGCCGGCGGTCTTCATCCCGGCCGGGCCGATGCCCTCCGGCCTGCCCAACGACGAGAAGGCGCGCATCCGCCAGCTCTATGCCGAGGGCAAGGTCGGCCGCGAGGAACTGCTGGAGGCGGAATCGCAGTCCTACCACGGGCCGGGCACCTGCACCTTCTACGGCACCGCCAACTCCAACCAGATGCTGATGGAGATCATGGGCCTGCACCTGCCCGGCGCCTCCTTCGTCAATCCCAACACGCCGCTGCGCGACGCGCTGACGGCGGAGGCGACGCGGCGCGCCCTGGCGATCACCGCGCTGGGCAACGACTACACCCCCGTCGGCGAGATGATCGACGAGCGCGCGGTGGTGAACGGCGTGGTGGGACTGCACGCCACCGGCGGCTCCACCAATCACGCCATCCACCTGGTCGCCATGGCCGCGGCGGCCGGCATCGACCTCACCTGGGACGACCTCTCCGACCTTTCGGAGGCGGTGCCGCTGCTCGCCCGCATCTATCCCAACGGCCTAGCCGACGTGAACCACTTCCACGCCGCCGGCGGCATGGGCTACCTGATCGCCGAGCTGCTCGACGGCGGCCTGCTGCACGGCGACGTGATGACGGTCTGGGGCCGCGGCCTCGACGCCTACCGGCAGGAGCCGAAGCTGACCCGGGACGGCGCGGTGGTGTGGCAGCCGGCGGCGAAGAAGACTCATGACACCAATGTCTTGGCGCCACTTTCTAAACCGTTTTCTCTAAACGGCGGGCTGAAGGTGCTGGACGGCGATCTGGGCCGCGCCGTCATCAAGGTCTCGGCGGTGAAGCCCGAGCGCCACGTCGTCGAGGCGCCGGCGGTGATCTTCCACTCGCAGGACGACCTCATGGCGGCCTTCAAGGCGGGCGAACTGGAGAAGGACTTCATCGCCGTGGTGCGCTTCCAGGGACCGCAGGCCAACGGCATGCCGGAGCTGCACAAGCTGACACCGCCGCTGGGGGTGCTGCAGGACCGCGGCTTCAAGGTGGCGCTGGTGACCGACGGGCGCATGTCCGGTGCCTCCGGCAAGGTGCCGGCGGCGATCCACGTGACGCCGGAGGCGGCGGCCGGCGGCCCGATCGCGAAGCTGCGCGACGGCGACGTGGTGCGGGTCGATGCCGTGGCCGGCACGCTGACGGTGAAGCTGCCGGCGACGGACTGGGCGGCCCGCGAAGTGGCGACGGCGGATCTGAGCGGCAGCCACAGCGGCTGCGGGCGCGACCTCTTCGCCGCCTTCCGCGCCGCGGCCGGCCCCGCCGACCGGGGAGCTCATGTCTTCGGGGGTGTCTCGTGAGCAACCGCCAGAAGATCACCGAGACCATCCTGAAGCTGGCGCCGGTGGTGCCGGTGCTGGCGATCGAGAACGCGGCGATGGCGGTGCCGCTGGCGCGCGCGCTGGTGGCCGGCGGCCTCAAGGCCATAGAGGTCACTTTCCGCACGCCGGCGGCGCTGGACTCGATCCGCGCTATCGCCGGCGAGGTGGAGGGCGCGGTGGTCGGTGCCGGCACGGTGCTGACGCCGACGCAGGTGGACGAGGCGGTGGCGGCCGGCTGCCGCTTCATGGTCTCGCCGGGCGCTTCGCTCGACCTGCTGACCGCCGTGCGCGACTGTCCGATACCGCTGCTGCCCGGCGCGGCGACGGCCTCGGAGGCCATGACCCTGCTGGAGCAGGGCTACGCCTTGCAGAAATTCTTCCCGGCCGAGCCGGCCGGCGGCGTCGCCTACCTGAAGGCGCTCGCCGCGCCGCTGCCGGCGATCCGCTTCTGCCCGACCGGCGGCATCTCGCGCGACAACGCCGGACGCTACCTGGAGCTGCCCAACGTGGTCTGTGTCGGCGGCTCCTGGGTGGCCCCGGCCGAGCGCGTCGCCGCCGGCGACTGGGCCGGGATCGAGGCCCTGGCCCGCGACGCCGCGGCACTGAAAGTCTGAGGGAAAACATCGAGATGACGGCCGCCGTTGAGAAAGCGTTCGAAGCCCTGCGGGCCCACCACTGGGAGATCAAGGGCCAGCGGATGCGCGATCTCTTCGCCGAGGACCCGGAGCGCTTCGGGCGCTTTTCCCTGCGCCTCGGCGACCTGCTGCTCGACTACTCCAAGAACCTGATCCTGCCGGAGACCCTGGAAAAGCTGCTGGCGCTGGTGCGGGCGGCCGACGTCGAAGGCGCCCGCGAGGCCATGTTCGACGGCGCGCGCATCAACGTGACCGAAGGCCGCGCGGTGCTGCACACCGCCCTGCGCAACCGCTCCGAGCGGCCGGTGCCGGTCGACGGCCACGACGTCATGGGCGACGTGCGCGAGGTGCTGGACGCCATGGCCGCCTTCGCCGAGGGCGTGCGCGAGGGATCGCTGCGCGGCGTCACCGGCGAGCGCTTCACCGATGTCGTGAATATCGGCATCGGCGGCTCCGACCTCGGCCCGGCGATGGTGACCCGCGCGCTCTCGCCCTACGGCCATCCCGACATCCGGTGCCACTTCGTCTCCAACGTCGACGGCGCCCACCTGTCGGATACCCTGAAAAGCCTCGATCCCGGGCGGACGCTGTTCCTCGTCGCCTCCAAGACCTTCACCACCCAGGAGACCATGACCAACGCGCGTTCGGCGCGGGCCTGGCTCGTCGACGCGCTGGGCGAGGCGGCGGTGGGCGGCCACTTCGCCGCCATCTCCACCAGCCTCGCGAAGGTCGCCGCCTTCGGCATCGCCGAGGACCGCATCTTCGGCTTCTGGGACTGGGTCGGGGGGCGCTATTCCGTGTGGTCGGCCATCGGCCTGGCGGCGATGATCGCCATCGGGCCGGCGCGCTTCGGCGAGTTCCTCGAAGGCGCCTACGAGATGGACGAGCATTTCCGCTCGGCGCCGCTGGCCGCCAACATGCCGGTGATCCTGGCGCTGCTCGGCGTCTGGTACCGCGACGTCTGGGGCTTCGGCGCCCACGCCGTGCTGCCCTACGACCAGCGCCTGGAGCGCTTCCCCGCCTACTTGCAGCAGCTCGACATGGAGTCCAACGGCAAGGGCGTCACCCTGACCGGCCACCCGGTGGCCGAGGCGACCGGTCCGGTGGTCTGGGGCGAGCCCGGCACCAACGGCCAGCACGCCTTCTATCAACTGCTGCACCAGGGCAGCGAGGTGGTGCCCTGCGATTTTCTGGTGGCGGCCGAGGCGCAGGAGAAGCTCGGCGACCACCACGCGCTGCTGCTGGCCAACTGCCTCGCCCAGTCCGAGGCGCTGATGCGCGGCCGCACGGCCGAGGAGGCGCGGGCGGAACTGACCGCCGCCGGCCTCGACCAGACGGCGGCCGAGGCGCTGCTGCCGCACAAGGTGTTCCCCGGCAACCGGCCGAGCAACACGCTGCTTTACAGGAAGCTCGACCCGCGCACCCTCGGCCGACTCATCGCCCTCTACGAGCACAAGGTCTTCGTGCAGGGACGCATCTGGAACATCAATTCCTTCGACCAGTGGGGTGTCGAGCTCGGCAAGCAACTCGCCGCCGAGCTCCTGCCGATGGTGAAGGGCGACAGGGAAGCGGGCGGCCGCGACGGTTCGACCGTCGGCCTGCTGCGGGAGATCGCCCGCCTGCGCGGCAACTAGTGCGACAGGTCTCTCACCCGACAGAGCCCGTCACTGCACGGCCTTGAGGCCGAGCTTGCGATGCGGCGGCTCCTCGGGCCAGACCAGGAGGTCGGCCAGCCACGGCAGTTCGCCGGTGAGGGCGGGCAGGCGGCGGCGCAGGATGTCGCGCAGGGACGCCGCCAGGGACTCGGCGGTGACGCCGAGGTCGCCGCGCCGCGCCACCAGGGAGATCGGGCGCGAGAAGCGCCCGCGCTTCAGCGGTTCGATGCGCAGGCGTTCGAGGCGGCCGGCCTCCTGCAGCAGGCAGAGCGGCGTGGTCATGCTCCAGCCCATGCCGTCGGCGACGGCGCCGAGTTGGCTGGCGGCGGTGTCGAACTCGGCGAGGATGGGCACGTTGAGGCGCAGGCGGTTCAACTGGCCCTCGATCTGGCGGCCGATGGCCGAGCGCAGGGAGTAGCGCACGAAGGGCATGGCGGCCAGCGCTTCCAGCGGCTCGGCCGGGCCCTTGTAGCTCGCCGGGAACACCAGGATGAAGGGCTCGGTGACGATGGGATGGCTTTCCAGCCCCTCGACGCCGTCCAGCTCGTCGGTGGTGGTGACCACGGCGTCCACGGTGTGGTTCATCAGCGCGGCGTGGTTGTCCGGCGAGATGCCGGCCCAGATGCGCCAGCGCTTGGCCAGCGCGCGCTGCTCGGCGACGAGCTGCGGGCCCACCGAGTTGGCGATGCTCTCGGCCATGGCGAGGGTGAGGCTGGAGAGCTGCTTCACCTCGCGCTGGCGCAGATCGCGGTAGAGGTCGCCGGCCTCGGCCAGCATGGCGCGGCCGCGCTCGTAGAGCGTGGTGCCGGCGGCGGTGAGGGCGAGCGGCCTGACCGAGCGGTCGAAGAGTTCGCTGCCGAGGGCCTCCTCGAGGTTGCCGACGATCTGTGAGACACTGGACTGGGTGAGGCCGAGCTGGCGGGCGGCGGAGGTCATGCCGCCGGCCTCCGCCACCATCACGAAGACGCGCAGCGATCTCAGGTCGAAGCTCTGCGGCAGGTCCATGACGTTTCAGCGGCCCCAGGGTTGCGGGCCGCGCGGGCGGCCGGGCTCAGGCGCTGCCGGGCGGGTCGACGCGAAAGCCGGTCTCGGCCGCCGCCTCGGTCAGCCACTCCCAGAACGATAGCGCGAAGCCGCGGTAGACATAAAGGTCGAAGCTCTCGGGGCCGAGGCGGCGCAGGATGACACCGACCTCGTGGACGGCGGACTGCGCCACCTTCATGGGCGGGAAGGCGTCGGCGTGGAAGTCGATGGCCATGCCCTTGGCGAGAACCCAGGCGGCTTTCGGCCCGGCGATGCGGAGGGCGATGCGGGCGTGGGAGAGGTTGGTGACGGCGCCCAGCGACGGGCCGATCTGGTTCGCCAGGCGCTCCGCCAGGCGCGGATCGCGGCTCTCCACCAGCAGCCGGCCCGGGGCGAGGGCGAGGATCGCGCCCTCGGCGCCGCCCGAGGAGCCGTCGCGGTCCTGCGGCGGCGCGCAGCCGGTGAGCGAGGCGACGGTGTCGGTCACCTGCTCCACGGCATCGGGCCAGGCCGCGACCTGCACGAGGGAGACCAGCTTGCGCTCGGTTAGGACGACGCCGGGTTCGTCGGCGGCGCGGCGGACGACGCGGGGATCGTTGTGGCCCTTCAGAGGCGATAGCGCTTCAAGCAAGTTGGCGGGCTCCCTCGGGATCGAAGAAGTGGGACGACACCACCTCGACGGCGACGTCGACGTCGACGTTCCTCAGCGGATAGCTGGCGACAAGCTTCTCGCCGATGCGCTCGGGGCCGTTCTCCAGCAGGCCGAGGGCGATATACTTTTCCAGGGCCGGGCTGTAGGTGACCGAGGTGATGTGGCCGAGGCTCTTCGGCGGCTTCGCGGTATCGCCGGCAGCGACGAGATGCGCGCCGGCGCGGATCTTGCCGCCGTCGGTGGAGACGAAGCCGACCAGCTTCAGCCGCGCCGGATCGGTGAGGCCCTCGCGCTGGTGCATCGCCGAGCCGATGAAGTGCTTCTTCGTCGACACCATGGCGTCGAGGCCGAGATCCTCCGCGGTGGTGCGGCCGTCGAGCTCCGGGCCGGCGACGTGACCCTTCTCGATGCGCAGGGCGCCGAGGGCTTCCAGGCCGTACGGCTGGATATCGAAGGCTTTGCCGACGTCCAGCAGGCGCGTCCACGCCGCCTCGCCGTAGTGGGCGCCGCAGTAGACCTCGTAGGCCAGCTCGCCGGAGAAGGAGAGGCGGGCGACCAGCACCGGTACGCCGTCAAGCGAGGCCTGGCGGACGCCCATGAAGGGGAAGGCCTCGCTGGACATATCGACGTCGGCGAGCGCGGCGGCGAGGACGTCGCGGCTCCTCGGCCCGGAGACCGCCATGGCGGCCCACTGCTCCGTCACCGAGGTGACCGTCACCTTCAGCTCCGGCCAGACTGCCGCCAGCAGGAATTCGAGCTGGTTCAGCACCGGCGCCGCATTGGCGGTGGTGGTGGTCATGAGGAACCGCGTCTCGCCGAGGCGCCAGGTGGTACCGTCGTCCCAGAGGAAGCCGTCCTCGCGCAGCATCAGGCCGTAGCGCGCCTTGCCTTCCGGCAGCTTGAGAAATCCGTTGGAGTAGACGCGGTTCAGGAACTCGGCGGCGTCCGGCCCCTGGACGTCGATCTTGCCCAGGGTGGAGACGTCGGCGATACCGACCGCCGCGCGGACATGGCGCGCCTCGCGGACGTAGGCCTGCTCGACCGTCTCGCCGGGGCGTCCGTAGATGCGCGGCCGTTCCCAGATGCCGGCGGCCATCATCTCGGCGCCCTGGGCGACATGCCAGTCGTGCATCGCCGTGCGGCGCGTCGGGCGGAAATGCGCGCGCACGCCCTGGCCGGCCAGCGCGCCGAGGGCGACCGGCGTGTAGGGCGGGCGGAAGCGGGTGGTGCCGACCTCGGGGATCGACAGTTGCCGCTCGCGCGCCATCAGCGCGAGGCCGATGACGTTGGAGGTCTTGCCCTGGTCGGTCGCCATGCCGAGGGTGGTGTAGCGCTTCAGGTGCTCGACCGAACGGAACCCTTCCAGGTGCGCGAGGCTGACGTCGGCGGCGGTGACGTCGTGCTGCAGGTCGACGAAGGCTTTGCCTTTACCGTGCCCATGCTTGCTTTGGGGCCGTGCGTCCCACACCGGCAGCGGCGCGTCGGCAAGCGGTTCCCCGTCGACGGTCGGCAGTGCAATCGAATCGGCGGCAAAGCCGCAGGCGCGGGCCGCCTCGGCACCGGCCTTGGCCCCTTCGGCGAGCGCGGCGGCGGTGCCGAGGGCGCCGTTGCAGGCGCCTGCCGCCTGCCAGGGCTGCGAGGGCTCGCCGGGCAGGAAGGCGGTGAGGGTGTCGTCCCAGCGCGCCGTGCCGCCGGCCTGGCTCGCCAGGTGGATGGTCGGCGTCCAGCCGCCGGAGACCAGCAGGCAGTCGGCGCCGATCTGGCGGTGCGCAGCGTCGCTTGCGCCGTGGAGAGGATCGAAGGGCGCGACCTCCACGCCGCTGAGCCGCTGGCCGCCCAGCGCGCGGGTCACGGCATGGCCCAGGAGCAGTTCAGCGCCGGAGGCATCGGCGATCTGCCTGGCCTGCGTGCCGATTTCCGCGCGCGCGTCGACGATGGCGGCGACGGTCACTCCGGCGGCCGTCAGCGCCGCGACGCTGCGGTAGGCGCCGTCGTTGTTCGTGAACAGCGCCACCTGCCGTCCCGGCGCGACGCCGTGGTGTTCGACGTAGATGCGTCCCGCATCCGCCAGCATGACGCCCGGCTTGTCGTTGTCGCCGAAGACGACGGGCCGCTCGATGGCGCCGCAGGCCAGCACGACGCGGCGGGCGCGGAACGTCCAGTGGCGTTCGCGCGGCTGGCCCTCTGCCGGCACCGGCAGATGGTCGGCGACGCGCTCGACGGCGCCCAGGGTGTTGTCGTCGTAGTAGCCGTAGACGGTGGTGCGCGGCAGCAGCGTGACGTTGTCCATGGCCGCCAGCTTCGCCAGGGCGTCGCGGGCGATGGCCTGGCCGCGCAGGCTGCCGCCGGGTTCCGGCTGCTCGTCGGCCAGCACGACGCGCGCGCCCGCGCTCGCCGCGCCAAGCGCCGCCATGAGGCCGGCCGGACCGGCGCCGACGACCAGCAGGTCGCAGAATGCGTGCATCTCCTCGTAGCGGTCGGGATCGGGCAGGGTGGTGCCGGCGCCGAGGCCGGCGGCCTTGCGGATGAAGTGCTCGTAGAACATCCAGGCGCGGCGCGTCGGGCCCATGAAGGTCTTGTAGTAGAAGCCGGCGGCGAAGAGGTTGCCGGCGAGCTGGTTGACCGCCATGACGTCGAAGGCGAGCGAGGGCCAGCGGTTCTGGCTCCTGGCCTCGAGGCCGTCGAAGAGTTCGACCACCGTCGCGCGGGTGTTGGGCTCGGCCCGCGCGCCGCCGCGCAGGGTGACCAGGGCGTTGGGCTCCTCGACGCCGGCGGAGAACAGGCCGCGCGGCCGGTGGTACTTGAAGCTGCGGCCGTAGAGGTCGACGCCGTTGGCCAGCAGAGCCGAGGCGAGGGTATCGCCGGCGACGCCCTGGTAGCGCCGCCCATCGAAGGTGAAGGACAGCGAAGGGCCGCCCTTGAAGCCGGAAATACGATAGCCGCTCATGCCGCGCCTCTTCCCGACTTGGGCTCCTTCTTCGGCGCCGCCGCGGCCCAGGGACCGACCACCTCGGCGCTTTCGATCCTGTGAGTCACGGTATTGCGCGCCACCTTCAGCCACAGGCGGCAGCCCTGGCCGTGGTGCCAGTACTCCAGGTGCCGGCCGCGCGGATTGTCGCGGTAGAACACGTAGTCGCACCAGTCGGCCGCGCTTGCAGTGCCGGGATCCGGGCGCTCCTTGGTGGCATCGCCGCCATAGGTGAACTCGGCGACGTCGCGCGGGCCGCAGTGCGGGCAGGGGATCAGCATGGGAGTGGCCCTCGGCTGGTGGCGGTGCCGATCGACCTCGTGCTTCGAGACGCTTCGCTCCTCAGCATGAGGCCGATTCTAGCAAACTCAAGCCTCATCCTGAGGAGGCGCGCAGCGCCGTCTCGAAGGACGAGGCGGTCTATCCGAATCATCTCGGCTCCTAATGCAACTCTGGCCGCGGGCCGGCGCCGCGCTCGTCGATGACGCGGCCCTGGCAGAAGCGCTCCAGCGTGAAGGCGGCGTTGAGGGCGTGCGGCGCGTCGTTGGCGATGGTGGAGGCGAAGCACCAGCCGGAGGCCGGGGTCGCCTTGAAGCCGCCGTAGCACCAGCCGGCGTTGACGTAGAGGCCGGGGATCGGTCCCTTGCAGATGATCGGGCTGCCGTCCATCGACATGTCCATGATGCCGCCCCAGGAGCGCAGCAGGCGCAGGCGGGCGAGGTTGGGGAACATGGTGACGGCGGCGGCGACGACATGCTTGACCACCGGCAGGTTGCCGCGCTGGGCGTAGGAGTTGTAGCCGTCGATGTCGCCGCCGAACACCAGGCTGCCCTTGTCGGACTGCGAGATGTAGAGGTGTCCGGCGCCGAAGGTGACCACCGAATCGATGAGCGGCTTGATCGATTCGGAAACGAAGGCCTGCAGGACGTGGCTCTCGATGGGCAGGTTGTTGAGGCCCGCCTTCTGCAGCACCACGGAGGAGTTGCCGGCGACGGCGACGCCCACCTTGCCGGCGCGAATGGTGCCGCGCGAGGTCTCGACGCCGACGATGGCGCCGTTCTCGCGCAGGAAGCCGGTGACCTCGCAGTTCTCGATGAGGTCGACGCCCTGGCGGTCGGCGCCGTAGGCGTAGCCCCAGGCGACGGCGTCGTGGCGCGCGGTGCCGCCGCGCGGCTGCAGGAGGCCGCCCTCGACGGGAAAGCGTGTGCCGCGGGACATGTCGAGGCCCGGCACGAACTTCGCCACCTGGTCGCGGTCGAGCAGCTCGGCGTCGAAGCCGGCAAGCCGCATGGCGTTGCCGCGCCGCGCGTAGCTGTCCATCTGGCCCGGCGTATGGGCGAGGTTGAGGACGCCGCGCTGGGAGAACATGACGTTGTAGTTCAGGTCCCGCGACAGCCCCTCCCAGAGCTTCATGGAGTGCTCGTAGAAATGGGTGTTGGCCGGCAGCAGGTAGTTGGAGCGCACGATGGTGGTGTTGCGCCCGATGTTGCCGCTGCCGAGCCAGCCCTTCTCCAGCACCGCGACATTCGTGATGCCGTGATTCTTGGCGAGGTAGTAGGCGGTCGAGAGCCCGTGCCCGCCGCCGCCGACGATGACGACGTCGTAAGCCGGCTTCGGCGCCGGCGAGCGCCACACGCGCTCCCACTTCTTGTTGCCGGTGATGGCGTTGGAGAGCAGGGAGAAGGCGGAGTAACGGGCCATGAGGGAGTCCTGAGGATGAGGGCCGCGGCCATTAGGGCGCGGGCCGTCGCCGGCGTCCAGGGGCAGGCGGCACCATTGGGATATTCGATCCGGGCAATCGGCGGGGGCGATGGAGTGCCCCACAACTGTTCGGCGGGCGCGATGGAGTGGGAAAACAGGCGAACGAAGGTCGGATTGGGGCTAGTATGTGAGGGGGTGCCGCAGGAGCAGGAGGTCGAGCCGAATGGTAAGCTCAGAAGAGATGCAGGCTCTGCTCGACCGGATTGACGGCACCGGGTCGGAGGACGATCGCGCGGCACGGAAAGCGCTAGTGGCGCTAGATCTTGGCGTGGAACTGCCGAAACATCTCCTGCCGAAGTACAGGAGGGAGAGAAAGCTGGACGCTCGCATCGAATGCCTCCGTCTTTCTATTCGCTACTCGCAGGAGTCGGAAGAAGCCTTCCAAATGGCAATTGAAGCTCTCGGCGACCGCTCCGCCACTGTTGTCCACCTTGCCTGCGTTCTTCTTTCCTTCAGCTTGCGCAAAGATGCCTTGCCGGCCCTGCGAATACTGGAAGCTACGGGAAAGACGGAGAACCGCCGCGACTACGCCCGCCGCGCGATCGATGCTGTCGAGCACGAGAATCCGCATTACTACCTGGATACGAAGCATACCGGAAAAGCGTTCCTTACAGTTGGACCGGACCGCTGGCCCTTGGGAAGGGAATGATGCCAGCGCCCGCCATTACCCCCACCCTCGCACTTGTTGCGAGGGTCCAGGGCAAGCGACGGAGCGGTGGCCCTGGATGCTCGGAACAAGTCCGAGCATGACAGTAGAGAATTTGGCCAAGTCGCTGCCTTCATGCCCAACAACTCCGCCAAACACTCAGCTGTCATCCCGGCACTTGTTGCCGGGATCCATTGCCCTGGCCGTATCAAAGGCGTGAAACAGGGCGAGCCCTGTCGCATTTTGCTGGCTCCACTGGGTCCCGGGATCAAGTCCCGGGACGACAGCGTGGGACTCGGCAGCAGCGGCAATGCCATGAAGCCTTGAGAATTCTCAGCTAGCTAGCGCCAAGGCTTCTCGGACCTTCGCGCCGACTTCATCGCTAGGACCGAGGGGGAGTGCTAGCTTTTGGTTTACCTTCTCGACAAAGCCAGCTTTCGGCCCGCGATTTTCATATGGAACGAGGATGATTTCCTGTTCCTGCTGCCGTGCGGCTGCCAAAATCGTGTTGTAGGAAAAGGCCCTCCATGATCTTACACCGGCGGCTCTGTGCAGCGGCGAAGCAATCTTGCGCAGCTCGGATTGGAGCGGATGGGGCACCGATTCCTCAGAACGCTCAAGAGCGGCAAGGACGGCTGCTCCAAGCTCGCTGTTTGACGCATCCATGGGCAGGATGAAAAGCGGCTCGATGGCGATCCAAACACCAACGGTGGTTTTCGACTGCGAGTGCACGATGATGCGATCTTCGCGACGGAAGATCTGGGCGGACGGCTCCTTGGCCTTTCGTGCCTGATCAGTGGTCACCATCATGTGATCTCTCAGAACCCTGCTACTCTCCAGCTATCCTAGCCCCAATCCGACCTTCGTTCGCCTGTTTTCCCACTCCATCGCGCCCGCCGATAGGGCGCAATCGATCTGCCTGATGATCTCCGCGCGGGCCGCGAGGCGCCCTAGGCTGCGCGAAACTGTATCCTCCGGAGGAGTTCCATGGCTTTCCCCGACCGCAGCCGCATCGTCGTCATCGGCGCCGGCATCCACGGCCTTTCCACCGCCTGGCATCTGGCCGAGGCGCTGCAGGCCCGCGGCAAGGGCGGCGGCAAGGACGTCCTGGTCATCGACAAGGGCGGCATCGCCGCCGGGGCCAGCGGTATCGCCTGCGGCGTCGTGCGCAACAACTACTTCCAGCCGGCCATGCGCGAGCTGATGGCGCACTCGGTGGCAGTCTGGGAGAGCGACCCCGAGGCCTTCAGCTATCACCCCGTCGGCTACATGCAGATCAGCCCGGAGGTGATGCGCGCGGACGTCGCCTCGATCTACGCCCAGCAGCGGGAGATCGGCTACGAGTCGACCTTCATCGAGGGCGCGAGGGAAAGCGACCTCTACATGAAGGGGCTCTACGACGACTGGCAGGCCAAGGGCATCACCTCGGTGCTGCACGAGAAGAAGGGCGGCTACGCCAACAACACGGCGGCAATCTATGGCCTGGCCGGCAAGGCCGAGGCACTGGGCGTGCGCATCCTCACCGGCGTCACCGTGACCGGCTTCGAGTTCGGCCACAATTCGGAGGCCGTCGCCGCCGTCGAGACCGACAAGGGGCGCATCGCCTGCGACCAGGTGGTGATCGGCACGGGTCCCTGGGTGCGCGACTTCTGGGACATGCTGGAGCTGCCGAAGAGCCTCACCGTGAAGGGGCGCGACGGCACGCTGCACGAAGACGTGCCGATGTGGCGTTACTGGCAGCTGGAGGAGGGCGTGCTGGGGGTCGAGCCGGGCTACCTCACCACCAACGACGGCAGAATGCCGCCGGTCATGCACGTCGATACCGACGCGCCGCTCTTGAGCGACGTCGACGGCTCGCTGATCACCGACCGGCTCTGGGGCATCTACTACAAGCCGGACTTCCACTTCAACGGCGTGCAGGGCGGCGCCTCGCCCTACGAGGTGACCACGCCGGTGGACGAGGTGGCCATCGACCCCTACGGGCCCGCCTCGCCGGAGTTCGTGTCCTCGCCGGACTTCGCGCACATGTGGTGCTCGGCGCTGGCCCACTGCCATAAGCGATTCGAGGGCAAGCAGGGCCTCTACAAGAAGGAGCCCTCGGGCGGCATCGGCTGCTTCACGCCGGACTCCTTTCCGGTTTTCGACCGTTTCCGCGAGAACGCCTACGTCGTCGCCGACTCCAACCACGGCTACAAGATGATCGGCGTCGGCAAGCTGGTGGCCGAGGAGATGCTGAACGGCGCGACACCGGAACTGCTGAAGCCCTTCCGCTTCGCCCGCTACGCCGAGGGCGACCTCCACCCGGTCTCCCACAGCCCCTTCCCGTGGAGCTGACCGGGCAGGTCGTCAGGGAATCGCTTCGACGGGGATGTACTCGACCTCCGCCTCCTGGACCGCCTGGGGCTGGTCGCTGGGAACCCAACCGAAGACGCTCATGGCGAGCACGCCGGTGACCGCCGCGTCGGCCCCGTCGGCCAGTGGCAGCACGACGCGCTCGCCGATGGCGGTGCGCTCGGCGCCCAGGTAGATCATGCCCTTCATGCAGCAGACAGAGCGCTCGGCGACCACCGGGGTCCAGCGGTCCTCGACGAAACGGGCGCCTTCCGGCGACATGAGGTCTCGGAACGTCAGGCCCTTCAAGTTGCCGCGCCCGAACACGCCGGAAGGCTCGGCGCCGGCCAGGCGATAGCGGAAGCCGTCGGCGGGATCGTAGTCGAGCAGGGAGAGTCGCGCGAGGGCCCAGTCGATCTCGATAGGATCGATGTCGGAGCGCGACGGCATCGGCCGGCCGCCGCGCTTGCCGCGCCAATAGTCGATCAGCCTCAGCAGGTCGGATTCGCCGATCAACCTGGAAAGGACAGTGCCTTCGGAGCCAGCCATCGTCCGTGCCTTTTGCGGTTCCATCGAACGCCTTTTATCCTCGCTGCATCAAAGCGAAACCGCGCCGGCTACTGCCAGCGATCCGGTCTAGTCACTTTGTCCGGCAATCTGTCCAATCGGATTATCCCCGGGGCGACGATAGTGGCGGGCGGCAGTCGAGATCAAGGGCGAAACCCACGAAGATGTGCACGCGAAAGGCGACCGGCGGCATCGGGGACGCTGAACCGGCGACCGCAAAGGTAGCGGCGGACTTGCTTGCCGGCGCGTCACGGAATGTCGGCGACGGGGATGTATCTGGGCTCGGCGTGGATGACTTCGGCGGGAACGCAGAGTATCTCCGAATGCACCACCGTCATGCCGAGCACGCCGTTGACGGCGCCGCTGTTGCCGTCGGCCAGCGGCAGGAAGAGCCTCTCGCCGATCGGCAGGCGGTCCGCCCGCAGATAGATCATGCCGCGCATGCCCATGATGCAGCGCTTCTCGATGACACGCAGGAAAATCGCCTCGACAGTATCGACCCGCTCCGATGGCAGGATGTCGCCGAGACGCAGCCCCTTCAGATTGCCGCGTCCGAAAAGGCCGGCGATCTCGTCCCCGGCCAGTCGGTAGACAAGGCCTCCCACCGGATCGTAGTCCAGCAGGAAGATGCGTGAGAGGGCCCAGTCGATTTTGGTGGGATCGATGTCGGTCCGGGTGGGCATGGGACGGCCGCGCCGCAGATCGCGCCAGTACGCGAACAGCCGGCGAAGGTCCGGATCGCTGACGAGAGTCTCGACCGCGGAGTGCTCAGCCTCGGATGGCGCCTTCTGCCCCACTTCAGGCACTCCGATCAGCAGGTTTTCAGCTTGGGTAGCTGCGAAGAGGATAGGAGCCGCGCGGTCGCTCGATCAAGGGGGAAGGGTTGCCTGAATTGCACGCCCAAGGCGCACGGCCTTCACTCCTCCGGGACTTCGTAGGTAATCAGCAGAGCCCAGACCGCGTAGCCGGTGACGGCGACCGCGACCACGGTCCACAGCTCGCTCCCGCCGAAGGCCTCGAGGCCCAGCCAGAGAACGCAGACAGCGACCACGGCGACGCGGCGGTAGAGCGGGGCGAACCAGGGGTGGCGGTTGGTCGGGGTCATCGCTTTCCTGTCGTTGGCCAGTCATTGCCCTGTCATTGCGAGGGAGAGGCAGTCTAGCGCCTGCGTCCGCCAAGGCCAGCGTCGTGCGGAGCGCAGCCGCGCAGCTCTGCCCCGAATTTGCCCCCGCCAGAGCCGGGAACCGGGGAATAACTCGATACGTTGAAGGGTCTCTCCTCCAGGAGGCCCAGCAATGCAACAATTCCACCTCAGATATTTACCATCGTCGGCCGGCGGGCACACCGGCGGGCGGTGCCATGCATAGCCGTACGCCGGCCGACGACCTGCCGCAGCACACCGCGCCGCGGTCGAGCCTCCTCGAACGGCTGAGCTTCGTCGGCTTCATCGGCGCGCTGGTGTTCCTGAGCTTTCTCGGCGGCACTTTCGTGATGTTCGCCAGGGCCTTTCCGGCCGGGCCGCTGAACGACGCCTACCGCGCCGGCGAGGCCTACTACTACAAGATCAAGCAGTCGCAGAACCCACTGACCTCCGATTTCTGGCAGCCGGAGCGGACCCCCGGGACCGGCGTGACGGTGCGGGAGCCCGAGGCCTTCCCCGGCTATACCCTCTACACTTCCGGCCACGGCAGCGAGGCGCTGCTGATCGACCTCGACGGCAACCCCGTGCACCGCTGGTCGCTGCCGTTCAGCGAGATCTGGGATCCGGAGCGCTCGCCGGTCGGGAATCCGGTGAAGGATTCCTTCTTCTATTGGCGCAAGGCGATGCTGCTGCCCAACGGCGACCTGCTGGCGATCTTCGTGGCCACCGGCGACACGCCCTGGGGCTACGGCATCGTGAAGCTCGACAAGAACTCGCGCGTTCTCTGGAGCTACCTCGAGCAGACCCATCACGACATGGCCATCGCCGCCGACGGGCGCGTCTACGCGCTGACCCACGAGATGCGGCGCACCACCTACGAGAAGCACCCGCAGCTGACGGTCCCCCGCCTCGACGACTTCCTCGTCGTGCTGTCTCCCGAGGGCGAGGAACTGCAGAAAGTCTCGATCCTCGACGCGCTGGCGGAGTCCGACTACGAGTGGCTGCTGAACCGCGTCGCCTGGTACAACAAGCACGACTTCATCCACACCAACACTGTCGAACTGATCGATGCGGAGAAGGCCGCGGTGCTGCCCTTCGCCTCGGAGGGGCAGGTGATGCTGTCGTTCCGCGATATCGACACCATCGCCGTGCTGGACCTCGACTCGGAACGCATCGTCTGGGCCCTGCGCGGCGGCTGGATCGCGCAGCACGACCCGGACGTGCTGCCGAACGGCAACATCCTGCTCTACGACAACCTCGGCCACTTCGGCGAAGGCGGGCGCACGCGCATCCTCGAGATCGACCCGATGACCGGCGGCGAGGTCTGGAGCTATACCGGCGACGCCGAGCAGCCTTTCTTCAGCGAGGCGCGCGGGGCGCAGGAACGCCAGCCCAACGGCAACACCCTGATCACCGAGACGGCCGGCGGCCGCATCTTCGAGGTGACCCGCGACGGCCGCATCGTGTGGGAGTTCATCAACCCCCTGCGCGCCGAACACCCTGAGACCGGCGAGACGATCGTCCCCATCGTCTCCTGGGCCCAGCGCATCGCGCCGCAGGCGCTGGAACCGGATTTCCGCGACGAACTGGCGGCGCGGCACAACGACGGGAGCAGTTCATGAGTGTAAAGAGATGGATGACCGCGGCCGCCGCCATGACGGCCGCCGGACTTGCCTTTGGCGCCGGCCCTGCGCTGGCCTACATCGGCCCCGGCGCCGGACTATCGCTGCTGGGCGCGCTCTGGGGAGTCGCCGCGGCGGTGCTGGCCGCGTTCCTGTTCCTGCTGCTGTGGCCGTTGCGCCGGCTAATGCGCCGCCGCAACCCGTCGACGCGCAGTCGCGCCGCGCGGGAGGCCTCGCCGCAGATGGCCGCCGACAGGCCGGCCCCGCCGGAAGGCGTCGGACAGAGACAGCATCGCTGATCCAGCGTCGCCGGTTTCTGGCCTCCGCTTCTTTCTGGCCTCAGCTTCGATTCCACCCGCCATCGTATTCCGGGACCGCATGACATTGGGGCTTTTCGATCTCGCAGGACCGCTGCTGTCGTGGCTCGACCAGGCGCTGTCTGCCGTGCTGCCGGCGGCAGGGCGCCTGGTACTCTGGGGCCTGGTGGCCGCGGTGTTCTCCATGGGGCTCTACGCAGCCCTGTCGCCGCAGCAGCGCCTGCGCCGCGTGCGCGACCAGGCCGTCCAGGCGCGCCGCGCCCTCGACGGCTACGAGGGCAGCTTCGCCGGGGCGCGGCCGCTGATGGCGGCCATGTTCGCCGCCGCCATGAAGCAGTTGGCGCTGGTGCTGGCGCCGGCGCTGCTGGCGTCGCTGCCGCTGCTGTTCATGCTCGCCTGGCTGCACGGCGCCTTCGGCTATGCCTTGCCGCAGCAGGGGGTGAACCTGCGCACCCTGCCGCCCGGCTACGAGGCGACGCTGCGGCCCGGCGACCCGGCGCCCGATGTCGCGCCCGATGCAGCGAGGGCGCTCGAAGCGCCGCCATCACTGGAGGTGCGCGACGGGCGTGGCCGCATCGTCGAGCAGCGGCCCCTCAGTGCGCCGGTTACCATGCTGCACAAGGAGCGGTGGTGGAACCTGCTGATCGCCAACCCGATCGGCTACCTCGCCGAGGACAGCCCTCTGGAATGGGTCGAAATCGACCTGCCGCGCCAGGAGGTGCTGCCGCTCGGGCCCTGGTGGCTGCGCACCTGGGAGTTCGTGTTCTTCACCACGCTGGTGGCCGCCGCCTTCGCCATCAAGCTGCTGTTCCGGCTGGTATGAGCACGACCGTCGAGGCCGCCACCGACCTCCGGGCCGAAGCGCGCCTGGAAGCCTTCCGGGTGACGCCCTGGGTGCATCACTGCGGCCGGCTGGTGCACCGCCACCGCCGCCTCTGGATCGCCCTCGGCAATCTCGAAACCCGACTGCGTGCCGCCGACATCGAGGACATCGCCGTCGAGCGGCCGGTCTTCGTCTGCGGCCTCGCCCGCGCCGGCACCACCATCCTGCTGGAGACCCTGGCGCGTCACCCGCATCTCGGCAGCCACCGCTACCGCGACGACCCCTTCGTGTTCACGCCGATGTTCTGGAATCGCTTCCTCGCCCGCCTGCCGGACCAGGGCGGCACGCCGGCCGAGCGCGCCCACGGCGACGGCATCGCGGTGACGTCGGACAGCCCGGAGGCCTTCGAGGAGGCGATCTGGATGGCATTCTTCGAGGACCTGCACGACCCGCGGCGCCCGGCCGTGCTAGATGCCGACACCTCGTGCCCGCCCTTCGAGGCCTTCCTGCGCGACCACATCCGCAAGCTGCTGTGGGTGCGCGGTCGCCGGCGCTACCTCGCCAAGGCGAACTACCACGTCACCCGCATGGCCTACCTGCTGAAGCTGTTTCCCGACGCCCGCTTCGTGGTGCCGCTGCGGGCACCGCAAGCGCACATCGCCTCGCTGGCAAAGCAGCACCGCCTGTTCTGCGCCGGCGAGCGCCGCCACCCGCGGGCGCTGGAGCATATGCGGCGTATCGGCCACTTCGAGTTCGGCCTCGACCGCCGGCCGATCAACGTCGGCGACGGCGCCGCCGAGGCGATCCTCGCGGCCTTCCACGACGGCGACGACCTGCGCGGCTGGGCGCTGTACTGGGCCAGCCTGCACGGCTGGCTGGCCCGGCGGCTGGAGGCCGACGCGGCGCTGCGCGCGGCGGTGAAGGTGGTGCGCTTCGAGGACCTCTGCCGCGCGCCGCGCGAGACCCTGACGGGCATCTTCGAGCACTGCGCGCTGCCCGACAGCGGGGTCCTGGTCGAGGAGGCGGCATCGCGGATGCGGGCGCCGACCTACTACCGTCCTGATTTCGATCCGGACGAACGCGACCTCATCGACGCGATCACCGGCCCGGCCGCCCGGCGCTTCGGCTATGGTGACTAGAGCACTTTCCGGCCAGATTGAACCATTCTGACGGAGCGGGTTTGGCGCAAACCCGCCCGTCCCTCCGGGTTTGCGAGCGGCGACCGCCCCTCGCAAACAGAATTGCTTCAATCTGGTCGGAAAGTGCTCTAGCTGCGCGCGCCGGACGCGGGGCGGTACTGGTAGAGCCAGGTTTCGCTGAGCGGCTCCCGCCCGAGCGCCAGGTACATCCGCAGTTCCACCGGCTCGTCGCCCTCGGCGGCAAGGTCGAAGACGGCGCGCCAGCGCGCGGTGCCGGGCACCGGCTCGGCGAAGACGCCGGAAATCCCGCCGCGCGAGGCGGCGATCTTCGGCTCCGGCTCGCTGTCCTCGGGCAGCCGGGGCAGTCGGCCGCCGTCGAATTCGACGACGAACTTCACCAGCCCTGCCGGGCGCGGTTGACCGGGCTGGCCGCCGCGGCCGATGCGGGTGGCGGCGACGCGCGCGATCTCGCGGGGCGGGTAGGGCTCGTCGGCCAGCCAGTGCAGTCGGTAGCGCAGACGGTAGCGGCTGCCGGCCGTCGCCGGGTCGCGCGGCACCCAGAAGGCGACGATGTTGTCGTGGATCTCGTCGTCGGTGGGAATCTCCACCAGCTGCACGGCGCCGGGGCCCCAGGGTTCCAGCGGCTCGACCCAGAGGCTGGGGCGGCGCTCGTAGCGCACGCCGTCGAGGTAGTTCTCGAAATCGCGGTCGCGCTGCATCAGTCCGAAGCCGCGCGGATTGTCGTCGGCGAAGGCCGAGACGGTCACCCGCTCCGGGTTGTTGAGCGGCCGCCAGAGGCGCTCGCCGCTGCCGGTCCAGAGGGCGAGGCCGTCGGAGTCGTGGATCTCCGGGCGCCAGTCCTCGCGGTAGCGCCGGCTGCCCTCGGAGTACCAGTACATCGAGGTGAGGGGGGCGAGGCCGAGGCGTTCCACATCCCGGCGCAGGAAGAGGTTCTTCTCGATCTCCATCACCACGCCGTCGCCGCGCGTGAGGGAGAAGCGGTAGGCCCCGGTGAGGCCGGGGCCGTCGAGCAGGGCATAGACGGTAACGGCGGATCCGGGGTCGGCGGCCGGGGCGATATAGAACTCGGTGAAGTCGGGAAACTCTTCCGGCGCCGAGGCGGCGACGTCGAGGGCGATGCCGCGCGCCGAGATGCCGTACTGGTCCAGCTCGCCGATGGCGCGGAAGTAGGAGGCGCCGAGGAAGGCGACCCAGTCGTGGGTCTGCCAGTCATCGCGCGCCGTCGATTCCTGCAGGCGGAAGCCGGCGAAGCCGGAGTCCTCCGGCAGTCGGCGGGCCACCGAGTCGGCCGGCATGTCGAAGTAGCCGGGTGAATAGAGGATCTCCCGCGCCGCGCCGTCCTCGAGGGCATGCATGGTCACCGACTTGCCGAAGAACTGGCCGAGGTGGAAGAAGGTCGCCGGATAGGCGCTGGCGTCCGCGCCGCTGCCGCCCTCGCCGTTGCCGGGCGCGAAGAGCGCGTTGTCCGGGTCGAAGCGGATCTTGCCGTGGGCGTCGTAGTCGATCTCGGCGACCACCTCGGGCGCCGGGCGGTAGGGCGGCTGGTAGGGCCGGGCCGCCAGTTCCTGCGCCCTGGCGACCAGCGCCTCGAAGCTGAAGGGCCGCGCCGGGCCGAAGTGCAGCCCGCTGTCGCGACCCTGGGCCAGGGCCTCCAGCGTGCCGGTCAGCAGCGGCGCCGCCGCGCCGGCTCCGGCCCATTGCAACAGACGCCGTCGGGAAAAGGGTCTCGCCATGAAGATCTCGCTCAAAGGTCGGGCGGCAGCCCGCAGTGGGATGAGTCGGGCCGGCCCAAGAAGATTGGGATGGGCGGCCCCGCAGGAAAGACGCCCGAGCATGGAAATTGTTCCCTCCGCGTTGCGATGTAGTTTAATGCCGGGCTTTGCTCTAGGCGTCACCGGGGGTCGCTGCCGGGCCTGAAAGGGTAGCGATGCCAGCCTATTGCTGGCGGCAGCCCCGGGAGGCGGGCGTCAATCGGGAGACGGAGTCCATGCAATCTCATGCCCAGGTGGTGGTGATCGGCGGCGGCGTCGTCGGCTGCAGCGTGCTCTACCACCTGACCAAGGCCGGCTGGCGCGACGTGGTGCTGCTGGAGCGCAGCGAGCTGACGTCGGGGTCGACCTGGCACGCCGCCGGCGGCATGCACACCCTGAACAGCGATCCCAACGTCGCCAAGCTGCAAACCTACACAATCAATCTTTACAAGGAGATCGAGGCGATCTCCGGCCAGTCCTGCAGCATCCACATGCCGGGCGGGCTCATGCTGGCGGACTCGCCCGCCTGGCTGGATTTCCTGAAGGTGACCCAGGGCAAGGCGCGGGTCCTCGGCCTCGAGACCGAGCTCATTTCCATGGAAGAGGCGAAGCAGCTTCACCCCCTCATCAACGAGAAGCGCTTCCTCGGCGCGCTCCACGATCCCATGGAAGGTCATGTCGATCCGGCCGGCGTCACCCAGGCCTATGCCAAGTCCGCCCGCATCGGCGGCGCGGAGATCGAACGCTTCACCCGTGTCGTCGACCTGCAGCCGACCGCCGAGGGTTGGGACGTCATCACCGACAAGGGCACCGTGAAGGCCGAGCACGTGGTCAACTGCGGCGGCCTCTGGGCGCGCGAGGTCGGACGCATGGTCGGGCTGGAGCTGCCGGTGCTGGCCATGGAACACCACTACCTCATCACCGACGAGATGCCGGAAGTGACCGGGCGCGACAAGGAATTGCCGCACTGCATCGACTTCGGCGCCGAGATCTACATGCGCCAGGAGCACGGCGGCCTCGTCATGGGCACCTACGAGCGCAACTGCGTGCCGTGGTCGCCGAAGCAGACGCCGTGGGATTTCGGCCACGAGCTGCTGCCGCCCGACCTCGACCGCATCTCCGGTAACCTGGCGATGGCCTTCGACCACTTCCCGGCGCTGGAGGCGGCCGGCATCAAGCAGGTCATCAACGGCCCCTTCACCTTTGCGCCCGACGGCAACCCGCTGGTCGGGCCGGTGCGCGGCCTGAAGAACTTCTGGGTCGCCTGCGGCGTCATGGCCGGCTTCAGCCAGGGCGGCGGCGTCGGCCTCGCGCTCTCCAACTGGATGGTGGAGGGCGATCCGGGCTTCGACGTCTTTGCCATGGACGTGGCGCGATTCGGCGATTACGCGACCCTTGCCTACACCAACGCCAAGGTGCGCGAGAACTACGGCCGCCGCTTCAGGATCACCTTTCCGAACGAGGAGCTGCCGGCGGCGCGCCCGCTGCGCACCACGGCGATCTACGACCGCCTGAAGGACGAGAATGCCGTGTTCGGCGCTTCCTATGGCATGGAGCACGCCTTGTGGTTCGCGCCCAAAGGCGCCGAGCCCATGGAGACGCCGACCTACCGCCGCTCGAACGCTTTCGAGCCCGCCAAGGCCGAGTGCAAAGCGGTGCGCGCGGCTGTCGGCATGACGGAGACGGCGATCTTCGCCAAGTACGAGGTGACGGGCCCCGAGGCCGAGGGCTGGCTCTCCCACCTGCTCACCAACCGCATGCCGCGCGAAGGCCGCCTGGTGCTGACGCCGATGTTGAACCCCGGCGGCAGAATTATCGGCGACTTCACCGTGGCCAAGGCGGGGCCGGAGCGCTTCTTCATCTTCGGCTCGGGCATTGCCGAGGACTATCACCTGCGCTGGTTCGAGCAGCATTTGCCGGAGCGCGGTGTCCGACTGCAGTCACGCAGCCGCGATATGCAAGGCTTCATCGTCGCCGGCCCGAACTCGCGCGCGCTGCTGGCGCGGCTCACGGACACGGACGTCTCCAACGCGGCCTTTCCCTTCATGGATTTTCGCCGCATGGATCTCGGCGTGGTCCCGGCCTGGGTCGGCCGGATCAACTTCACCGGCGACCTCGGCTACGAGCTCTGGGTGGCGCCCGACGACCTGCGCCGACTCCATGCCGACCTGTTGGCGGCCGGCGAGGACCTCGGCCTGCGTCAGTTCGGACTCCGCGCCATCCTGTCGCTGCGCTTGGAGAAGAGCTACGGCACCTGGGCGCGCGAATACCGCCCGATCTACACCGCCGCCGAAGCGGGGCTCGACCGTTTCGTCAATATGAAGAAGAACGATTTCATCGGCCGCGACGCCGTGCTGAAAGAGATGGAGGTGGGGCCGAAGCTGAAGCTGGTCACCTTCACCGTCGACGCCGACGGCGCGGACGTGGTGGGCGACGAGCCGGTGTGGCACGACGGCAGGGTGATCGGCTGGGTCACTTCCGGCGGCTACGCGCACTGGGCCGACCGCTCGGTGGCGCTGGGCTATGTGCCGGCGGAGCTGGCCGCGGCGGACGGCGGCTTCGAGATCGAGATCCTGGGCGACCGCCGCCGGGCGAGGCTGCAACACGAACCGCTGTTCGACCCCAAACGCGAACGCATGCTGGGGTAGGCGGCGGTATCCACTCCGGGCCTGCGGACAGACCGGTCTTGGGCTTTGGCCCTATCTATGGTAGCTGTATTGGCGCTACGTCACGGCGGCTGCGTGGCGGAAATTGGTATGCAGAACAATCCATTGCTGGACCAATTTCTGTTGTGATCCGCCGCTGAAGTCGTACAATATGGAAACGGTTTCCGTAATACGGCAGGCCGACCACGGTGAAAGCCCCGGTACAGGGGCGGTGGCAATGAAGATGCAACGGGGAGGAAAGCAAGTCGGCGCTTCTGGCACGTCGAGGCATATCGCTGCCGGGATCAATGGATCCCGCAGAGGATTCCCATCCCCGAAAAGAAATCAGGCCGGGCCTTCGGGCGGCCCCAACGGGGATATGGCGTCACGCCGGCGGGAGCCGGTTCGCTTGAGCGCTCGTCCGTCGAGATCCCGGCAAAATTGGAATCGCACAAGGAGTTCCTGCGAATTGTGCTAGTTTTGGTGGGTTGGTGGCGTCAGGTACGTAAGGTCGCCCACAAACCCGGTAAGGGCCGGACCGCAATGGGTCCATAATCCCAAGGGAGGAAAGCTGTGAAAGACACTACCGAAAACAAGACCCTGTCACGCCGCAAGCTGCTGAAGGGCGGCGCCATCGCCGCCGGCGCCACCGCCGCGAGCACCCTGGCCGCGCCCGCAGTGGTCGGCCAGGCCGCTACCGTGGTCAAGATGCAGACCTCCTGGCCGGCGTCCGACATCTGGATGGATTTCGCCCGCCAGTACGTGGACCGGGTCGAGCAGATGTCCGGCGGTCGCCTCAAGATCGACCTTCTGCCCGCGGGTGCCGTTGTCGGCGCCTTCCAGGTGCTGGACGCGGTCAACGACGGCGTGCTCGACGCCGCGCATACCGTGCCGGTGTATTGGTACGGCAAGCACAAGGCCGCTTCGTTGTTCGGCACCGGCCCGGTGTTCGGCGGCGACGCCAACACCATGCTGGGCTGGTTCCACCAGGGCGGCGGCGATGAACTGTACCGCGAGCTGACCCAGGACATTTTGGGCTTCAACGTGTACGGCTTCTACGGCTTCCCGATGCCGGCGCAGCCGTTCGGCTGGTTCAAGAACCCGGTGACTACCGTCGCCGAAGTGCAGGGCTTCAAGTACCGCACCGTGGGCCTTGCCGCCGACCTGCTGCAGCGGCTCGGCATGAGCGTCGCCCAGCTGCCGGGCGGCGAGATCGTGCCGGCCATGGAGCGCGGCGTGCTCGACGCCTTCGAGTTCAACAACCCCTCGTCCGACATGCGTTTCGGCGCCCAGGACGTGGCCAAGCACTACATCCTGTCGTCGTACCACCAGGCCTCGGAATCCTTCGAGTTCCTGTTCAACAAGGACTTCTTCGACGACCTGCCGGAAGACTTGCAAGCGGTCCTGAAGTACACGGTCGAGGCGGTCAGCACCTCCAACACCTTCCTGGCGATGGACCACTACTCGTCCGACCTGCAGAAGCTGCAGAACGAGCACGGCGTGACCGTCCACCGGACCTCGACGGAGATTCTCGACGCCCAGTTGAAAGCCTGGGACGAGCTGATCGCCGAGCTCGAACAGGACGCTTACATGAAGCGGGTTCTCGACAGCCAGCGCGCCTGGGTCGACCGGGTGGTGTTCTACGAGCTGATGAACGCTCCGGACCTGGCTTTGGCCTACAACCACTACTTCCCGGGCAAGCTGAAGCT
>JBHJOA010000028.1:0-102261 GCA_050330205.1 Kiloniellaceae bacterium
GCCCAATGCCGTCGCCGCACGCCGACCACCTTTGCCTTCTGGGCGCCCGAATGCGCGGCGGCGAGGCCAATGGGTCCCGCGATCAAGTCGCGGGACGACAGTCTTGGTATGGCGAGGGCAGGACACTCCTGCGAGAGATCTGTGAAAGTCTGAACCGCCCGCGGTTCGCCGCAAGCGTTCTGCCCTGAGTCGCGCGCCCTCTAACCGATCTTCGCCCCGCGCTCGTCCAGCAGCTCGCGCAGCACGGAGCGATGACACCGTGCCTCGTTCTCGCAGTAGCAGCCGACCGAGAAGTCGGCGTGGTGGGAGAGGGCGGCGAGCAGGTCGAGGGTGCGGCTTGCGGCCGGCTGGTTCATTTCCTTGCGGAAGGCGCGGGCGAAGGCGCGCCACTCGGTCTCCGTCTCGGCCTGCAATGCCGCGCCTACCAGTTCGGGGCTGGGCGACAGCTCGGAGTACCAGACGTCGTACCAGTCGTCGGCCGCGTAGCGCGCCTTCTTTACCCCCCGCGGCGGGCGCCGCACGGTGCCGATGCGCAGGCCCTCGCGCGGGTGGCGCGGTGTTCCGAGGCGGACGATGCGCAGGGTCATTCGCGAGACCCCTTGGCCGGGCGCGCGGCGCGAACCGGGGGCCCGCGCTACCTGACCACCAGGTTGTTGTGTACTCGCTTCACGCCGCTGACGCTGGCGGCGACCGACCCGGCGCGAGTCTTGGCGGACTGGGAATCCACGAAGCCGCTCAACTGGACCTCGCCCTGCAAGGTCGTCACGTCGATCTGGAACAGGTTCAGGTCCTTGTCGTCGATCAGCTTGGCCCGCACCGTGTTGCTGATCACCGAATCGTCGATGTACTCGCCCGCGGTTTCGCCGCTGCAGGCGGCCAGCAGGCCGGCGAGGAGGAGTGCCGCCGTGAGACGCAAGATCTTCATTGCCATCGTCCTTCGCTTCGATCCAAGGGAGGAATCAATCCCCGAATGTTGAAGCGCCGCCGCCGGGCTGTCGAGCGGCATTCTCTGGACCTTTCGCCGGCGGCGGCCGGCCACGGGCAGGCCGCAGAAATCCACCGAAGCGCGAACGGCGGATCGCGGTTCGCCCTGGTACCACCGAATATTGGGGGCTGCCGCCAATCCGTCGGAAGAGCGCACTGGTATAGTTCAGCCGTTTCGGATAGACAGCGCCGCCGCAACGAAAAGAGGCGCGTCAAGGCGCCAGGTTCCAAGGACGAGTGAGATCATGACCAGGCATGCCGGTGTCGCCGGGCCGGCCCGTTTCGCGGGCTGGCGCGCGGCGACCGCCTATGTCGCCGTCTGTTTTGCAATCGCTGCCGTTTCCGCCGCCGCCGTGCGCGCCGAGACCCTGCTGGAGCGCGGCACCTACCTGATGCAGGGCATCGTTGCCTGCGGCAACTGCCACACGCCGCAGGGGCCGGACGGCCCGCTGCCGGGCATGGAACTGGCCGGCGGCCTGCTGCTCGAGGACGAGGCCTTCACCGCCTATGGTGCCAACCTGACGCCCGACGTCGAGACCGGCATCGGCGGCTGGAGCGACGCGGAGATCGTCACCGCCATCCGCGAGGGGCGGCGGCCCGACGGCTCGATGATCGGCCCGCTGATGCCGATCGGCCTTTACCGGGACATCTCCGACCGCGACGTTCGCGCCATCGTCGCCTACCTCAGGGCGCTGAAACCGGTGCGCAACGAGGTGCCGGACTCCGTCTACCGGATCCCGGTGCCGCCCGCCTACGGGCCGCCGGTGACCTCGGTGGCCGAGGTGACGCCGGACGACGGGGCCGCCTACGGCGCCTATCTCGCCGGGCCGCTCGGCCACTGCATCGAGTGCCATTCGCCGATGGGGCCGATGGGGCCGGACTGGCGCGACCAGACCGGCGCCGGCGGCATCGCCTTTCACGGCCCCTGGGGCGTCAGTGTCGCCCCCAACATCACGCCCGCCGGCCTCGGCGCGTGGAACGATGCCGGGATCAAGACGGCGATCACCCGGGGGCTGCGTCCGGACGGCAGCCGGCTGATGCCGCCGATGCCGTTCGACTACTACCGCAATATCTCGGAGAAGGACCTCGACGCCCTGGTCGGCTACCTGCGCAGCCTGCCGCCACGATAACGCGCTGGCAGGCCGCTGCAAAAGTCGCGCGAGCAGCCTGCTTCGCCCTTCGAGACAGCCGCTGCGCGGCTTTCTCAGGATGAGGCAAAACATTGAGATGATTGACCTCATGGTGAGGAGCCCGCGCCAGCGGGCGTCTCGAACCACGAGGGCAATCACGCGGCCGCGCGCAGTTCAGCAAGCTGTTGGAACAAAAAGACCCGGGCGGAGGGTTCCGCCCGGGTCGTGGCGCGGCTCGTCAGGGTGCCGGAGTCTACTCTGCCGCTTCGATGCGCGGCTCCGCCTGAACCGCCTGGAAGACCTGGCGCAGGCGCTTGCTGTCATGCTCCATCAGGCGGCTGAGATCGCGCCAGCCCGTTTCCAAGCCCTTGTACATCAGGGGCTGGAAGGCCTCGAGCTGAAACTTGCGTCTTTCGCCGGCTTCGAAGGAGCGGCGCAGTTCCAGTGCGAGCTCTCGCGTGGACAGCGCCATGTGGCCCAGCAGGGTCTGCTCGATGAAGTCCCAGGGCGGGCAGGAGAGGCAGGGTTCCGGGCGTGGTCCCTTCGGTCCGATGGGGCCGTCGAAGAACTCCACGAGGATTCGTTCGTGGAGCTTGCGGTTGAAGTCGCGCAGCCAGTCGAGCACGAAGCTGGTCACCCAACAGGGTCCGTAGTGGCGCACGAGGTGGTCGCGGAAGATGTGGCCGACCCGCGCCGGTTCGATCTTCGGGTGCAGCTCCAGCATGCCTACGTATTCGAAGTGCGCCTTCACGAAATCGAAGAAGCAGTGCGCCTTGTAGCGGCCCGGTGGGGCGAGCCAGACCGCTAGGTTCACGAAGTAGCGGCTGATCTTCTGCCAGTTGGTCGGGTCGGCGGCGGCTTCTATGCCCAGGATGTTCATGTCGAAGTGGTGATGCCAGGTCGAATCGACGGCGACGCGGCCGACGTCGGCGACGTGCCCGTCATAGACGCTGATCATCGGAAAGTTCTTGGCGGTGTGCGGGCCCTTGGCGAAATCGTAGGGCGGATCGGAAAGGGTCTTGCCCCAGGCGATGACGCGCGGTCCCGGCTGGCTGCCGCCGCTGCTCGGATACTCCGGGCCGGCGTAGCCGTTGAAGGCGTAGTTGGCGGCGAGGTTGATCTCGCTCTCGGTGAAGCAGAGGCCCTCGTGCGGGTGGTCGGGCATGACGTTGATCGGGCCCAGGGTCGGGTGGCAGAGCACCGGGTGCGGACGCTTGTGCACGACGAAATGACCGTGCTTGTGCTGCTGCCAGGCGATCCACTGGATCGGCTGGGGGATGCCGTCGGTCTCGACGCTGTTGGGGATCAACTCGGGGGAGCCGCCGATGTCGGCCTGCCCCGGCGTAGCCGGGCGGTTGGTGTCGATGCGTGTCGGGCCGCCGATGGGCGGCACGCCGTCGGCGTTGGTCCACTTGCGCATGCTGCCGACGCGCGGGATGCGGTGGCACATGGAGGCGCCGAGATAGTCGTGGTCGCCGGTGGCGAAGACGCCGCCCTGTCTCTCGTTCATCCAGCGGGTCAGGGTCTCCAGCTCGCCGTCGCTCAGCGGTAGGGCGCCGGGCTGGGTGATGTTGCTGTCCGGCCCGTCGAAGTTGTCCGGCTTGAAGCCGTACAGCCAGATCTCGTCGTAGCCGTCGATCACCGGCTTGCCGCCTGCCGTCGCATCGAAGCGGAAGCCGTCGTACTTTGGCTGGGTGTCGCTGGGATTGGGAGCGGTGACCATGGGGCTCACCGTGGAGCGGCGGGCGAGCGTGACGTCGAAGCGGGTGCAACCCGCCTTGGTATCGCGCAGCAGCTTCACCAGGCGTCCGATGCCGAACACGCCGGGGCCGCTGGTGAGGCTGATCTCGGTATCGACCACGACGAGGATCCTGATCCGCGCCGTGAGCAGGAATTCCTTGTGCGCGATGGCGAGGTGATCGCGATAGATGTCCGCGACGGCGATGAGGTTGTCGTCCATCTCTGCTGTCCTTCTCGGATGTAGGCTGGTTGATGGGGTCTCCCCGGCTCGACGGTTCGCTGGCCTGGACGCGGCTCTCGGAGTCCCGGGTAGGGGCGTGCCGCGGCCCCTGGCGTAACGGCGGCGTGACGGCGGTGTGCCACCGCCCGTCGCGTTCTTGGTGTGAGGTTGGGTCGGCGGCGGTGAGGCGCCTGTGCGGAATCGCACAGGCACTCCCTCGGAGTGGCCGGCTACTTCCGAAGAGCGGCGGCGGTTCTACCGGGAGGTCATCGAGGAGGGCGGACGCGAACGCCGCCGGTCAGAAGAAGTCGGGACTCAGGCGTGGCCGACCTGCAGGCAGCGCTGCGGCAGCAGGGCGGCCATGATGGCGGCGACCCGCTCCGGCTCGTCGCGGAAGCAGACGCCCAGGGTGTCGCCGCGGCGCCACACCACCTCGCCGCCGAAGTGGACGGCGCCGGAAAGCAGCAGGGTCACCTTGGTGCCGGAGGGGATGTCGGCGGCCGTCCACAGCTTGACGCCGTTCAGGGAGGCGTCCAGCACCGTCGCCTCGGCGCTGCCCTCGGGGGTCAGCAGGCGGGCCCTGAGGACGGCGGAAGCGCGGATGAAGCGGCGGCGCTCGGCGGAACTGGCGCCCTGCAGTTTCGCGGCGCTGACGTCCTGGTCCCACGACATGATCACCACCATCGCTGCGGGGCCCCTGTGACGGCGGCCCGCGGTTTCGACCGGGTCTCGAACCCATGGGGAGCCATGGAGGGGAAGGTGAGCCAGCGGCGGTTGGGGGATACCGCCGCTGGCCCGATCGAGACAGATACTCTTCCAAAAGCCGATTGGGGAAAGCTCAGGAATTATCTCATCGTCGCACCACATCCTTGCGGCGCACTTAAGTTTTTAGGTTAAGAAGGCACTTACATCCGAGGTTGAGCGATCCTCCGGACACCCGGTTCGGTATATTCAGGTATTTCAGTGGCTTGAGGATATTTCTTGAGATGCCACGGCGCTGCGTGGCGTCAGGAGACTACCCGAAGGTTCTTCTTGAAGACTTTAAGAGCATCTCCCAATGTCTTGGCGCGCCTCAGTTTTTCCCGGCCCGAGAAGACGACGTACTCGACCGAGCGGCTGTTGCCCTGCTTGGCGATGGAATAGAGCGGCGAGTCGTGGGTGTGCCGGAACACCGAGAAGATGGCCGAGCCTCCCACCTGGTCGATCGCGTAGTCGCGCCATTCGCCGCTGGCCACGTTTCGGCTGTAGAGGGAGAGCAGCTGGTTCAATTCGGCCCGGTCGAAGAATACGCGGCGCGGGCTCTGGCGGTATTCGCTGAAGCGGTACAGCTGGCTCATGCAGGCGGCAGGGCTCCCTTGCGTCCGTTTCCTGGAGTCTTGTTGTATATAGTGTTCCGCAATTTCCCGCCGCCGTCCAGCCAAGACGGCCGGGCCCCGGGAAATCGCCCGGGGGCCGGAATCCGGGGGCCGGAATCCGCGGGGGCGGACGGGCTCAGCGCACCCGGGCGGTGCTGCTGGCCAGGGGGTCGGGCTCGCGGTAGCAGCTGACGGCGCCGAGGGTGCGGTAGCAGAAAGTGCCGGCCTGCCGGGCGGCGGCCTCGGCCTCGACGGCGGCCAGTTCCTCTTCGCTGACGAAGTCGTTGCAGTAGCCCTCGCCGTTGGCCAGGGTGAGGACCGAGCAGTCCTGGTCGAAGGCCCAGGTGGCGACGTGGTCGCCGACGGTCTTGTCGGTATGGACGAAGGAGACCAGCGAGGCCCCGGCCAGCATGGCCTGGGAGGCCGGATCGCAGGCGGCGAGGCCGAGCGCCAGCAGGGGCGCCGTCACCGCAGTCCTCAATGCCTTGGTCATGCTCCGAGCTCCCGATCGCTGGCGTCCTGACAACCGGCCCGGACCCGCCTAGGATGGCCGGCGGCGGGTTGCCGCGAATTTGCGTCAAACGCTGCCCAGCAGTCTGGCGGCCCGCGCTGAATATTCTGTTAATAGCCAATGGCTTGAAGGTTATTCTTGCATTAACCCTGTAAGTCTTTGGCGCCCGGTGGCAATGGAGGTCTCCGCCATGGCGGCAACGCCCCCCGTCTGCGATTTCGGCCGCAAGGCGGCTGAATTCGCGCTTCTCGGCGTCGACGGCCGGACCTGGAGCCTGGCCGAGGTGGCCGGCCCCAAGGGCGCGCTGATCGTGTTCATCTGCAACCACTGCCCCTACGTGCGGGCGATCGCCGGGCGGCTGGCCGCCGAGGCCGAGGCGCTGGCCGCCCTCGGCATTGGCGTCGCCGGCATCAACGCCAACGACCCCACGGCCTATCCCGAGGATTCCTACGAGAACATGACGGCCTTCGCCCACGAGCACGGCTTCAAGTTCCCCTACCTGGTCGACCCGACCCAGGAGGTCGCCCGCGCCTACGGGGCGGTCTGCACGCCGGATTTCTTCGGCTTCGACAAGGACCTGGAGCTGCAGTACCGCGGCCGCCTGGACGAATCCCGCACCGCCCTGGTGCCCGATGCCCGCCGCGAGCTCTACGAGGCCATGAAACAGGTCGCCGAGACCGGCCGCGGCCCCGAGCGGCAGACCCCCTCCATGGGCTGCAGCATCAAGTGGAAGGCGGCCTGACGCGGTGCCAAGGGCGCCGGGAATCGCCGGGGTGCCGCCATTCGGTGGTTGAAGCCAGGGGGCAAGGGCTTTATCAACGAAGCGCCGTCAGCGTAGCCGGGGAGCAGCTTCGCAGATGACCCGTTCGGACAGCTAGGCGCGCGGGCGGACGGGAAGCGTCTAGGGAGTGGCCAGTGGCCGATATCTTCAAGGAAGTCGAGGAAGACCTGCGCCGCGACAAGGCGGCGGAGTGGTGGAAGAAGAACAGCCTCTACATCTACGCCACGGCGGCGGTGGTGGTGATCGGCGTCGCCGGCTATCAGGGCTGGCGCGCCTATGACGAGAAGCTGCGCGGCGAGCGGTCCGACGCCTATGCCGCGGCGCTGCAGCAGGTTGACGGCGGCGACCCGGCGCGCGGGCGCCAGGCCCTCTCGGCCCTCAGCGATCCCGCCGGCGGCGGCTATCGCCTGCTGGCCGCCCTCACCGAGGCGCGGCTGGCGGCGGAGGCCGGCGACCTGGTCACCGCCGAGCGGATCTGGAACGAACTTGCCGCCAACAGCTCGGCGAGCCCGGCGCTGCGCGACCTTGGCCTGCTGTTCGCCGTCATGCACCGCATGAACGACGGCGACGCGGCGGTGCTGCGCGGCGAGCTGACGTCGCTGGCCGTCTCCGATGGGCCCTACCGTTTCACCGCGCTGGAACTGCTGGCCGCCCTGGCCCTGCGTCAGGGCGACAGCGCCGCCGCCCGCGAGCACCTGACCCGGATTACCGACGATCCCGCCGCACCCGCCGGCAGCCGCTCGCGCGCCGCCGAGCTGCTCGCCTCCCTGCCTGGATGATCCTTCCCATGTCCCAGTCGACGTCTCCGGTCCTGAAGCGCTTCCTCTTGCCGCTTTCCCTGCCGCTGGTCCTGGCCGCCTGCGGCATCGGCGACTGGTTCGGCGAGTCCGACGCGCCGCCGCTGCCCGGCCAGCGCATCGCCATCCTTGCCTACGAGCGCGGCCTGCGGGCGGACCCCACCCTGGCCGATACCGTGGTGCGCCTGCCCGAGCCCTACGTGAACACCGACTGGTCGCAGCCGGGCGGCAGCGCCGCGCACGCCATGTACCATCTCTCCCTCAGCGCCAACCCGCGCCGGGTGTGGAGCGTCGACATCGGCCAGGGCTCCGGCAGCGTCGCCCAGCTGCTGGCGGAACCCATCGTGGTCGGCGACCGCGTCTACACCATGGACTCGCGCTCCCTGGTGTCGGCCTTCTCGACCTCCGGCGGCAGCCGGCTGTGGCAGGTCGACCTGAGGGACAGGGAAGAGCCCGACGGCTACTTCGGCGGCGGCATTGCCGCCGGGGGCGACCGGGTCTTTGTCTCCACCGGCTTCGCCAGGGTGTTCGGCCTCGACGCCGCCTCCGGCGAGACCCAGTGGATCCACCGGGCGCCGTCGCCGATCCGCGGCGCCCCGGTGGTGAGCGACGGGCGTGTCTTCGTGGTCACCCTGGACAACCAGCTGCTGGTGCTGAACGCCGAGACCGGCGAGCGCCTGTGGAACCACGTCGGTGTGCAGGAAACCGCCGGCCTGCTGGGATCCGCCAGCCCGGCCGTGGCGCGCAACACCGTGGTGGTGCCCTATTCCTCGGGCGAGCTGCTGGCGCTGCTGGCCGACGACGGCCGCAGCGTGTGGAGCGAGAATCTCAGCGCCATTCGCCGCCTCGATCCCCTGGGCGACATCGCCCAGGTGCGCGGGCTGCCGGTCATCGACCGCGACCTGGTGCTGGCGGTCAGCCACGCCGGGCGCATGATGGCCGTCGACCTGCGCCAGGGCGTGCGTGCCTGGCAGGCCGAAATCGGCGGCGTGCAGATGCCCTGGGCGGCCGGCGACTATGTCTACCTGGTGACCAACGACAGCCAGGTGGTCTGCCTGCAGCGCAGCGACGGCCGCATCCGCTGGGTGACGCCGCTGCCCCGCTTCGTCGACGAGGCGGCGCAGGAGAACCCGATCCGCTGGCGCGGCCCGGTGCTGGCGGGCGACCGTCTGATTCTGGCCGGCTCCCACGGCGAGGTGATCTCCATGTCGCCCTACGACGGCCGCGCGATCGGCGCCATCTCGCTGGGCGAGGGCGCGGCGGTGGCGCCGGTGGTCGCCGACAACAGCCTCTACCTGATCACCGACAGCGGCCAGCTGGTCGCGCTGCGGTAGGCCTGCTTCGGCGCCGTCCGCACCGCCAGTTGTGAAGTTCATGACCATCACCGTCGTCATCATCGGACGCCCAAACGTCGGCAAGTCGACGCTGTTCAACCGGCTGGTCGGGGAGCGCGTGGCCCTGGTCGACGACACGCCCGGCGTGACCCGCGACCGCCGCGAGGGCGAGGCCAACCTGTTCGGCCTGGAGTTCCGCGTGGTCGATACCGCCGGCCTGGAGGAACGCTTCGACGCCAGCCTGGAAGGGCGCATGCGCGCGCAGACGGAAATGGCTCTGGAGCAGGCCGACCTGGCGCTGCTGGTGTTCGACGCCCGCGCCGGCATCACGGCGCTGGACGAGCACTTCGCCCGCTGGCTGAGGCGCAGCGGCACGCCGGTCGCCCTGGTCGCCAACAAGTGCGAAGGCCGCGCCGCCGAGGCGGGCCTCGGCGAGGCCTATGCGCTGGGCCTCGGCCAGGCCATCCCGATCTCCGCCGAGCACGGCATCGGCATGAGCGACCTCTACGACGCCATCGCCGAGGTGGCGCGGCAGGAGGCGGTGCCGGACCTCGGCATCGCCGAACCGGCGCTCGGCGTGGATGTCGACGGGGACGTCGACAGCGCGGAAGACGAAGGCGTGCTGCAGCTCGTCATCGTCGGGCGCCCCAACGTCGGCAAGTCGACCCTGGTGAACAAGCTGATCGGCGAGGAGCGCCTGCTGACCGGCCCCGAGGCCGGCATCACCCGCGATTCCATCTCCGTCGACTGGAACTTCAAGGGCCGCGCCCTGCGCCTGGTGGACACCGCGGGACTGCGCCGCAAGGCGCGGGTGGCCGAGAAGCTGGAGAAGCTCTCGACCCAGGACACCCTGCGCTCGATCCGCTTCGCCCAGGTGGTGGTGCTGCTGCTCGACGTCGAGGAGGGCCTGGAGAAGCAGGACCTCACCATCGCCTCCACGGTGGTGGAGGAGGGCCGCGCCCTGGTCATCGGCGTCAACAAGTGGGACGCCTGCCGCGACCGCGAGGCGAAGCTGGCGGCGATCCACGACCGCCTGCAGCGCTCGCTGCCGCAGACCCGCGGCATTCCCGTGGTGACGCTCTCGGCCCTGCAGGGCCACAACATCGAGGCGCTGATGAAGGCGGTGCTAGGCGCCTACGACGTCTGGAACCGGCGCATCGGCACCGCCGACCTGAACCGCTGGCTCGATGCCGTGACCGCCTCGCACCCGCCGCCGGCCAGCTCCGGCCGGCCGATCCGCCTGAAGTACATCACCCAGGCCAAGACCCGGCCGCCGACCTTCGCCATCTTCTGCTCCAAGCCGCAGAACCTGCCGGCCTCCTACCTGCGCTACCTGGAAAACGGCCTGCGCGAGGCCTTCGGCCTGCCCGGCACGCCGATCCGCATCAACTTCCGCAAGGGCGACAACCCCTACGCGGGGAGGAAGCGGAAGCGGTAGATGAGGAATCCTTGCCTAATAGTCTGATTGGAGCAGATTCAACCGGTAGTTCAATCCACTTCTCTCGTGTATCTTGGGCATCCCTAAACGCAGGTTTGGTGGTTTCTCCATGGCACGAGTCGTATGCTTTGTTAGTGAAAAGGGCGGAGTGGGAAAGACCACAGCGTGTTACGAGTTGGCCGTGGCGCTCACCAAACTGCATCAACGCAGAATTCTGGTAGTTGACGCTGACTACCAAAGGGGAGGTATCACGGGACGCTTAGATGCTTCCCTGATAGCGCATTTCACCAGTGGTACGATGCCTGGAGTGACGCTATTTCATAAATTTCAGCAGTTGTATAGTGCCAGTCCCATGACGCCAGATATCGATGTTGAGCACGGTGGATACGGAATCGATTTTGTACCAGCGGACCCTCGCCTTGCATCGGTCTCCGAAGATAAGCTGCCTAGTGGGAAGACGATTCGGCAAAACAACGAGCTTTTACTGCAGCACTTAATGGTGGTGGACAAGGTGCTACAACCAAGGAAGTCGGAATACGACTACATCTTGATCGACTCGCATCCAGAGGTCTCCTCGCTACTACGCGCCGTCATCTTTGCAAGTGACTACGCGGTCTCACCAGTCAAACTTGATCTGCAATCCGCAATTGGTGTCCCCACTGTAATTGCCGAGATCGACGGGGTGAATGGCGACGTTGAGGCTATACGAACTACCCTAGGAGAGCCAAAGCACTATACGCCAACGGTGTTCGCTGGCGCGATTGGAATGATGGCGCGTGAGTACGATGGAGAGTTGAAGGATTCAGAAGATACTGAATACCAGCGACTGAGCCGGTTCGGCACCGTCTTCGAGAATTACGTCACAGAAGGAGACGGTATCAGGCGGGCCGCACAAAATCGCACCTCGGTACGCAATATTAGCATTGCAAATGCACGAAAGCAGACGAGTCAGATAGACGCCATCGCCGCGGAGTTCTTAAGAAGGTGTCCATGAAGTACGCAGACTTAAAGCGAATATTTAGGCTGCTGGGGTCGCAAGGGACCGTTGCTGGCCTTAGCGCAAGCGATGCCGATGCAGATCAACTGCGCAGCCTTGCATCAGGTGCAAAGCTTGAAATTCCTGATGGTGCGACGCGAGACGAGATTGTGCATATCCTGGTCCGTAGTCTAGAGAAGCCGCCGCTAAAGTCTACAGACGAGCTGTTGCAGATGACCTACGATGACCTAGTGCAGTATTTTAACGATGTCAGTCCCACAAATGACGAACTTCTGAAGATTATGAAGGAACTCAATTATAAGGTAGGTGCCGAGGACAGAAAACACCTGAGACGATTCGTCGCGCGGCAGATAAGTGAAACTGCACTGTTCTCTCGTGTAGCGACACGAGATACTACTACTCCACCAAGTAAGTAGCTTCGGGCGCAGTTCCCCTGTACCAAGCAGTAGCGACGAGCGGGGCGGCGGTCACTGCGCATCGACGGCCGGCGCAGCCGGCCGATTGCATGAAATGCACCGCCCAGGCCAAGACCCGGCCGCCGACCTTCGCCATCTTCTGCTCCAAGCCGCAGAACCTGCCGGCCCCCTATCTGCGCTACCTGGAAAACGGCCTGCGCGACGCCTTCGACCTGCCCGGCACGCCGATCCGCATCAACTTCCGCAAGGGCGACAACCCCTACGCGGGGAGGAAGCGGACGAGGAAAGAGAAGAAGCGATGAGCGGTGGTGAACTTGGCAAGGGTAGCTTCACTATCGTTCTGTGCAGCGACATCGACTACGAGTATCTCTTTGCGGCCATCGAATACAACGGCCAGGAAATCGCCATCGTCACGCAGGAAGAGGGGAAGCAGGCGATGAAGATCGAGGCAACTTTCGGCGATCCGGTTAAGCCGGGTATCGCGTGGGCTGTTGAACTCGATGGCTTCCTCGAAGCCGTGGAGAGAGCAAAGCGAAGGCTGATGGAGCGCTGAAGCGGCAGGCCGCGGTCTGTTCGAGAAGGAGAGCCGATGGCTGCTGTCGAGAACGAAGGCGCGACGCTCTACTACGAGGTCCATGGGGAGAGTGATAGAAACGCCTCCGCCGTCGTCTTCGCCCACGGGCGCGGCGGCAACTGCGCGAGCTGGTGGCAGCAGGTGCCTGTCTTCTCGCGGCGCTACAGGGTCATCGTCTTCGACCACCGCGGCTTCGGGCGTTCGCGCTGCGACAGCGAACACTTCGAGGCTGCATACTTCCCGCGCGACATCGCGGCGATCCTGGATGCCGAGGGCATCGAGCGCGCGGCGTTGGTCTGCCAGTCCATGGGCGGCTGGAGCGGCCTGAAGCTGGCGGTGACGCAGCCCGAACGGGTCGCGGCGCTGGTGCTGGCCAATACGCCGGGCGGGCTCGACACGCCCAAGGCCACCGCCGCCATCGAACACCTCGCCTCCGGCGCCATCCCGCCGGGCACGGGACAGATCGGCAAGTCCTTCGTCGCGGCCAATCCCGAGGGCGCTTATCTCGCCCGACAGATCTCCGGCCTAAATTCCAACTTCCCGCGCAGCTTCAACCGGCTCACCTCGGCCGGAGCGGTGAACTTGGATGAGTTACAGGGCTTTGCCGTGCCGACCCTGGTGCTGACCAGCCCCGAGGACGTGCTGTTTCCGCCCGAGGTCATGGAGGAGGTGGCGAAGACGATCCCCGGCGCGCGCCTGGAGGTCATTCCCGGCGTCGGCCATTCGACCTACTTCGAGGCGCCGGAGGTGTTCAACCGGGTGGTCCTGGATTTCCTGGCGGAGACCCTGCCGGCCGATCCGCATCGACTTCCGTAAGGGCGACGCGATCCCTACGCCGGCCCTACGCGCGGCGGAAGCGGCAGCGGGGGTAGGGGAGGCTTGCGATGTGACGATGACGGGTGGCACTCGGCCGGCGGCGATGTTCGCAACTGCGCCGTCGCAGGCGCCGATCCATCCGCACCGCGGCCCCGGCCGTCATTCCTGTGAGGCGGCGAGCTTGATCCCGAGCGCCATGAGGATCCCGCCGCTCACCCTTCGCATCCAGCGATTGACCGATCGCGAGGCCGCAAGCTGCCTTGTCATCCTTTCGGACAGTAGGACGCAGGCCACATCGGTTACCGAGAAGACCAGGTTCACGACGACTCCCAAGACAAGGACCTGGCCCCAGACGGGTAGCGAGGCGGAGGCGTCGGTGAACTGAGGCAGGAAAGACAGATAGAAGATCGCCGTCTTCGGGTTCAGCACCTCCACGATGAAGCTGTCGCGTACCGCGTGTCGATGCGGCGTCGCCTCTGCCGCTGCGAAGGGCTCGGCCGGCGGCTTCCCCGCCATCAGGAGCCCGATACCCATCCATATCAGATAGGCGGCACCGGCGAGCTTCACGACCGTGTAGAGAACCGGCACCGTTTCCAGAAGTATGGCGAGGCCGAACGCGGCGGCGGCGATATGAACATAGCCGGCCATATGAAACCCGATGGCCGAGAGCCAGCCCGCGCGGCGTCCCTTCGCGACCGTTTGCGCCGCCGCATAGAACATGCCCGGGCCGGGAACGCAGGCGAACACCGCAGTCGCCAGAATGAAGGGCATCAAGAGGTCGAGGGATGGCATCCGCGCTCCACCCGGGTTGTCCGACTGCCATATAGCACGGGCATATAGCACGGGCGGCCGCTCGCGGCGGGCGGCATATTGTCACCCTTGTCCCGGGAGAGCGCCCCCATTGGCGTGCCGGCGCTACCGCACGGTAGGTTCGCCCGGGATCACGGCTACTCCAGCACCACGTCGTGGGCTTGGTCCGCGATGCACAGCGTCAGCCGGGTGAAAACGACGCCCCGGGCGGAGGCCAAGCCGGCGCCGAGGCATCGGGAGAGGTGTTACCTTCCGGGCCCGTGGGCGGGCCGGCGTGCCGGCCTAGGGATCAGACCGAACTCTTCAGGGGCTGGCCGGCCTTGAAGCGCACGGACTTCGAAGCCTTGATCTTGATCGCCTCGCCGGTACGCGGGTTGACGCCCTTGCGGGCGGCGCGCTTGGTCACGACGAAGCTGCCGAAGCCCGGCAGCTGCACGCGCTGGTTCTTCTTCAGCGAGGTGGCGATGGTGCCGAGCAGGGCGCTCATGGTGTTGCGGGCGGCGACCCCGGTGCAGCCGGTGCCGGCCTGGATCACGTCGATCAGGTGCTGACGGTCGTTCTTGCCGTTCGGCGTGGCCTTCGGTGTCGGTGCCTTGGCCGCACGAGACTTGGCCGCTGCGGATTTCTTGGTGGGCTTCTTGGCCATTGAAAATGCTTCCTTCTGACTTCTGGCTGGCTTCTGGAAATCGTATCGACCGCGACGGCAGGCTTATAGGACGAATCGCACGAGGCCTGCCGGACTCGGCCGGGCAATATCGACATAGCTCTACATCAGTGCGCCGGCCCTTCAAGCATATTCTCGCGTCGGCGCCGCCGGAGTCGCGCGGCGCCGGCAAGCGGTCAGGCGACGCCGAATTCCCTACGCAGCAGTGCCGCCCCGGCGCCGAGCGCCTTCAGCTTGCCCTCGGCGACCGCCCGCGGCAGCGGCGCCAGACCGCAGTTGGTGCAGGCGACCATGCGCTCCGGCGCGACGAACTCGAGTGCCGCGCGCAGGGTCGCCGCCACCTGTTCCGGGGTCTCGACGTCGGTGCTGGCGACGTCGATCGCGCCGACCAGGACGTCCTTGTCCTTCAGCAGGCCGATTAGCGACAGCGGCACATGCGAATTCGCGCACTCCAGGGATACCTGCTTGATGTTGCAGGCATTGAGCGCCGGGAAGAAAGCCTCGTACTGGCGCCATTCGCTGCCCAGGGTCTGCTTCCAGTCGATGTTCTCCTGGATGCCGTAGCCGTAGCAGATGTGCACCGCGGTGGTGCAGGTCAGCCCCTCGACGGCACGGTTCAGCGTCTCCACGCCCCAGGTCGCGGCCTCCTCGGTGAAGGCGTTGAAGGCCGGCTCGTCGAACTGGATGACGTCGACGCCGACGGCCTCCAGTTCCCGCGCCTCGGCATTCAGCAGTTCGGCGAAGGCCATCGCCATCTCCGGGCGGCTGCCGTAGTGGGCATCGGCGATGGTGTCGCAGATGGTCATCGGCCCGGGCAGGGTGAACTTCAGGCGGTTCTCGGTACTGGCGCGGCAGAACCTCGCGCTCTCCACATGCACCGGCCGCGGCCGCCGCACCGGCCCGGTCACCGTCGGCACCTGGGCGTCGTAGCGGTCGTTGCGGATGCCCATGGTGGTCATGCGCTGCCAGTCGATGCCCTCGATGTGCTCGAGGAAGCCATGCACGAAGTGCTTTCGGAACTGCTCGCCGTCGCTGACGATGTCGATGCCCGCCTGCTCCTGGAAGCGGATCCACTCCAGCGCCGCCTTCTGCTGGCCCTTCACGAGTTCGTCGCCCTCGAGCCGCCAGGGCGCCCAGAGCTTCTCCGGCTCGGCCAGCCAATCGGGCTTCGGCAGGCTGCCGGCCACGGTCGTCGGAATCAAGGGTGCCTCCCCAGGCTGCGTTCTTCTTGATGAGGCGCCCATCATGGGGCGGATGCGGCGCCCCGACAATGCCCTTGCGCGACGCTAGCGCGCTGCCACCACGTCGCCGTTCCTGGTGCAGCCGGGCGCGGCGAGGTCGACGAAGAGGCCGGCGATGTCGTCCGGCGTGCGCAGGGACATAGGGTCCTCGCCGGGGAAGGCGGCGGCGCGCATCATGGTGCGGATCGGGCCCGGCGACAGCAGGTTGGCGCGTACCTTGGTCTTGGCGATCTCCGCCGCGTAGGTCCGCACCAGCGCTTCCAGGGCCGCCTTGGAGACGGCGTAGGGGCCCCAGTAGGCGTTGGCGCCGTCGGCCGCGCCGGAGGTGACGAAGACGCAGCGCCCGGCGTCGGAGCGCCGCAGCAGCGGGTCGAGGCTGCGGATCAGGCGGTAGTTGGCGGTGACGTTGACGTCCATCACCTCCTGCCAGAGGTCGGGCTTGATGTGGCCGACGGGGGTGAGCGGCCCGAGGATACCGGCGTTGCCGACCAGGATGTCGAGCTTGCCGTAACGCTCGTTGAGGGAGGCGCCGAGGCGGTCGAGGCCGTCGAAGTCGCGCAGGTCGTGGGGCACCAGCACCGGCTGCCTGCCGCCGCCGGCGCGGATGGCGTCGTCCAGTTCCTCGAGGGCGCCGACGGTGCGGGCGATGAGGACGAGCTGGGCCCCCTCGGCGGCGAAGCGCCGCGCCACCGCCGCGCCGATGCCGCGCGAGGCCCCGGTGATCACGGCGATGCGGCCGTCCAGAATTCCGGTCATCAGGCCTTCCTCTCTACTTGGCGGCGGCGGCGCAGCAGGCGCCGCGAGCCGGAACAGACGGTGAGGCCGAGCAGGGCGCCGCAGCCGGCGTAGACCAGGCCTTCCGGCGTCAGCGGCAGGGCAGGGGCGAAGTCGCCCAGTGTGGCCTCCGCGAGGCCTGAGTTGAAGTGCTCGGCGAAGGCGAAGGGGCGTTCCAGCGTGGTGGCGTCGCGCAGCGCGCGGTAGGCCGCCTCCATGCGGTCGAGCTGGAAGATGCTTTCCGTCATGCGCGCGCCCTCGAGGTCGTGCGGCGCGCTGTCGAGGAAGGTGGCGACGTAGTCCTCCACCGACAGGCCCTTGGCGGCCGCGTCCTCGCGGATCTCGGCGGCGCGCTGGCGCGCCTGGTCGATGCGCCCGCCGAGGCGCTGCAGGTAATGGACATAGTACTCGGGAAACTGCGAGAACGCGGCGCCGCCGGAAACCGCGCCGAGGCTGTAGAACAGGCGGGAAAGCATCGGGTGCGCGCGGGTTCCCTAGGCGCGTTCGGCAAGCAGCGACAGCTGCGCCGGGCCGTCGCGGCCGGCGAAGTCGGTGAGCCGGATCGGGTAGTCGCCGGTGAAGCAGGCGTCGCAGTACCGCGGCGCCGCCGGGTCGCGGCCGGCCTCGCCCATGGCGCGGTAGAGCCCGTCGATGGAGATGAAAGCGAGGCTGTCGACGCCGATGTGGCGGCCCATCGCCGCGACGTCCATCGACGAGGCGAGCAGTTCTTCGCGCTCCGGCGTGTCGATGCCGTAGAAGCAGGAATGGGTGGTCGGCGGCGCGGCGATGCGCATGTGCACCTCGGTGGCCCCGGCGGCGCGCACCATCTCGACGATCTTGATGGAGGTGGTGCCGCGCACGATGGAATCGTCCACCAGCACCACCCGCTTGCCGGCGATGGAGTGGCGGTTGGCGTTGTGCTTCAGCTTGACGCCGAGGTTGCGGATGCGCTGGCCCGGCTCGATGAAGGTGCGCCCGACGTAGTGGTTGCGGATGATGCCGAGTTCGAAGGGGATGCCCGCGTATTCGGCATAGCCGATCGCCCCGGGCACGCCGGAATCCGGCACCGGGATCACCACGTCGGCGTCGATGCCGCTCTCCTCGGCCAGCACGGCGCCGATCTGCTTGCGGGTCTGGTAGATGCTGACGCCCTCCATCAGGGAGTCCGGCCGCGCGAAGTAGATGTACTCGAAGATGCAGGGCCGCCGCGGCGCCGGCGGGAAAGGCCGCAGCGAATGCACGCCGGACTCGTCCAGCACCACCATCTCGCCGGCCTCGATGTCGCGCACGAACTCGGCGCCGATGATGTCGAGGGCGCAGGTCTCCGAGGCCACCACATGGGCGTCGCCCAGGCGGCCCAAGACCAGCGGGCGCACGCCCAGCGGGTCGCGCACCGCGAAGACGCAACTGTTGGAGAGAGCGACCAGCGAATAGGCGCCCTCGATCTGGCGCAGCGCCGCGATGATGCGGTCGATCAGGCCGCCGGCCTCGGACATGGCGATGAGGTGGAGGATGACTTCGGTGTCGGTGGTCGACTGGAAGATCGCGCCCTGGTTCACCAGACGGCGGCGCAGGTCGCGCGCGTTGGTGAGGTTCCCGTTGTGGGCCAGCGCGAAGCCGCCGCAGGAGAGGTCGGCGAACAGCGGCTGCACATTGCGCAGCGCCGTTTCGCCGGTGGTCGAATAGCGGTTGTGGCCGATGGCGGCGTGGCCGGCGAGGCGGCTCATCACCCCTTCGGAAGAGAAGATATCGCCGACGTAGCCGAGATCGCGGTGGGCGTTGAAGCGGCTGCCGTCGTAGGCGACGATGCCGGCGGCCTCCTGGCCGCGGTGCTGCAGGGCGTGCAACCCGAGGGCGGCGAGCGCGGCGGCGTCGGCGTTGCCGAACACGCCGAAGACGCCGCATTCCTCGTGGAACTTGTCGTCGTCGCCAGGGTCGGCCGGATACCTGGGGGCGGGGGCCAGAGGATTGGTGGACATCACTGCTTGGTCACTCCCGGCGCGGTGTCGTCCGACATCAGGCCTTCGATGGCCTTGTCGATCTCGTCGCGCATGCCTTGGTTATACGCGGGCTGCTCTTCCTCCGCATCGTCTTTTCGCAGCGGCGAGACGAGCAGTCGATAGGTCTGTTCGGCGCGGCGCAGTTCCTCGGCCCGCCGGCGGGCGTCGTCGGCGGCCTGGTCGCCGCTCTCCAGCATGCCGGCCGGCACCAGGGTCAGCAGCAGACTCGCGCCCTGCTGCACCAGCGGCCGAGTGCGGGCCTCCTGGATCCAACTCGGGCGGTCCTCCTCGACAACCATGTAGCCGAGCGCCAGCCAGGCCAGCACCACGATCACCGCGCCGCGGGCGAAGCCGAACAGCAGCCCGAGGGAGCGGTCGAGCGGCCCCAGGCTGCTGTGCTGGATGCGGTTCGACAGGATGCGGGTCAGCATCGAGAACAGCACCAGGGTGACCAGGAAGATGCCGACGCCGGTCACCAGGCTGGCGATGAACTCGACGGTGATGACCTCCAGCACCCAGGGTTGCACCTGGGGGAAGGCATAGAGCGTGACGAAAGCGGCGCCGACCCAGGAGGCGACCGCCAGAACCTCGTGCACGAAGCCGCGCACGAAGGCGAAGATCCCCGACACCACCAGCACGATGATGACGATGAGGTCCGCCATGTTGATCGGCAAGCTGTCCATCAACGCTCTCTCGTAAGCCCGCCCTAGTAGGCCTGCTGCCGGCGCCCCGGCCGGCTCTGCGCCAGATCGCCCGGCCCGGCGAGCCGGTCGACGAGGTCCTGCAGGTGGGGGATCTCCTCGACGGTCAGCCCCTCGGCAGCGGCGCCGGGTTTGCCGCCAGCCTTCCCGGGGGCCTGCTTGCGGCGCGGCGCGATCCAGGCGCGGGTGAAGCCGAGCTTGGCGGCCTCCTTCAGGCGGAGTTCCACCTGGCTGACCGGGCGAATCTCGCCCGAAAGTCCGATCTCGCCGAAAATCACCGTCTGTTCCGGCACTTCCTGTCCCGATGCCGCTGAAACCAGGGCCGCCGCGACGGCCAGATCCGCCGCCGGCTCTCCGATCCTGAGGCCGCCGGCCACGTTCAAATATACCTCTTGGCCGGCCAATGCCAGCCCGCATCGCGCCTCGAGGACCGCCAGCACCATGGCCAGGCGCCCGGAATCCCAGCCGACCACCGCGCGCCGCGGAGTCGCCAGCGGCGAGGCGGAAACCAGGGCCTGAATTTCAACCAGCAGGGGGCGGGTGCCCTCCAGACCGGCGAAGACCGCCGCCCCGGCCACGTTGCCGCGGCGCTCGGCGAGGAAGAGGGCGGAGGGGTTGGCGACCTCCTGCAGGCCCTCGTCGGTCATCTCGAAGACGCCGATCTCGTCGGTCGGCCCGAAACGGTTCTTCACCGCGCGCAGGATGCGGAAATGGTGGCCGCGGTCGCCCTCGAAGGTGAGGACGGTGTCGACCATGTGCTCCAGCACCTTGGGACCGGCGATCAGGCCCTCCTTGGTGACGTGGCCGACCAGCAGCAGGCTGAAGCCGCGCTTCTTGGCCAGGCGGATGAGTTCCTGGGCGCCGGCGCGCACCTGGGAGACGGTGCCCGGTGCCGACTCCAGGCTGTCGATGTAGAGCGTCTGCACCGAATCGACGATCACCACCGCCGGGTCGCCCTGGCCGGCAGGGGGGCGGTCGAGGCTCGCCACGATGTCGCGCACCGCGGTGGCTGAGGCCAGTTGCACCGGAGCCTTGTGCAGGCCCATGCGGCGCGCGCGCAGGCGCACCTGGTCGATGGACTCCTCGCCGGAGATGTAGGCACAAGCGGCGCCGCCGCCCTGCGTCATGGCGAGGCGGGCAGCCACCTGCAGCAGCAGGGTCGATTTGCCGATGCCGGGATCGCCGGCCACCAGCACGGCCGAGCCGGGCACCAGGCCGCCGCCGGTGACGCGGTCGAACTCGCCGAGGCCGCAGACCAGCCGCGGGCGCGGCTGGCTCTCGCCTTCCAGGTCGACGAACTGGATGCGCCCGCCGGCGCGGCCGCGGGCCGCGAGGCCGCCGGGGGCGCTCCGCACGCTCTCCTCGACCAGGGCGTTCCAGGCGCCACAGGCCTCGCAGCGCCCCGCCCACTTGGCGGCGACGGCACCGCATTCCTGGCAGACGTACTGCGAGCGGGGCTTGGCCATGATTGTCCTGTCTTTCGGACCTTGTCTTTCGGGCCCTGTCTTTCGGGCCCCTACGTTCCCGGACTCTCCGCGCGGAACCGGCCGCCGGGGCGCCGGGCAGTCCTCAATGATCCGTCACCTGGACCTGGATCGGCCCTTCCGCGCGACCGTTGATGAACTGGTCGACGTAGGGATTGCCCGAGTGTTCCAATGCGCTGGCGCGGTCGGTCCAGATGATCTTGCCCTTGTAGAGCATGGCGACGCGGTCGGAGATGCGCCGCGCGCTCGCCATGTCGTGGGTGATGGAGAGGGCTGTCGCCCCCAGCCCTTTCACGCAGTCGACGATCAGGCGGTCGATGACGTCGCCCATGATCGGGTCGAGGCCGGTGGTCGGCTCGTCGAAGAAGATGATCTCCGGCTCCGTGGCGATGGCGCGGGCGAGGCCGACGCGCTTGCGCATCCCGCCGGAGAGTTCGGCCGGCATCAGGTTGCCGACGTCCGCGCCGAGGCCGACGGCGCCGAGCTTCTGCAGGGCGATCTCGCGCGCCTTGCCGCGGGCCATGCGCTGGCCCTGGATGAGGCCGAAGGCGACGTTCTCCCACACCGGCAGGGAGTCGAAGAGCGCGGCGTTCTGGAACAGCATGCCGAACTTGCGGCGCACACGGTCGAGTTCGGCGCCGTAGAGGCCGACGACCTCCTCGCCGTCGACCTCGATGGAGCCACCGTCGGGGTGCAGCAGGCCGAGGATGCACTTCAGCAGCACCGACTTGCCGCTGCCCGAGCCGCCGATCACCAGCATCGACTCGCCGGCCTGGATGTCGAGATCGACGCCGTCGAGCACGACCTTGTCGCCGAACGTCTTGGTCAGGCCGCGGATGGCGATCTTCGGCGTGGCGGCCCGCGCGGCCGCGTCGGAGGTGGCGGGGGCTTCGGGGCTGTCGTTCATCGCGCGAAGAACAGCTCGGTGATGAAGTAGTTGAAGCTGAGGATGAGGATCGAGGCGGAGACCACTGCGTTGGTGGTCGCCGCGCCGACGCCCTGCGCGCCGCCGCGCGAGTGGTAGCCGTGGTAGCAGCCCATCAGGGTGACCAGGAAGCCGAAGACCCCGGCCTTCACCAGGCCGGAGATGACGTCCTGGTTCTCGATGAAGTCCCAGGTGTTCTTCAGGTAGGTCGTCGGGTTGAAGCCCAGCTTCTGGGTCGACACCAGGTAGCCGCCGAAGACGCCGATGACGTCGGCGATGAGCACCAGGATCGGCAGCATGGTGAGGCCGGCGATGAGGCGCGGCGCGATGAGATACTTGAAGGGGTTGGTGGCGAGGGTCTCCAGCGCGTCGATCTGCTCGGTGACGCGCATGGTGCCGATCTCGGCGGCCATGGAGGCGCCGACGCGCCCGGCCACCATGAGGCCCGCCAGCACCGGCCCCAGTTCGCGGGTGATGGAGACCACCACGACGTTGGGGATGGCGCTCTCCGCCGAGAAGCGCGCGAAGCCGGTATAGCTCTGCAGCGCCAGCACCATGCCGGTGAAGATGGCGGTCAGGCCGACCACCGGCAGCGAGTAGTAGCCGATCTCGATCATCTGCCGCAGCACCAGGCGCGGATAGAAAGGCGGCCGGAGGCAGTGCGAGAGCGCGGAGACGGTGAACAGCGACAGCCGGCCGGTGGCCTCCAGAAATGCCAGGAAGGTGCGCCCGATGGGCTGGAGAATCGGCATCGGCCGCTAGCCCAGGTAGACCCGGCGATAGCGCGCGCCGAGGGAGGTCAGGATCTCGTAGCCGATGGTGCCGGCCTCGCGGGCCAGGGCGTCGACGTCTTGCTCCGCATTGATCAGCTCGGCCCAGCCGCCTGGCACCACCTTTTCCGGGGGCACCGCTGTCACGTCCAGCGCAAGCAGATCCATGGAAACACGCCCAACTACAGGTACCCGGTGACCGGCGACCCAGGCATGCCCGCGTGAGGAGATCGACCGCAGGTATCCATCGGCATAGCCGGCGGCGACGGTCGCAATTCGGGCCGGCCCCGTGGCGCGGTGGGTCGCACCATAGCCAACGGCCTGGGGAGCGTCAATTGCGCGAACCTGCAGGATTCTGGCCTGCAGCCGGACCACCGGGCGCATGGGATTCGGGGCCGCCGGGGTCGGGTTCACGCCGTAGAGGGCGACCCCCGGGCGGCCGAGGTCGAAGTGGTAGTCGGGCCCGAGGAAGATGCCGGAGGAGTTGCAGAAGGACACCGGCGCCCGCGGCAGCGCCGTCAGCGCCGCCTTCAGCGCCGCCAGTTGCCCGGCGTTCATCGGGTGGCCGGGTTCTTCGGCGCAGGCGAGGTGGCTGAGGATGCAGGTCGGCGCGATGCCGTCGAGACGCTCGGGCGCGGCGCGCAGGGCTTCCACCTCGTCGGGCGGCAGGCCGAGGCGGCAGATGCCGCTGTCGAGGTGGACGGCGGCCGGCAGCGCCGTCTCGCGCTGCCGCGCGAAGCGGCTCCAGGCCTCGATCTCGCCCAGGGAGTTCAGCACCGGCAGGATGGTGTTGTCGGCGTAGTCGGCCTCGGCACCGGGCGCCAGGCCGTTCAGCACGTAGAGCGAGATCGCCGGGTGGCAGCGGTCGAGGACCGGGCGCAGCTTCAGGGCCTCTTCGAGCTGGGCGACGAAGATGCTGCGCGCACCGGCCTTGACCAGCGCCGGCGCGACCCGCCCGGCGCCGAGGCCGTAGCCGTCGGCCTTCACCACGGCGGCCAGCGCGCGCTCCTGGAAGGCGGACTTCAGGCGGCAATAATTGTCGGCGATGGCGGCGAGGTCGACGGTGAGCACCCCGGCGGTCCGGGCCGGGACCTCCGCGAGCGCCGCCGCCGGCTCAGTAGCGCTCGGGGAGGTGGTCATCGGCGACCAGGTCGCTGAAGCGCGTGGTGTCGCCGTCGAAGGCGAACTCGCGCGAGCCGATCGGCCCGTGGCGCTGCTTGGCGACGATGATCTCGGCCTTGCCGTAGGCGCGCTCGCAGCGCTCTTTCCAGCGCTCCAGGCGTTCGTGGAACTTGTTCTCGTCCTCGCCATCGCGCTGGGTCGGCTCCGCGCGCTCGGCGTAGTACTGCTCGCGGTAGATGAACATGACGATGTCGGCGTCCTGCTCGATGGAGCCGGACTCGCGCAGGTCGGCGAGCTGCGGGTGCTTGTCCTCGCGCTGCTCCACGGCGCGCGAGAGCTGCGACAGGGCCAGCACCGGCACGTCGAGGTCCTTGGCCAGGGCCTTCAGGCCGCGGGTGATCTCCGAGACCTCCTGCACGCGGTTGTCGCTGCGCTTGCCGGCGGGCGGCTGCATGAGCTGCAGGTAGTCGACGACGATGAGGCTGAGGCCGTGCTGGCGCTTCAGGCGGCGGGCGCGGGTGCGCACCTGGCTCACCGAAAGGGCCGGGGTGTCGTCGACGAAGAGCGGCAGTTCGGACAGCTCGCGGCTGGCCTCGAATATCTTGTCGAACTCGTCGTCCTGGATGTCGCCGCGGCGCATGGCATCGGAGCGCACGCCGGTGCGCTCGGCGATGACGCGCGAGGCAAGCTGCTCGGCCGACATTTCCAGCGAGAAGAAGGCGACCGGCTGGCGCTGCTCGACCGGGTTGCCCTCGGCGTCCTTCTCGACGCGGGTGCCGGCGGCGACGTTGAAGGCGATGTTGGTGGCCAGCGCCGTCTTGCCCATGGAGGGCCGGGCGGCGAGGATGATGAGGTCGGAGCGGTGCAGGCCGCCGAGCAGCTTGTCGAGATCGGTGAGGCCCGTCGACACGCCGGACAGGCCGTCGCGCTTCATCGCCGCCTCGGTCATGTGCAGCGATTCCAGCACCGCCGAGCGGAACGGGCTGAGGCCGCCCTCGGTCTGGCCGATCTCGGCAAGCTTGTAGAGCCGGTCCTCGGTCACCTCGATCTGCTGGCTGGCATCGATGTCGAGGTCGTAGTCGAAGGCGTCGTTGACCATGTCCTCGCCGAGCGCGATGAGCTGGCGGCGCAGGTAGAGGTCGTGGATGGTCTTGCCGTAGTCGGCGGCGTTGATGATGGTGACGTAGCTGGACTGAAGCTGTGCCAGGTATTGGGCGCCGCCGACCTCGGTCAGCGCGCTTTCCTGTTCGAAGAGGTTCTTGAGCTGGATGGCGTTGGCGATCTGGCCGCGCTCGATCAGCTTGCCGCAGGCCTCGTAGATGCGCGCGTGCACGCCGTCGGCGAAGTGCTCCGGCCGCAGGAAGTCGGAGACTTTCTCATAAGCCGCGTTGTTGGCGAGGATGGCACCCAGCAGCGCCTGCTCGGCCTCGTCGTTGGACGGCGGCAGGCGCAGGTGATCGTCGTGGCCGTGGGGGCCGTGCAGGTGCGCGAGATTGGGTTGGGTCGATTCCATGCCGGCAGACAATAGCAGATGAAGCGCCGTCGCAAGGCGTCCGATTCGACGCCGGCGATGTGGGAACCTTGAACAACGGGGATAACGACCGGCACCGCCGGCTTGACAGCAAGCGCCGCAACGAAAAACGGCGGCTCCCGCCCGGGGAGCCGCCGTCGCTTTTCGTCAGGAAAAGAGTCGGGTCGCGGTCAGCCCTGCTTCGACTCTTCGCCCTCCGCGGCCGAATCGCCCTCGGCGGAGTCGGCGGCTGCCTCCTCCTGCTCGACGGCTTCGACCACCGCTTCCAGTTCGGCCTCGGCCGCAGCCTCGGCTTCGCGCAGATCCTCGGCGCTGACCACGCGGCCGCTCTCCAGCTGTATCTGCGCCTCGTCTTGCGAGCGCGCGACGTTGGCGGTCACCGTGACGGCGACCTCCGGGTGCAACTGCACGCGCACCTTATGGAGGCCGAGCGCCTTGATCACCGCGCCGAGATCGACCTGGCCGCGCGCCAGGGTCACGCCCTTGGCGGTGACCGCCTCGGCGATGTCGCGGCTGTTCACCGAGCCGTAGAGCTGGCCGCTCTCGCCCGCCTGGCGGATGAGGGTGACGGTCATGCCGTCGAGGTCCTTGGCGACCCGTTCGGCCTCGTGGCGGCGTTCCAGGTTCTCGGCTTCGAGCTGGCTGCGCTGGGATTCGAAGCGGGCGAGGTTTTCCTTGGTCGCCCGCAGCGCCTTCTTCTGCGGCAGCAGGTAGTTGCGCGCGAAGCCCGGCTTGACCGACACGATGTCGCCCATCTGCCCGAGCTTCTCGATGCGCTGCATCAGGATCACTTCCATCTTACTGTTCTCCCGATCTGCCGCTTACTTCAGGACGTAGGGAAGCAGGGCGAGGAAGCGGGCGCGCTTGATGGCGCGCGCCAGCTCGCGCTGCTTCTTCGCCGAGACGGCGGTGATGCGGCTCGGCACGATCTTGCCGCGCTCCGACACGAAGCGCAGCAGCAGCCGCGTGTCCTTGTAATCGATCTTCGGCGCCTTGGGCCCGGAGAACGGGCAGCTCTTGCGGCGGCGGAAGAAGGGGCGACGGCCACCGCCGCCGCTGACGACTTGAACGCTCATTCCGCGGCTCCTTCGCTGGCGGTTGTCTCATCGGCATCGCGCGGGCCGCGGCCGCGGCCGCCTTCGCGGCTGCCTTCCCGGGGCCCGAAGCGGTCGTCGCGGCCGCCACGGCGGTCGCCGCGATCACCGCGGTCGCCACGGTCACCACGCCCGCCGCGGTCGTCGCGGCTGTTGCGCTGCTGCATGACGATGGAGGGGCCTTCCTCCATCTCCTCCAGGCGCACCGTCAGATAGCGGATGACGTCGTCGCTGAGGCGCATGTTGCGCTCCAGTTCCAGCATCGCCGCCGACGGCGCATCGATGCGCAGCATGACGTAGTGGCCCTTGCGGTTCTTCTTGATGCGGAAGGCCAGGGTGCGCAGGCCCCAGTATTCGGAGCCGGCCAGGCGGCCGCCGTTGTCTTCGAGTATCTTGGTGAAGTCCGCCACCAGGTTTTCGACCTGGGATGTGGCGACGTCCTGGCGTGCGATCAGCACGCACTCGTAGAAAGCCATGTTGTACTCCCTATGGCTGTTGATGGACCGGCGCTGGTCGATGCCGAGCTGCCCGGTCCTAGCCGACCCCTAAACGGGACCGGCAAGGAGTGCCCTGGGTCTGTCCCCGGAATGGCGCGGAAGGCCGCTCCGAGGCCGCAAAGCCGCGGGACTATACACTTTGTGAAAGGCCGCGCAAGGGCCATGCGCCGCGCCCGGAGGTGCCGCGCCGGCCGCCGCCGGGGCGCCGTTCCGGCTTGACAGCCCTGGCTGCGTGGCTATGTCTGGCCGCTGTCGCATCGTCAACCTGCATCGCAGCGGAGCAGCCGTAAATGAGCCTGGCTTTCGTGTTTCCGGGACAGGGTTCCCAGGCCGTCGGCATGGGCCGGGCCCTGGCCGAGGCCTTCCCGGTCGCCCGCCACACCTTCCAGGAGGTGGACGACGCCCTGGACCAGGCGCTCTCCCGGCTGATGTTCGAGGGGCCGGAGGAGGATCTGCGGCTCACCGCCAATGCCCAGCCGGCGCTGATGGCGGTCAGCATGGCGGTGGCGCGGGTGCTGGAAAGCGAAGGCAAGCTGCGGCTGGCCGACAAGGCGGCCTACGTCGCCGGGCACTCGTTGGGAGAATATTCCGCCCTGGCGGCGGCCGGCAGCCTGCAGGTCGCCGACGCGGCGCGTCTGCTGCGCCGCCGTGGCCAGGCCATGCAGGAGGCGGTGCCGGTGGGCGAGGGCGCCATGGCGGCATTGCTCGGCCTCGACCTCGAGACCGCCCGGGCGGTCGCCGCCGAGGCGGCGGCCGGCGGCAAGGGCGAGGTCTGCGACGCCGCCAACGACAACGCCCCCGGCCAGGTGGTGATCAGCGGCCACACCGCGGCCGTCGAGCGGGCCTGCGAACTGGCCAAGGCCAAGGGCGCCAAGCGGGCGGTGCTGCTGCCGGTCAGCGCCCCCTTCCACTGCAGCCTGATGGCGCCGGCCGCCGACGTCATGGCCGAGGCGCTGGCCGCCGTGGCGGTGGCCGCGCCGGCGGTGCCGCTGGTCGCCAACGTCACCGCCAGCCACGTCAGCGACCCCGACGAGATCCGCCGCAAGCTTGTGGAGCAGGTGACCGGCATGGTGCGCTGGCGCGAGAGCGTCGCCTACATGGCGGCCCAGGGCGTCGAGACGGTGGTCGAACTCGGCGCCGGCAAGGTGCTGACCGGGCTCAACAAGCGCATCGAGCGCGCGCTGGCCGCCGAGAGCGCGGAGACGCCGCAGGAGATCGAAAGCGTGCTCGAACGCCTGTGAGGCGGCTTAAAGTTCCATCGTCGCGGAGACGTCCTAATGTTTGATTTGACTGGAAAAATTTCCCTTGTCACCGGCGCGTCCGGCGGCATCGGCGGGGCCATCGCCCGGCGCCTGCACGGGCAGGGAGCGACGGTGGTGCTGACCGGCACCCGGGCCGAGGCGCTGGAGGCGCTGGCCGGCGAGCTGGGCGAACGGGCGCAGGCGATGACCTGCAACCTGGGCGACGCCGCCGAGACCGAGGCGCTGGTCGGCCGCGTCGAGGCGGAGGCCGGCCGGCTCGATATCCTGGTCAACAACGCCGGGCTGACCCGCGACGGCCTCGCCCTGCGCATGAAGGACGAGGACTGGCAGCGGGTCATCGACGTGAACCTGACGGCGGCCTTCCGCCTGTCGCGGACGGCCCTCAAGGGCATGATGAAGCGCCGCTGGGGGCGGATCGTGGGGATCACCTCCATCGTCGGGGTGACCGGGAATCCGGGCCAGGCGAACTACGCCGCCTCCAAGGCCGGGCTGATCGGCATGACCAAGTCGCTGGCCCAGGAGGTGGCGACCCGCGGCATCACCCTGAACTGCGTGGCGCCGGGCATGATCGAAACCGCCATGACCGACGTGCTGAACGAGCAGCAGCGCGAGCGCATCCTCGCGGCCATCCCGATGCAACGTCTTGGAAACGCGGATGAAATCGCATCCGCCGTGATCTACCTGGCGAGCGAGGAGGCGGCCTACGTGACCGGCCAGACCTTGCATGTAAATGGCGGAATGGCCATGATATGAAGTTTGCGGGGGACCCGATTCCGACAGGCGTCTGCTGGACGTTGGCAAACCTTTCTGAACTGTGATATGAGGCGGCGCCTTGCCTGGAGGCAGGGCGGCCATCCAATCTGACGCTACCCGCTTCCCGCCGAGAAGCACCGAAGAACCTGAGGGCTAATTCTTATGAGCAACGACATTGCCGAGCGCGTGAAGAAGATCGTCGTCGAGCATCTGGGCGTCGATGATGGAAAGGTTACGGAGGCCGCGAGCTTCATCGACGATCTGGGCGCCGACAGCCTGGACACGGTGGAACTGGTGATGGCTTTCGAGGAAGAGTTCGGCTGCGAGATTCCCGACGACGCGGCGGAGAAGATCGTCACCGTCAAGGACGCGATCAACTTCATTCAGGAACACTCCTGAGCAGACGGCGACCGCGGCGGCGGCGCTGATGGCGCCGGAGCCGGCTCTCTTGTTTCCCGCCGCATGAAGGCCGAATGCAGTATGAGACGGGTTGTCGTTACAGGATTGGGCTTGGTCACGCCGCTGGGTAGCGGGGTAGGCCCTGTCTGGGACCGTCTCGTCAACGGACAGTCCGGCCTGCGCAGCATCCAGAGCTTCGACGTTTCCGACCTGCCGGCCAAGATCGCCGGCCAGGTGCCGCTGGGCGACTCCTCGGAGGGCCTGTTCAATGCCGACGATTTCGTCGAGCCGCGCGACCAGCGCAAGCTCGACCGCTTCATCGTTTTCGGCATGGCGGCGGCGCAGCAGGCCATCGAAGACTCCGGCTGGACGCCGGCCTGCGACGAGGACCACTGGCGCACCGGGGTGATGATCGGCTCGGGCATCGGCGGCCTGGAGACGATCTTCGACGGCTCCGTCACCGTGCACGACCGCGGGCCGCGGCGGCTGTCGCCGTTTTTCATCCCCGCCGCGCTGATCAACCTGGTGTCCGGCCAGGTGTCGATCCGCTACGGCTTCAAGGGACCGAACCACGCGGTGGTCACGGCCTGCTCGACCGGCGCCCACGCCATCGGCGATGCCGCCCGGCTGATCATGCTGGACGACGCCGACGTCATGGTGGCCGGCGGCGCGGAAGCCGCGGTCTGCCGCATCGGCATGGCCGGCTTCTCCGCCTCGCGGGCGCTGTCGACCAAGTTCAACGACACGCCGGAGCGCGGCTCGCGGCCCTGGGACAAGGACCGCGACGGCTTCGTCATGGGCGAGGGCGCCGGCGTGGTGGTGCTCGAGGAGCTGGAGCACGCCAAGGCGCGCGGCGCGACGATCTATGCCGAGGTGGTCGGTTACGGCCTGTCCGGCGACGCCCACCACATCACCGCACCGCCGGAAGACGGCAACGGCGCCTACCGCGCCATGCAGTCTGCGCTGCGGCGCGCCGGGCTGGAGCCGGGCGACATCGACTACATCAACGCCCACGGCACCTCGACGCCGCTGGGCGACGAGATCGAGGTCGGCGCGGTGCGCCGCCTGTTCGGCGATGCCGTGAAGACCGTGTCGATGTCCTCGACCAAGTCGGCGATCGGCCACCTGCTGGGGGCCGCCGGCGCGGTCGAGGCGATCTTCTCGATCCTGGCGATCCGCGACAACGTGGTGCCGCCGACGCTCAATCTCGACAATCCCTCGCCGAGCTGTGCCGACGTCGACCTGACGCCGCACGTCGCCAAGGAACGCCCGGTGCGCCGTGCGCTGTCCAACTCCTTCGGTTTCGGCGGCACCAACGCCAGTGTCATCCTGGCCGAGTACCAGTAGCGGTCTCGGGCGATGCGGCGCCTGAGCAGAATCGCCGTCCTTCTCGTCGCCGTCATGGCGGTGATCGCCGGCGGCCTCTGGCTCTACCTTCAACAGCAATTCGAAGTGCCCGGCCCGCTCGATCGTGAAGCCGTGGTGATCGTACCGCGCGGGGCCGGGCTGTCGGCCATTGCCGACAACCTGGCGGCGGCGGGCGTGGTTTCCGACGCCACGATCTTCAGGGTCGGCGTGCGCCTCTTCGCCGACGCCCGTGCGTTGAAGGCCGGCGAGTACGCCTTCGCGCCGGGCAGTTCGATGAAGGAGGCCGCCGAACTGCTGGCCAGCGGGCGCACCCTGGTGCATCGCCTGACGGTGCCCGAGGGCCTCACCTCGACGGAGATCGTCGCCCTGCTGGCGGCGGCGGAGCCGCTGGCCGGCGAACTCGGCGAAATGCCGCCGGAGGGATCGCTGCTGCCCGAGACCTATCATTTCCATCGCGGCGACAGCCGCGCGGCGGTGCTGCAGCGCATGCGCCAGGGGATGGACGAGGCGCTGGCGGAGATCTGGTCCCGACGGGCCGAGGAACTGCCACTGCGGAGCCCGGAGGAGGCGCTGATCCTGGCCTCCATCATCGAGAAGGAGACCGGCGTCGACAGCGAGCGCGCCCTGGTCGCCGGCGTCTTCGTGAACCGCCTGCGCCGCGGCATGCCGCTGCAGTCCGACCCCACGGTGGTCTACGGCATCACCCTGGGCGAGGCGCCGCTCGGCCGCTCCCTGACGCGCAGCGACCTGGCCGAACCGACGGCGTACAACACCTACCAGATCCCCGGCCTGCCGCCGGCGCCGATCGCCAACCCGGGGCGCGCCTCCCTCGAAGCCGCGGTCAACCCGGCCGAGACCGAGTACCTCTACTTCGTCGCCGACGGCAACGGCGGCCACGCCTTCGCCCGCACCCTGGCCGAGCACAACGCCAACGTGGCGAAGTGGCGACGCCACCTGCGCGGCCTGCAGAAGCAGACCAACTAGCCGGGCACCGGACCTCGAGGCGGCGGCGTTCCACCGCGAGTTGCCGGCAGGGACGTTGACGTTCCTCTAACTGATGCGCTAATATATTAGTATAAGAAGCGCCCCTCGCGGAGCCGGGGTGGTGCGGCATCAACGAATGCAACCGCAGTCCCCAGGGAGGAACACCATGAAAGCCTGCAAAGCGCTGTTGCCGGGTATCGCCCTTACCCTCGCGCTCGCCGGCGGCACGCTCGTCGCCACGGCCGTCGCACCGGAGGCGCGCGCCGCCGACTACACCCTCAGGCTCGGCTCGGTGCTGGCGCCGACCGACCCCCTCCAGGTCGCCGCCGAGGGCTTCAAGCAGGCCGTCGAGGAGCGCAGCCAGGGCCGGGTCGAGGTTCAGCTCTTCCCGAACTCGCAGCTCGGCGACACCCAGGACATGATGGACCAGGCGGCGGCCGGCGCGAACGTCGGCACCTTCGTCGAGGCCTCGCGGGTCTCCGTCTTCGTGCCGGAGTTCAACGTGCTGGTGGCGCCCTACGCCTTCGAGTCGGTGGACGAACTCGCCCGCTTCGTCGAGTCCGACACCTTTGCCGCCTGGAACGAGGAACTTCGCGGCAAGAGCGGCCTGACGCTGCTGTCGTTCAACTGGTACCAGGGCGCCCGCCACATGCTGACCAAGAAGCCGATCGCGTCGCCGGCCGACCTCAGCGGCGTGCGGGTGCGCACCATCGGTCAGCCGCTCTGGGTCGAGACCATCGGCGCCATGGGCGCGGTGGCGACGCCGCTGCCCTGGGCCGAGGTCTACCCTTCGCTGCAGACCGGTGTGATCGACGGCGCCGAGGCGCAGCCCGCCGCCATTTGGGGCGCAAAGCTTTACGAGGTGGTCTCCGACGTCACCCTGACCAGCCACATCTACCTGATGAGCGGCATGCTGGTCTCGGACGCCTGGTTGCAGTCGCTGCCCGAAGATCTGCGCCAGATCGTCGAGGAAGAATCGAAGCGTTGGGGCGCCTCGGCCCTCAAGGCGAACGTCGACGGCGCGGAGAAGATCTTCGCCGACATCACCCAGGCCGGCGTCAAGGTGTCCAGCGTCGACACTGCGCCGTTCCGCGAGGCGGTGAAGCCGGTGTGGGAGAAGATGGGCCTGACCGAACTGGTGGCCGAGGTGCGCCGGACCCTCGACAACTGACCGCCGCCGCCGGAAAATCAGCGGCGGGGTCCGCGAGGCTCGAGGGGCGGTCGCTCAGGGGGACGGTTTGAAGGCAATGCTGGCGTTCTTGCGGCGGGCCGAGATGTTCGCCGCGGTCTCCCTGCTCGGCGCCATCGTCGCGGTGGTGCTGGCCGGTACCTTCGGGCGCTACGCCGGCTATCCGGTGGTGTGGTCCGACGAGGTGGCGCAGGCGCTCTTCGTGTGGCTGGCGATGCTGGCCGCAGACCTCACCCTGCAGCGCTCGGGCCATTTCCGCATCGACGTGCTGCTCGGACTGCTGCCGCCGACGCCGCGCTTTCTCATCGAGCTGGCGATCAAGCTCACCATCGCCGTGCTGCTGGTGCTGCTGGTCTACTACGGCATGGCGCTGGTGCGCCTCTCCAACCCGCGTCCGCTGCCGATGACCGGCGTGCCGTCGTCCTTCGCGGCGGCGGCACTGCCGGTCGCCTACGGGCTGATGATCATCACCGTGATCGAGCAGATCGTCGGCCACCTGCGCGGCCCGCGCGGCGGCGAGACGGCGGGCGAGGACACGGCGGGCGAGGACACGGCGGCCCGCCGCGAGGCGATGTGATGCTGACCGTCATCGCCGTGCTGTTCTTCCTGTTCCTCGCCATCGGCGTGCCGGTCGCCTTCGCCCTCGGCCTGGCGACGGTGCCGGTGTTCCTGCTCGGCGACTACATGCCGCTGACCGTCGCCATGCAGCGCATGTACGGGGCGACGCAGTCGTTCCCGCTGCTGGCGGTGCCGTTCTTCATTCTCGCCGGCAACCTGATGAACATCACCGGCATCACCGACCGCCTGCTGACCTTCGCGAGACTGCTGACCGGCTGGATGATCGGCGGCCTGGCGCAGGTCTCCATCGTGCTGAGCGCGCTGATGGGTGGTATCTCCGGCTCGGCGGTGGCGGACGCGGCGATGGAATCGCGCCTGCTGGGGCCGGCGATGGAGCGGCGCGGCTACGCCCGGGGCTTCACCGCCTCGGTGATCGCCTTCTCCTCGGTCATCACCGCGACGATCCCGCCCAGCATCGGTCTCATCCTGTTCGGCTTCATCAGCGAGGTTTCCATCGGCCGCCTGCTGCTGGGCGGCGTGGTGCCGGGCATCCTGATGACCGCCGTCCTGATGGGCGTCACCTCGCTGGTCGCGCGGCGCATGGGCTACCAGCCCGAACTTGCCGAGCGACCCTCCTTCCGCGAGGTGGCGGCGAGCTTCTTCGACTGCATCTGGGCGCTGCTGTTCCCGGTCTTCCTGCTGGTCGGCTTCCGCTTCGGCGTGTTCACCGCCACCGAGGCCGGCGCCATCGTGGTGCTCTACGCGCTGGCCGTCGGGACCCTGGTCTACCGGGAACTGAACCTGGCCAACCTGCTGGCGGCGATGCGCGATTCCGTGATCGACATCGGCATGGTGATGCTGATCATCGTCATGGCGGCGGTGCTCGGCCACGCGCTCACCATCGAACAGGCGCCGGGCGCCATCACCGGCTTCCTTGCCGGCCTGCCGGGCGAGAAGTACGTCACCCTCTTCGCCGTGCTCGCCATCGTCTTCATTGCCGGCACGGTGATGGAGGCGACGGTCAACGTGCTGCTGGTGACGCCGCTGGTGCTGCCGGCCCTGGTGATGGTCGGCTTCGACCCGGTGCACATGGGCGTGGTGATGATCGTGCTGGTCTCGGTGGGCGGCAACACGCCGCCGATCGGCGTGATCATGTACACCGTCTGCGGCATCCTGAAGTGCAGCTTCGCCGACTTCGTGAAGTGGTCCTGGCCCTTCGTCGTGGCGATGATCCTGCTGATCGCGGTGATGGCGCTGGTGCCGGAGATCGTCCTCTTCCTGCCCAATCACCTGATGTGACCATGCCGGACGTCCAGGTACAGCACTGGCGCTTCGAGCGGCTGTCCGACGCGCGGGCCCGGCTGGGCGAGAGCCCGCTGTGGTCGGCGCGCGAGAACGCCGTGTGGTGGGTCGATGTGACCGGCCGCAAGCTGCTGCGCAGCGATGCCGACAGCGGGCGCACGCGGGTCTGGCGCACGCCGGAGGAAATCGGCTTCGTGGTGGCGACGGCAAGCGGGCTGGCGGTCGGCATGGAGAGCGGTCTCTTCCTCTTCGATGCCGCCGGCGGCGGCTTTTCGTTGATCGTGCCGCTGGACGGCCGCAACGAGCGCTTCAACGATGCGGCGACCGATGCGGCGGGGCGTCTCTGGGCGGCCACCTGCGATATCGACAACAAGGCACCTCTCGGCCGCCTGCTGCGCATCGATCCCGACCTGACGGTGAACGAAATCGCCTCGGGCCTGATGACACCCAACGGCCTCGCCGTCGACAGCGATAGCGGCCGTCTCTACCTCTCCGACTCGCACCCGCAGGTGCGCTGCCTGTGGTGGCTGCCCTTCGATCCCGGCAGCGGCAGTGCGGGCGGGCGGCAGCTTCTGGCGAACTTCCGTGAAATCGAGGGTCGCCCCGACGGCGGCACCCTCGATGCGGAGGGGACCTACTGGATTGCCGGGGTCGACGGCGCCGTCCTGCACGGCTTTTCCCCGGGCGGCGAGCGCCGCGCGGAGGTTACGACGCCGATGGCGAGCCCGACCAAGTTCGCCTTCGGCGGCAAGTCGCTGGAGGTCGCGTTTCTCACCTCGAAGACCGTGGCCGACGACGATGCCGGCGGCTTTCTTTACAAGGCGGTGCCCGGCCCGCGCGGGCGCCGCGAGAGCCGCTTCGGTTACCGCTCTGCCTGAGGCGCCGCGTCGGCGGACTTCTCCGGCAGGCGCGCCAGCAGCGGATCGGTCCAGGCCGGCGGCAGCAGCGACAGCAGCCATACGGCGGCGAACAGCCGGCGCGGGAAGACGATGCGGGCCCGGTTGACGGCGAGGCCGCGGCGGATGACGGCGGCGGCACGCCCAGCCTCCATCAGGAACGGCATGGGGAAGTCGTTCTTCGCGGTCATCGGACTTTTCACGTAGCCGGGGCAGATCACCGAGACGCCGATGCCCTCGCGCGCAAGGGTGCCGCGCAGGGCCTCGCCCCAGACCCGCACCGCCGCCTTGGAGGCGCAGTAGGCCGGCGCACCGGGGAAACCGCGGAAGCCTGCCAGCGAGGACATGATGGCGACCTGGCCACGGCGGCGCGGGCGCATCAGCTCGGCGGCGGCGAGGACGGTGTTGACGACGCCGTCGAGATTGATGGTGAGGATATGGCGGGCCTGGTCGTCGGACTCGCCGAAGGTGCCGGTGCCGGCCGAGACACCGGCGTTGGCGACCACCAGGTCGAGGGGGCGGCGGCTGTCCTGTTCGGCCATCCAGGCGGCGAGGGCGGCGGCCTCGCGGACGTCGACGACGCCCGTCGCGACCTCGGCGCCGGCGGCGCGGCAGCGCCCGGCGACGTCGTCCAGGCGGCCCCGGTCGCGTCCGGCGAGTGCGAGGAAAACGCCGGGCGCGGCGTAGTCGAGGGCGAGGGCGGCGCCGATGCCGCTGGAGCCGCCGGTGATGAGGATCGACTTCGGGTTCTTCATGACGCTTCCTGTGCAGGTCCGGGCGGGCTTGTTGTGCTGGTGACGGGCCAGTATAAGTCAGCCCAGTACATTTGGGCGCCGGCCGCAAGGGGTGACGGCCGCTCGAGGTATGGCAGGGGACCAACCGACGTGATCGCAGCACAGTGACAGGGACCGGCAAAGCGGTCCACAGCATGACCGGATTCGCCCGCCGCGACGGCGGCGATGCCGCGGCGAGCTGGACCTGGGAGGTCAAGAGCGTCAACGGCCGCAGCCTCGACGTGCGCGCGCGCCTGCCGCAGGGCTACGAGAGTCTCGACCCGGTGGTGCGGAGCGCCGTCACCGCCGCCTGCAGCCGCGGCAACGTGCAGGTGAACCTCGCGATGAAGCGCGGCACCGCCCCGCAGCAGTTGCAGGTCAACGAGGAACTGCTGGGACAGGTGCTCGACCTCATGGCCAAGCTGGAGGCGCGCACCAAGGCGGCGCCGCCGCGGCTCGACGGCATCCTCGCCCTGCGCGGCGTGCTGGAAGCCGCCGAAGAAGAGGAGAGCGTCGAGCAGCAGTCCGCCCGCCTGGCGGCCCTGGAAGCCGACCTGCAGGCGGCGCTAGAGGCCCTGGTTGCCATGCGCGCGGCAGAAGGCGCGCGCCTGCTCGGCATGGCGCGCGGCCATCTCGACGAGATCGAGCGCCTGGCGACGGCGGCGCGGGCCTGCGCGGCGACCCAGCCGGAGACCCTGCGCCGGCGTCTCAAGGAACAGATCGCCCTGCTGCTGGAGGAGGGCACCGGCATCGCCGAGGAGCGGCTGACCCAGGAACTCGCGCTGCTGGCCGGCAAGGCCGACGTGCGCGAGGAACTCGACCGCCTCGCCGCCCACGTCGAGGCGGCGCGCGACCTGCTCGACCAGGGCGGTGCCGTCGGCCGCAAGCTCGACTTCCTCTGCCAGGAGTTCAACCGCGAGGCCAACACCCTCTGCTCCAAGTCGGCCGATGTGGAGCTGACGCGCATCGGCCTCGACCTCAAGTCCGCCATCGAGCAGCTGCGCGAGCAGGTGCAGAACGTCGAGTAGCCCGATGGTGGAGACCAACATCAAGCGCCGCGGTCTCATGCTGGTGCTGTCGTCGCCCTCCGGCGCCGGCAAGACCACCATCTCGCGCCGCCTGCTGGAAACCGACGGCAACCTCTCGCTGTCGGTCTCGGCCACCACGCGGCCGCCGCGCCCGGGCGAGAAGGAAGGCGAGGACTACTACTTCGTGAGCGGCGACCGCTTCGCCGCGATGGTGGCCGGCGGCGAGCTGTTGGAGCATGCCGTGGTGTTCGGCAACAACTACGGCACGCCGCGCGCGCCGGTGCAGCAGGCGCTCGAGGCCGGCTGCGACGTGCTCTTCGACATCGACTGGCAGGGCACCCAGCAGCTGCGCGAGACGGCGCGCGAGGACCTGGTCAGCGTCTTCATCCTGCCGCCGTCGACGGCCGAACTGGAGCGACGCCTGCACACGCGCGCGCAGGACAGCGACGAGGTGGTGCGCGGCCGCATGGCCAAGGCCGCCGACGAGATGAGCCACTGGGCGGAGTACGACTACATCGTCATCAACGACGACCTGGAGGCCAGCGTCGCGCAGGTGGAGGCGGTCCTCACCGCCGAGCGCCTGCGGCGCGAGCGCCGCGTCGGCCTGCGCGCCTTCGTCGAGACGCTACGCGCCGGCTCCTGAAGCCGCGTCCAGGGCCCGGGCCAGCGCACAGAACTGCTCCACCGACAGCTCCTCGGCGCGCGCCGTCGGCGCGATGCCGGTCTCCTCGAGCAGGCGCGCGGGATCGCCGCCCAGCGACTTGAGGCTTTGCCGCAGCATCTTGCGGCGATGGCCGAAGGCGGCGGCGGTCGCCCGCTCCAGCGCCGCCAGGGAGGCTGGCGCCAGCGGGCCGGCACGCGGCGTGAGCGCGACCACCGTGGAGGTGACCTTTGGCGGCGGGGTGAAGGCGCGCGGCGGGATGTCGAACAGCGGCCGCGGCGTGCAGAGCCATTGCGTCAGCACCGAAAGACGGCCATAGGCGCCGCTGCGCGGCACGGCGACGAGGCGTCCGGCCACCTCCTTCTGGAACATCAGCGTCATTGCCGAGAAGGTGCCGGGGTCGCCGGCGAGGGCGGTCAGCCAGCGCACCAGCAGGGCGGTCGAGATGTTGTAGGGCAGGTTGCTGACGATCTGCCGCGGCGGCGGACCCAGCTGCGCGAGATCGACCTCCAGGGCATCGCCCTCGACGACCTCCAGGCGCCCCGGATAGGCGGCGGCCAGCTCGGCCAGGGCTTCCAGGCAGCGGCGGTCCTTCTCGACGGCGACCAGCCGTGCCGCGCCCTCGACCAGCAGGGCGCGGGTCAGGCCGCCGGGGCCGGGGCCGACCTCGATGACGGTGCCCCGAGACAGGTCCGGTGCCGCCCGGGCGATGCGTCCGGTGAGGTTGAGGTCGAGCAGGAAATGCTGGCCGAGCGCCTTGCGCGCGCCGAGGCCGTAGCGCGCGATGACCTCGCGCAGCGCCGGCAGCTCCGGCTGCGCGGTCATGACGGCGCAGCCGAACGGTGCGCCGCGGCGGCCATCTCCGCGGCCATGCGCAGGGCGGCCAGCAGGCTCGCGGGAGAGGCTTTACCGCGCCCGGCGATGTCGAGCGCCGTGCCGTGGTCCGGCGAGGTGCGGACGATCGGCAGGCCGAGGGTCACGTTCACGCCGCCCTCGAAGTCGATGGTCTTGATCGGGATCAGCGCCTGGTCGTGGTACATGCAGAGGGCGGCGTCGTAGCCGCGCCGCGCCGCGGCGTGGAACAGGCTGTCGGCGGGCAGCGGGCCGACGGCGTCGATGCCGTCCGCGCGCAGCCGCGCCACCGCCGGGCGTACCACGGCCTCGTCCTCGCCGCCCAGACGGCCGCCTTCGCCGGCATGCGGATTGAGGCCGGCGACCGCCAGGCGCGGCCGCTCGACGGCGAAGAAGCGCCGCAGGGCCGCGGCCGTCGTGCGCCCGGTCGCGACGATCAGGTCGCCCGTCAGCACGTCCGGCACCCGGGCGAGCGGCAGGTGCACGGTGACCGGCACCACGCGCAGCTGCGGACAGGCCAGCATCATCACCGGCGCCGGTGGGGCGCCGGCGGCCTCGTCACGGCTCAGCTCGGCGAGAAACTCGGTGTGCCCGGGGTGGCGAAAACCCGCCTCCATGAGCACCTGCTTGTGGATCGGATTGGTGACCACCGCCGCGGCGCTGCCTGCCTGCGCCAGGGCCACGGCGCGGCGGATCGAGTCGAGCACTGCCGCCGCGTTGGCGCTGTCGAGGCGGCCCGGCTCGGCCGCCACCCGGCAATTCAACGGCAGTACAGGCAGCGCGTCGGGGAAGGTCGCGGCGGCCTCCGCCGGCGCGGCGATCTCGGCGACCGGCAGGTCGAAACCGAGGCGCGCCGCCAGGTCGCGGAGGCGCTGCGGGTCGTCGATGACGAAGAAAGGAGCCAGCGCTTCGGCCGAGCGCCGCCGCCAGGCCGCCAGCGCGATCTCGCCGCCGATGCCGGCCGGCTCCCCCATGGTCAGCGCCAGAGGAGGCAGCGTCGGGGCCGGCCGGTCCGACACTCTCAAGGCCTGGATCGGGGTGGCGTCGGCCGCCTGTCAGATCCGGACATCGACGTTGGCCGTGCGCCGCAGTTCCTGCATCGAGCGCTGGGCAAGCTGGTCCACCCGCTGGTTGGTCAGCGATTCCTGGATGCGTGCGCGGTCGATGTCCTGCCCCTCGTTCTTGCGCATGTCCCGCAGGAAGAGGATGTGGAAGCCGGAAAGCGTGCGCACCGGAGGCGAAACCTCGCCCGGTCCCATCTGGGCCAGCACTGAGTTCAGCTCTTCGTCGAGTTCGCCGTCGCGTACCCAACCCAGGTCGCCGCCGAGGGTGGCGGTGACGGACTGCGAGAACTGGCGGGCGAGGCCGGCGAAGTTGGCGCCGCGGCGCAGTTCGTCGAACAGGCGGTTGGCGTTGGCCAGCGCCTCGGCCTCCCGCGCTGTCGACTCGACGGGAACGAAAATCTCGGCGACGCGCCGTTCGACGGCGCCACGCCGGGCGGCGAGACGGTTGGCGACCTCCTCGACCTCCTCGGGCGCGATGACCACGTTCGGCCGCACCCGCCGCTGCACGACGGACTGCCAGGCGATCTGGGCGCGAATCTGGTCGATCAGGGTGGTGGGGATCACGCCGCGGTTGCGCAGCATGGTGAGAAACTGACCTTCGGTCATGTTGTTCTGCTGGGCGATCTGCTCCAGCGCGCCGGCGATGTGCGTCTCGGAAACACTGATGTCGAGCCGTTGGGCTTCCTGCATCTGCAGGCGCTCGTCGATCAGGCTGTTCAGAACCTGCGGCGTCAGCCGCCGGCGCAAATCCTGGGTGTCCTCGACGCCGGCGGCGATGATGGCCAGCTGCAGGCGCATGGCGAGATCGAGGACCGAGATGACGTCGTCGTTGACCACGGCAGCCGGACGGAAGAGGTCCTGCTGGGCCTCGGCCGGGCCGGGCGCCCAGGCCATCGACAGCAGCAGGGCGCAGAGGCCGGCAAGGCAGCCTCGCCGCACAACCGTGAGTGGTTCTCGCAACGAACTCATAGCTTCTTCCAGATGTTCTACCGTGACGGCGCGCAGTATATCGTGGCGCCTGCGGGCGTTACAAACGGAAGCTGAGGCGGAGCGGCCTCCGGTCCTCAGCCGCCGCCCGCCTCGCCGAGCCCTTTGAAGACGACGCGGACGAAGATGCTGTCGTCCTGCTCCAACTCGCGATCGCGGAAGTCGGTGCGCTGGGCCACGCCTTCGATGAGGAAACACTCGTCCTGGTAGGTGAGGCTGATGGCGGAGCGCAGGGCGCGGTCGTCGATGAGGTCGCGCCGGTGGCGGAAGCCGACCGACCAGTTTTCCGTGAGGCGGGAGGAGATGCCGAAGGCGACCTCCTCGCGGTCGCCGAATTCGTCGTTGGCGCCGTTGATGAAGAAGTAGGAGAGGTCGAGGTTGAGCGCCCGCGGGCCGACCTTGATGTCGAACTCGCTGCGTTCGGCGTTGAGGTCGTCCTTGTCGAGGCGGAAGCGGTACAGCAGGTCGAGATACTCGAAGGGCCGCAGCTGCACCCTGCCGACCACGTCGGAGAGCTTGTCCTCGAGACCGGACCCCTCGGCGAAGACATCGCGGTTCTCGGTGAGGCGATAGCTCTGGCCGATGAAGGCGCCGGCCGACCCGCCGTTCTCGAAGCCGACCGTCCACTTGAGGCCGTAGTTGAAGCGGGTGCCGGAGTCGACCCGGTCGCGCCCAGGAAAGCGGTTGAGTTCGAAGATGTTGGTATCGTCGAACTCGAAGTCCAGGCTGTCCTCGTTAGGGATATCGCTTGGATTGGATCCGTTGGGCGCCAGCACTGCCTGCGCGATGGGCTCGAAGACCTGCTGCACCGAGCCGTCCTGGCGCGCCCAGGGATAACTCCATTTCACCGCCAGCTGCGGAAAGACGCGGCCGGTGGTGTCGCTGCCAGGGGCGTTGGAGGGATTGACGTTGGACGATCCGGGCACCACGCCGTGGGTCCAGTAGCCGTCCGCCTGCACCTGGGCGGTCACCTCGTAGAGGTCGCCCAGCGGCCCGACGTAGGGCAGGTGGTAGCCGCCGACCACGGAGATGCGGCGGCTGTCCCGGCCCTCGATCCGGGTCAGCGCCATCAGGTTCGCGTCGACGGTGTAGCGGCCGCCGGGCAGGCCGACCCCCGGCTCGCTGGTGAAGTTGTAGTCGGCCAGCGGTGCGACGATGGGAAACTCGTTGTTGCGGTCTTGTTCGCGCAGCCCCTGGTAGGCGAGCCCGCGCACGGCCGCATGGTTGCGGCCCTTGAGACCCTCCAGGTAGCCCTCGCTGGTCAAAGTGCGCGAACTGTCGAACCGGTAGGCGCGCAGATAGGTGTCGTCGGTGGTGCGGTTGGCGTCGAACCCCCAGCGCCAGACATCGTCGATCTCGAACCTGCCCTCGGCGTCGATGTGGCCGCGGAAGCGATCCTCGGCAACGCTGTCCCCAGCATCCTCGCGGTCGGCGACGGTGGCGCTGCCGGCGACGCGCAGTTCGCCGTCAGTGAAGAGGTGACGGTACTCGCCGGTCAGGTTGAGGCCCTGCTCCGTCGAGATGATCGGCGCGAAGGTGAAGTCCTTGGTGTCGTCGATCTCCCAGAAGTAGGGCACCTCCGCGGTATAGCCCAGGAAGTCGCTGGAGCCGACGGTGGGCGCCAGAAACCCGCTGCGGCGGTCGACCGTCGGGTCCGGGTGTCTCAGGTAGGGGGTGTAGAGCACCGGGATGCCGAAGAACTCGAGCCAGGCGTCGTAGTAGATGACGTCCTTGGCTTCCTGGTCGTGGATCACCTCGTTGGCCTTGATCTGCCACAGCGGCGCGCGTGTGGGATCGTCCCGGCACAGCTCGCAGGGGCTGTAGACGCCCTTGCGGAAGACAGTGCGGTTGCCGCCGGTGCGCGTGCCGCTGGCCGCCGCCACCCGCGTGTTGTCGGCCAGCAGGACGCGGATGTCGCGGATGAATCCTTCCTTGAGGTCGCCGGTCATGGTCACGAAGTCGGCGGAGACCATGTCGCCGTTCGGCTCGATCAGCGTCACGTTGCCTTCGGCGGTCACGGTATCGCCGATGATGTCGTAGGTGACCCGGTCGCTGAGCAGTACGCGGCCCGACTGCGCGATCTCGACATTGCCGGAGGCTATGACGAGTCCGTTGGTCTCGTCATAGCTCAGCTCGTCGGCGGTAATGAGCGCCGGCGTGCTCTCGAGCGCCTCGATATCGAGGTTCTGTGCCGTCGCTGCCCCCGCGGCAACGGCGAACGCCGCAAGAATGACGACGGCCAAGGCCGTCGTTCGCCCCAATCCCCCCCTTGTCATAAGCCGACTATCCGTCCTCCAGATGAAGCAACATGGTCACACCAAGCATCAACGACACGCCAGCGGGCGTCCAGGCGGCCAAGACGACGGGGATGGTACCCGAAAGCCCGATCGCGAAGACGAAGTTGGACAGGAAGTATAGAAGAAACCCCGTCAGCATGCCCGCGAGAATCATTGCACCGACCCTGCCGCGCCGCTGCGGGCGCAGGGAAAAGGTCGCCGCCAGCAGGACCATGGCGGAGAACAGCAGCGGCAGGGCAAGCAGGCGGTGAAACTGCAGGCGGTGTGGAACCGCCGTAAATCCGGCCGACTGCATGAGCTCGATGAATTGCGGCAGGTGCCAGAACCCGATGGTCTCCGGCGGGGCGAAGCTTTCCTGGATCTTGTCCACGGTAAGATCCGTGGGCAGTTCCATGCGCTCGTGGAACTGCGAGACTTCGCCCGGCCGAGAAAGCCAGGTGTCGGACAAGATCCAGCGGCCGGTTTCGAGCCGGGCCTCCCGGGCGTCGATTCGGTCGACGAAGCGGTCCGTTCCGGCATAGCGGAACACCATCACCTGTTGCAGGTCGACCGAGCCGGGCTTCACGCGCCGGGCATGGATCACCGACTGGCCGTTGCCGTCGGCCTGCCGCAGCCAGACGCCGGTTTCGGCGACCGAGAGCATGCTCTCCTGGTTGTGGATATGGGCAGCCTCCAGACGCTCGTAGCGGCTCAGCAGGATCGATGCCACCGGGTTGAGCGCGCTGACGGCCAGCAGGCCGATCACCACCACGCTGCCGAGGACCGGCAGCAGGAACTGCCAGACTGAGACTCCGGCGGCGCGCGCCACCACGAGTTCGTGCGAGCGCGTCAGCCGCCAGAACGTCGCCATCGCCGCGAAGAGGATGGTGAAGGCCAGCACCTCCTGGCTGAGGAACGGCAGCTTCAGGAGCGCCATGTTCAGGGTCAGGGTGAGCGGCACGTCCTTGGTCGCCAGGCGGTCGAGGAGATCGACGATGGTGGCGAGGAAGATGATGGCGACAATGGCCAGGAAGAAGCTGGCGAACCAGAACAGGTATTGGCGGGCGATGTAGGCGGTCAGGGTGGGGGAGAGGCGCAGCCGGCGCATGGCCGGCATGCCGGCCGAAAGCATGCTCATGCCGTCGCCTCGCTGAGTTCGGCCCGCGCCGCCCGCCGGGCCGGCCGGCGCAGCAGGACATGGAGGCTGATTCCTGCGGCGAGAAACACCACCGCGTACATGGCGGGTATCGCCGCCACGCTGCGGCCGGCGAGGTCATGGAGCGCCAGTGAAACGCCCTCGAGCGCGGCGACGCAGGCGATCGCCGCCAGTATCCGCTTGATCTGGCCGCGCCGGTTGAACTCGCCTGCCAGCACCGCCGCCAGGCCGATCAGCACGAAAACCACGGTATACAGCGGGCCGACCAGACGGTGGTGGCCTTCGGCGACCAGTTCCTGTCGGTAGCGCCGGTCGAGCCGCTCCTCGCCCGGCCACAGCAGTTCCGGCAGGAAGCGCTCCTTGGGCTCGCGCCAGCGCGACGGAGAGGCCTCGCCGAACTCGCTGAGTTCCATGGTGTAGCGGTCGAAGTACAGCAAGGAGAAGCGCCCGGTCTTGCGTCCGAACTCCTGCCGGTTGCCGTTCTCCATGACCACCCGCGGGCCGGCCTCGCTGGAAACCAGAGCGCCGCGCTCGGCCATCATGGTCACCGGATTCTCCGGATCGCGGCTGTCGTGCACCAGGATGCCCCGCAACTCGCCGTCCGCCGAGCGCTGGCGCAGGTAGACGGTGATATCGTCGCCGAGAGTGTTGAAGACCCCTTCCTGCAGCAGAACGGCCGAGAAATCGTTACGGAAAGTGTTCTGTAAGTCCTTGAAGTGGCGAAAAGAAGCTGGGAGGAAATAGAGCGAGATCGCATAGACCAGAGCGGTCACCATCACCGCCAGGATGATCGCCGGCCGCGCCAGCTGCAGCTGCGACAGGCCGGCTGAACGCATCACCACCATTTCGCTGTCCATCGCCAGCTTCTGATAGACGAAGAGCACCGCGACAAAGGTCGCCACCGGCAGCACGATGCCGAGGAAGGACGGCAGCAGCAGCCCGACAAAGGTCAGGAAGGTTGAGGCCGGCAGGCCACGATTGACGATGTAGTCGATGAGCCGCAGCGACTGGGTCAGCCAGATGGCGAAGGTGAGGGCCAGGGTGACGAAGATCGTCGCCATGACCAGCTGTCCCAATATATAGCGTGTGATCCAGGGCATCGGGCCCAATCGCTGCGGTGGGTAAGCCCAGAGAGATAGCGCGCCGCCGCGACCCCAGTCCAGACATTTCCCCGGCCTGCGCGCCGGAGCGGGCGACCGGCTGCGCCGGCGGTGGGGTGGCGTCGCAGCCCCTGAACCAGCCGAATCCTCCCCGGACCTATCCCCTTGGGGTCTTGAACTTGCCCGGCGGCGCTGACAGTCTGTTGCACCCTGCGCTTTTCGCTCATTGGGTGTTCGATGGCCGGCGTGCCGCCGAAGGGGCGCCGCCGGTCCAGTTATGCCTGTCCCATTCTGTCCGTGAGGAGCTTGATGAATATTTCCTTTGCCGCGCCGAGCGTTCCGTCGTCCGGCGCCCTGGTGGTCGGCGTGCTGGAGGGCAAGAAGCTGACGCCCTCGGCGGCGAATCTCAACAAGCTGACGGACGGCGCGCTCGAGCGTGCGCTCGCCGGCGGCAGCTTCTCCGGCAAGAAGAACGAACTGCTGGAGATCGTCGCGCCGGCCAAGCTGACCAACAGCCGCATCCTGCTGGTCGGCCTCGGCGACACGGGCAAGCTCAGCGAGCAGGACCTGCAGGACCTCGGCGGTGCCGTCGCGGCGCAGCTGCTGCGCGGGGACGAAAAGGCGGCCATCCTGGTCGATAAGCCGCGCAGCCGCCGTTCGGCGGCGGAGCAAGCGGCGCTCCAAGCCTATGGCGCCCTGCTGCGCAGCTACCGTTTCGACAAGTACAAGACCAAGGAAAAGCCGGAGAAGAAGCCGAGGCTCAAGGAGATCACGTTCCTGGTGGAGGATGCAGCGGCCGCCAGGCGCCATTTCCACAAGCTGGAGAAGGTGGCCGAAGGGGTTTTCGTGACCCGCAACCTGGTCAGCGAGCCGGCCAACGTCCTGTATCCGAAAACCCTGGCGGCCGAGGCCAAGAAACTCTCCAAGCTCGGCGTCAAGGTGACGGTGCTGGGCGAGAAGGAGATGAAGAAGCTCGGCATGGGCGCGTTGCTCGGGGTCGCCCAGGGCTCGGCCCACGAGCCGCAGCTGGTGGTCATGCAGTGGCAGGGGGCGTCGGCGGCCAAGGACAAGGCGCCGCTGGCCTTCGTCGGCAAGGGGGTCACCTTCGACACCGGCGGCATCTCGCTGAAGCCGGCTGCCGGCATGGAGGACATGAAGTGGGACATGGGCGGCGCCGGCACGGTGGTCGGCCTGATGCACGCCCTTGCCGCGCGCAAGGCCAAGATCAACGCCGTCGGCATCTGCGGCCTGGTGGAGAACATGCCCTCCGGTACCGCGCAGCGCCCCGGGGACGTGGTCAAATCGATGTCGGGCCAGACCATCGAGGTGCTCAACACAGACGCGGAGGGCCGCCTCGTCCTCTGCGATGCGCTGTGGTACACGCAGGAGAACTACAAGCCGCGGCTGATCGTCGACCTGGCAACGCTGACCGGCGCGATCATCATCGCTCTCGGCAACGAGCACGCCGGCCTGTTCAGCAACGACGACAAGCTGTCGCAGCAGCTGACCGCCGCGGGCAAGGCGGTCGGGGAGACTGTGTGGCGCATGCCGCTGGGGCCGGAGTACGACAAGCAGATCGACTGCGACGTGGCCGACATGAAGAACATCGGCGGCGGGCGTGCCGGCGGCTCCATCACCGCCGCGCAGTTCCTGCAGCGCTTCATCAAGAACGGTACCCCCTGGGCGCACCTCGACATCGCCGGCATGGCCTGGTCCACCAAGGACAAGCCCACGGTGCCCAAGGGCGGTACCGGTTTCGGCGTGCGTCTGCTCGACCGCTTCGTCGCCGACAACTTCGAGAAGTAGGCCGGGTCCGGTCCCGGGAAATCGAAGCGGCAGGCCGATGACCGAGGTGCGCTTCTACCATATGACCCGCACGCCGCTCGACCAGGCGCTCCCGCAGATGCTGGAGAAGACTCTGGAGCGCGGCCAGCGGGCGGTGGTGCGGGCCGGATCGGAAGCGCGGATCGAGGCGCTGTCGGCGCGGCTGTGGACCTACAACGACCGCTCCTTCCTGCCACACGGCACCGTCAAGGACGGCCGCGCCGATCGCCAGCCGGTCTGGCTGACGGTGGCCGACGAGGCACCCAACGGCGCCGAGGTGCTGTTCCTCACCGACGGCGCGACCTCCGAGCGGATCGCCGACTTCGGGCTCTGTGCCATCCTCTTCGACGGCGGCGATGAGGAGGCGCTGGCCCAGGCGCGCGCGCAGTGGAAGACGCTGAAGGAGGCGGGCCACGAGGTGACCTACTGGCAGCAGGACGAAAGCGGGCGCTGGGGCCAGAAGGCCTGACGCCGGCGGCGGCCGGCTGTCAGCGCTTCGGCTGCAGGCGTCGCGCCCGGCCCCGCGGCAGCTTGAGGTTGGCCTCGCGGAACAGGATGAAGAGACCGGAGGCCATGACGATGGCCACGCCGGCCCAGATATTGAGGCCAGGAATCTCGCCCCAGAAGACAAAGCCCAGCAGTGTCGCCCAGATCATCGAGGTGTACTCGAAGGGCGCGATCACGGCGACGTCGCCGTGCTTGAAGGCGGCGGTCATGAGAATCTGTCCGACGCCGCCCAGCAGCCCGACGGCGATCAGCGCGGCGAGGTCGAGAAGGTCCGGCGCGGTCCACACGAAGGGCAGGGCGACGCCGGAAACCAAAGTGCAGGAGAGCGTGAAGGTGAAGGCGACCGAGGCGCTGGATTCCGTGCGCCCGAGCTTGCGCAGCACGATCATCGCCAGCGCGAAGAGCAGCGTGCCGATCAGCGGCACCAGGGCGATGCTGCGCAGCAGGTCGGGGCCGGGCTGCAGCATGACCATGACGCCGACGAAGCCGATCAGCACCGCGCCCCAGCGGTAGGGCCCGACCCTTTCGCCCAGCAGCGGCACCGAGAGTGCCACCACGAAGACCGGGGCGGCGAAGCTGATGGCCACGACCTCGGCCAGCGGCATGCGCGAATAGGCATAGAAAAAGCAGAACATGGCGCCGACACCGACCAGGCTACGCAGCAGGTGGCCGCCCAGGCTGTTGACCCTCAGGCTGTTCAGGGAGCCGCTGTGCCAGATCAGCAGGCCGATCGGGATGAAGGCGAAGAGGCTGCGGAAGAACATCACCTGCAGCGTCGGATAGCGGCTGCCGAGATCCTTCACCAGGGCGTCCATCGCGGCGAAGAACACCAGGCTCGCGACCATCATCAGGATGGCGCGGGCCGGCGACACGGCGGCGGCGGCGGCGGCTGGAGGGGCCGTCGAAACAGGGGCCGAAGCGGCCGGCAGCGGCGGCTCTGCCATCGCCATGGGTGGACTTTCTCTGGGGCAGCCTTCGCGGTGGCGGCCAGACTAGGCCGCGCCGTCACGGGGCAGGCACGTTGTTCCTGCAGGTCTGCGACGCGGATAACGCGGGTCCCGGGCCAAGGTCGGCCCGGCCGGGCGCCGTTGTCGCCCACCCGTAGCGTTTCCCTTTAATTCCACTGACGATCTGTGCAATCATTGTATTGGAGATTGCTGTCATTCGAAGACTGGGAATCGGAATGGCGGATTTTCTCGTTTCGCAGTTTTATCTGGCAGAGCTCGCGGGGCGCGACCCGCCGGTGGTGCACGCCCGGTTCACCGAGATGCTCGACTACCTCGAACGCGTTGCGCCCGACGGCCGCCTGCCGGGACGCCAGCACATAGACCCCTGCGACCTGCGCAAAGTGCTTACACTCGTGAACCTGATCGACGTAGAACGAATCGGCGGCGGCATGCGTTTCCGTTACCGTCTGATGGGCGCGATGCAGACGCTGAACGCGGGGCGGGACATCACCGGCATGCTGGTGGAAGAGGCGATTGCGCCGCCCCTGGCGGCACGCATCGTCGCCAACATGACCCGCGCCGTGGAGACCCGCACTGCGGTCTACGACGCTTTTCCGATGCCGCATCCGGACCGCGAATTCATCGACTCGCAGCGCATGTACTATCCGCTGGCGGCCGATGGCGACACGATCGACATGCTGCTGATCCTCAATGGCTACGACAGCGACCTGCCGGCCCGGCTATACGGGCGCTAGGCCTCTTCCCCTAGGCCTCCTCGAGGGCGGTCTGCAGCTCCAGCCAGCGCTCTTCGGCCTCGGCGATCGACTGCTTGACCTGGCCGAAGCGGATCTGCAGGTCCTGCAGCTTGGCGGTCGGTCCGTCGTAGATTTGCGGGTCGGCAAGCCTGGCCTCGAGATCGGCCTTCTGGCGGTTCAGCTTCTCGATCTGCGCTTCCGCCTGCTTTGCCGCCTTGCGCAGGTCGGCCACGGCGGCGCGCGCCTCGGCGGCGGCGCGGCGCTGGTCCTTCTTGGAAACCTTGTCGTCGCGCGCCGGCCTGTCGCCGCGCTGGCGGGCGCGTTCCTGGCGGCGCTGCTCGAGCAACAGCTTGCGATAGTCGTCCATGTCGCCGTCGTAGGACGCGACCGTGCCGTTGCCGACCAGCCACAGGCGGTCGGCGGCCAGTTCGACTAGGTGCGGGTCGTGGCTGACCAGGATCACCGCGCCCTCGAAGGCGCTGAGCGCCTGGATCAGCGCCTGGCGCGAGTCGATGTCGAGGTGGTTGGTCGGCTCGTCGAGGATCAGCAGGTGCGGCGCCTCGCGGCTCATCAGGGCGAACAGCAGGCGCGCCTTCTCGCCGCCCGACAGCTTGCCGACCGCCACCTCGGCGCGGTCGGCGCCGAAGCCGAAGCGACCGAGCTGCGCGCGCAGCTTGGTCTCGGTGGCCAGCGGCATCAGCCGGGTCATGTGCGCGAGCGGCGTTGCGTTCAGATCGAGTTCCTCGGCCTGGTCCTGGGCGAAGTAGCCGATCTTCAGCTTGCCCGAGCGCGTCATGCGCCCTTCCATCGGCTTCAGCCGGCCGGCGAAGAGTCGCGACAGGGTCGACTTGCCGTTGCCGTTGGCGCCGAGCAGCGCCACGCGGTCGTCCATGTCGAGCCGCAGGTTCAGGTGCGACAGGATCGGCTTGCCGGGCTCGTAGCCGACGGCGGCGTCCTCGAGGGTGAGGATCGGCGGCGACAGCCGCGAAGGCTCCGGGAAATGAAATGTGACCGTGCGGTCCTCCATCACCGAAGCGATGGGCTCCATGCGGGCCAGGGCCTTCAGGCGCGACTGCGCCTGGCGCGCCTTCGAGGCCTTGTAGCGGAAGCGGTCGACGAAGGCCTGGATGTGGCGCCGCTCGGCCAGCTGCTTTGTCTGCAGGGCCGCCTGGTGTTCCAGATGCTCCCGGCGCAGGCGCTCGAAGCGATCGTAGTTGCCGGTGTAGGCGGTGAGCTTGCGGTTCTCCAGGTGGACGATGCGGTCGGCCACGCGGTTCAGCAGGCCGCGGTCGTGCGAGACCAGCAGCAGGGTGCCGGGGTAGCTCTTCAGGTAGCCCTCGAGCCACAGCGCAGCTTCCAGGTCCAGGTGGTTGGTCGGCTCGTCGAGCAGCAGCAGATCGGGGGCCTGGAACAGCAGCGCCGCGAGCGCCACGCGCATGCGCCAGCCGCCGGAGAACTCGGCACAGGGGCGCTGCTGCGCGGCCTCGTCGAAGCCGAGGCCGGCGAGGATGCGGGCGGCGCGCGCCGGTGCCGACTCGGCACCGATGGCGGCGAGGCGCTCGTGCAGTTCGGCGATGCGGTGCGGATCGGTGGCGTGCTCGGCCTCGGCCTGCAGCCGGTTCAGTTCCTGGTCGGCGGCCAGTACGGTGTCGATCAGGCTGGTCTGCCCGGAGGGCGCCTCCTGGGCCACCTTGCCGACCTTGGTCAGGCGCGGATAGGTGACGCTGCCGCCGTCGGGGTGCAGCTCGCCGGAGATGAGCTTCAGCAGGGTTGTCTTGCCGGCGCCGTTGCGGCCGACCAGGCCGGCGCGGTCGCCCTTGTTGACGGCGACCGTGGCCTGGTCGAACAGCAGTTCGCCCTGAACCCGGAAAACAAGATCGTTAATGTGCAGCATGGGTTGCGGTTCCGCTTCGGCGGCGGGTGATAGCATGCCCGGCCGGCGGGCGAAAGCGGGTCGGCCGCGGCGCCCCGGCCGGGCGGCAGGCCCTCCCGGAAAGCCGCCGGCGGGCGTTGCCCTGGGCCGGCAAAGCGTCTATAAGCCCGGCGCGAAACGGGAAACGGGCCGGGCCCGGGCGATGCCGGACCTCCGGCCCCGCCGGAAGCCCTGGCGCAAGCAATCACCAGAAGGAGAGCCGGAGTCCATGGCCACGGAACGGACCTTTTCGATCATCAAGCCGGATGCCACCCGGCGCAACATCACCGGCAAGATCATCGACCGCCTGGAGCAGGCCGGCCTGCGCGTCGTTGCCAGCAAGCGCATCCACATGACGCGAGAGCAGGCCGAGGGCTTCTACGCGGTGCACAAGGAGCGGCCGTTCTTCAACGACCTTTGCAGCTTCATGACCTCCGGCCCGGTGGTGGTGCAGGTGCTGGAAGGCGAGAACGCCGTGGCGAAGAATCGCGAAGTGATGGGCGCGACCAATCCGAAGGACGCGGCGCCCGGCACCATCCGCGCCGACTTCGCCGAGTCCATCGAGGCCAACTCGGTGCACGGCTCCGACGCCCCCGAGACCGCGGCGCAGGAGATCAGGTTCTTCTTCACCGATGCGGAGCTCGTCGGCTGACGCCGTTGTGACCTTTTCGGGCCGGGTGCCCGGCGGAAGACAGGGCGGAACCCCCCGGGGTTCCGCCCTTTTTTCTTTGAATCCCGGCGTCGCGCGGATCCCGCCGCGCGGATGCTCGGGGAACAAATTCGCGGTCCTGCGCGTCTACAGGGCAAGGAAGTGCGACAGCTTTTTTGCACGAAAAGACACACGGGAGTACTGCGATGCGAACCATGAAAGCTCTGGCCTTTGCCGCTGCCGCGACGGCGATGATGCCGCTGGCCGGCATGGCCCAGGAAACGACGACCACCACTTCGACCACGCCGCCCGCTCAGGCCGAGCCGGCGGGCCCTGCCGTGCTGACCGAGCAGAAGTCCGGCGAGGTTCTGTCCGACAGCTATCTCGGCGCCGACGTGGTGGCGCGCTCGGCCGAGGGCGCGGAAAGCGTCGGCAAGGTTTCCGACCTGCTGCTCGGCGAGGACGACAAGATCATCGGCGTTGTCGTCAACGTCGGCGGCTTCCTCGGCGTCGGCTCCAAGCCTGTCGGCCTGTCCTGGGCCGCGCTCACCGAAGAGATGTCTGACGGCACCCTGATCTTGCGCACCAGCCTGACACGCGAGGATCTGGAGCAGGCGCCGGAGTTCAAGACTCTCGAGGCCCAGCAGGTCGAGAGCGATCGCGAGATGATCGATCAGGAATCGGCGCCGGCGAGTCCTACCCTGCAGTAAGCCGGCACGGTTCCGAGGGGCGGCCGATGGCCTTCGGGCCGTCGCGCCGTCCCGTCAGTCCCTGGCCATCGGGCGCCGCCTGTCAGCAGAAGGCCGGATAATCTCCGGCCGGCGGCTGGCAGGGGGCGCCCTGCTGTGTTAGGTCAACGGTTGGGCAGTGACGGTGAAACCGAAGGGACAGGCGGGTGTTGCAAAGAGAATTGCAATCTAAGATAGAAATTCGCAAGATCATACCTGGGCTGGCGGTTTCCGCTGCCCTGGTGCTGGCCCTGGCGGCCGGTGGCGGCGGAGCGGCCTGGGGCCAGGCGAGAAGTACCGACGACACCACCCGGCTGGCCGACCAGATCGTCGGCTGCGCTGGCCTCGACGATGAGCAGGAGCGGCTGCAATGCTACGACGCCCTGGCACAGCCGCTGCTCGGCCTCGATGAGTCCACAGAGGATTCGCCGACGGCTTTGCACGGCTTCACCGGCAGGGACGACTGGGATTCCGATCCGATCGAGGTCGATACGCCCTGGCGCCTGGTCTGGCAGAACCAGGGCAGCCTGCTGACCGTCGAACTGCGCACGGCGCAGAACGAGATGATCGACGTGATCGGCAATCAGATCGGCAGGGGCGGTGGCCGCTCCGCCGTGATCGAGCCCGGCAGCTACCGCCTCGCGGTGCGCGGCCTCGGTGGCTGGCGCGTTCAGGTGGTCGGCGAAACCGGCAACTGACGCCGACCGCTCGCGGCCGCGGCCCGGACAGTGCCGGTTACAGCAGGAACCACGCCATCAGCAGCAGGGTCACCACCACGAGCCCGGTGGAGATGGTGATGAATTTGACGAAGCCTTTCCAGATTTCCTGGTGTTCCCGCAGCAGCCGATCGTCCGCCATGCCAATGTCCCGCTTGTTGATTTGTCCGCCGCGGCGCTCCCCGCCACGGCGCGTCTCCCGGCCGTTCTTCTAGCCCGGGACGCCGCGCCGGGCAAGCCTTGGCGGGCCGCGGAGGGGATCCGCGGATGGCCGGGTCAGCCGCGCAACGGCGGCGAGAACAGTGGCGTGCCGGCGTCGAAATCGCCGGAAAACGCCGCCTTGCCGTCCTCCAGGCGCACGCGGCCTTCGGCCAGCAGGCGCAGGCAGGCGGGATAGAGGCGGTGCTCGGCCCGCAGCACTCGGGCGGCCAGGCTTTCCGGGTCGTCGCCCGGCAGCACCGGCACTGCCGCCTGGCCGATGATCGCCCCGCCGTCGACCTCCTCGCTGACGAAGTGGACGGTGCAGCCGTGCAGGCGCACCCCGGCCGCCAGGGCGCGGGCATGGGTGTCGAGCCCGGGGAACAGCGGCAGCAGCGAGGGATGGATGTTGATCATGCGGCCCTGCCAGTGCCGTACGAAGCCGGCGCCGACCACCCGCATGAAGCCGGCGAGGCAGACGAGATCCACCCCGGCGCTTTCGAGGGCGCCGGTCACCGCCGTCTCGAAGGCGTCGCGGCCGGCGAAGGCCTTGTGGTCGACGACCTCGGCGCCGACGCCGGCGGCGCGCGCGTGGTCGAGCCCGCCGGCATCCGGCCGGTTGGCGATCACGGTGACGATCTCGGCCGGAAAGTCCGCCGCGGCACAGGCGTCGAGCAGGGCCTTCAGGTTGCTGCCGCGCCCGGAGATCAGCACGCCGACCCTGGTCCTGCCGGCCATCAGCGGGGCCAGGTCTCTGCGAGGTTCTCGATGGTGACCGCGGCGGCGTCCTCGGTGCGGGCCTCGATGCGGCCGATCTCGAAGACAGTCTCACCGGCGGCCTCGAAGGCGGCGCGGACCTCGGCGGCGCGCTCCGGCGCGGCGACGGCGACCATGCCGATGCCGCAATTGAAGGTGCGCAGCATCTCCGCGGGCGCGATGCCGCCGGTCGCCGCCAGCCAGGCGAACACCGCCGGCACCGGCCAGGTGACGCCGGGCAGCACCACGCCGAGGGTCTTCGGCAAGACGCGCGGCAGGTTCTCGGGGAAGCCGCCGCCGGTGATGTGGGCGAGCGCCTTGACGCCGCCGGTGGCGAGAGCGGCGAGGCAGGACTTCACATAGATGCGGGTGGGCACCAGCAGCGCCTCGCCGAGCCCGGTTTCCGGCGCGAAGGGGGCGGGCGCGTCGTAGTCGAGCCCGGCGTTCTCCACCACCCGGCGCACCAACGAGAAGCCGTTGGAATGCAGGCCCGAGGAGGCGAGTCCGAACACCAGGTCGCCGGCGGCGACGGCCTCTCCGGTCAGCACCGCGTCGCGCTCCACCGCGCCCACGGCGAAGCCGGCGAGGTCGTAGTCGTCGGCGGCGTAGAGCCCCGGCATCTCGGCGGTCTCGCCGCCGATCAGCGCGCAGCCGGCCTGGCGGCAGCCCTCGGCGATGCCGGCGATGATCGCGCGGCCGACGGGAACCTCCAGGCGCCCCATGGCGTAGTAATCGAGGAAGAACAGCGGCTCGGCGCCCTGGACCACGAGGTCGTTCACGCACATGGCCACGAGGTCGATGCCGACGCCGTCGTGGCGTCCCGCGGCGATGGCGATCTTCAGCTTGGTGCCGACGCCGTCGTTGGCGGCGACCAGCAGGGGGTCGCGGAAGCCCGCCGCCTTGAGGTCGAAGAAGCCGCCGAAGCCGCCGAGCCCGGCGTCGGCGCCGCTGCGGGCGGTCGAGCGGGCCAGGGGCTTGATGGCCTCGACCAGGGCGTTGCCAGCATCGATGTCGACACCCGCGTCCTTGTAGGTCAAGTGGTTGCCGAGGGATTTCCGGCTTGTTATGGCTTCCTCCGGTCACATGGGGTATTTAGAGGAACAGGCTTTTCGGCCCGCTTTGCCGGGCGAAGATAGAGAATCCGGGACGGTTTGCAATGTGGTTTCGGCGGCTTAGCGGCACCGTGATAGCGGCAACGGCCTTGGCGGCGGTGACCTTCGCGCTGCCAGGGGCCGGGGACGTCGGCGCCCAGGGCGCCGGCGACATCTATACCGTGCGCAACGTCGCGGTGGACGAGACCGCGGCCACCGCCGCCGAGGCACGCCAGACGGCCCTGGCGGTGGGCCACCGGCGGGCCTTCCGCCGGCTGATGGAGCGCCTGGTGCCGGAGGGCGAGCAGAACCGCGTCCCCGCCATCGACGCCAACCTGCTGCCCTACTACGTGCTCGACTTCTCGGTGAACAACGAGCGTACCTCGCCGGTGCGCTACCTCGCCGAGCTGACCTTCCGCTTCAACGCCGACGAGGTGCGCAGGCTGCTGCGCGGCGCCGACGTGCCCTTCGCGGAAACCCTGAGCAGGCCCGTGGTGGTGCTGCCGATATACCGCGGCGATTCCAGTGAGCCGACTCTGTGGCTGGATCCCAATCCCTGGCGCGAGAGCTGGGCGCTGCGCCCCGGCGACGACGGCCTGGTGCCGATGACGGTGCCGCTCGGCGACCTCGGCGACCTGTCGGCGATCGACGTCGAGCGGGCGCAGGCCGGCGACGCGGAATCGCTGCGCGCCATCGCCGAACGCTATGGCGCCGAAGACGTCCTGGTGGCCACGGCCAGCCTGAGCGGCAATCCCGACGACGGGTCGGCGGTGCTCCAGGTGGAGACCCACCGTTTCCAGGGCGGCCGGCTCGACAGCACCCTGCGCGACCGGCTGGTGCAGGTTACCGGCGAGCCGCTGGACGGATTCTTCCGGCGTGCCGCCGACCGCATCGACAGCGCGGTGCAGGAAAACTGGAAGCAGCAGTACCTGCTGCGGTTCGGCAGCCAGCGCTCGATCCTGGTCTTCGTGCCGCTCGGCGGCCTCGACGACTGGCTGACCGTGCGCCGCCGCCTGAAGGAAGTGGCCGCCATACAGGAAACCGGGATCTCGGCGCTGTCGCGCAACGAGGCGCAGGTCGAGATCACCTTCCTCGGCGACGAGCAGCGGCTCAGCCGCGCGCTGGCGCAGCAGAACCTCTTCCTCGCCCTGCGCCCCGACAGCAATTGGGAACTGACTCGCGCCGACCGGCCGGTGGCGCCGGCCCCGTTGCAGCAATGAACGACGGCGAGTCCGGAACGCCGGAGCGCGCCGCCGGGCACGCGCCGCAGGTCCCGACCGCCAGCCAGTTGCGGTTCTGGCTGATCCTTCTGGCGATCACCCTGGTCTGCGTGTTCCTGCTGCGCAGCGTGCTGCTGCCTTTCGTCGCCGGCACGGCGGTCGCCTACCTGCTGGATCCGGTCTGCGATCGGCTCGAGAAGTGGAAGCTGTCGCGCACCTGGGCCACGGCGCTGGTGACGGTCTGCTTCCTCCTGCTCTGCGTGCTGGTGCTGCTGCTGGTCATCCCGGCGGTGGTCGGCCAGGTGGCCGCCTTCATCGAGCGCTCTCCCGACTACCTTTCGGCACTGCAGCGCGAGACGGCGGCGTTGCTGGAGATGGTGCGCGACCGCCTTGATCCGGAGGCCGAGCGGCGCCTGCAGTCGCTGCTGCGCGACTCCGCCGACAAGCTGTTCGGCTGGACCACCGATGTGCTCGGCGGCATCGTCTCCGGCGGCGTCGCCCTGTTCAATTTCATCGCCCTTCTGGTCATCACGCCGGTGGTCGCCTTCTACCTGCTGCGCGACTGGGACCGCATGATCGCCAAGGCCGACGACTGGCTGCCGCGCAGGCACCAGGAGACCATCCGCCGCCTGGCGCGGGAGGTCGACGAGACCCTGGCCGGCTTCCTGCGCGGGCAGGGGGCGGTGTGTCTGACGCTGGCGGTATTCTATGCCGTCGGCCTGACGCTGGCGGGCCTCGACTTCGGCCTCGTCGTCGGCCTCATCGCCGGCTTCCTGTCGTTCATTCCCTATCTCGGTTCGATGATCGGCCTGGTGCTCTCCGTGGGCCTCGCCCTGGCGCAGTTCGACAGTTGGATTCCGGTCGCCATCGTGGCGGCGGTGTTCTTCGTCGGTCAGGCCATCGAAGGCAACTTCCTCACCCCGAAGCTGGTCGGCGAGCGGGTCGGCCTGCATCCGGTCTGGGTCATGTTCGCGCTGCTGGCCGGCGGCGCGCTCTTCGGCTTTGTCGGCGTGCTGCTGGCGGTCCCGGTGGCGGCCGTGGTCGGCGTCGGCGTTCGCTTCGCCCTCGGTCAGTACCGACTCAGCGCCTACTACACGGGGCAGGACGGGAGAGGCGGGCCGCCGGCCGCATCTGGCGACCCGTCGTGACGGCGCCCGCGCAGATTCCCCTCGACCTGGGCCACCGCCCGGCCCTGGGGCGCGAGGACTTCCTGGTCGCGCCCGGCAACGAGGTGGCGGTCGCCTGGATCGACCGCTGGCCCGACTGGCCGTCCCGGGCGCTGGCCATCTTCGGTTCGCCGGGCAGCGGCAAGACTCATCTCTGCCAGGTCTGGCGGCGTGCCTCCGGCGCCATCGAGGTCGACGTGGCGATGCTGCGCCGCGACGAGCCGCCGGCCTATCTCGGCGAAGCCGAGGGCGGAACATTGGCCTGCGTGGTGGAGGACGTCGGCGATCACCTGGCGGCGGAGCCGGAGGTCGCCCGGCGCCTGCTGCATCTCTACAACATGATGCTGGAACGGCGCGGCTTCCTGCTGCTGTCCGACCGCAATCCGCCGGTGCGTTGGCCCTGTCCGCTGGCCGACCTGCGATCGCGGCTGGCGGCGATGCAGGCCGTCGCCCTCGGCGAACCCGACGACGATCTCATGAAGCGGGTGCTGAAGAAGCACTTCGACGACCGCCAGCTCATCGCCGACAAGGGGGTGCTGGACTATCTGGCAACCCGCATGGAGCGGTCCTTCGCCGCTGCCCGCAAGGTGGTGACGGCGATGGACCATGCGGCGCTGGTCGAGCGGCGCAACATCTCCGTGGCGCTGGCGCGCGCCGTGCTGCAGAAGCTCGACACCGAGGAAGCGGAAGACAAAAGTTAGGGAGCTTGGGAATGGATTTGGGAATTCGCGGCCGCAAGGCCCTGGTCTGCGCGGCGAGCAAGGGACTCGGCCGGGCCTGCGCCGAATCGCTGGCGCGCGAAGGCGTCGAGGTCACCATCGTCGCGCGCTCGCGCGAACCGCTGGAGAAGACCGCCGAGGCAATCCGCGCAGCCAGCGGCGTCGAGGTGACGGCGGTGGCTACCGACATCACCACGCCCGAGGGGCGGCGCCTCGCGCTGGATGCCTGTCCGCAACCCGACATCCTGATCAATAACGCCGGCGGTCCGCCGCCGGGCGACTTCCGTGACTGGAACCGCGACGATTGGATCAAGGCGCTCGACGCCAACATGCTGACGCCCATCGAACTCATCAAGGCGACGGTCGACGGCATGATGGAGCGGCGCTTCGGGCGCATCGTCAACATCACCTCCGGCGCGGTGAAGGCGCCGATCGACATCCTCGGCCTGTCCAACGGCGCGCGCGCCGGGCTCACCGGCTTCGTCGCCGGACTCGCGCGCAAGACGGTGATCGCCAACGTAACCATCAACAACCTGCTGCCCGGCCCCTTCGACACCGACCGCCTGAAGGCCACACTCAAGGCGGCGGCCGACAAGGCTGGTCGCCCGCTCGAGGAGGTGACGCGCGAGCGCGCGCAGAACAACCCGGCCGGGCGTTTCGGCGATCCGGTCGAGTTCGGCGAGGCCTGCGCCTTTCTCTGCGGCGTGCATGCCGGGTTCATCACCGGGCAGAACCTGCTGCTCGATGGCGGCGCCTTTCCGGGGACGCTGTAGCGTCGAGCCACACGCGGTTCACCTTTGAGGCATTTTTGGGGCGCCGGGGATAGCCGCGGCGCCCCTTCGCGTAGTTCCGATTACTAGCCCGGATTTCTCAAACTATGGCGGGCGTCATCGCCTCGGGAAGCCTGCTCGGCAGGAGAAGGCCGAAAAGCGTAGTGGGACTACGGTTGAGGCCTTCGACGCCCCGAGCAGGCTTCCCGAGGCGACCCGAAGGGCGGGGCGAATTTGACGACAGGCGGCGTCGAGCCGCTCGACCGTATTCCCGATACGCTCTTCGCGGCTCTCCTGGCCTGTCGGCAAATTCGCCTCCGTGACGCCCGCCATAGTTTGAGAAATCCGGGCTAGCGCCAAACAGAAGCTTTGGAAGGATCGGATCGATGTTCAAACCACTCGCATTGGCGCTCTGCGCCGTTTTTGTCCTGACCTCTGCGCCGGCACTCGCCGACGACAAGCGCGGCCATCGCGGCGGCGACGGGTACTGGAAGCAGCAACAGCATCACGGCAAGCATCACAAGGCGCGAGGCAAGGGGCGCCACGGACACGGCAAGGCAGTGGTCGTGTGGCATGGGCCGCGCCACTGGAGCCCGCCGCCCAAGCGCCAGGCGCATCGTCACGTGTACAAGCACAAGCATATTCACAAGCACAAGCACGTGCATCATCATCGGGTTTACAAGAAGCGGGATCGCGACGACTGGGCGATCTATGCCATCCTCGCACTGCAGGTGGTCGAGCTGCTGAACGACAACCAGCGGAACGGCTACGCCTGGGCGCACGAACGCGCGGTGTCGGCGCCGCTGGGCGACAGCATCCAGTGGAACGACAGCGGCGCCTACGGCAGCGTCACCGCCGTGCGCGACGGCCGCGACTCCGGCGGCCGCTACTGCCGCGAGTTCCAGCACCAGATCGTCGTCGGCAACCGTCAGCAGTCCGGCTACGGCACCGCCTGCCGCCAACCCGACGGCGACTGGGAGATCGTGTCCTGATCCGACGGTTTTGGGGCGAACGGGGCCCCGGAACGTAAAGGGCCTTCCCGCCGGCCGCTAAGCTCGGACGGGAAGGCCCCGGCTCATGGGGCTGGGTAGGGATCACCCACGGGCCAGGGAACGTATAACTTGCGGAATCCACCGCAGGCTTTGACGTATATCAAAAAGAACATCCGGCCTTGCGGCGGCCCCGGCGCGGCGGACTTGCCGTTCCGCGCCCCCCGGTACATATAACCAGGTACATATAAATGTAACGATTTGGTACCCTTGGCCGTGCTATGTGCTTGGGGTGGCGCCGGCTTGGCGCCGGAACGGGGAGACTGCAGCGTGGAGGAGGGTGAGGTCATGGCGCTCGAGGTGGAGCCGCTGGGGCAGGAATCGGACCTGCCGGCCGGCTCCCTTGTGGCTGCGATCGACCTGGCCTCGCCGGAGCGTTTCATCAACCGCGAGATCTCCTGGCTCGGCTTCAACGAGCGGGTGCTGGAAGAGGCCTACAACTCCAACCACCCGGTGCTCGAGCGCCTGCGCTTCCTCTCCATCTCCGCCAGCAACCTGGATGAGTTCTTCATGGTCCGCGTCGCCGGCCTGCGCGGCCAGGTGCGCGCCGGCGTGAAGACGCCCTCGCCGGAGGGCCTGACGCCGGCCCAGCAGCTTGCCGCCATCAACGAGAGGGTCGCCAAGCTGATGCGCTGGCAGCAGGAAAAGTGGCTCGACTTGATCGGCGAACTGGGGGCCGCCGGCATCGCCGTCGTCGGCGCCAAGGAGATCACGCGCGCCGAACGCAGATTCCTCGACGACTATTTTACCACGCAGCTCTATCCCGTGCTGACGCCGATCGCCATCGATCCGGCGCATCCCTTTCCCTTCATTCCGAACCGCGGCCTGTCGATCGTCGTCGAATTGCTGCGCGGCGACGATCGTGCGCAGATCAACGGGCTGATCCCGATCCCGGCCATGGTCGCGCGCTTCATCCGGCTGCCCGGACCGGACGTGCGTTTCATCCGCCTGGAAGAGATGCTGCGGCTCTACTTCGACGAGCTGTTCCCCAGCTTCGAGGTCAAGGCCAGCGGCTTCTTCCGCGTGCTGCGCGACAGCGACGTCGAGATCGAGGAAGAGGCCGAGGACCTGGTTCGGGTCTTCGAGAGCGCGCTGAAGCGCCGCCGCCGCGGCTCGGTCATCCGCCTGACGGTGGACGGCGACATGCCGCAGGCGCTGCTCGACTTCGTGCAGCGCGACCTGCAGGCCGATGCGGAGAACGTCTTCGCGCTCGATGGCATGCTGGGACTTTCCGACACTCAGGAGCTGATCGTCGACGACCGCCCGGACCTGGTGTTCCCGCCCTACAATCCGCGCTTCCCGGAGCGTATCCGCGACTTCGGCGGCGACACCTTCGCGACCATCCGCGCCAAGGACTTCGTCGTCCACCATCCCTACGAGAGCTTCGACGTGGTGGTGCAGTTCCTGCGCCAGGCGGCCAACGACCCGGCGGTGGTCGCCATCAAGCAGACGCTCTACCGCACCTCGGAGGACTCGCCGATCGTCAAGGCGCTGGCCGAGGCGGCGGAAGCCGGCAAGTCGGTGACGGCGCTGGTCGAACTGAAGGCGCGCTTCGACGAGGAGCGCAACATCCGCTGGGCGCGTAACCTGGAGCGCGCCGGCGTGCAGGTCATCTACGGCTTCATGGAACTGAAGACCCACGCCAAGATCTCGCTGGTGGCGCGCCGCGAGGGCGACGCCATCCGCACCTATGTCCACTTCGGCACCGGCAACTACCATCCGGTGACGGCGAAGATCTATACCGACATTTCGTTCTTCTCCTGCGACCCGGTGCTGGGGCGTGACGCCACGCGGCTGTTCAACTACATGACCGGTTATGCCACGCCCAAGGAGATGGAGAAGATCGCCTTCGCGCCGCTAACCCTGCGCCAGAAGCTGCTGAAGCTGATCGACGCGGAGATCGCCCACGCCCGGGCCGGGCGCCCGGCCGCCATCTGGGCCAAGCTCAACTCGCTGGTCGATCCGGAGATCATCGACGAGCTCTACCGCGCCTCGCATGCCGGTGTGTCGATCGACCTGGTGGTCCGCGGCATCTGCTGCCTGAGGCCGGGCGTGCCGGGGCTGTCCGAAAACATCCGGGTCAAGAGCATCATCGGCCGCTTCCTGGAGCACAGCCGAATCGTTTGCTTCGGCAACGGCAAGCCGCTACCGTCCCGGGAAGCCAAGGTCTTCATCTCCTCGGCGGACTGGATGCCGCGCAACCTGGACCGCCGCATCGAGACCCTGGTGCCGATCGAGAATGCGACCGTTCACCAGCAGGTGCTCGACCAGATCATGATCGCCAATTTCAACGACGAGGCGCAGAGCTGGGTCCTCGAGCCCGAAGGGACTTTCCGGCGCGTGCGCTCCACGGCGAAGTCGTTCAGCGCACATACCTACTTCATGACGAATCCCAGCCTGTCCGGCCGCGGTTCCGCCCTGAAGAAGGCCAAGAAGGCGCCAAGGCTGGTCCTGAAGAAGTCCTGATCCCGCAGATGAAAGCCCGTCAGCAGGCAACGGCCGCCTCCCTGGCCAAGGGCGTGGCCGGAGACGAGCGCGTCGCCGTGGTGGACATCGGCTCCAACTCCATCCGCCTGGTGGTTTTCGACGGCCTGAAGCGGGCGCCGACCATGGTGTTCAACGAGAAGGTGCTCTGCGGCCTCGGGCGCGGGCTGCAGTCCAGCGGCCGCCTGTCGCCGGAGGGCGTCGAGCTGGCCGTGCCGAACCTGGTGCGCTTCACCTCGCTGGCGCGCGCCATGGGCGTCGGGCGCATCGACCTTGTCGCCACCGCGGCGGTGCGCGAGGCGGCGGACGGCGAGACCTTCAGAACGACCGTTGAAGCACTCTGCGGCCATCCCGTCCGGATCCTCAGCGGCGAGGAGGAGGCGGAGCTTTCCGCGCTGGGCGTCATCGCCGGCACGCCGCTGGCCGACGGCATTATGGGCGATCTCGGCGGTGGCAGCCTGGAACTGGTCGAGGTCGACGCCGGGCGGGTCGGCCGCTCGACCACCCTGGCGCTGGGGCCGCTGCGTCTCATGGAGAGCTGCGGCGACGACCGCCAGAAGGCGCGCCGCCTGATCGACAAGGCCATCGCCAAGGTCGACTGGCTGGCCGGGGGCAGGGGGCGGACCTTCTATCCGGTGGGCGGCACCTGGCGCAACCTGGCCCGCCTCCACATCGAGCAGCACCGTCATCCGCTGCACGCCATCCACGGCCACACCGTCGCGCGCGAGGAGGCCATCGCGCTGAGCCGCCTGATCAGCCGTCTCGGCAAGTCGTCGCTCGCCGGCATCCAGCAGGTCTCCCGCCGCCGCCGCGAGACGCTGCCCATGGGGGCGCTGGTGCTGGGCCGCCTGCTGCGCCGCATGCAGTGCGAGCGGGTGACCTTCTCGACCTACGGCCTGCGCGAAGGCTACCTCTTCCACCAGTTGCCGGCGGCGGTGCGGCGGGAGGACCCGCTGCTCTCCGCGGCGGCGGAGATCGCCGAGCGCGAGGGCCGCTTCGGTGGCCTCGGCGAGGGGCTGATGGCGTGGTGCGGCGAGCTGTTCCCGGAGGAAAGCGAGGAGGAGCGGCGCCTGCGGCTGACCGCCTGCCACCTCTCCGACCTCACCTGGCGCGAGCATCCGGATTTCCGCGCCATCCAGGCGCTGCGGCGCATCCTGCAGTATCCCCTGGTCGGCATCGACCACCCGGGGCGTGCCTTCGTCGCCTATACTGTCTACCTGCGCTACGGCGGATCGCCGGCCCTGAAAGAAGCCGCCCAGGCGGCGGCCCTGCTGGGCGAGCGCTGGCGGGACCGGGCGGTGCTGCTGGGCGCGGCGCTGCGGCTGTCCTACCGCGTTTCGGCGGCGACGCGCTGGGTGCTCGACCACAGCGGCCTCAGGGTCGACGGCAAGGTGCTGGAACTGCGGCTGCCCGACGACGGCTCCGTGCCCGACGGCGAGGCGGTGCAGCGCCGCCTCAAGGCCCTGGCCCAGGCCGGCGGCTTCGAGGACACCCGCATCGTCGTTTGAGAACTCCGCGCTAACGCACCTCGATATCGCGCGACACCTCGATCACCGTGATCGTAGCGCCAGCCTGCTGCCGCTCGACCCGGTAGAGGCCGGTGTAGCGGCCCGGCGGCCAGGGGTCCTCGCGGCGCCGCTTGCCGATCCAGCGCGACTGCGTAGCGCGGTTGCGCTCGAGGGTGTGATCGGCGGCGACGAAGACCTCGCCGTCCGGGCCGAGGATCGTGAGGCTCATCAGGTCGCCCTCGAGGAGGCCCCAGGAGCCGGTCCAGAAGATCAGCACCGGCGCGTCCGCCGCCAGACGGTCCGGCGCGTCGATGCCGTCCAAGACCTCGCGGTGGGTCGGCTGGCGGTCGAGAAAGCCGGCCGACAGCAGGCCGCCGGCGCGATAGGGGATCTGCGCCTCGGCCTCCGGCGACCACAGGCTGGTGCCGGCCTCGCCGCAAACGGCGCCCGGCTCCTCGCCGATGAAGGGGTCGAGCAGCCGGTTCTCGTGGGTGACGGCGAAGTGGACGTGCGGGAAGTCGCTGTTGCCGGAAAGGCCGATGAGCCCGAGCTTCTCACCGCGCTCGACGCGCTGGCCGTTCTCGACGGCGACGCTGCCCTGCAGCAGGTGGGCGTAGGTAGTGACCCAGCCGCCGCCGTGGTCGATGGCGACCCAGTTGCCGTTGCGCTCATCGACGTTGGTGCCGGGGCCGGTGTCCTGCATGAGGATGTCCGGCTGGCCGTCGCGGGCGATGAGCACCCGGCCGTCGGCGGCGGCGACCACCGCCACGCCGCGGCGCATTTCGATCTGCGTCGGCACCCGGAAGTCGATGCCGCGGTGGCCGTCGTAGCTGAGCGGCCCGCAGGTGTGGTCCCGCCAGCCCGGACCGGGATCGTGGTCGATGTAGTTCTGCACGCTGCAGAGGCTGTCCATGTCGCAGTCGACCGGCAGGCCGAAGCCGCCGCCGGGCGGCGCCGGCACCTCGGCCGCGGCGGGCAGGGACGCGAGGCCGAGCAGCAGCGCTGCGGCAACGCCCTGCGTCCTTCGAGACGCCCGTCCGGGCCGACGCCCGGCCATGCTCCTCAGGATGAGGCAGGTCTTTGATGGCACGAAGAAAAATCCTCATGCTGAGGAGCCCCGCGAGGGGCGTCTCGAAGCACGCAGGACCTGTGTCCAGAGTCCCGACACGAGACCGGACGCGACGCCGTCATCAGCGCTTGTCCGCAGGCGCGACCGGCACCACGCGGACCTTGCTGCCGGAGGCGCTGAGCGCCACCGTGCCGTGCTTCAGGGCCAGGGCGTCGCGGCCGAAGATGTCGTAGCGCCAACCTTTCAAGGCCATCACCTCGGCCTCGTCGCTGATGGCGATCTGCTCCAGGTCGGCGGTGCTGGCGATGAGCTTCTGGGCGACGTCGTGCTCCTCGCAGCGCAGCTTCAGCATTACCTTAAGAAGATCCATCAAGGGGCCGATTCCATTGGCAGATTGCTGCTTCGGTTCCGCCTTGGGGAGGTCCGTCTCTGGCAGCGCCAGGGCGCCCGCCACGGCCTCCAGGATGGCCTTGCCGATGCGCCCGCGCGCGAGGTCGCGGCTGACGCCGCGCGAGCGCGCCAACTCCTCTTCACTGGTCGGACGGTGGGCGGCGATGTCGAACATCTGTTCGTCGCGCAGCACCCGCCCACGCGGTACGTCGCGCTGCTGCGCCTCGACCTCGCGCCAGGTGGCCAGCGCCCGCAGCACCGCCAGGTAGCGGCGGTCGCTGGAGCGCGTCTTGAGGCGCCTCCAGGCTTCGTCCGGCTCCAGGCGGTAGGTCTCCGGCGAGGCCAGGATCGCCATCTCCTCGTCGAGCCAGGTGGCCCGGCCGCTCTTCTGCAGCCGGCGCGCCAGCTTGCGGTAGATGGTGCGCAGGTGGGTCACGTCGGCCAGCGCGTAGGTGAGCTGGCGCTGCGCCAGCGGCCGCCGCGACCAGTCGGTGAAGCGCGAGGACTTGTCGATCTGGGCGCCGGTCAGCTTGCGCGCCAGGGTGTCGTAGCCGACCGAGTCGCCGAAGCCGCAGACCATGGCCGCCACCTGGGTGTCGAAGATCGGCGCCGGCAGCCGGCCGGTCATGTGGAAGAAGATCTCCATGTCCTGGCGCGCCGAGTGCAGCACCTTGACGATCGAGGGGTCGTCGAAGAGGGCGAAGACCGGCGCCATGTCGAGGCCCTCCGCCAGGGGGTCGACGGCGGCCACGTCCTCCTCCTGCGGCCCGGCGATCTGCAGCAGGCAGAGCTTCGGCCAGTAGGTGGAATCCCGCAGGAATTCGGTATCGACGGTGATGAAATCCGCCCCGGCGAGGCGCGCGCAGAAAGCCTGGAGTTCCGCGCTGTCGGCTATGAGGTTCATGGCGCCGGTATACACGCTATCGCGGAGCCGCGAAAGCACCTAGGCAACCCACGCGCACCCCGGCGGGAGCGGCCGGAAGGGCCGTCGCCGGTGCCCCCATAGGGCCCCTCCGGCGCCGCCTCCAGGCTTGACAAAAGTCCGGATTCCCGGCCTCTTGCGCGCTGATTCGACGCCTCCGAAGCCATTTCCCGAAAGCCTTTTCCATGCATCCCTACCGTACCCATACCTGCGGCGAGTTGCGCCCGTCCCACGCCGGCCAGCGGGTCCGCCTGTCGGGCTGGATCCACCGCAAGCGCGACCACGGCCAGCTGCTGTTCGTCGACCTGCGGGACACCTACGGCATCACCCAGTGCGTGATCGACGTGTCGAGCCCGCTGTTCCCGGAGCTGGAGGCCGCCCGGGTGGAAAGCGTGATCACGGTGACCGGGCCGGTGGTGAAGCGCACCGCCGAGACGGTGAACCCGGCCATGGCGACCGGCGAGATCGAGCTGCAGGTGGAGGAGGTGAGCGTGCAGTCGCGCGCGGCGGTGCTGCCGCTGCAGGTGAACGCCGACGAGGATGCCGGCGAGGAAACCCGGCTGCGCTTCCGCTACCTCGATCTGCGCCGCGAGAAGATGCAGGCGCGCATCCGCCTGCGCGGCCAGGTCATCCAGGCGATCCGCGAGGGCATGGTCGGCCAAGGCTTCCAGGAGTTCCAGACGCCGATCCTGACGGCCAGCAGCCCCGAGGGCGCGCGCGACTACCTGGTGCCGAGCCGCCTGCACCCCGGCAAGTTCTACGCCCTGCCGCAGGCGCCGCAGATGTTCAAGCAGCTGCTGATGATCGCCGGCTTCGACCGCTACTTCCAGATCGCGCCCTGCTTCCGTGACGAGGACAGCCGCGCCGACCGCTCGCCGGGCGAGTTCTACCAGCTCGACTTCGAGATGAGCTTCGTCACGCAAGACGATGTTTTTGCTGCCATCGAGCCGGTTCTGCACGGCGTCTTCGAGCAGTTCGCCCGCGGCCGCAGCGTGACCCCGGCACCGTTTCCGCGCATCCCCTTCCGCGAGGCGATGCTGAAGTACGGCTCCGACAAGCCGGACCTGCGCAACCCGGTGGTCATCGCCGACGTCACCGAGGCCTTCCGCGGCTCCGGCTTCGGCATCTTCGCCAAGGCGGTCGAGGGCGGCGCCGTGGTGCGCGCGATCCCGGCGCCGGGCGCCGCGGCGCGCCCGCGCAGCTTCTTCGACAAGCTGAACGACTGGGCGCGCGGCGAGGGGGCGGCCGGCCTCGGCTACATCATTTACGGTGAGGACGGCGCGGCGAAGGGGCCGATCGCCAAGAACCTGGATGCCGACCGCCTGGCGCAGGTGAAGCAGCTCGCCGGCCTCGAGGACGGCGACGCGGTGTTCTTCGCCTGCGACAGGGAGGGCGCGGCGGCCAGGCTGGCCGGCCAGGTGCGCAACCGCCTCGGCGACGAGCTCGACCTCTTGGAAAAGAACGCCTTCCGCTTCTGCTGGATCGTCGACTTCCCGATGTTCGAGCTGGACGAGGCGAGCGGCAAGGTGGAGTTCAGCCACAACCCCTTCTCGATGCCGCAGGGCGGCCTGGAGGCGCTGGAGACCAAGGACCCGCTCGACATCCTGGCCTACCAGTACGACATCGTCTGCAACGGTGTGGAGCTGTCGTCGGGCGCCATCCGGAATCACCTGCCGGAAGTGATGTACAAGGCTTTCGCCATCGCCGGCTACACGCAAGAGCAGGTCGACAGCCAGTTCGCCGGCATGATCTCGGCGCTGAAGTTCGGCGCGCCGCCGCACGGCGGCTCGGCGCCGGGCATCGACCGCATCGTCATGCTGCTGGCCGACGAGCCGAACATCCGCGAGGTGGTCGCCTTCCCGATGAACCAGCGCGCCGAGGACCTGATGATGCAGGCGCCGGCGCCGGTCAGCGCGCGCCAGCTGCGCGAGCTGCACATCAAGCTCGACCTGCCGCCGGAGTAGGGCGAAGCGGCCGGAGCAGGACGAGGGGAAGGAGGGGGCTATGGCGCAACGGGTTCCGGCCGACGACGGCTTCTACATGCCGGCCGAATGGGCGCCGCACGAGCGCTGCTGGATGGCCTGGCCCTGCCGCCCCGAGCTCTGGGAGGGCCGCCTGGAGGCGGCGCGCGCGGCCTACGCCGAGGTGGCCCGGGCCATCGCCGGCTTCGAGCCGGTCACCCTGCTGGCCAACGAAGGGGATCTCGCCGAGGCGGCGGCGCGCTGCGGCGACGCCGTCGCCTGCGAGGCGCTGCCGCTCGACGACTCCTGGATGCGCGACAGCGGCCCGACCTTCGTGGTCGACGGCAAGGGCGGGCTGGCCGGGGTCGACTGGCGCTTCAACGCCTGGGGCGAGAAGTTCCACCCCTACGACCGGGACGCCCTGATCGCCGAGCGCCTGCTGGAGCGCCTCGGCGTCCGCCGCTACGCGGCGCCGCTGGTGCTGGAGGGCGGCTCGATCCACGTCGACGGCGAGGGCACGCTGCTGACCAGCGAGGAATGCCTGCTGCACCCCAACCGCAACCCCGGGCTCGACCGCGCGGCCATCGAGGCGTTGCTGCGGCGCCATCTCGGCGTCGAGGCCTTCGTCTGGCTGGGGCAGGGGCTCGACAAGGACGACACCGACGGCCACGTCGACAACATCGCCTGCTTCGTGCGCCCCGGCGTCGTCATGGCGGTCACCTGCGACGACCCGGCCGACCCCAACCACGCCATCCTGACCGACAACCTGCTGCGCCTGAAGAAGGCGCGCGACGCCCGGGGCCGTGCCCTGGAAGTGATCGAACTGCCGCTGCCGCGCGAGCCGCGCTACCTGGACGGCCAGCGCCTCGCGCTTTCTTACGTGAACTACTATATCGCCAACGGCGGCATCGTCATGCCGTCCTTCGGCGACGCCCACGACGCCCTCGCCCGCGACATCGTCGCCCGCGCCTTTTCCGACCGGAAGGTGGTGCAGGTGCCAGCCGGCGACATCCTGGCCGGCGGCGGCGGCATCCACTGCATCACCCAGCAGCAGCCGCGGGCGTGAGCGACTTCGGACCTCCTCCCGAGGGCATTGGACCCCATGAGGACCGAGAACTGGAACTGATGCTGGCCGGGACCAAGCCGCTCGCCATGTTCGGCGATGCTGTCGGGTCCCCGTACGAGTTCCCGGAGTCGGACTTCGCACCCTACGTCGACGATGGCACCATCGTCCGGCGCGAGGTCGTCTATTGCCCGCAGGGGCCGGGTCTGCCTTGCCGCTATCTGTACTTTGCCTTGGCGGACGAAGAGTGGCGCATCGAGGCAATGCACCAGATCAATGAGAACCTCTTCGTCCGCGGTGAGCCCACCAGCCCCGAGATCGAACGCCAGATCGGCCGCCTGCTCGGCTATGCCGAGACAGAGATCGAGCAGTTCATTGCCTGGTTCGATGCGTGCCGAGCCGCCCTGAAGTAATTGTTAGCGTGATCTTGGCCGGCGCCGCGGCAAAGCCGCTTTGCGGGAGAGCCGGATTGCCTCGATACGGTCCCAACAGGTCCGATGCAGCCGCATGCCTCTTCTCCCCTGACTCGCATCACAGGTTCCAGGGATCGCGTCGGCGCGACCGCTCGTACCAGTAGTGGCCGGTTTCGCCGAGGGCGGTTTCGCGCGTCAGCCCGACATCGCTCAGCAGGCGGTCATCCCCTCTGTCCAACAGCACCTTCAGAGCGGGGTCGATGCGCGCCCACATCTTCGGCTTCGTCGGCTGCGCCGCCTGCGGTTCGCGCTTAGGGCGGCCGAACCAGCCCAACCAATAGACAACCTCCGCCATTTCCGCGCGCTCCAAGGGTTTCTCGTCTCGACCATAGAACGCGGCTTTGACATTCATGAAACGAATATCCATGATGTCTAACATCATGAATCGATATGCCTTGTCATGACGATCCAACTGGAAAGCGATTTGCTGCGCTGCTTCGTGGCCGTAGTGGACTTCGAGAACTTTACCCGCGCGGCCGATGCCCTTGGCCGCACCCAGTCCGCTGTCAGCATGCAGATGAAGCGCCTTGAAGAACTCGTCGGCGAAGCGCTCTTCGAGCGCGGTCCGCGCGGGGTCAAGCTGACGCGGAAGGGAGCGGAGCTGATCGTGAATGCCAGGCGGGTCGTCGACCTGCTGAACGAAACGGCGATTTCGCTCGCCGCGCCGGCGCTCGGCGGGCGGGTACGCATCGGCATACCCGAGGAGTATGGCGCATCGGTCCTGTCGCGTGCGCTGAGTGCCTTCGGCAAGGCGCATGCCAATGTCGAGGTGATGGTCCGATACGCCTGCTCGGCAGCGCAGAAGGACGCGCTCGATCGCGGCGATCTCGACCTGGCGGTGATCTTCGAGTGGGAAAGCGAACCGCAGGGAGAGGTGCTGATGGTCGATCCGACAGTGTGGGCGACATCGGACGTGCACAGGATGCATGAGCATTCGCCGCTGCCGATCGCACTCTACGAGAGTGCCGGATGGTGCTCGGATTTCGCCATCCGTTCGCTTGAGAGCCGCGGGCAGGACTACCGCGTCGCCTATCGCAGCGACACCAGCGGCGGGCTGAAGCTCGCTGTCTCCTCGGGCCTCGCGCTCGCGCCGCTTTCGCGCAGCAACATTCCCGCCGGCTGCCGTGAACTCACCGCCGCCGACGGCTTCGGCGACATCGATTCGTCCAATGTCGTCATGTACCTGCGCAGCAATGCGAAGGGCGAAGCGGTCGCCGCCATGGCCGATGCAATCCGCGATGCCTTCAGGTCGCGCGCCACGTCGGGCTGAGCAAGCCCCACGGCCTTTGCCCCAGGTAGCCTCGCCCAGGTACTCTCGCCCAGGTACTCTCGAGGGGGGGCACTGGCGGCGACGTAGTTGGACAAGGGTGTTCGGCGGGAGTGTCGTTACCCCGTCCCACCCGACGCGCAAGAAAGGAACCGTGAATGGCGACCCGTGACGCCGACCTTCAGGCGTTCCTCGACGCAGCCCGCGCGGCCTTCGGCGAGTTCGCGCAGGATCCGGCGTCGCGGCGCTCCCTCGCACGCATCTTCGTTGCGCTGGAGCGGCCCGCCGCGACGAGCGGGCAGGCCGCCGTGCGGCTGCCGGTCTGTGCCCATCTCACCCAAGCCGCCGCGCCCGACACCTTCACCCAACCCGCGCTGCACCGCCTGGCGGCCGCCTTCGCCCGCCTCGAGCCGCGCCTCTGCTGGCGCCGCAGGGAGGCGAGCGGCCCCTCGGCCAGCGCGAACTTCGCCGAGGGACATGCGAACGCGCTGGTTGCCGGGCCCGGCGGGCTGGAGCCGAGGACGGATGTCTGGCTCGGCGCCACGCTGCTCGCGCCGCATGTCCGCTATCCGGACCACTCGCACCCCCCGGAAGAGACCTACCTCGTCCTGTCGGAGGGCGAATTCAGCCGGGGCGGCGGCCCCTGGTTCCGCCCCGGCATCGGCGGGTCCTTCTACAACGAACCCGGGATCGTTCACGCCATGCGGTCGCTGGAATCTCCCCTTCTGGCGTTCTGGGCCCTCTGCGCGGAGCGATCCGCCACGCCTGCCTGACTGCGTGGAAGGCCCGGCCCCTCATGCCCGCTCCGGGCTTGCAGCGAAGGCACGGAAGGCGTGATCCATTCCATCGCCCGACAGCCGGCTCCGACGCAAATATCCAAGTAGTCCACACAATCTCAAGTCGAATTTTTAGTATAGTTGAGACCATAAATGGTGCTCGGGCCGGGCGTTCCGACTATTCCAGCGTGTCGGACGCCGTGCGGTCCGGAATATTGCGGCGCTTTCTGGAGCAATTCCAATCCACGTTACTTAACCGCTCCGGAATTCAACTCCCTCTGGTATCCAATTAAGACAAGATTTACCGACCTCTCCTAAAAGGATCATCACGGCCAAGCCTTCCGCCCGCGGCGGTGGAGCGCGAAAGGGCCTGAATGAACAAATCACAAGAGGTTTCCGGGACCATGACCAATCGTTTTCTTCGCACGGCGCAGATCGCCGGCCTGGCTTTCGTGCTGGCGGGTGGCGCCAGCTTCGCCGCCAAGGCCGAAGTCGGCGTGACCGACAGCACCATCACCTTCGGCCAGGCGGCCGCTCTCGAAGGGCCGGCCTCGGCGCTCGGCCTCGGCATGCGCGAGGGCATCCTCGCGGCCTTCGCCGAAGCCAACCGCAACGGCGGCGTCGGTGGGCGTCAGCTCGAGCTGATCAGCTACGACGACGGCTACGAGCCGGAGCAGTCCATCAACCGCACCCAGGCCCTGATCAACGACGACAAGGTCTTCGGCCTCATCGGTCCGGTCGGTACGCCGACCTCCAGTGCCACCCAGCCGATCGCCACCGACGCGGGCGTGCCCTTCATCGGCCCGTTCACCGGCGCCGGCTTCCTGCGCGCGCCGGAGCTGTCCAACGTCGTCAACGTTCGCGCCAGCTACGGCCAGGAGACCGAGGCCTGGATCAAGCACCTGACCGAGGACCTGGGCTACGACCGCATCGCCATCCTCTACCAGGACGACTCCTTCGGCCGTGTCGGCCTCGACGGCGTCACCAAGGCGATGGACAAGCGCGGCCTGACGCTGGTCGCCGAGGGCACCTACAAGCGCAACACCACGGCGGTGAAGGAAGCCCTGCTGGAAATCCGCAAGGCGGACCCGCAGGCGGTGGTCATGGTCGGCGCCTACAAGCCGATCGCCGAGTTCATCAAGCTGGCCCGCAAGGTCAAGATGAACTCGACCTTCGTGAACATCTCCTTCGTCGGCTCCGACGCGCTGGCCCAGGAGCTGGGCCCCGATGGCGAGGGCGTGGTGATCACCCAGGTGGTGCCGTTCCCCTGGGACAACTCGATCCCGATGGTGCAGCAGTACCAGGCGGCCCTGAAGGCGCACGACGCCAACGCCAAGCCGGGCTTCGTCTCGCTCGAGGGCTACATGGTCGGCCGCATCGCCATCGCCGCCCTGGAGAAGGTGCAGGGCGACATCACCCGCGCCGCCTTCCTGCAGGCGATCGCCCAGACCGGCAGCTTCGATCTCGGCGGTATCACCCTGAGCTACGGCCAGGGCGACAACCAGGGCTCGGACGAGGTCTTCCTGACCGTCATCCAGGCTGACGGCACCTTCAAGGCGGTGCAACGCCTCGGCGGTTCCAGCTGACCTTGACGACAGGGGCGCCTTGCGGGGCGCCCCTGTCCACTTCCACAGAAGCCTACTTACGAGAATGGGGACGAAGCAAATGAGCGCAGCGACCGAGACGCGCTTGCCGGAAGGCGCCGAGAACGGCGCGGACAAGAAGAAGCGGGGGAAGGCGGGGATCGCCCGCCTGGGATCGAAATTCGCCGGTCGCCGCATCGGCATCGGCTACCGCCTGTTCGGTGCGTTCGGCGCCGTGGCCTTCCTGACGCTCGCCGCCAGCGGCGTCGCCTGGTTCTCGTTCTCCAACGTCGGCGACGTGCTGCAGCAGGTCACCGGGCGCAGCGTGCCGGCAATGACAGAGGCCCTGCGCCTGTCCAGCGCCAGCGCGTCGCTGTCGGCCGAGGCGCCGGCCCTGGTCGCCGTCAACAACGACAGCGAGCGCAGCGCCCAGAACGCCGAACTCGAAATCAAGATTGCCGAGATGAACGCGACCCTCGACGCCCTGCGCGAACGCCTCGGGCAGTCGGCACAGCTCGACGCGGTCGACGGGCTCACCCGGCAGGTTACCGACAACCTGGTGGCGCTGAACGGCGCCGTCGCCGAGATCCTCCAGCTGCGCGGCGCGCGCGAGGCGAAGGTGTCGGAGATCGCCCGCCTGCATACCGAGATTCTGTCGGTCACCGTGCCGATGGTCGACGATGTCTACTTCGACCTGGTCATCGACGCCGAACTGGCGGCGGAGATCGGCGGCAGCATGGTCACCGACCTCTTCGACACCGGCGTGACGGCCGTGATGTCGGTGCTGCGCACCGAATCGCAGGTGAACTTGCTGGACGGCATCCTGAGGGATGCCGCGCAGGCCAATCACCCCAGCCGCCTGCAGCCGCTGCGCGAGCGCTTCACCGCCGCCAAGGTGACCCTGCTGGAAAGCGCCGACAAGATCACGGCCGGCGAGGGCGCCGACAGGCTGAACGTCCTGGTCGGCGAACTGCTGCTGCTCGGCGAGGACGCCGGCAACATCTTCGAACTCCGCGAGGCGGAACTGGCGGCACTGGCCCACGCGCAGAGCGTGATGGAGAACAGCCGGCTGGCTTCGGCCGACCTGGCCGGGGAGGTCGACCGCATGGTCGACGCGGCCGGCGAGGAACTGAGCGCCGGCACCGATTCCTCCGAGTCCGCCATCGCCGGCGGCAAGTTCTGGCTGCTGCTCATTGCCGGCATCAGCCTCGTATTCTCTCTGGCGATCGCCTGGCTCTACGTGGGCCGCAACCTGGTCGCCCGCCTGAGCGCCGTCGCCGCCTCGATGCGGGAGATCGCCGACGGCAACCTGGACGCCAAGGTGGCGGTCGCCGGCAACGACGAGATCACCGAGATGGCGCGCACCCTCAGCGTGTTCCGCGACGGCTTGGCCGAGGTCGAGAAGGCCAACGCCAAGGTCGCCGAGGAGCGCGAAGCGGCGGCGCGCGAACGCCGCCAGGCGATGATCGAACTGGCCGACGACTTCGAGGCCCGGGTGATGGGCGTCGTCGAGTCCGTGACCCAGGCCTCCGGCAACGTGCAGAACTCGTCGCAGAGCATGTCCGGCACCGCCAGGAGCGCCAGCGCCAAGGCGGAGTCCGCGGGCGCCGCCGCCGAGCGCGCGGCGACCAACGTGCAGACCGTGGCCAGCGCGTCGGAGGAACTCTCCGCCTCGATCCAGGAGATCGGTCGCCAGGTCAACCAGTCGTCGACCATCGCCGCGAGCGCCGCCGAGAAGGGCCAGAAGACCAACGAACAGGTCGAGGGCCTGTCGGAAGCGGCGCAGAAGATCGGCGAGGTGGTGAAGATGATCACCGACATCGCCGAGCAGACCAACCTGCTGGCGCTCAACGCCACCATCGAAGCCGCGCGGGCGGGCGAGGCCGGCAAGGGCTTCGCGGTGGTGGCGAGCGAAGTGAAGGGCCTGGCGACGCAGACCGCCAAGGCCACCGAGGACATCGCCGAGCAGATCAGGGGCATCCAGAACGCCACGCGCGACGCGGTCACGGCGATCAAGGACATCACCATGACCATCGCCGAGATCGACACCATCGGCACGGCAATCGCCGCGGCGGTCGAGCAGCAGTCCGCGGCCACACACGAGATCTCGCGCAACGTGCAGGAAGCGGCGGCGGGCGCCCAGCAGGCGGGTTCCAACATCACCGAGGTGCATCACGCCATCGGCCAGACCAACACCGCGGCCGACCAGATGCTGCAGGCCTCGACGACCCTGGCCGAGCAGGCCACCGACCTCAAGTCCCAGGTCACGCAGTTCCTGACCCAGGTACGCAGCGCGTAGAGCTGCACCGGGGTCGGGCGTCCGGGCTTTCCGCGGGGAGGACGCTACGCTGGCGACACCGCACCCTTGTCATTGCCGGGATTGACCCGGCAATCCATGACAACACCGGCACTGTCTGGTGCCAACCGAACCCTGGACCCTCGGGACAAGCCCGAGGGTGACCTTCGGCGTGGGAACGCAGCGCCATAGCCAGCACCCCAACTGTCATGCTCGGGCTTGTCCCGAGCATCCAGGGCCACCGCTCGGCACACGCCCCTGGACCCTCGGAACAAGTCCGAGGGTGACGATTGTGGTGGTTGCGCAGGGTGGTGCGAGGCCGAGGTCGGCAAGCTTGAGGATGACAAGAAAAGTGGGGGCGAGGGCCAGCGGTTGTCCCTGGGTCGCCTCCAATCGAACCTTTACCGGACAACCGTGGATCAAGTCCGATAATGAATGAAGAGGTGACAGCCTCTCCTGCTCGAGATCGAGCTAATCCTCGTCGGGGACGAATGCCCAGATCTTCGCATGGTCGTCGGCGCGGGCCGGCTGGATGACGCGGAAGCGCTCGACGAAGCCGGCGTCGCCGGGTTCGCGCTCGAGCGCCAGCAGGGTGCCGAGCTTGTGATCGCAGAGCCCGGCGGCGTCGTCCACCTCCTGGCGCGCGGCGGCCAGGGCGTGGCCGAGGCTGGGCGCGCCGTAGGCTGCCTCGAGGTGACGGGCGAGCCGTTCGACGGCGGCGAAGTAGGCGGCCTCGTCGATCTCCGCGACCTCCACCAGCGTGGTGTGGCCGAAGCTGTCGAGGCCGAGCCAGCCGGAGCGGAAGGCAAGCTGCGCCTTGCCTTCGAGCCGTGTGGGATCGGCGCCGGCGAAGACGAAGCCGCCGGGCACAGCCCACTCGCCGGGCTCGCAGGCCCGCTCGAAGACGTGGCGGTCGGACTGGTCGAGGCGAATGGCGCGTGGCAGCCGCATGATCGGTCGATCCTACACGACGCGCGTCGGGCGCGCCGAGCCGAATCCGGGCGGTGGAGGGGTCAGGCGGAGGCGGGCCGGTTCATGTCCAGCAGCCGCGGTAGCTTGTTGCGGTAGAGATCCCGGTCGACCAGGTCGAGCAGGCTCTCGGCATGGCTCAGGCGATTGTAGGTGACCACCCCGAAGCCGGCGGAGACCTGCAGGCTGGTGTCCTGCCAGGGCACCAGCAGGCCGTTGACCATGCGCGACAGCTTGCCCGCCAGCCGCTCGCTGTCGGCCAGCGAGGTGTGGGTCATGATGATGGCGAACTCGTCGCCGCCGACGCGGGTGACGTAGTCGCTCTCGCGGGTGTTGCGCTTCAGCACCTTGCCGACGGCGCGCAGGATGGCGTCGCCCGCCGGGTGGCCGTAGGTATCGTTGACCGCCTTGAAATGGTTGAGGTCGCACATGACCAGCAGGCCGCACTCGTCCTGGCGGCGGGCGCGGGCGAGGGCGCGCGACAGCTCGAGCTCGAAGCCGCGGCGGTTCAGCAGGCCGGTCAGCTCGTCGGTCACCGAGAGCGATTCCAGGTAGCGGATGCGGGCGCGCTGCAGGGCCAGGGTCTGCTCCGCCTCGGCGGCCGCCGTCAGCAGGTCGTCGAGCAGCCGCAGGCTGGCGCCGTCGAGGGCCTGCGCCGACTCCCGGGCCTGGCGCCGCAGGCGGTCGGCGACCGAGCAGAGCTGCGGCAGGTTGTCCTGCCGGATCAGGCTCTCGATATTGACGTCTTCGAGCAGGCTCGTGTTCATCGCTTCGGCTCCTGCCGTGCGCGGGATGTCGCTCAACCTGGGATGCAATCCGCGGGCCAAGAATTGGGCGCGAAATTTCAAGGACTTACGCGGGGCACCTGCGGCCGCAGGGCAGGATTTTCCACGGCGGCAGCAACTTCTGCCCGCCGGGCCGGGCCTATGCCAAGTCTGGCAATCGCTCCTTCGCTCTCTTGATTTTTAGTAGAATCTCAATCACTTGACGTATAGGTCTTGAGACGGCCGTTGCAGCTTGGCGGCCGGGCGGGGGAGTTGGACATGCGACGTTGGACTGCAGTGTTGGTGCTGGTGCTCTTCGGCGCCTGCGGGGCCGCCGGCATAACGGCCGCGACGCCGCTCAGCGCCCCGCTGTTGCCGCACAAGGCGGTCTACGGCCTGTCCCTCGGCGACCTGCGGACGACCGGCTCGGTGGTCGATGCCGCCGGCCGCTTCGAGTTCGAGTGGTCCGACGTCTGCGACGGCTGGGCCGTCAACCAGCGGTTTCGCATCGCCCTGCTCTACACCGACGGCATGTCGGTGAATTTCGGCTGGAGCCTGTCGTCCTGGGAGTCGAAGGACGGCCGGCGCTACCGCTTCTTCATCCGCCGCTTCGACGGCGCCGGCGGCGGCGAGACGGTGCGCGGCGAAGCCGAGATCGGCGCCGACGGTGCCGGCGAGGCGGTGTTCAGCCAGCCGGAGCACCGCGTTGTCGCGCTGCCGGCCGGCACCCTGTTCCCCACCGCGCATACCTCCTACGTCCTGGAGCACGCCGAAGCCGGCGGCGCCCCGGTGTGGACATTGGTTTTCGACGGCTCCGGCGACGAGGGCCTGTTCGGCGTTTCCGCCGCCCTGTCGCGCCGGCTTTCTCCCGAGGCCCCGTCGCGCCTGCCCAGCCCCCTGCTGCAGGGTGTGGAGTCCTGGCAGATGAACATGGCCTTCTACGGCGTCGACTCCAGCGATCTCGAGCCCGAGCAGGAACAGGGGTTGCGGCTCTACGCCAACGGCGTGGTCGACGAGATGCGCCTCGACTACGGCGAGTTCCTGCTCGACGCCGATCTCATCGAAATCACGCCCCTGCCGCAGCCCGACTGCTGAGGCGGCCCGGCGCCGCCGGCGTCAGCCCTTCTTGGGCTGTGCTCCCGCCTTTGCCTTGGCGGCCGACGGGGGGCGCTCGATGCCGATCGACCGGCCCTTGCCGATGGCCCGGTCGCCGAGCTTGGCGCGCACCTGGTCGATGACCCTTTCGACGCGCGCGCGCTTGGTGCGGTCCGGATCGAGGAGATCCGGCAGGTCTGCCTGCTCGGTGGGGACGAGGTCGGCAGCGCCGACGCCGATCAGCCGGAAGCGGCGGCCGTCGGCCTCCTGGCGCACCAGCGGCGTGACGGTCCGGTAGATCTCCTCGGCCATCTGGGTCGCCGCGCCGAGGCGTCGCGAACGCGAAATCAGCCGGAAGTCGGCGGTCTTCAGTTTCAGCTGCAGGGACAACCCCGCCAGTCCCGCCTTCTTCAGCCGCCGCGCCACCTTCTCGCAGAGCGGCCAGAGCCGCTCCAGCAGCGCCGGCGCGGCGGCGATGTCGTCGTTGAAGGTGGTCTCCGCGGAGATGCTCTTGGCCGGCGACTGCGGATTGACGCCGCGGTCGTCGCGGCCGCGGGCGAAGCGGTAGAGCCGGCCGCCGATGCTGCCGTAGCGGGCCACCAGCTCGGCCTCGTCCAGCGGCAGCAGGTGGCGCACCTTGGTAATGCCGTCGCGCGCCAGGGCGGCGCGCAGCGACTTGCCGACCCCCCAGACGATGCCCACCGGCTGTTCGGCCAGAAAGCTCTCGGCGGCATCGAAGCCGAGTACCGCGAAGCCGCGCGGCTTGTCGAGGTCGGAGGCGACCTTGGCGAGGAACTTGTTGTAGCTGAGGCCGATCGAGGCGGTGAGGCCCATCTCCTCTTCGATCTCCTTGACCAGCCGCGCCAGGCTGCGCGCCGGCCAGCCGTGGTGCAGCGCTTCGGTGCCCGAGAGGTCGAGGAAGGCCTCGTCGATGGAGAGCGGTTCCACCAGGGGGGTGAGTGCCAGCATGCGCTCGCGCACGGCACGTCCGGCCTCGGCATACTTGGCCATGTCCGGGCGGATGACGACGGCGTCGGGACAGGCCTTCAGCGCCTTGAACATCGGCATCGCCGAGTGGACGCCGTAGAGGCGGGCGACGTAGCAGGCGGCGGAGACCACGCCGCGGCGGCCGCCGCCGACGATCACCGGCTTGTCGCGCAGTTCCGGGCGGTCGCGCTTCTCGACGCTGGCGTAAAAGGCGTCGCAGTCGATATGGGCCAGGGTCAGGCGGTCGAGGTCGGGGTGCCAGACCAGGCGCGGGCTGCCGCAGGCGGGACAACGCGGCGCCGCCGCCGCGCCCTCAGCGGGTTCGGGCCAGGTCTCGAGGCAGTCGCGGCAGAGCCCCGGCATGGCTCAGGAGGCCGCCGCGAGGGCGCTGGGCAGTTCCTCCGGCCGCCACAGCCGGGCGGCGCCGAAGACGCCGCTGGAATCGCCGTGCCGGGCCTTGAGCACGCGGGTCGCCACGCGGTCGGAGAAGACGTAGCGGGGCAGCAGCGCCGGCAGCGTCTCATAGAGATGGTCGAGGTTGGAGAGGCCGCCGCCGAGCACCACCGCGTCGGGGTCGAGGATGTTGATCACCCCGGCCAGGGCACGGGCGAGACGGTCGCCGTGGCGGGCCAGGGCGGCCCGGGCCGCCGCCTCGCCGGCGCCGGCGCGCGCCGCGATTTCGCGGGCGGTGATCGCCTCGCCGCCGGTCTCGTGGTAGTCGCGCGCCAGGCCGGGCCCGGAGAGGAAGGTCTCGATGCAGCCGCGCTTTCCGCAGTAGCAGGCCGGCCCGGGGAGTTCGGCCTCGCCGGGCCAGGGCAGGGGGTTGTGCCCCCATTCGCCGGCGATCGCGTTGACCCCGGTCAGCGGGCGGCCGGCCACCACGATGCCGCCGCCGACCCCGGTGCCGAGGATGGCGGCGAAGACCACGCCGAGGCCGGCGGCGGCGCCGTCGGCGGCCTCCGAGAGGGCGAGGCAGTTGGCGTCGTTCAGCAGGCGTACCGGGCGGCCGAGCGCGGCGGCGAGGTCGCGGTCGAGGGGCCGGCCGTTCAGCCAGGTCGAGCTGGCGTTCTTGATGAAACCTGTGGCTGTGGAGAGAGCGCCCGGGATGCCGACGCCGACGCTGCCGCGGCGCCCGGTTTCCGCCTCAACCTGTTGAACCAGGCCGACGATCGCGTCTATCGTTGCACCGTAGTCCTCGCGCGGCGTGTCGCGGCGCCGGCGCGCCAGAACCGCCCCGTCGGGCCCGAGGGCGGCGGCCTCGATCTTGGTGCCGCCCAGGTCGACCCCGATACGTATGATTTCGCTATGCTCTTTGCCGTGCATTGGGACCGATGAAATGGGAGGTTTGTCGTCAAAGCTTACCAAAAATTAACTTTGTCCCTCTATTAACGAATGGATGCCGGTGGCGGTCCTCCGAGCAGCGATCGCAGACCGTCCCGAAATTAGGAAGTATTCGGTGCCGTCTTGTTCGATTGGACTGTGCCTTCACGTCACGCGACCCAATGGCCGGGGCAAACAAAATGATGAATGGTACGAAAAGCGTCAAAGAGGCAGGGCCGGCGAAGACCGTGCTGATCGTGGAGGACAACGAGCTCAATATGAAGCTCTTTCACGATCTGCTCGAAGCGCACGGCTACAACATCCTGCAGACCAAGGACGGAATGGACGCGCTGCGCCTGGCGCGCGAGCATCATCCCGACCTGATCCTGATGGACATCCAGCTTCCCGAGGTTTCCGGGCTGGAGGTCACCAAGTGGATCAAGGAAGACGACAACCTGAAATCCATCCCGGTCGTTGCGGTTACCGCCTTCGCCATGAAGGGGGACGAGGAAAAGATTCGCGAGGGCGGCTGCGAGGCCTATATCGCCAAGCCGATCTCCGTCACCAATTTCCTGGAGACCGTCGAGCGCTTCCTCAACTAGTCGCCGCGGACAGTCTTCCGATATGACCGCGCGGATCCTGGTCGTCGACGACATTCCCGCCAATGTCAAATTGCTCGAGGTCAAGCTGACCGCCGAGTATTTCGACGTGGTCACCGCGCCGGACGGCCCGACCGCGCTGCAGCTGGCGCGCAGCGAGGCACCGGACCTCATACTGGCCGACGTCATGATGCCCGGCATGGACGGCTTCGAGCTGTGCCAGCGGCTGAAGGCCGACCCCGCGACCGCTCACATTCCCGTCGTCATGGTAACGGCGCTCAGCGACGTCGCCGACCGCGTGCGCGGCCTGGAGGCGGGGGCCGACGATTTCCTCACCAAGCCGGTCAACGATATCGCCCTCTTCGCCCGTGTGCGCTCGCTCGCCCGCCTGAAGCAGATGATGGACGAGCTGCGCGTCCGCCAGGCCGCCAGCGGCGACGGCGCGCTGCTCACCGAGTCCGATCTCGAGCTGTCCGGCGGACTGAACGACGCCCGCGTGCTGCTGGCCGATCCCAGCGAGACCCTGGCCGGCAAGGTGCAGAGCTACCTGGCCGAGGACGGCCACGAGACCCATCACGTGAAGAGCGGTCGCGACGCGCTGGTGCTGGCGCAGTCGCAACCCTTCGACCTGCTGATCGTCAGCCTGCATCTCGGCAAGGAGGACGGCCTCAGGCTCTGCTCGCAGTTCCGCTCGCAGGACGAGACCCGCCATGTGCCGATCCTGCTGCTGCTCGATGACGAAGACCTGCCGCGGCTGCCCAAGGGGCTGGAGATCGGCGTCACCGACTACCTGATCAAGCCGATCGACCGCAACGAACTGCGCGCGCGCACGCGCACCCAGATCCGCCGCCGGCGCTATCACGACAAGCTGCGCGACATGCTGCAGCGCTCGGTGGCGCTGGCCTATACCGACACGCTGACCGGCGTCTACAACCGCCGCTACATGAACGCGCACCTCGACCGCAAGATCATGGAGATCGCCGAGTCGGTGAAGCCGGTGTCGGTACTGATGTTCGACATCGACAACTTCAAGCCGATCAACGACACCTACGGCCACAAGGCCGGCGACGAGGTGCTGGTGGATCTGGCGCGGCGGGTGTCGCGGGGCGTGCGCGATATCGACCTGCTGTCGCGCTATGGCGGCGAGGAGTTCGTCATCGTGATGCCCGACGCCGACGTCGAAGTCGCCCTGGCGGTGGCCGAGCGCGTGCGGGCCCTGGTAGCCGACCAGCCGTTCCCCATTTCCAGTGGGCCCGGAGAACTCTCGGTCACCGTCTCGGTCGGCGTTGCCACCACCCGCGAGCCGACGGAGACCACGGAGTCGCTGATCGGGCGCGCAGATGACGCGCTCTACCGCGCCAAGGGGCGCGGCCGCAACTGTGTCAGCTCGGCCGAAATCGACCAGCGCCTGCAGCGCCAGGCCATGCAGCCCGCCGCGCGGCGATAGGCGCCCACCACCCCGGCACACCCTCCGCGCCAGGTCCCGGCGCCACGTCCGGTCCGGCACCCGCAACGGAAAACGGCCGCCCGGAGGGCGGCCGTTCCAAGGCTTGGAGCAGGACGGGGCCGGCTCACTTCATCTTCGATTCCTTGAAGACGACGTGCTTGCGCGCGACCGGATCGTACTTCCGCATCTCCAGCTTCTCGGTCATGGTGCGCGGGTTCTTCTTGGCCACGTAGAAGTATCCCGTGTCCGCAGTGCTCACCATCTTGATCAGTTGCGTGGCTGGCTTGGCCATGTCCGCTGTCCTTTGCCTGAAACTCGTCGAGGTTGCCGCGAAAATACTGTGCCCGGGCGCGCTGTCAAGCCCGGCGCGTCACCGGCGCCGTCCGGACGGCAAATAGGAATATTAGTCTATATCGCTCAGGAACCCGAACCGCCCGCCGGGGCGGCGACGGTCGCGGCGGTATCCGGCTGGCCGTGCAGGGTCCGGGCGTAGAGCCCCGGCTCCGCCAGCAGCTGCTGGGCCACCTCGAGGTCGACCTCCTGGTCGCCTTCGCGCGCCGGGCAGTTGGCCCTGAGGGCCTCCACCGCGTCGTCGTCGTTGGTGTCGATATCGCGGCGGCGCAAGTCGGCGGCAAGCGGCAGGGCCCCGCTGCGGATCAGTGCCAGCACCTCGGCCGGGGAGGTGGCCTCGCCGCTGGTGCAGATATCGGGCAGCACGCCGCGGCGGTGCAGGGCGTAGCCGGACGGCGCGTGGAAGCGCGCCCAGGTGAGGATGAACTCGCCGCTGTTCGGCAGCGGCAGCACGGTCTGGACCGTTCCCTTGCCGAAGGAAGTGCTGCCGACCAGCACCGCGCGGCCGGAGTCCTGCAAGGCGGCGGCGACGATCTCAGACGCCGAGGCCGAACCGCTGTCGATCAGCACCACCACGGGGGCGCTCTCGGCGAGGTCGTCGGCCTTGGCACGGTAGTATTGATGGCTGTTGGTGTGGCGGCCGTGGACAGAGACGATGCGCCCGCCGGTGATGAAGGCATCGGATACCTCGATGGCCTGCTCGAGCAGGCCGCCGGGATTGCCGCGCAGGTCCAGGATGTAGCCGCTCAGGTCGTTGCCGATGTCCTTGCGGGCCTTGCGGATCTTTTCGCGCAGGGTGTCGGCGGTGCGGTTGTTGAAGCCGCTCAGCTTGATGTAGGCGACGTTGCCTTCGCGCCGGTAGGCGACGGTCTGCGGCACGATATGCGTGCGATTGACGGCGATGACCAGCGGCGAGCGCTCGCCCTCGCGCTGGATCGAGAGGTCTACCTTGGAACCGGTGCGCCCGCGCAGCCGGTTCACCGCTTCGCGCTGGCTCAGGCCCTCGACGCTCTCGCCATCGATGGCGACGATGACGTCGTCCGGGAGCAGGCCGGCGGTTTCCGCCGGGGTCTCCTCCATGACGGAGAGCACCAGCACGCCGTCCTCGATGAGGCGGATGCGGATGCCGATGCCGCCGAAACCTTCCCGGTTCTCGCGGTTTTCCCGCGCCGCGTCGCGACCGGCGTAGCGCGAGTAGCCGTCGAGCTGGCTCAGCAGGCCGTCGAACACGACCTCGTAGAGCCGTTCCGGATCGGTGGTGTCGAGGTCGGCGGAGTGATAGCGGGTGGCGGAGATTACCGCTGCGGTGAGGGCGCCCCAGGCATCGGCGTCGCTCGGATCGGGCACCGGGTAGCTCGCCATCTGGTGGCCGTCGATGGTGACCCGCAGGCGGGTGCCGTCACTCTGGATTCCGATGGCCGGGTCGATGCTGGCCAGGCTGCTCATGCCGGCGACGGCGAGGTCCGCCACCGCGACCTCTTCGATGTAGACGTCGGTGACGTCCTGGTAGCCGGCGGTAAATAGGCGGTGGGCGCGGGATTCGTCGTAGCCGACGGGCGGCGTGCTGTCCTGGGAGGCGCAGGCCACCATGACGAAAGCGAGGCAAAGCGGCCCGGCGCGGCGCAGCAGATCGTTGTACTCAACGACTGTCTCGCGACCCCGGCTGAACACTCCAAGCAAGCTCTCTAGTCTCCGCAACCCCTTGCGCTCCCTGCGAAAGCCACAATAGACGAAGTCGTTAACCTTGCGCAAAGCGCAAATTCGTTCGCCCAAGGACGTTTGCCCTTTCGGACCAGATGTATACCGGCCCCAGTAAGCACCCGGCGGAGTCAAAGATTCGTTAATGCCCGAGTAACATTTGCGGCGGTTATCGCCGGCGGGCAGGGCGCCCCTTGCCGGCCTTGCGGCCGCTTGCCCCTGGGCCCCTGCCGGCGTCGCCGCCGGACCTGCTCTTTCTGGCGGACTTCTTCGAATCCACGCGTTTTTTGCCCTTTCGGGCGCTTTTAGCAGGCATTTGTGGCGGTTTTCGGGAGCCGCCGTTGCCGTCGTCCGCGTCGCCCGAAGGTTCGCCGGCGTCCCCGGCCTCGTCGAGGGCGAGGATGAGGCCGCCGGTCATCGGCTCGGCCTCCAGCAGGCGGACGCGCAGGCGGTCGCCGAGGCGGTAGACGCGGCCCCAGCGCTGACCCTCCAGGGTGTGGCGCGCTTCGACGTGGTGATAGAAGTCGTTGGGCAGGGTGCTGATGGGGATCAGCCCGTCGGCGCCGGTGTCGTCGAGGGTGACGAAGAGGCCGAAGCGGGTGACTCCGTTGACCCGGCCCCAGAAGCGGGCGCCGACCCGGTCCTGCAGGAAGGCGGCGGTGAAGCGGTCGACGGCGTCGCGCTCGGCGGCGGCGGAACTGCGCTCGGTGGCGCTGATGTGGCCGCCGATCTCCTCGAAGGCGTGCTCGCTGCCCGGCGGCAGGCCGTCGTCGCCCAGCCCCAGGCCGCCGACCAGGGCCCGGTGCACCAGCAGGTCGGCATAGCGGCGGATCGGCGAGGTGAAGTGGGCGTAGTGGGTGAGCGCCAGGCCGAAGTGGCCGATATTGTCGGGGCTGTACATCGCCTGGCTCTGGGCGCGCAGGATGAGATCGTTCACCAGCCGCGCCTCGGGCTTGCCCTCGACCTTCAGCAGCAGTTGGGTCAGGTTGCGCGGGCGTACCACCTGCGAGGCGTTGAAGCGCAGGCCGAGGTCGCGCAGCACCTCCGCCAGCGCCGCCAGCCGCAGCGGGTCGGGCTTGTCGTGGATGCGGTACATGCAGGGCTGGCGCAGGCGCTCCAGCTCCCGCGCGGCCGCCACGTTGGCGGCGATCATGAATTCCTCGATCAGGCGGTGGCTGTCCAGCCGGGTGCGGGTTTCGATGGCCGCCACGCGGCCCTCCGCGTCGAGGCGGATCTTGCGCTCCGGCAGGTCGAGTTCCAGGGTGCCGCGCGCCTGGCGCGCCGCGAGCAGCGCCTCGAAGGCGCCATAGAGGTTGGGCATCACCGCCTGCAGCACCGGGCCGTTGTCGCCGCCGGGCTGGCCGTCGCGGGCCGCCTGCACTTCCTCGTAGGTGAGGCGCGCCGCGGAACGCATCAGGCCGCGCACGAAACGATGCCCGCGCTCGTTGCCTTCGGCGTCGATCCACAGGTGGACCGCCATGCAGGGACGGTCCTCGCGCGGGTTCAGCGAGCACCAGCCGTTGGACAGCGCCGTCGGCAGCATCGGCAGCACGCGGTCGGGGAAGTAGGTCGAGTTGCCGCGGGCGTAGGCGGCGCGGTCGAGTGCGCTGCCGGACCGCACGTAGTGGGCGACGTCGGCGATGGCGACCAGCAGGTGCCAGCCGCCGGGGTTCTTCGGATCGTCGTCGGGTTCGGCGAAGACCGCGTCGTCGAAGTCGCGCGCATCGGCGCCGTCGATGGTGACCAGCGGGATGTCGCGCAGATCCTGGCGGCGGCCGAGCGGCGCCGCGGTGGCGGCCTCGGCCTCGGCGATGGCCTTTTGCGGAAACTCGCTGATGAGGCCGTGCTCGTGCAGGGTGATGAGGCTCAGCGAGCGGGGGTCGTCGCCCTGGCCGAGACGCTCCAGCACCCGCACGCTGCGCAGGCCGAGGCTGTCGCGCTGGCGCCGCGCCGGCAGGATCTCCGCCAGCACCAGTTCGCCGGGCGCGGCGCCGCCGGCATCGGCGGCGCGCAGGATGAAGTCCTTCTTGGCGCGGCGGTCGGTCGGCCGCAGGCGGCCGCCCTCGCTGCCCGTCTCGTAGACGCCGAGCACGCGCTGCGGCGGCCGGTCGAGCTTGCGGATGACCTGGGCTTCGTAGTTGCCGTCGTCGCCGAGCTTGAGGCGGACCAGGGCCCGCTCGCCCATGGCCAGCAGCGCGCGGCTGTGCTTTTCCGGCGCCATGTAGATGCGCGGCGGCGCGCCCTTTTCCTCTTCCCAGACGGTGGGGCGGGCCAGCAGTTCGCCGTCCTCGTCCATTCCCGACACCTCGACCACCAGCACGTTGGGCAGGCGCCCGGGCGCGGCGTGGCGGCGCGACGGCTGTTTCTCGAGCTTGCCGTCCTGGCGCAGCTCCTTCAGCAGCGCCTTCAGGCGGATGCGGTCGTTGCTGCCCTTGATGCGAAAGGCGCGCGCGATCTCGCGCTTGCCGACGGGCTCGGCGCTCTCGGCGATGAACGCGAGAACCTGTTCCTTGCTGGGGAAGGGTGTGGAGGAGGCCCTGTCCGGCTTGCCGGGGTCGGTGTCCGGCTGGCCGGGGTCGGCCGGATCCTTCTTGGCGGCCAAGGTCAGTCGGCCGCCGGTTCGTCGGCGGGCGTTTTCTTGGCGGCCGTCTTCTTGGCGGCCGCCTTCTTGGCCGCCGCGTTCTTGGCCGGGGCCTTCTTCTTCGCGGCGGCCTTCTTTTTCGTCGCCTTCTTCTTTGTCGCCTTTTTTGCCGGGGCTTTCTTGGCGGGCGCCTTCTTGCCGCCGCCCTTGGCCGCCTTCTTCTCGGCCTGCGCCTTCAGCAGTACCAGCGCCTGCTCGAGGGTCACGCTCTCCGGTTCGATCTCGCCGGGGATGGTGGCGTAGAGCTTGCCGTGCTTCACGTAGGGGCCGAAGCGGCCCTTGCCCTGGCTCACCACCTTGCCGTCCTCGGGATGCTGGCCGAGCTGGCGGCCGGCCGCCGCGCCGCGCGCCGGCGCCTCGGCGATCAGGGCGACGGCGCGGTTCAGGCCGATGGTGAGAACGTCGTCGCCCTCGGTCAGCGAGCGGTAGGTGGAACCGTGCTTCACATACGGGCCGTAGCGGCCGATGCCGGCGGATATCTGCTTGCCGTCGTCGGGATGCGGGCCGACCTCGCGGGGCAGGGCGAGCAGGGCCAGCGCCTTGTCGAGGCCGACCTCCGCCGGCGGCAGGTTCTTCGGCAGCGAGGCGCGCTTCGGCTTCTCGTCGCCCTCGGCCTCGCCGAGCTGCAGGTAGACGCCGAAGGGACCCTTGCGCAGGGAGACCTCCTTGCCGCTCTGCGGGTCGCTGCCGAGCGGCACCGGGTTGGTGAGGTCGATGCCGTGGTCCTCCTCGCCGCCGGGCACGGCGAGCGGGCGGGTGTAGCGGCATTCCGGATAGTTCGAGCAGCCGATGAAGCCGCCGTTGCGGCCGAGGCGCAGGCCGAGGCGGCCTTCCTTGCAGGCGGGGCAGGCACGCGGGTTGCGGTCCGGGTGCTCGGGGTCCTCCGGAAAGAAGTGCGGGCCGAGATCGCGGTCGAGGCAGTCGATCACCTCGGTGATGGAGAGATCGCTGGCGCCGGCGACCGAGGTCTTGAAGGCGTCCCAGAAGTCGCGCAGCACGCGGCGCCAGTCGACGCGCCCGCCGGAGATGTCGTCGAGCTTCTCCTCCATCTCGGCGGTGAAGTTGTACTGCACGTAGCGCTCGAAGAAGCTGGCGAGGAAGGCGACGACCAGGCGGCCGCGGTCCTCCGGCACGAAGCGGCGGCGGTCGAGGCGCACGTAGTCGCGATCCTGCAGCACCTGCAGGATAGAGGCGTAGGTGGAGGGCCGGCCGATGCCGAGCTCCTCCATCTTCTTCACCAGGCTCGCCTCGCTGTAGCGCGGCGGCGGCTGGGTGAAGTGCTGCTCCGGCAGGACCGCGCGGCGGGTCACCGCATCGCCTTCGGTGAGCTTCGGCAGGCGGCGGTCGCCGGGGCTGTCGTCCTCGCCGTCGGCGATCTTGTCGTCCTTGTCTTCCTGGTAGAGCTTCAGGAAGCCGTCGAAGGTGACGATCGAGCCGGTGGCGCGCAGCCGCGCCACCTGCCCGTCGACGTCGATGTCGACCGCCACCTGGTCGAGTTCGGCGCTGGCCATCTGGCAGGCGACGGTGCGGTTCCAGATCAGTTCGTAGAGCCGGCGCCCGTCGTCGTCGAGGTGGGCGCGCATGTCCTTGGCGCGGCGGAAGAGGTCGGTCGGGCGGATCGCCTCGTGGGCTTCCTGCGCGTTCTTCTGCTTCGACTTGTACTGGCGCGGCGCCGAGGGCAGGTAGGCGTCGCCGTAGTCGCCGGCGATCAGCGCGCGGGCGCCGTCGAGGGCCTCCTGCGCCAGGGTCACGCCGTCGGTACGCATGTAGGTGATGAGGCCGACGGTCTCGCCGCCGATGTCGATGCCCTCGTAGAGCCGCTGTGCCACCCGCATGGTGCGCGTCGCGCTGAAGCCGAGCTTGCGCGAGGCTTCCTGCTGCAGCGTCGAGGTGGTGAAGGGCGGATAGGGATTGCGCTTCGTCTGCTTGCGTTCGACCTGGGCGACGGCGAGGCGGGCGGCGCTCTCCAGCTTCGCCGCCGCGGCCTTGGCGGTGGCCTCGTCGGGCAGGTCGAACTTGTCGAGCTTGGCGCCGGCGAGGTGGGTCAGCCGCGCGGTGAAGGCGGCGCCTTCCGGGTTCTCCAGGTTGACGTCGATAGACCAGTACTCGCGCGCGCGGAAGGCCTCGATCTCCGCCTCGCGCTCGCAGATGAGGCGCAGCGCCACCGACTGCACGCGCCCGGCCGAGCGGCTGCCCGGCAGCTTGCGCCACAGCACCGGCGAGAGGGTGAAGCCGACGAGGTAGTCGAGGGCTCGGCGCGCCATGTAGGCGTCGATCAGTTCCTGGTTGAGGCGGCGCGGATGCTGGAAGGCCTCGACCACGGCCTTCTTGGTGATCTCGTTGAAAACGACGCGCTCGATCTCGACGCCGTCCAGCACCTTGCGGCGCTTCAGCTCGTCGACGATGTGCCAGGAGATCGCCTCGCCCTCGCGGTCGGGGTCGGTCGCCAGGTAGAGGCGCTGGCTGTTGCGCACGGCGTCGGCGATTTCGCGCAGGCGCTTTTCGCCGCGCTCGTCGACCTGCCAGCTCATGGAGAAGTCCTCGTCGGGGCGCACCGAGCCGTCCTTGGCCGGCAGATCGCGCACGTGGCCGTAGCTGGCCAGCACGTGAAAGTCCTTGCCCAGGTACTTGTTGATGGTTTTCGCCTTGGCGGGCGATTCAACGACGACGACGTTCATGAGGCGCGGATACTTCGCTCGGGTTCCTTACCAACTTCCTAACGGGGCGAGGTGGCGTCGGTTCGATCCCTTGCCCGATGGCCGCAAGGGAGGGCGGAAGCCGCCGGCTGGCACTGCAGACCGACGGGGCCCGTCGTCATAAAGGGTCGGCGGGGGCTTTGTAAAGCCGCGCAAACCGGTTGCCCGGGTGGCGTTCGACCCTTCCGGCCAGCTCCAGTTCCAGCAGAACGCCGTGGACGGCGGCGATCGGCAGGCCGCTCTGGCGCGCCACGTCGTCCACCTGGATGGGCTCGGCGCCGAGCAGTTCCTCGATCGCCGCGCGCTCGGCATTGCCGGGCTCCGGCGCCGGCGGCAGCGCCCGGACGAGGCTGTGGGAGGCCGCCGCCGGCCGCCTGAGCGGGGCCAGCACCTCCAGCACGTCGGCCGCCGATTCGATCAGGGTGGCGCCGTCGCGGATCAGGCGGTTGCAGCCGCCGGCGCGCGGGTCGAGGGGCGAGCCGGGCACGGCGAAGACCTCGCGGCCCTGGTCGCCGGCGCAGCGCGCGGTGATCAGCGAGCCGGAACGCTTGGCCGCCTCGACCACGACGACGCCCAGGGAGAGGCCGGAAATCAGGCGGTTGCGGCGCGGGAAGTGGCGCGCCTGCGGGGTCACGCCCAGCGGGATCTCCGAGACGACCGCGCCGTTCTCGCGGATTTCCCGGTGCAGGCCGTCGTTCTCCGGCGGGTAGATTACGTCGACGCCGCCGGCCACCACGGCGATGGTCGGCCGCGGCAGGCAGCCGCTATGCGCGGCCGTGTCGATGCCGCGGGCGAGGCCGGAGGCCACCGCGAAGCCCGCCTCGGCGAGGTCGGCGGCCAAGCGCCCGGCCAGGCGGCGGCCGTTGGCCGAGGCGTTGCGGGCGCCGACGATGCCGACGGCGGGCAGCGCCAGCGCCTCGGCGCGCCCGAGCAGGCAGAGCAGCGGCGGGGCGTCGTCGAGGGCCGCCAGCAGGGCCGGATAGCCGGGTTCGCAGAGCGCGATCAGGTTCACACCAGCCTTGCGGGTGGCCTTCAGCTCGGACTCGGCCTCGCCAGGGCCGCAGAGGCGGATCTTGCGTTTGGCCCCGGCCCGGCGGGCGAGGTCCGGCAGCGCCTCCAGGGCGGCCGCCGGGCTGCCGTAGCGCTCCAGGAGCTGGCGGAAGACGACGGGGCCGACGTTCTCCGAACGGATGAGCCGCAGCCAGTCGAGCCGCTGGTCATCGCTCAGGGGTTTAGTTGCCGCCTCCGCCATCGCCTTAAAATCGTCGCGCGGGGCGCTGAAGGTCAAGGGCCTTGGAGGAGGGGCGCACCGCCGGTGCCACTACACCGACTGTCATGCTCGGCCATCGAGCCGAGCATCCAGGGCAAGCGCTTCGACGCCTGCCCCTGGACCCTCGGGTCAAGCCCGAGGGTGACAGTTTTATTTGTGGATAAGATGTTGCGCCCTGATTCTTATCCTGGAACTTAGCCCTTCTTGCCGCCGATCTTGGATTCCTGGCCGCTGAGCAGGCGGCGGATGTTCTCGTGGTGGCGCAGCCAGACGAGGGCGGCCAGGGCGGCGGTCAGCTCGACCATCTGCAGGTCGGCGAGCAGGAACCAGCTCACCAGCGGCGCCGCGGCGACGGCGACCAGGGCCGCCAGGGAGGAGTAGCGGGTTACGAAGGCGACGATGAGCCAGACGAGGCAGGAGGCGGCGCCCAGCAGCGGCGACAGCCCCAGCAGCACGCCCAGGGTGGTCGCCACGCCCTTGCCGCCCTTGAAGCCGAGCCAGACCGGGAAGAGGTGGCCGATGACGGCGCCGAAGCCGGCGACCAGGGCCATGTCGGGCCCCCACAGCTTGGCGATGAGCACGGCGGCGGCGCCCTTGCCGCCGTCCAGCAGCAGGGTGGCGGCGGCGAGGCCCTTGCGGCCCGTGCGCAGCACGTTGGTGGCGCCGATGTTGCCGGAGCCGATCTGCCGCACGTCGCCGAGCCCTGCCATGCGGGTCAGGACCAGGCCGAAGGGGATCGAGCCCAGCAGGTAGCCGCTGGCCAGTGCCGCCAGCAGGTAGGGCCAGGCAAATTCCCAGGAGATCGGATCGGGCATGGCCGCGGCGCCGCCGTCAGGCCGCTTCGAAGAGGCTGCGGCCGTCGACCACGGTGCGGCGCACCCGGCCCTGCACCGGCAGGCCCTCGAAGGGGCTGTTCTTGGACTTGCTGGCGAAGCCGTCCGGCTCGATCTTCCAGGCCCGCTCGGGATCGAAGATCACCAGGTCCGCCGGCATGCCCTTGGCCAGCCGCCCGGCCTTCAGCCCCAGGATCTCCGCCGGCCGCAGCGACAGCCGCGCCAGCAGGTCGAGCAGCCCGGCCTTGCCGGCGTGGTAGATCTGCAGGGTCAGCGGCAGCAGCGTTTCCAGGCCGACGATGCCGGGCTCGGCGATGGCGAAGGGCAGACGCTTCGATTCCACGTCGTGCGGGCTGTGGTCGCTGGCGACAGCGTCGATGGTGCCGTCGGCGACGGCCTCGAGGATGGCCTGGCGGTCGTCCTCGCCGCGCAGCGGCGGCGAGACCTTGGCGAAGGTGCGGTAGTCGGCGACCGCGAACTCGTTGAGGGCGAAGTAGTGCGGGGCGGTGTCGCAGGTGACGTTCAGGCCGCGTGCCTTGGCGCGGCGGATCGCCTCGACGCTCTCGGCCGTGGAGATGTGCGCCGCGTGGTAGCGTCCGCCGGTCATCTCGACCAGGCGCAGGTCGCGCTCGATCATCATCACCTCGGCCAGCTTGGGAATTCCGGGCAGGCCGAGTCGGGTGGCCATCTCGCCGCCGTTCATGGCGCCACCGGCCAGGCTCGGCTCCTCCGGGTGCTGCACGATGAGGTGGCCGAAGGTGGTGGCGTAGGCCAGCGCCCGGCGCATCACCTGGGGATTCTCCACCGCTTTCAGGCCGTCGGTGAAGGCGACGGCGCCGCTTTCCGCCAGCAGGCCCATCTCGGTCAGCTCGCGGCCCTCGAGGTTCCGGGTCACGGCGGCGTAGGTGTAGACCTTGACGCGCTTGGCCTCGCGGGCGCGCCGGGCGATGAACTCGACGCCGGCGACGTCGTCGATCACCGGCTCGGTGTTGGGCAGGGCGACCATGGAGGTGACGCCGCCGGCGGCCGCGGCGCGCCCGGCGCTGTCCATGGTCTCCTTGTGCTCCTCGCCCGGCTCGCGGATCTGCACCCGCATGTCGACCAGGCCGGGCGCCAGACAGGCGCCGCCGCAGTCGACCTTCTGCAGGCCGGCCGGCACGCCTTCCCGGAACAGATCCGGGCCCAGGTCGGTGATCCGGCCGTCCTCGGTCAGCAGGGCGCCGCGGACGTCGAGGCCGCTGGCCGGGTCCAGCAGGCGCGCGTTGACGTAGACGGTGCGATGCTTCGGGGCGGGAGCGGTCACGGGGTATCTTTCAAGTCGGCGCCGCTCACTGGGCGGCCTGCTGCTGGCGGCGGCGCGCCTCGTGCAGATTGTGGTTCAGGGTCTGCAGGCAGGCCATGCGCACGGCGACGCCCATCTCGACCTGCTCGCGGATCACCGAGCGGTGGATGTCGTCGGCCAGCTCGCTGTCGATCTCGACGCCGCGGTTCATCGGCCCGGGGTGCATGATGAGGGCGTTCGGCTTGGCGGCCTGCAGCTTGTCCTGGTCGAGGCCGAAGAAGTGGAAGTACTCGCGGGTCGAGGGCACGTAGCTGCCCTGCATGCGCTCGGTCTGCAGGCGCAGCATCATCACGATGTCGCAGTCCTCGAGGCCCTTGCGCATGTCGGTGAAGGTCTCGACGCCCATGCGCTCGACGCGGCTCGGCATCAGGGTCGGCGGCGCGATGAGCCGCACGCGGGCGCCCAGCGTGGTCAGCAGGTGGATGTTGGAGCGGGCGACGCGGCTGTGGGCGATGTCGCCGCAGATGGCGACGCGCAGGCCCTCGATGGTGCCGAGGCGGCGGCGGATGGTGAGGGCGTCCAGCAGCGCCTGGGTCGGATGCTCGTGGCTGCCGTCGCCGCCGTTGATGACGGCGCAGTTCATCTTCTCGGCGAGCAGCTGGACGGCGCCGGCATCCGGGTGGCGCACCACCAGCACGTCGGGGTGCATGGCGTTCAGGGTCATCGCCGTGTCGATCAGGGTCTCGCCCTTCTTGATCGACGACCAGGCCACCGACATGTTGATGACATCGGCGCCGAGACGCTTCGCAGCCAGCTCGAAGGACGTCCTGGTACGCGTTGAACTTTCGAAGAAAAGATTGATGACCGTCCGGCCGGCCAGGAGATCCTTCTTCTTGTCCTCGCCGCGGTTGAGATCGACGTAGCCGTCGGAGAGGTCGAGCAGGAAGAGGATCTCGCTCGCCGTCAGCCCCTCGATGCCGAGGAGGTGACGGTGGCGGTAGCCATCGAAGGCCGGGGTGCCGTGCGCCGGGGTCATTAAAGCCGTCTTATGACACCCCGCCCGCCGGGGGGCAAGCCGCAGTCGCCGGGGCGCCGGGGAAAAGCGTCCGGAGGCCTAGATGATGCCCTTGCCGCGCAGGCGGGCGCGCTCCTCGGGGCCGATGTCGAGCAGTTCCTCGAGCACGGCGTCGCTGTCCTGGCCGGCGCGCGGCGGCGCGAATCGGTATTCGACCGGAGTCTCGGAGAAGCGGATCGGGTTGCCGATGAGGTCGACCTTGCCGTCGCGGCTGCCGCGGTAGGGCATGGAGATCTTCATGTCGCGGGCCAGCACCTGCGGATCGGCGAAAACCTGGTCGAGGGTGTTCACCGGCCCGGCCGGCACCGCCAGCTCGGCGAGGCCGTCGACCCAGGCCTTCTGGGTACGCTGGCGGGTGATCTCCGGCAGGATCTCGTAGAGCGCGACGCGGTTCTTCACCCTGAGGGCATTGGTGACGAAGCGCTCGTCCTCGGCCAGCTCCGGGCAGCCGGCGAAGGTGCAGAAGCGGGCGAACTGGCCGTCGTTGCCGACCGCCAGGATGAAGTAGCCGTCGGCGCAGGGCATCACCTTGTAGGGCACGATGTTGGGATGCTCGCTGCCCTGGCGCTTGGGCACCTGGCCGGAGGTCAGGTAGTTGAGGCCCTCGTAGGTGAGCCAGGCGACCTGGGTGTCGAGCAGGCCGAGGTCGATGTGCTGGCCGATGCCGGTCATGCCGCGGTAGTGCAGCGCCGCCAGGATGGCGGAGACGGCGTACATGCCGCACATGAGGTCGGCGATGCCGACGCCGACCTTCACCGGCTCGCCCTCGGGCTCGCCGGTGAGGCTCATGATGCCGCCCATGCCCTGGGCCAGGTAGTCGTAGCCGGCGCGCGGCGCGTAGGGGCCGGTCTGGCCGAAGCCGGTGATCGAGCAGTAGATGAGGCCGGGGTGGCTGGCCTTGAGGTCGTCGTAGGCGAGGCCGTAGCGGGCCAGGTTCCCGACCTTGTAGTTCTCCACCAGGATGTCGCAGTAGCCGATCAGCTCGCGCGCCAGCGCCTGGCCCTCGGGCTTGGAGATGTCGATGGCGACCGAGCGCTTGTTGCGGTTGGCGGAGAGGTAGTAGGCGCTCTCCGTGGTCTCCTCGCCGTCGGGACCGGGCACGAAGGGCGGCCCCCACTTGCGGGTGTCGTCGCCCTGGCCGGGGCGTTCGATCTTGATCACCTCGGCGCCGAGGTCGCCCAACAGCTGGGTACAGGTCGGGCCGGCCAGGATGCGGGTCAGGTCGAAGACCCGCAGTCCGGTGAGCGGAGCGGTCATGCGGCGGGATTCCTCAGCGGCGACAACAAGGGTTCCGGTTGTGCCGCCACGGGACGGGCCGGTCAAGGGGGGGCCGGTCAAGTGCCGCCTCGATGTCAGGCGATCAGCAGCACCAGCAGCGGCAGGGTGAGGGCGGCGGCCAGGGTCTGCACGGTCAGGATGTTGGCGACCAGGGCCGGCGCGCCGCCCATCTGGCGGGCCAGGATGTAGGCGCTGGTGGCGGTCGGCAGGGCGTTGAACAGCATGGCGACGCTCCAGGCGACGCCGTCGACGCCGAGCAGCCAGCAGGTGGCGGCGGTGAGCAGCGGCAGGCCGGCCAGCTTCAGCGCCACCGCGGCGCCGACCCGCGTGCCGCTGGCCCGGGCGGCGCCGAGGTCGAGGCCGGCGCCGACCGCCAGCAGCGCCAGCGGCAGGGCGGCGCGGGCGAGGATCGCCAGGGTCTCCGCCGCCACCGGCGGCAGGCCGAGGCCGCTCAGATTGAGGGCCAGGCCGGCGAGGCAGGCGAGGATCAGCGGATTGAGCAGCAGCGCCCGCGTCAGGCTGGGGTTGCGCCCGGTGTAGGGACCGCCGAAGCGCACCAGCGCCGCCACCGAGATGAGGTTCACCGTCGGCACCACCGCGGCGACGATGAGGGCGGCGATGGTGAGGCCGGCCTCGCCGTAGAGGGCGAAGGGGATCGACAGGCCGATGTAGGTGTTGGGGCGAATCGAGGTCTGCAGCAGGGCGGTGAAGGCCGGGCCGTCGCCGCCCGTGGCGAGCTGGAAGACCAGCAGCAGCCCGCTCATGGCGACGATGGCGAGCACCACGGCGCCGGCCATGGCGGCGGCCGGCAGGCTGGCGAAGTCGGCGCCGGCGAGCGAGGTGACCAGCAGGGCCGGCAGCAGGAAGAAGTAGCAGAGCCGCTCGGCCGGCTCCCAGAAGCCGTCGGCGATCCAGCCGCGGCGGCGCAGCCCGAAGCCGAGCAGGATCAGCAGGAAGACCGGCAGGACGGCGGTGGCGAGGGCCTGCATTCAGCTCTCGGCGCCCGGAGGAGTCTGACGGGCGATGGCGTCGAGGGCGCCCTGCAGGATGTAGGCGGCGGCCATCTTGTCGACCACCTCGGCGCGGCGCTTGCGGGTCATGTCGGCCTCGTCGACCAGGAAGCGCTCCACCGCCGCCGTCGACAGGCGCTCGTCCCAGAACGCGATGGGCTGGGCGAAGCCGGCCTTTTCGGTGAGGTTGCGGGCGAGCTGGCGCACCGACTGGCAGCGCGGCCCTTCGGAGCCATCCATGTTCACCGGCAGGCCGATGACGAGTCCGCCGATGCGGTAGTCGCGGCAGATCTCGGCGAGGCGGCGGGCGTCGTCGGCGAACTTGCCGCGCTTGATGGTCTCCAGCGGCGAGGCGACCTTCAGGGCCGAGTCGGAGACGGCGACGCCGATGGTCTTGCTGCCGGGATCGAGCCCCAGCAGGCGCTCGCCGCGCTGCAGCCGGGCGGGCAGATCCGTGACGGCGAGATGCATGGCGCGGCAGGTCCCTGGTCGGCGGTGGCTCCCTTATAGGCAGCCGCCGGGAGGGCGGCAAGGCGGGGCGGGTCGCCGGTCGTTGCGAGCCGATGGATGGGCCCTCGGGACGAGCCCGAGGGTGACGTTCGGTGTGGGGACGCACCGCCATTGCCAACGCCCCAACTGTCATGCTCGGGCTTGTTCCAAGCATCCAGGGCGAGCGCTCCGTCACGCGGCCCTGGGCCCTCGGGACGAGCCCGAGGGTGACGTTCCGCGTGGGAACGCACTGCCATGGCCACCCCTCCAACCGTCATGCTCGGACTTGTTCCGAGCATCCAGGGCGAGCGCTCGGCCGAATGGCCCTGGGCCCTCGGGACAAGCCCGAGGGTGACGTTCCGCGTGGGAACGCACTGCCATGGCCACCCCCCAACCGTCATGCTCGGACTTGATCCGAGCATCCAGGGCGAGCGCTCCGTCACGCGGCCCTGGACCCTCGGGACGAGCCCGAGGGTGGCGTTCCGCGTGGGGACGCACCGCCGTGGCCAACGCCCCAACCGTCATGCTCGGACTTGTTCCGAGCATCCAGGGCGAGCGCTCGGTGGAACGGCCCTGGACCTTCGGGATGAGCCCGAGGCTGCCAGGCGGGGGGCGGGGCGCGCCGCTGTTGCGGGCGCGCCGCGCGATGGCCGAATCCGGGCGGTTGCGGGGTGGGCCGCGACCTTGCGAGCGGTCGGGGCGGGTGGTAGGTTCCGGCGGTTTTTGACGGCTCCGGCGCCCCTCGGCGGCGGGCGGGGCTTTTCCGGAAATGAGGGTTCGGGCCGATGTCGGTCGACAAGGAAACTGTCGCGAAGATCGCGAGACTGGCGCGCGTTCGCGTCGACGAGAGCCACAAGGAATCGCTGGCCAAGGAGCTGTCCAACATCCTCGGCTGGATCGAGCAGCTTTCCGAGCTGGACACCGAGGGCGTCGAGCCGATGACCTCCGTGGTGTCCATGAAGCTGCCGCTGCGCGACGACGCGGTGACCGACGGCGGCTACCCCGACCGCGTGACGGCCAACGCGCCGGAAGCCGCGCACGGCTTCTACGCCGTGCCGAAGGTGGTCGAATAATGAGCGAGCTGACGAAGCTGACCCTCGCCGGCGCCCGCGACCTGCTGGCCAAGGGCGAGATCTCCTCCAGGGAACTGACCGAGGCGCACATCGCCGCCGTCGAGGCGGCACGGCCGCTGAACGCCTTCATCACCGAGACGCCGGAGAAGGCGCTGGAGATGGCCGCGGCCTCCGACAGCAGGCGCAAGGCCGGCGCGCCCGGCATTCTCGAGGGCATCCCCATCGGCGTGAAGGACCTGTTCTGCACCGAGGGCGTGCTGACCACGGCGGGCTCGCACATTCTCGACGGCTTCCACCCGACCTACGAGTCGACCGTGAGCCGGAACATGTGGGACGCCGGCGCGGTGCTGCTGGGCAAGACCAACCTGGACGAGTTCGCCATGGGCTCCTCCAACATGACGAGCTTCTACGGCGGCGTCGAGAACCCCTGGCGCAAGACCGGCGACAACCGGCCGCTGGTGCCGGGCGGCTCCTCCGGCGGCTCGGCGGCGGCGGTGGCGGCGCGCTGCGTGCTGGGCGCGACGGGGACGGACACCGGCGGCTCGATCCGCCAGCCGGCCGCCTTCTGCGGCATCGTCGGCATCAAGCCGACCTACGGGCGCTGCTCGCGCTGGGGCATCGTCGCCTTCGCCTCGTCGCTCGACCAGGCGGGGCCGATGGCGCGCAGCGTGCGCGATTCGGCGATCCTGCTGCGCGCCATGGCCGGCTTCGACCCCAAGGATTCGACTTCGGTGAACGTCGCGGTGCCCGACTACGAAGCGGCGATGACCGGCGACGTCAAGGGCATGAAGATCGGCATTCCCAAGGAGTACCGCATCGACGGCATGCCGGCGGAGATCGACGCGCTCTGGCAACAGGGCATCGCGTGGCTGGAGGCGGCCGGCGCCGAGGCGGTGGAGATTTCCCTGCCGCACACGCACTACGCGCTGCCGACCTACTACATCATCGCGCCGGCGGAGGCGTCGTCGAACCTGGCGCGCTACGACGGCGTGCGCTACGGCCTGCGCGAAGAGGGCAGGACGCTGGACGAGATGTACGAGGCGACGCGCGGCAAGGGCTTCGGCGCCGAGGTGCAGCGCCGCATCCTGATCGGCACCTACGTGCTCTCCGCCGGTTATTACGACGCCTACTACAATAAGGCGCGCCGGGTGCGCAGCCTGATCGCGCGCGACTTCGCCCAGGCCTACGAAAAGGTCGACGCCATCCTGACGCCGACGGCGCCCTCGCCGGCCTTCGGCATGGGCGACAAGATGGACGACCCCATCGCCATGTACCTGAACGACGTCTTCACGGTGCCCGCCTCGCTGGCCGGACTGCCGGGCATCTCGATCCCGGCGGGGCTTTCGGCCGACGGCCTGCCGCTCGGCCTGCAACTGCTCGGCAAGGCCTTCGACGAGGAGACCGTGTTCCGGGTGGCGGGCGTGCTGGAAGAGGCGGCGGCCTTCGCGGCCGAGCCCGCCTTCCTGGCGGCGTAGCGGCCATGTCGTCCGAGGCGGCGATCGCGGAGGTGACGGTACGGCAGGCCGGGCCGGCGGACTTCGACGCCCTGCTGCCGCTGTTCGAGCGCTTCTACCGCGAGGAGGGCTTCGACGACGCGGTCGGCGTCGTCGCCGGCAACCTGCGACAGATCCTGGCGCGCGAGGACACGGCCGCGTTCATTGCCTTTGGCGGCGGCGGGACCTTCGGCGGCGGCGTGGCGGTGGGCGGCGTTGCGGCGGTGGGCGCGGCGGCGATGAGCAGCGCCTTCGGGCTGGAGGCGGGACTCTACGCGGAACTGGAGGACATCTACGTCGATGCGGACTGGCGCGGACGCGGCGTCGCCTCGGCGCTGATGGAGGCGGGCGTCGCCTGGGCCCGGGCGCGCGGCTGCCGCGACGTGGAGATCGTGCTGACGCCGCACGCCCAGGCCAAGGACGACCTGGCGCCGTGGTACCGGGCGCGCGGTTTCGAAAGCACCGGGCGGGTGATCTACGAGCGGCGGCTGTAGCCGCGGCTCCTGCCGTCACCGTCGGACTTGTTCCGAGGGTCCAGGGGCGGGCGACGGTGCTGTTGCCCTGGATGCTCGGGACAAGCCCGAGCATGACAGGTGGAGTGTGGTGGCAGGGTCGGTGCGACCCGTCCCCGGTTGTCACCCTCGGACTTGTTCCGAGGGTCCATTCATCGGCTCGCAAGGCCGGTGCGGGCGTCGAGATGGATTGCCGGGACGAGCCCGGCAATGACAGTGAAGTGGGGGGCGGGCGACGGTGCGGTTGCCCTGGATGCTCGGGACAAGCCCGAGCATGACAGATGAAGTGGGGACAAGGCGGTGCGACCGCCCCCGGTTGTCACCCTCGGACTTGTTCCGCGGGTCCATTCATCGGCTCGCAAGGCCGGTGCGGGCGTCGAGATGGATTGCCGGGACGAGCCCGGCAATGACAACAGAGAATGAAGGTGTGGTTCGGAGACGAGAGATGGCAGCGACGATCAAGGGTAAGACGGGCGAGTGGGAGATGGTTATCGGGCTGGAGGTCCATGCCCAGGTGATCTCCGAGTCGAAGCTGTTCTCCGGCGCCTCGACGGCGTTCGGGGCGGCGCCCAACAGCCAGGTCTCGCTGGTCGACGCGGCCATGCCGGGCATGCTGCCGGTGCTGAACCGCTACGTCGTCGAGCAGGCGGTGCGCACCGGGCTGGGCCTGAAGGCGCAGATCAACCTGACCTCGGTGTTCGAGCGCAAGAACTACTTCTACGCCGACCTGCCGCAGGGCTACCAGATCTCGCAGTACCTGCATCCCATCGTCGGCGAGGGCACCATCGTTCTCGACCTGGAAGACGGCGCGACCCGCGAGGTCGGCATCGAGCGGCTGCACCTGGAGCAGGATGCCGGCAAGTCGATCCACGACCAGCATCCGACGCAGTCCTACATCGACCTCAACCGCTCGGGCGTGGCGCTGATGGAGATCGTCTCCAAGCCCGACATGCGCTCGGCGGAGGAGGCGGGGGCCTACCTGCGCAAGCTGCGCACCATCCTGCGCTATCTCGGCACCTGCGACGGCAACATGGACGAAGGCTCGATGCGCGCCGACGTGAACCTCTCGGTGCGCCGTCCCGGCGAACCGCTGAGCACGCGCACGGAGACCAAGAACGTCAACTCCATCCGCTTCGTGCAGCAGGCCATCGAGCAGGAGGCGCGGCGCCAGATCCAGGTGCTGGAGGACGGCGGCGAGATCGTGCAGGAGACGCGCCTGTTCGACGGCATGACCGGGAAGTCGCGCTCCATGCGCTCCAAGGAGGA